>CAZEWR010000082.1:0-2730 GCA_964516175.1 uncultured Fimbriimonas sp. | reverse complement strand
ACACCACGCCGGACCGCAGCGCCGTCGTCGCGATGGCGCTGCTCACCGACCTCGCCAAGCCGGAGTGATCCCCGTGCCCGAGCAGCCCCCCGCCGACGAGTTCATGACCCTCTGGGATTACGTCCCGGATCCTGGCCCGATGGTCCGCGATCCGATGTGGCGCCAGATCGCGCTGCAGGAGCTCACCCGGCCGGCCGACTGGACGCCGCCGGTCCCCCTGATCCGGGAGGCGGCCCCCCTGCCGCCGTGCGCCCGCCTGACGGCCCTCATCGACGACGCCGGTGTCGGGCGCCGGCGCCCCCGCGACGTAGCCATCGTCGAGGCCGCGATCGCGAGGAGCCTGCCGGCCGACGTGCCGACGTTCGTCTCGGCGGTTCTCTCGGTGCGCCGGGACGGCGAGGTCCTGGTCACGCGCGTGCGCCTGTTCGATGGGGGCGTCGTCGTCCTGAGAGTGGACGGGGGCCCCGAGCCCCACGTGCGTGGGTGGGATCCCGAGGGCGAGGACAGGCGCGCCTTCCACTACGTCGACGGCGCGTGGACGCGCGTCGAGAACGCCTGTGTCGGGGAGGTCATCTGATGGCGGGCGGGATCCTGACCGGTTCCGGTCTCGACGAGCTGGTGCGCCAGATCGAGGAGCTCCGGACGAGGCGCTACGAGGGGGCGTTCGACGAGGGCCTTGAGGCAGGTACGCCGCTGGGCGAGGCCGGTGCCTACGCTCAGATGGTCGCCGTCTGCGAGGACGTCCTCTGGCTCTACGGGGTCTACGGGGACGGCGAGCCGGTGGACGTGCTCGGCATCGATCGGATCGTGGAGGACCTCCCCAGGATCAGGGAGGGACGTCGGGCCCTCGTGATCCCCCGCGACCCGGAGACGCCCTGGCGCGATGCGGGGGTCATCGTCCGCTACGGCCTGCGTGTCGACATGCTGGCGGCCGAGACGGGGCCCGAGGGGCAGCGCATGTGGCGCCTGCTGACACACGAGCAGACGTGGATCAAGTTCCGCGACGACGACGGGCGGACCCACTACATCCAGGTCCGCGGGCTCCCGCCGGTCCAGCAGGCCGCGCGGCACGCGTACGAGGCCGAGGTGCGCGAAGCGGAGGCGGTCGCGGCGGCGCTGAGGTCGGCGCGGCCACGCGGGCGGGTTGCCCGGTCGTACTTGGAACTCGACGCCGCTGTTGAGCCCCTTCTGCGCAAGCTGCTGGTGCTCGATCCGGACGCCCTCGTGGGGCACGCCCTCGTCAGGATCGGCGCGTTGCCGCCCGAGTTCCGCACGGCGCGGGTCGACGCGGCGGTCCCGACGCTCGCGGCGCACCACCGCCACGCCGGGTTCGACGTCGCGACGTGCTTGCACTGGCTCCGGGTGATCCGCCGCCGGGTGGCCGCGGTCGAGGCGGCGGGGCCCAAACCGCCCCCCTCCGACGATGCCGATGCCCTCGGTAGCCTCGCGTGGTGAGGCGCCGGATCCTCCCGGGCACGCGCCAAGGCTGCGCGTTCCACCGAACACAAGGACACCTGACCATGGCCACCAAGAAGAAGCCCGCCCCGACCCCGTCCGCTCCCCTGTCGATCACGTTCGACATGAGCATCACCGAGGCCCACAGCCTCGATCGCTGCGTGATCAAGCATGGGTATCTGGTGACGGCCAGTCCGCCGTTCACGGCGAGGGATGACGGGGACTCCCACCTCTCCCGCGATCCGGAGGACGAGTTCCTGGGGGAGATCCTCGGCGTCGAGGAGGGGCGGCTCCTGCTCTTCCGCCGGCGGGACCCGGACGCGTGCCCGGCCCATTTCGGATGGCGGCCGACCTTGGGGCGGCAGTACATCGTCTTTCGGTTTTCGGAATCCGACGACGGCGATGCGTCGGCGGAGCTCCTCGAGGACGATAGCGCCGAGGCCGTCGATGACGCGATGCGGCAGATCTACCGCCGGTACCGCCCGAACCGGACCTACACGCGGACGGCCGAAACGCTGGGACTTCGAGCATGTCCCAGTAACCATCCCCCGCCGTGTTAACCGCGGCCTCTATTTGCCGTTGCAGTCGAAGCCCCCTCGATTCAGAATCGCACCATGCTCAATTCGAAGCCCACATTCGTCCTTCACGCCGGCCCGTTCGACTTCTCGGACGGCGCCCGCGACGAGGCCTCCATGGCCGGTACGGACACGCTGATGTCGCTCGACGTCGCCGCGTGGGCCCCCGAGCTAGCGGACGCCCTAGGCTTCCCGACCTTCTCCACCGCGCAGCTGCGGGCCGCGACGCGTGCCCCGGATCCTCATCGACTGAAATCGATGCAGCCCGGACACGCGATCTACACGACCCGCCAATACCTGCTCGACTGGAGAAATACGTGGCTCGCCCCAAGCAACCCTCCCGCCTTGTCTTCGACCGGAAGCGACAGGTCTGGGCAATCGCAGACTTCATCGATGGCGAGCGCTACAAGCGCAGAACACGACACGGCCTTGCAGCTCGCGGCGCGGCTCAAGAGGAGCTCGCGCTCCACATCGCGGAGCAAGGGCGCCTAGCCCGAGAGCGGCTCATGGCCTCGCCGGATCACGACGACCCGGCGAATTCCAACCCCCGCCTGGTGTCCGTCGCCGCTTGCTTGACGTTCTACGGCGCCCGCATGGAGGGCACGAAGAATGCCGCCTTGGTCGGCCAGCACATCGTCCACCTACTTCGCATCCTGAGGGGCCTGACGCTGGCGCAGATCCGTGGATCGACGTGCCGCGA
>CAZEWR010000081.1:0-2874 GCA_964516175.1 uncultured Fimbriimonas sp. | reverse complement strand
AGACGAGAAGGCGGTGCCGCTCGAACAGCAGTTCGAACGCCCGATACTCGCCGTCTCTCGCCTGGCGCACCAGGACGGCATCGCTCTCCAGTTCCATCCGCCCTGCGGACGCTTCAAGCCTCACCGCCCCTCGTTCTACCCCGATTCCAATCATCCTTCTTGGGACCTCTGCCTTTTCGGACGCTCAAGACGTTTAAGCGTTACGCCCGTATAGGCTCCTGAGCGGCTGATTCCTGGTACTTTTGGACCGATTCACGATTCGACGACGAGGGTGACCGGACCGTCGTTCACAAGGCTGACCCGCATGTCGGCGCCGAACTCGCCGGTCTGAACGCTGGCGCCGAGCGAGCGAAGCTCGAACACGAAGCGATCGAAGAGCGCCCGGCCCTGCTCGTAGCCCGCCGAGAGGGTGAAGCTGGGGCGGCGGCTCTTCGGGTCGCCGTAGACGGTGAAGTTGCTGACCGCGAGGACCTCCAGCTCGTAGCCGCCCTCCGGCTGGGGAAAGTCGCGGATCGCCAGGTTCATCTTCCCTTGGGGATCGTTGAAGATCCGCGTCCCAAGGATCCGGTCGGCGAGTTTGCGGGCGTCGGCCTCCGTATCGTCCCGGTGGACCCCGACGAGAAGAAGAAGCCCCGGACCGCACCGCCCCACTTCCCTCCCCCCGACGGAAACCGACGCCATTCCGACCCGCTGGACGATCGCGCGCATAGAGAAGCGATTATGCTTTCCTCGTGCTGCCCGACGTCGATACGAAGACCTTGCTGATCGTTCCCCTGGGGCGGGTCAAGGAGCGGGAGGTCGCCGCCGTCCGACGCGCGCTCGAACGCACCTACCGCTTCGAAGTCGAGGTCGGACCGCGCCGCGCGCTTCCGAAGGCCACCTACTATCCTCCCCGGGGCCGCTACCGGGCGGACCACCTGATCGCGTGGCTCGCCAAGGGCGACGAGGGTTGGCGCGTCCTCGGCGTGACGAGCGCCGACGTCTCCACGACCGCTCGCGGTCGTAAGGATTGGGGTGTCGCGGGACTCGCTTGCCTCGGCGGCCGGTCGGCGGTGGTCTCGAGCTTCCGCACGAAAGGCTCCCTTCCCCGCCTCGCCGACGTGGCCGTCCACGAGGTCGGGCACACCCTGGGCCTTCCCCACTGCCCTACGCCCGGCTGTACGATGCGGGACGCGGACGGTCGGCTCGCCCGGATCGGCACGGACTTCTGCCCCCTTTGCCGGGCGAGAATCGCGGCGTGGCTTCGGTAAAAGGCTAGGGAGCGAGGTTCAGGCGGCGCAGGTTCATCACCGCCCCGTGCGGCATCGACCTTGCCACGATCTTCAGCACATGCTTGCCCGTCGGGATCGTCACCTCGCCCGGTAGGATCACCGTGCGGTAGGCGTCCCACGATCCTGTGCTCTCCACCGCCCAGCGAACGCCCGTGTCCTGGCCGTCGACTTGGAGGACGATCTCGCTTCCCGCCGACCCGGCGTCGCACGCGTACTCCAGACTCACCTTGCCCCGGAACGCCTCGTTCGCCTCGACCTTCCAGGCGACGGTTCCGTCCTGACCCGTCCAGTATCCCACGTTCGCGGGATCGTGCTCGACCTGAAGGCCGCCCGTGACCTCCGCGTCGTCCGCGCCCAACGCGCGTCCCGCGGCCCCGAGGGTGAGGCTCGTCTCCGACTGGACGACGACCGGCTTGCCGTCGAGCTTCAGTTCGTAGGCGGTCGAGATGGGGTCGCGCGAACTCCCTTGGACCGTTACCGTGCCGTCCGGACTCTGGGCGAACGGAACCTTCGCGCCCGTCGCGACTTCCCGAACCTCCCGGACCCGCGTCTTCAGGCCGGGCAGAGTCACGCCGCCAGCGGGCCACTCGAAGACGTTCAGGAAAAGCGAGTCGCCTTTCACCGTCGCCCGTCCGTTGAACGGCAACCGGCGATAGGGCGAGGCGCTCGTGCCGTACACGCTCCGGCCGTTGCGTTTCAACCACTCGCCGATCTGGGCCAGACGCGCGATCTCCGGTTCCGGGATCACGCCCTGCGCGTCGGGGCCGACGTTCAACAGGTAGTTGCCGCCCTTCGAGGCGATGTCGATCAGGTTGCGCAGGAGGATGGTCGTCGACTTGAAGTTCGTATCGTTCGACTTGAAGCCCCAGGTGTCGTTGATCGTCATGCACGTCTCCCAGTCGCGTCCCGGGAAGCCGGTCGGCGGGATCGTCTGCTCGGGCGTCTCGGTGTCGCCGGGGACGCCGTTGCCTAGGCGGTTGTTCATGATGATCGACTTCGGCAGGGGGGCGGTAAGGAGGTCGATGTCCTCCTTCGACATCTCGACCGGGGTGTCCCACCAGAGCACGGCGGGCTTGTAACGCATCAGCTCACGCATTTGCGGAGCGGCCACGTTCCGCACGTAGGCGTGTAGGTCCCCGTCCTGCTTCGGGTCCCAATGGCCGCCGTAGGCTCCGCCGCCCGAATGGTGCCAGTCCTGGGCCTGGGAGTAGTACACGCCGAACTTTAGGCCCGCCTTCTTGCAGGCCGCCGCCATCTCGGCGATCGGATCGCGCTCGAACGGCGTCGCGTCCCGGATGTTGAACGGATCGGTCGAGGGAAACATCGCGAAACCCTCGTGGTGCTTCGCGGTCATCACGACGTAGCGCATTCCGGCCGCCTTGGCGACCGCCACCCAGCGATCGGCGTCGAACCGGACGGGGTTGAAGGTCGGCGCGAGGGCGGCGTAGTCGTCGACCGGGATCTTGCCCGTGTTCATGATCCACTCCCCGATGCCGGGAACCGGCTTGCCCTTCCAGAAGCCGGCGGGCTCGGCGTAGAGCCCCCAGTGGATGAACATCCCGAAGCGCGCCTCCCGCCACCACCTCATGCGGGCGTCCCGCTG
>CAZEWR010000080.1:0-3258 GCA_964516175.1 uncultured Fimbriimonas sp. | reverse complement strand
TTTACACTGATCGGTGCGAACTACAAACGGCCGGAAGTGAACAGAAGCCGGGGCTGGCTCGATAGCCGGGAAGTCAGCCGACGACGCTGGTTCCCATCGCGTCGGGAGCCTTCAGGTCACACGACTGCATCCCGTGGGGCGATCACGTTAATTGCGCGGCCTCGAAGGGCGGCACGACGACGCTGATGTGCACCCTCGCCCAGGAATTCGCCCCGCGCGGGGTGCGCGTGAACGCCATCGACCCGGCGCCGTGAGGACCGGCATTAACGCGGGCGAGATGCAGGGTAAAAATCTCCGCAGTGCGGTGTCGCAGATCCCGTATGGTCGCATCGGACGGGTCGAGGACATCGCCTCAGCCATCGCGTTCCTAGCCTGCGACCTGTCCGACTACATCGTCGGCGACACCCTTCTCGTCGATGGTGGGACGACCACTCCTGGCACGATGCCTATCGGCGGTAGGCCGGGGCCCGTACCTCCAAATCCGATTGATAGGTGAAAACCGTTAAGGCGCATCAGGGCTCGTCGCGGCCTGCGATGTTCCGGTCGGCATCCCGCTCGAAGGTCGAGGTGGTCAGCGCGTCGGGGATCCGCTCGGCGATCATTAGAAAGGGGCCTTGCATGGTGTCGGGGGCTAGCAGGGCCAGGCTGCCGCGGCGGAGGGCGCCGTCGATCTCAACCAGGTGGCCGCGGCACCTACTGCGGTAGGCGACGATGACAGAAGGCCGTCAAACGCCCTTTTGCTGCTCACGAAGCTGGTCCACCCAGGCCCTCAGGTCCCCGACGGCCTTGAGCAGTTCGTCTGGGCGCAGGGGAGCAGCGTTCCGCCCGGGAGATGGATCGTGGGCTTCCGTCTGATTGCAGCACCGTTTGAAGCCGGCGGCGAAATCCTCGACGTTGGCAACGGTCAGGCTCGCCACCTTTCTCAGGTCCTTGGTGCTGATGTAGTCGCGGTGCCTTTGGATGACGCAGTTGAAGGCCACCTCCTCAAGGGCCCGTTCCCACGTGCTTCGTAACCTGCTGAAGAAGTGGGAGGCCGCAGCCCCGTACTCATCATCCCGATTGTCGTCGTAGAGGACCTTGGCCGCCCGTGCGTCCTTCTCAAGAGCGTCGAGGCGCTCCCGGACCTTAGCCCCGATCCAGGGCAGTCCCTGGTTCACGACGCCCGCGCCGGCAGAGGTGTGGGTGAGCGAGATCAGGGAGACCGGGATCCTGCCGTCGATTGACAGCGCATGCAGGTCGTTCAGGAAGACGAGGTCATGCGTGAAGACGATAATCTGCCGGACGCCCCCTTCCTCGACCAGCCGCTCGGCGACCTTGCGCCGCCACCGATGGTCCAGCGAGGAGACCGGATCGTCGAAGACCAGCGTCGATCCATGAGCCGCGGTAGCGAGCTCGGTCAGGAAGGCGGCCAGGGCCACGCAGGTCTGCTCGCCCTCGCTCAGGATCTCGCCGACCTTCGCCCTCTCGTTGGCGAACAGCCGGACCTGGTACTGCGGGGAGCCGTACCTGCCGCCCGAACGGACGATGTCGACCCTCACCCTGTGGGCGGCCAGCTTCTGGATTTCTTCCTGAAAGCGATCGCGGACCTTCGGCGTGATGACCTTGTCGGCGATCGTGTTGCCGAGCGTCGTGATGGCATTCGTCGCCATCTCGGACAGGCAGTCCTTCAAACCCGCCAGCTCGCTCAGCCGTGCCACCTCGATCCTCGCCTTCGGCAGCAGTGCCTCCAAGAGTGCGCGGTCACGCAACTCGTCCCGTTCCGCAACCAGCCGTACCCGACCGGCGGGATCGACCGCCGTCAGAAGCTCCTTGGCATAGGCCTGCGTATCATCCGCAAGAGTCGTTAGCGTGCCGATGATGCCGGCCGCAACCACGGGCATTGGACCCGCCCCGCGGTCGGCGAGTGCCCGCGTGCAGATCCATCGCCGAAGCCGGACGGTCGCCAGCCCGCGCAGGATCGCGGCGGCGACATCCGGATGGGTCACCGACAGCTGGCGGCGCAGCGGAAACCCGGACATCCGCAGCGACAGACCCGACAGCTTCCCCAGGGCCTCCTCGTAGGCCACCTCGGCCTTCCGCGCCTCGCGCTCGCTGTCGGCCTTCACGAACTCCTCAAAGGTCAGCTTCAGATCCCCGGTCCCTTCGGAGATCGGCTGGTGGCAGAGCACGCAGACCGCTTCCGCGTCCGTCCGCGGGAAGTCGTGCCCCTCGTAGGCGACATGCTCCGAGTAATGCCGCGCCGCGTCCCATAGGGCTCGCCAGGTCGCCTCCCCGACCCCCTTCAGGGCGCTTCCGCCGAAGGCGCGTTCGGCCGCGAGCGAGGCGGCGGAGCGTTTGGAGCGGGCGGTCCCGGCGAGCGCCGCAAGCTGCGCGAGCTCCGCATCCGACACCGCCCCGAAGACCCTATCAAGCTCCTCGGAGAGGCGGCGTACGGCCCGGGCCAGCTCGCGCTGCTCCCCTGAGGCCCGGACCAGGTCGCGGGCCAGGTCCTCCTCAAGCCGGCGAAGCCTTGCGCGCTCCTCCGCTGACAGGTTCGACAGCTTTTCCAGGGGTCCGAGGTCGGTACCCGGAGCGAGCGCGCCGAGAAGCCGCCCGACCCGGGTCCCAGACCCGAACGCGGGTTCCGTGAACGCCGAATCCCGCGCCTGCTCAAGCGCCCCCTGTTCCGCCGTCAGCGCCGTGCGGATCGCTTGGCAGACGCCGGCGAGCTCATCGGGGATGTCGAGCCCGAACGGACGGAACGCGACCTCGTTCCTCTCGCGCACATGGACCATTCCGCATTCGCGGTCGAAGACGCTGACGCTGGAAAGGATGGCGTGGGGAGAGCCCGCGTCGGTCCAGGCCAGCGGCGCGATCGGATCGCCCGATACGACGCATCCGATCGTGGCGGATCCCGCATCGGCACCGCCGCCGAAGGCATTCGGCAGGATCTCGCCGGGGGAACGTGCCCGGCACGCCCGCTTCAGGATGCGGGCATACCCGGATTTTCCTACCCCGTTGTCGCCGTAGACGATCGTAATTCCATCGGGTTCAAACGAGAGTTCCTGGCCGGGAGCGAGCCGATTGACGCCCATGACATCCCTGATCGAGGTCAGCGCTACCTTCTCACCGGCGGTGGCCATGGACGGAACATGCTCGGCGCCCAAGGGCGACGGTGTCACCTCGATACCGGGAAAGCCACATCCCCTCTTGCAGAGCAGTGCAAGCTCTTGGTGATCGTCGGCGTCGAGGGTGCGCTTGGCCACTATGCGACGTAGG
>CAZEWR010000079.1:0-3684 GCA_964516175.1 uncultured Fimbriimonas sp. | reverse complement strand
CCTCGGAAAGCTCCTGCGCCAGCGTGCCGATCACGGTGTTGCGGAACCGTGCCCCGGGACCGCCCGCCTCGGCCCAGACGAACGCGTTCTTCCGGGCGTCGGTCAGGCTCGTGTAGGTCCGCTGGGCCTCCATAAACCCCTTGACCGCCTTCCGATGCTCCGCCCCCCGATAGATCGCGTTGCCGTCGATCAGGTCCATGATCCGCGCGAGCGCGTCGGGACGGATCTCCTCGAGGCCCCGCTGGAACACCTGGACGGCGGCGGCGTACTCGCCCTTCGCCTCCTCGGGGTTCACCGACAGGTGCCGCCGCGCGATCTTGCCGTACAGGTGGTTCCACCGGACGACCGCGCCGCTCTCGAGAAGTTGCCGGGTCGTCTCGTTCCCATAGCCGCTCTCCTTGGTGCGAAAGAGGAACGCGATGGGCAGCGCGCGCACGAACTCGTCCATCGCGGCGGCGACCTCTGCGTAAGGCCACGGAAGATCCTCGACGCCCCAGACCGTCTCGACCGTTCCCTCCCGGATGCGGACGACCCGTCCCAGGTGGCGCACGAACCCCTTGCAGGTCGAGCAGTCGTGCTGGGTGCGCGTCCGTTGGACCGGGTCGCTACCCGGGGGGAACGCAAGGAGATAGCGCTCGAACATCCCCTCCGAGGCGCCGACCACGAAGAGCTCGCCCTGGGACATGGCCCCGAAGCGCCGCTCGATCGCCTTCACGAAGTCTTTGAATCCGTTCGTCGGAGTCGTTTGACTTTGAGTCGTCCTTCCATTATCCATCCAAGGAATGTACCCCCATCGTTCCCACAAACATCCCCGATATTCTCCTCTGAGTACACTCGAAGAGCGTGGCGAAAGAGAGTGAGATTAAGCTTCGAGTGGAGCCCGATCTAAAGGCCGAGATGGAGCGGTACGCCGCCGAGCTCGGTTTGAGCCTGTCGAGCTACCTGCGCTACCTTCATGCGAAGCACAAACGACGCTCGTCTCCGCGTCCCGACGGGGGCCTTGACGAGCGAGACGAAGAATAGCGATTTCAATGTCGCTTGATGGAATCCGTGGGCCCAAGGTCCCGCTCCATAGGAATCCTGCCCTCTGTGCCTAGCGGCGTCAGGAGAGCCGCGATCTCTCGATACGACGCCCCGAAGAGTTCCTCACGGTATGATCGCGGCATGAGAGCCAGCGCCGCCGCTGTCCTTTTCGTCGCCAGCCTGGGTGGGCACGCCGAGCCTCCGAAAGCTCCCAAACCGGCCTTCGTCGTCGACTTCGAATCGACTCGAGACGGCGACATTCCCAAAGGATTCACAAAGCAAGGCGCCTGCGAGGTGACGAGCGCGGTGGCGCACCGCGGGACGAAGTGTCTACAGATCGATCCGGCCGAGCGCGGACCGCGCCGGATCGTCCTCGCGGGTGATCTCGTGGAGAACCTGGGGCCTCGGCACTGGGGACGCCTCTACCTCAAGGTGAAGACTCCGACGCCCGTGCCGGTCGTCCCGCCGGGACAGAGCTTCGCCGTGATCCACAGCACGATCGTCGAGGGCGAGGCCACGAGTCCGCTCCACCACGACCGGATCTGGGTCCGGCCCGTCGACACCTGCACCGGCCCCGACGGCAAGCTGCAGTGGCTCTACAACGTGGAGGCCCACCCCCGTCCCGAGTTCGCGACGGGAAGCCCGTTCAAGTATCGCTTCACCGGCGACTGGACGCTGGTCGAGTGGTACGTCGACGGCGACACCCAGACCTACCGCCTCTTCGTCGACGGCAAGGAGATTCCCGAGGTGAAGCTCGACAACGGCGCGGGCAACCTCAAAGGCACGGAGATCCCGCCCTTCTTCGACAGTCTGTCCTTCGGCTGGAACAACTACCAACCCGCTGGCGCCGGTTTCACCGCCTGGATCGACGACGTCGCCGTCGGCCACGAGCGGCTTGGGGACAAACGCCTTTAGGACCTTCGATCACTGGGCGATAGAGGAGACGCCACGGGGGTTCGGTCGGACGGAATGCTCAGGCTAGCCTCGAAAGCTGACCCGCACGCTCTCATGTGCGTGGCGAGGCGTGGGGCAGGCGTTGGATTGACGATGGTCGCGGCTATAAGGCCGACGGACGTCGAGCCCCACTGGAATGGCGGCATTGGGTGGTTCGTCTCGGTGACCGCTCAATCGCGGGCGAGGTTTTTGTCCGTCCTCGTAGGACCGAACGCAAAAGGCCTCTCGCCTTCCGATACGCTACTAACCTGCTCTATCCTGTGGTACGGGGCGCGCTTATTGGGGCCGCTCTACCACTAAGCTACCGGCCTTCGGAGCCAGGCTGGAATCGAACCAGCAACCCATGCCCTCAATAAACGCGCATTTAGTCTACCTTGGCGCCTTACTACGGCCTTCTGCCCGCGTTTTTCTGCGTCGAGCATGACCTCGAAGAAGGTTGAGTGGCCCTTTGCGGCGGCCTCGAGCTCGACGAGCCCGCACGCCTTGGCGTTGTGCGCCGCCTGCCTCGTGCTGCCACTGGCCTTCGCGAAGGCGGCGAGAGGACGCTTGCGGGGAAGGAACAGCCAGCTCCAGACGAGGGCCTCAAGAGGCGCAAGATCGCCCACCGGGGACGGCCGGAGACAGAGCTTTCTCCGCATAGTCCGGGTACAGGGCCGTCCAGGCGCTCTGGCCGTTGCCGGTGTCGAACGTCGTCCAGAGGAGATGGTATCCCTGAGGGAAGCCGCCCTCGGCGATCTTCGGCTGGACGACGAACAGCGCGACCATGATGGCCGCCGTCCTCAGGATGCTTCGCTGCTTCGCGTTCGTCAACTGAGGATTCTGCCAAAGGGAGGCGCGGGTCGGTGATCGTCCTCGGCTTCTCCAAGACGACGTCAGAAGGAGCCGACGAGCCTTATCCACGACTTGTACGGGGAGGCGGAAGGGTTCGCCTCCATAGCCGAGAACGGCATCGACGTCGGGAAGGACCTCTCGTCCGCCGAGCTTTGAGAAGACTGGTGCGGCGACGCCGACCTTGAGACCGGTGTCTTCCGGTTGGAGGTCGTCGGAATCTTCGGGGAGGTCGCGCCCGCTCTACTTTCGCTGAAGGGTCCAGAATACGGACGCGCCGGAGTAGTGAGCGGGAGAGACGGACACGATCGCGTAGCCCTTGCGCCCGTACTTGACAAGGTCCTCGGGGGAGTAGACGACCACGTAGTCGTAGGCCTTTGCCGGGGCGGGGTCCTTGGCTCGTGCGACGGTGGTCAGGGACGCGGTCAGGAGGCAGCCGAGGACGAACGCCGGAGCGGCGATCAGGAGCTTTCGCATGGCCGCATTATAGCGATGACGGGAGGCGGGTCATGATCCGATTCTCCCTTCGACGCACCGGCTCCTGCCACGCTTCGCCCCGTGAAGCGTCCTCCGAGCCGAGCGGAGGCTTTTGCTCCTCGACGTCTGGCCACAGGCCGGGGAAGGACTTGCGATAGAAGCGCGACGCGATCAGCAGCTTCGCCTCCACCCGCTTGTGACGAAGGGCGGCGTCGAGGAAGTCCGTCTTCTTGGAGAACAGCGTCTCGCCGAAGGTCGCCCAGTCCTCGCTGACGTTCGCCGAGCCGTAGCGGTTCATGAAGCCCTGTTCCTGGAGAGTCTCGTCGTAGGTTTTGTCGCCGAAACCGGAGAGCAGATCGTCGACGCCGAGACCAAGGCGCAGGCGGCGGCGAACAAGGTGCT
>CAZEWR010000078.1:0-4111 GCA_964516175.1 uncultured Fimbriimonas sp. | reverse complement strand
GACGGAGGCGGTCCCCACGGAGCGGGCGACCCACCTCGTGCTGACGCGTGAAGCTATGGGAGAGGCTTCGCCCGACGTCTAGACACAATCGGGTCGGTCAGCCCACAACGAGGTGGACGCGCCGGTCGGCCACGCTCACCGTGGCCACGGCCCCGCTGTCGAACGGGAGGTAGTCCTCCTCGACGCCGTCGGAGAAGACGGTTCCACCCTGGGGCATCGTGCTTGAGATCTCCAGGCGTTCACCCAAGGTCAAGACGCCCCGGACGATGGCCGCCGACGAGGCGCGCGACACGAACGGTTCGCGGACGGTAAACCGCAGCTCGGGGGCCTCGGCGTCCCAGCGATAGGTGGATTCGGGCGGTGGCCCGCCCTCTCCGAAGGCGGACGCGCCGGTCACGAGAGAACGGTACCAACCCGTGCTCCCCGCGCCGGTCGAGACGACGATGCCGCTCGACGACTGCTCCTCGGCAGAGCCGCCGAAGGCGAGCCGATAACGGGCGGAGACGTGGGTCCGCTGGCCGATAAAGAGGTCGTTCACCGCGTGCAGCTCCTGGCCGTCGGCGAGGGCGACCCGGGCCATGGCGAGCCGACTCAGCCGGAATCGCCGCTGTCGGAAGAGGGCCGCCGCCTGCGTCGCGACGAAGGGAACGAGGACGCCGTCGATGCGCGAAGGGTCGGGGTTGAAGGCCATCAAGGGCTGGTCCGCGAGGTACTTCGCCACGTTGACCACGAGGCCGTCGGGGCCGAGGGTAGCGACGAGATCGTTCGGCCCGAACACATAGTTCGGAAGGTACTCGCGCTCGACCTCCTGCACCTTGATTTCGGTAGGCACCGCCCGCAAGATCGCCTCGCGCGCGTCGTGGAACCGTTCCTCGTAGCTTTGGAGCGGCGCGAACGAACCGGCGCGCGCCCGTTCCATGACGAAACGGGCTTGGTCGCGCGTGGCGAAACGAGCCACCGCCTCCTGGAGCGGCGTGGCGCGGGTCACGAGGACGAGGCGGTCGATCCCCTCCAAAGCTCTACTCCTTCGGGCCGAGGAGCCCGGCGAGAACCTCCGGCGTGAAATTCAGGGAGCCGATCTTGTCCGCGCGCCGGGCCATCTCGCGCAGGGCCATCGCGGTGAGGCGGGCAGGGTCCGTCCCCTCGTAGGCCGTTAATTCTTGGCGTAGGGCCTCGGCCTTCGTCTCCGCCTCCTTGATCCGGTTCGCACCTTCCAGCTCGATCAGACGGGCGCGCTGCTCGGCCAAGGTCGTGTCGGTTTCCAGTTCGCGCTCTTTGATGCCGCGCTCCGCCTCGACCGCCGCCCTTCGCCGGGCGAAGGTGGCCTCGTCCGCCTTGCCGAGGAGCGACTCGCGGTAGTCGGCCTCCAGAGCGCGGGCGACCTCCTTGGTCGGCGAGGCGCTGAGGATGTTGAGGGTGAGGACCTCGATCCCCATGTCGGTGAGCACCGACGACCTGCGGAGCCGTTCCAGGACGGTGCTCGCGAGGGTCTGGGCGTCCCGCAGGGTCTCCTCGAGGGAGCGCCGTTGCACCTCCGTCCGGACTTCGCCCTGCACCGCGTTCACGATGCGCCCGCCGAGGCTTTCCGGATCGGTCGAGAGGTAGGTGCGCCGCCGGGGATCGATCGCGAAGTCGATGAGGGTGGACGCCTGGGCGGGGTTCGCGATCCGGTAGGTCAGCGAGCCCTGGATGGCGACGGTCTGGAACGTGTTCGTCAGCTCGTTGAACACGAATCCGGCGTCCCGGACCTGGGTCGGGACGACGACGATGCTCGTCGTTCGGACGAGATAGTAGAACGAGAGGCCCTTACCTTGGGCCCGGACCTTTCCGCCGCTGAACCGCAGGACGTATTCGGTGGGCTGACCCTTAAAGTAGGCAAAGACGACCCCCATGCGTAGGGTGTACCGCATGAGACCCCTGGCAAAGGCGACGGAGCTAGGCGTCGATCGGATCGAGCGCGCCCTTGCCGCGTTTGATCCACGTTTCCAGGCGACGGCGGGGGGCGTGGAAACGGGTCATGCGGGCCACGTGGCCGATGGCGTCGGCCAGCCAGGCGAGCTCGGGCTTTTCACGTGCCCTTTGCCGGATACCCTCCCAACCGTAGAGGCCGCGAGCCTCTCGGATTTTGACGCGTCGGATCAGGTCGCCTGTGAGCGGGTGGGGGAAGGAGTCGGTCGCAACCCCCTCCAGCGTCAAGAGGGACATCGTCAGCAGGCACTTCTCGCACCGGCCGCAGTTCTCCATGCCGCGTCCTCGCGCGCAGACGCGCAGATTGCGCGTCGCAAGAGGCCATGCGGCGATCTCCGCCAGCTTGTCGTTGCGGCGGACGTGCCATCCGTCGACCACGACCCGCAGATGTCCGCACTCCCAGCCGCCGTCCAGCAGCGGGTGGGTGCCCCACCGATAGGAGCGGTCGATGGCGAGGGAGCCCGGCATCAGGTAGGTCGACAGCTCACCCGAGAGGAGAAAGGCGAACGCGATCAGGGACGCGCCGTGCGTCACACGGTTCCAATCGGCGTAGGGCCGGAAGAACGTCTGGAAGTTGGTGCGGACCGAAAGATGGCGAAGCCCGAGCTCATCCGAGACCACGCCGAGCTTTCGCAGCACTTCGGCGTGGGCTTCCAGGTCGTCCGCCCGGGTGTCGAAACCGAATCCGGTCACGAGGGCGGCGATGGGGTGCGGGCCGTCCGGTCCCCGGTTCGACATCAGCGCGTGGAAGCTGTCGACGCCGCCCGAGAACGAGGCGCCCACGATCTTTCCCTCACGGGGAGGGGAAGACGCGGGAACGCCGACGATGCCGATGCGGCGGGGGCGGCGGTGCAGCCGGGCCAGGGCTTGCGCCTGGCGTGGCGCGCGCCACAGGATTTCCGCATCGACCGGCGCCTCGATCCGGAGGTCTTCCCCGCGCCACACGGCGGTGGGAAGGCAAGCGGCGAGGAACGCGCCCGCCGCGACCTCGGGCGCGGGCTCCCGGACGCCTCCCGAGGTCTCGAACCAGAGTTCGCCGTTCGGTCCGCCCTCCTCGCTCTCGATCCGCGCCGAGGCGCGAAAGCCGCCGGGAAGCGGATCGAGGCGAAGGTCGGAGATCGTCATCGCCTCTCTTTGTACCGTAGGTTCGCTGGCTCTAACGCTTTCGGCGGCGGGCGAGTGCGCCGACGCCCGTCGCGAGGGCGATCAGCGTCGCGGGCTCTGGGACCGGCTGAGACGATCCTCCGTGGCCCCCCAAAGACGTCGACGCGGCCGAGAGGCCGCCGAGACCCACCAGAACGCCCCCCCAGCCGGGCGCGCTGGCGGGGACGGTAGAGGCGCCGACCGCCATGGGGGCCGCTTCCAGCGGCGCCGATTCCGTCGAAGTCAGGATCTCTGCGAGCGGAACGGGCGCCGCTTCCGGCGTCAGAGCCAGGACGTCGCCCGCCGCTGGAACGCTGTCGTCGGCCAGGAGGGGCCTCGCCGAGCCTTCGCCAGCCAGGGTGAGGGCGACGGGGTTCCCTTGACGAGGGTGGCGGGGTCCGAGCACGACGGGGTTGCCGCACTTGACCACAAGGATCGGCGTTCCATTCCGGTCGAGAAACATCGGTTCGCCCTTCGGCAGTCGTCCGACGTGCATCTTCAGGTGACCGTCGTCGGGAACGCTGTAGATCGTGAAGTAGCCGGCCTTCGCCAGCGCGCCTCGATGAAGGCCGCCCAGGTAGGCGAGCAGCGTCCCCCGGTCCATCGCGAAATGTCGCTCGTAGCGGTCGGCCACCTCGGGATCGCTTTGGACGTGGACGAGCAATCCCCGCGCGTCCGTAACCCGCCGGTTGACGAACGAGTTACGCACCGGACGCGCCGATCCCACGGCAGGTAGCGCGACTAGGCCGAGCACGAGGAACGCGGAAGGATTCATAGCCTAGGGTAAGCGCAAGGCGGTGGCCAAGCGATCCGGCTTGCGGACAATCCCGTCGCTCTACGAGGCATAAACCGGCAAAAGCGCGGGGGCGCTTCCTTCGCGCAAGATAGGGCATGAGAAGCGCGTCCGTCCTGATCGCCCTCGCCGCCGCCGTCGCCACCATCCAGGACGCCCCGGCCCAAGACCCCCACAAAGGGGAGACGCCCGCACAGCGGGACGCCC
>CAZEWR010000077.1:0-4140 GCA_964516175.1 uncultured Fimbriimonas sp. | reverse complement strand
GCACGGCAGCCCCATGTAATCGCGTGAATTCTAAGTGATCCATATCTTGATCATCATCGTGCATCCGATTTATATCTCTCAAGCAACATGCAGGAAATCCGTTTACATATAGATTTGACTCTGGTCTTGACAGACTAAATCTGAGATCGGTTGATATTTCTTGACAGGCAACTATTCCGAATGCGACGGCCTTAACGAGTAGGTCAACATCTTCAGTAAGTCGCTTGGGTCCAATTTTTATGAAAGGTAGCTTCTGTTCTCGCTGATACATACAGGCTTGTACGAAGCCGACAGCATCCAAATCAAAATTATGCCCAGTGAAGATTGCGCGAATTCTGAGTTCGATGTCGGACGGCGCAAGCTGATTTATATCAGCAAATACTCGAGGTTTTTCTATTTCCTCGTGAAATATTTTGTAGAATTCTGCGCTTCCGATACCTATCATGCCATTATTATCTCTCGTTGAGAGTTTCGCGTAGCGAATGCGTGATAATTAGTCCGGGATGGATATGTACAAGTACAATACAATCCGATGAGATAGATCGCGTGACAACGCTTATAGCTTCTTAGATGCGCTTTCATCAAAACCCCGTCACCAAGGTTACAGCAAATCGCCGCGGCACACCGAAACTGATGCCCGGGCTCAGGCCTTGAGCGCCTCGATGCTGTCGAGGAGGTCTGGGCCGCCGGTCCGGCGGGCGCTCCACTTGCGGAAGATCGCGAGGACACTGCGATCGGTGATGCCGTGGCGGGCTGGGTTGTTCTCGTCCAGGACGCGCCGGAGCCGGGCGGGGACGTCGCGGTGCCAGAACTTGGTATGGTTCGGGCCGACCTCGCGTCCGAGTTCCTGGTAGGCGCCGTTGCCCGCCCAGCGCAGGCCCTTGGCGCCGAGCAGGGTACCGATCTCGCTGGCGCGGAAGTCGAGCTTCCGGCCGATACTGCCCGCGGTACAGATGTAGACCACTGCGGACTCCGCGGAGACGGTGGGCAGGTCCGGGGCGGCGCTCTCGCCGCCGACGCGGGCGAAGGCCTCCTCCGCCTTGCCGGTCCGGACGCCGTGCATCTCGGTGACGAGGAGCTCGACGCCGCGGGTGAGCCGCTCAATGAGCTCGCCTTGCCGCTGGAGGCGCTCATCCTGTTCCCGGACACGCGCTAGATGCTCACCGCGCTCGGCGCGGAGGATCTCGTTCTGCTCCCGGAACTGTGCCGCGATGGTCTCTCCCACGTCGCGCCGGAAATCCTCCATATCCGCGAGGGGTTTCCTCGGCGGAAGGTGGTGGAGCACGCCCATGGGAGGCTTCTCGCTCATGCGGCGACGGCTTCCGGGTTCGCGTGGTTACCGTGGAAGGCGTCGAAGGCCGCGTCGGCAGCGAGGGCGGCGAAGCGCTCGTGGTCGATCTCGGTGCGCCGCCCGAGGGCGTCGCGCATGACGGCGTGGGCGCGCTTGCGATCGTCAAGCTCGATCTGGGCGAAGACGCCCTCGGCCTCCGGGTTTACGACCCCGGCCGCAAGCATCTCGCGGCGGGCGAGGTAGGGGTCCCGGGCTAGGGCTCGGATGTAGCGGTCGGCGACCTTGCTCTGAGGAACCTTGCCGCGCTCCCAGCGGGTCCAGGTCTTCGGGCCGGTGGAGAGGATCTGTTCCATGTCGGCCTGGCGGAGCTTGTACTTGAGGCGGATGGCGTTGAGCTCGGCGGCGGACAGGAGCCCGTCCATCTCTCGCACGGCGTTGGCGACGGCGAGCTCGTGCTCGGAGATCTGAGAGCCCTGATAGCTGACGTTCCCGCATTCGGCACAGGCCATGCGACGGTCCTGGATGGCGAGGCTCTTCCCCGACCGTTCGACCACGAAGGGCTCGACGCGCTCGCAGACCGCGATCGCCTCGCAGGCTTGGCAGGCCTCCATCGTCATCGATCGATATCCTTCTTGAATGAGGTGACGACCAGGACGTCAGCGCCGGTGACCAGCAGCTTCAGGAACATCCAGTCGGCGCAGTCGTCGACCCAGATCGAGTAGTAGTCCGACACGGTGGTCGGGTGGTGTCTTCGCGTCGGCTCGGACTTGCTGAAGTGCGCCTCGCCCAATTCCGTCTGGATGATCGCCCGCAGGTCGTCCGTGTCGAGCTTACGGGTCCTGAGCTCTTCGAGGACGGGAGAAAAGAACGAACAGGCCTCCTCGTCGGCGGCGAGCGCGCGGACCTTTGCCAGGGGATTGTGCGGCGCCATCCAGCCTCCAAGAGGTAGCACCATGCTACCCGAACTTCAACCGCGGCATTCTGCTGAGGCTGGCGGCCCGGCTCCCTTGGTTGATCCCCGGTAAGCGTGGCCTGGAGGGTTTTACGCATGGGCCGGTGCGCGGTTCCGTCCCTTCGTGGAAGGGGCCGCCCGTGCCTAACCCAGCTCCATCTTCGGCTTGTCGGACGATCGCCAGGACCGGTTCCAAACTAGGTGCGCAGCATGTCCGATGCCCGGTCCCGCTCCTCGCCGACCTGCTCGGGCGGCCGGGAATCGCGACGCTACGGCGACCCCAGACGCAGAGGGGGGCGACGTCTCCGCGGACGCACCCCCGAGCATGTCGGCATTCGGATAGGCGCCCTGGGACGCCCGTCCGGCATGTACGAGCGCCTCCGGATCGTCCATAAGGCAGTCATGAGCGCGGGATTCCCGATCAGGGCCTACGAGGCGTCGCGCGGCTGGTGGGCGACCGCCGTCCGCCTGCTGTCGTTCGTCCTCCTCCTGGCGCTCATGGCGCCCTGTGCGATTTCCTCCGCCGACGCCCATCGCCTTCCTGATCACGCGCCCGCGTTCGCCACGTCCTCGCATAAGGGTGCGCCGGACCAGCCCGACGGGTGCCCGGCCTGCCATGCGACCTGCGGCTGCCATCTGGCCATTGGCATCGAGGCGTCACCCGGGATTCCGATCGCCACCGCCGGACGCCCGTCCTATGCCACGGCCGACGTCACCGTAGCCTCGATCTCCGCCGGTCGCCTTCCAAGGCCCCCTCGCGCCTGAGGCGGCACCGCCACGGCCGTGGCGGATGCAGACCGGACATCCCAGCGGATGCCGGCTCCTTGAGCGAGCTTGACTTGAACCGGACCGTCGACCCAGCCCCAGGCGGTGACCGCGGTCCTATGCGAACGGCCTCCCTTCCATGCGTGCAATCATATCCGTGGCCCTCCTGGCCATAGGCGTCGCCATCGGCGGTGCCGTCCCCCGCGTGTCCGAGAGCGTGCGGGGCGCGCTGGCCACCGCCGGCCTGTCCTCCACCGCGGCCAAGACTCCGGCGACCAACGCGGCCGTGACCGGGGCGCAAGCCACCAAGGTCGACGGCGACCACAAACACGCCGAGGGCGAGGCGCACGGCCACGACGAGGCAAGCGAGGGCAAGATCAAGATGACGGCCGAGCAGGCCGCCGAGCAGGACATCAAGCTGGCGCATGTCGAGGGCGGCATCCTCTCGCGCCATCTCCTGGTGCCCGGCACCATCACCCAGGACGCCGACCGGATCGCCCGGGTGCCTGCGCGGGTCGCCGGGACAGTGGCGGAGATGCGCAAGCGTCTCGGCGAGGACGTCGCCAAGGGCGAGATCGTCGCCGTCCTGGACAGCCGCGAGGTCGCGGATGCCAAGAGCGACTTCCTCACCGCGACGGTCAAGGCGGATCTGGAAAAGACCAACTTCGACCGGCAGCAGGCCCTCTGGGACAAGAGGATCTCGGCGGAATCGGCCTTCCTCAACGCGAAGGCCGCCTACTCCGAGGCGGGCCTGCGGGTCGATCTCTCCCGCCAGAAGCTATCGGCCCTCGGGCTGAACGCGACCGAGGTCGCCGCCGCGGCCAAGAAGGACGAAACCACTCCGAACTTGTCGTCGCTTCGCCGCTTCGAGCTCAGGTCCCCCCTCGCGGGGCGGATCGTGGAGCGCAAGGTCGACGTCGGAACGAAGGTCGGCAGCGAGGGGGACCCGGCCGACGTCTATACCGTGGCCGACCTCTCCTCCCTCTGGATCGAGCTCCCCGTCCCCACCACCGAGCTGTCCAAGGTCCGCGAGGGCGCCAGGGTGACTATCGTCGGGGGCGAGGACGCTCCCCGCCCCGAGGGCAAGGTCGTCTTCGTCAGCCCGATCCTCAACCCGGAGACGCGCTCGGCC
>CAZEWR010000076.1:0-4541 GCA_964516175.1 uncultured Fimbriimonas sp. | reverse complement strand
GATCTTCTGGCGGCGGCACTCCTCGACGCAGGCCGTGACGCGGTCCTCCTTGTCCAGGTAGACCGACAGCAGGGCCGCCATATACTCGACGGGGTAGTTCGCCTTGAGCCACGCCGTCTGGTAGGCGAGGATCGCGTAGCAGACGGCGTGGGCCTTGTTGAAGGCGTAGCCCGCGAAGGGAAGCAGGAGCTGCCAGACCTTCTCGGCGGAGTCCGGGTCGACGCCTCCCGCTTCGCACCCTTCCAGGTATTCCGTCTTCATCTCGGCCATGGCCTTGACGTCCTTCTTGCCCATCGCGCGGCGAAGGACGTCCGCCTTGCCGAGGGAGAAGCCGGCCAGAGCCTGCACGAGCTGCATGACCTGGTCCTGGTAGACGATGATGCCGTACGTCTCCTCCAGGATCGGCTTCATCCGCTCGTCCAGGTACTCGGCCTTGATCTTGCCGAACTTGGTGTCGATGAAGCGGGGAATGTGCTCCATCGGGCCGGGACGGTAGAGCGCGACCATCGCCGCGAGCTCCCGGATCGAGGAGGGCTTGAGCTGGAGCACCCAGCGGGTCATGCCGCCGCCCTCAAGCTGGAACACGCCCGTGGTCTCGCCCCGCGCGAGCATGTCGTACGCCTTGCGGTCGCCCTCGACGATATCGGAGACCTTGAACTCCGGGTTGCCGCTCGCGTGGATATTGTCCACGGCGCGTGCCAGCACCGTAAGGTTCGACAGACCGAGGAAGTCCATCTTGAGCATCCCGATCTTCTCCAGGATGCCCATCTCGAAGGCGGTGATCGCCTGCCCGTCGTTGCCCCGGTAGAGGGGGATGTAGTCGACGAGAGGCTCCTTCGAGATGACCACGCCCGCCGCGTGGACGCCGCAGTTGCGCGACATGCCTTCGACCGACTTGGCGGTGTCGAACAGGTTCTTCGCTCGAAGGTCGTTCTCGACGATCTGTCGGAACTCGGGCAGCTCCTTCATCGCGCGGTCGAGCGACCAGCCGGGAAGGGTCGGGATGCACTTGGTGAGGCGGTCCGTCTCCTGCGGCGTGTAGCCCATGACCCGGCCCGAGTCTTTGATCGCCGCCTTGGCGCCGAGGGTGCCGAAGGTCACGATCTGTGCGACGCGGTCCTGCCCGAACCGCTGGGTCACGTAGTCGATGATCTCCTGTCGCCGCGCGTCCTCGAAATCCATGTCGACGTCGGGCATCGAAATGCGCTCGGGGTTGAGGAACCGCTCGAACGTGAGGCCGTAGTCCACCGGATCGACGTCCGTGATGCCGATCAGGTAGGAGACGAGCGAGCCCGCCGCCGAGCCGCGCACGCCGTAGAAGATGCCCTTTCGCCGCGCCTCCTCGGCGAATTCGCGCACGAGCAGGAAGTAGTCTCCGAACCCCGTCTTCTCGATGACGCCGAGTTCGTACTCCAGCCGCTGCCGGGCCGCCTCCGGCTCCTTCATCCGGTCGTAGAGCCCCTTCTCCGAAAGGCCACGCAGGTACGCGAAGTTGTCCGTCCCCTCGGGCACCTCGGGCTGGGGCATGGGAGCGCGCCGCTTGCCGAGGTCGACGTTGCACATCTCCGCGACCATCGCCGTGTTCTCCAGGGCCTCGGGGACGTCCTTGAACAGCTCGTACATCTCCTCCTGCGACTTCAGATAGAAGTCGTCGTTGTGGAAGCGCATCCGCTTCTCGTCCGACTGGAGGGCGCCCGTCTGGATGCAGAGGAGCACGTCGTGCGGCTGGGCGTCGCCCTTGCACATGTAGTGGGCGTCGTTCGTCGCGAGGAGGGGAAGCTTGAGTTCCCGCGAGATGCGGATCAGGTTGTCCTTGATCGCCGCCTGCTCGGGGATGCGGTGGTCCTGGAGCTCGATAAAGAAGCTGCCCTCGTCGAACATCTCCTTGTACATGCCGGCGGTCCGCTGGGCCGTCTCGTAGTCGCCGCGCATCAGCTGCTGGCAGATCTCGGAACCGAGGCAGGCGCTGGTCGCGATGACGCCCTTGCTGTGCGCTCGCAGGATGTCGTGGTCGACGCGCGGCTTGTAGTAATAGCCCTCGAGGGCGGCGATGGTCGAGAGCTTGCAAAGGTTGCGGTAGCCCTCCAGGTCCTTGGCGAGCAGGACCATGTGGTAGGCCGCCTTCTCGCCGTCGCCTTTCCGGTGCTTGATCCCCTGGGGCGCGACGTAGGCCTCGACGCCGAGAAGGGGCTTGATCCCCTTCTTCTTGCACTCCATGTAGAACTCCATCACCCCGAACATCACGCCGTGGTCGGTGATGGCGAGGCTCTCCATCCCCATGTCGGCGGCGTACTTCACCATCTCGGGAATGCGGTTCGCACCGTCGAGGAGGGAGTATTCCGTATGGTTGTGGACGTGAACGAACGACCGGCACATAAGGGGATAAGCCGCTTCCGTCGCCTCCGGAAAGGGGCGGCGGGTCAGGGGCAGGCTCTCTTATTCTGACGGACGCGAAACCCCAAACGGAGCGTTCCGGGCTAAAACCGTCGCCGCGAGAGCGGCCGTTCGGGGCGGCGGGGCCCTTTCCAGCCTAGGTAGCTTGGAAGGGTGAAGTCGCGCTCTGCTATCACGGCCGCCGGTCTCCTGCTCGCCGCCGTCGCCTCCGCCGCCACCCCGGTCGGCACATGGACCGGAAAGTTCCTGATCAAGATGCCCGTGCTGCCGCCGACGATGCCTGCCCCCCAAAGGACGAAGATCCTGGGCATGCTCAACGAGATGAAGGCGGGCAAGCTCATCCTGACGATGAAGGCCGACAAGACCTACACGATGACGGCGGTCGGGATGCCCTCCTTTCCCAAGTCGGTCAACAAGGGCGTTTGGAGCCAGACGGGCGACACCGTCAACGTGACGGACGCCAAGCCCGGCTCGAAGCCACAGTCCTTCAAGATGAGCAAGGACGGCCGGACCATGGTCTACACGCTCCCGGCGGACAAGGGCGCGATGCGCTTCACGCGCTAGTCTCCCCGCGATCTCGGCGTGAGGTAGGGTGAAGCCGCCATGACGCGTCCTCTCTCGCTTCTCGCCCTTTCGTTCGCCGCCACCGTCGCCTCCGCCACGCCGGTCGGGACCTGGACCGGGAGGTTTCTCATGCAGGCGCCTCCGATGCCGGCGAACGCGCCCGAAGCCCAGAAGGCGATGGTGACGAAGGCGATGGCGCAGATGAGAGCGGCCCGGATCATGCTTGTCCTGAAGGCGAACAAGACGTACACCGGCAAGACGGTCGGTCTTCCCACCTCCCAAGCCGATGCGGGCGGCACCTGGAGCCAAGCGGGCAACGTCGTGACGATCCAGCCCAAGCGCGCGGGCGCGCCGGCCAGCAAGCTGACGATGAGCAAGGACGGCAAGACCATGACCATCTCGCTTCCCGGCGGTCGGGGCAAGGTCGTCTTCAGCCGCTAGGTCCCCGTTTCGAACCCGGACGGCGGCAGGAGAGTCCCATGCTCATGGTTTCTTTTGGCCGCCGCCTCGCCGAGCGATCCGCCGACGTCCTGGACTGGGTCGACTACCGTCCCGACGCCGACTTTCGATTTCTCCTCGTCCTGCCGCCTATGCTGTCCGTCGCCTGGGCGTACGGAGGGTTCGTCGGACTCGGCCTGCTGCTCGCCTCCGCCCTCTTCGCGACCCTCGTGGCCGCGTCGTGCTTCGCCGTGGGTACGGTCGCCTGGATCGCCGCGAACGCCCTCCTCGACGTGGTCCCGCCGTTGCGCCTGCCGGTCGCGGGACGTCCTGGCGTCCCGACGTCGCGTTAAGGTCGCGACTAGGGCTTTCGGCGAAGCGGGGTTCATGGACCCCTTATAATCTCGCGGCGTGAGACGCGCGTTCTCCTTGTCCCTCCTCGTCGTCCTCCTCGCCGGTTGCCACCATGCGACGGCCCCGGCCCTGAAGGCCGCCGTGCCCCCCGCCCTCGGAACGTCGGGGTGGACCGCCGCCTCCGACGCGGAGACCGGGGTTTCCCTTGGGGTACCGCCTGGGTGGCGCGTCGGCGTGCCCCGCGCCTTCGACCCCGCCTCGCTGTCCGGGTCGAGCCTCGCGGGAAGCGGAGAGGGGGGCGATCCCAGCGCCCCCAGTGCGAACGTCGCCGTCCAGGGGATGATGGACGACATGGCGAAGCAGAGCGCCGCCGCCGAGAAGGCGACCTTGGCGAAGTTGCGCGAGAAGGAAGGGATCGTTCTCCACTGCGTCGACGGCTCGAAACCGATCGTCGCCGAGGAGCCGACCCGCTTCTACGTCAGATTCCTCAAGGACGCGGGCTACGGCACGCTCGACGAGGCGGCGGCCGAGGAGAAGTCCCAGTCCCACCAGGACATGAAGATCGAGAAGGTAAGCCTTCCGGTGGGCAAGGCCGCCCGGCTCCAGGTCAAGGGGCGAAACCGCATCGGGGACGAGGAGTGCCGCGTCAGCTACGTGTTCGTGGACGGCAAGGACGCCTACGTGCTGCGCTTCGCCTCGACGAACGCCCCCGACGCCGTCCTCGGGATCGACCGGCAGGTGGCGGAAACCTTCCGCGTCGCGAAGAAGTAGCTCTCGGGCGCCAGGACGAC
>CAZEWR010000075.1:0-4652 GCA_964516175.1 uncultured Fimbriimonas sp. | reverse complement strand
AGGATGGCGGCGAGGATCGCGATGATGGCGATCACGACGAGGAGTTCGATGAGGGTGAAGGCTCGTTTCATTTTTGCACCGTTGCATGCGAGGCCGATCGACGGGGAACGGCCTTAGAATCGCCCTCGTCTCCGGGTCGAAACGCGATCCGGAGACGAGGAAAGTGACGAGGATGGAAGTCGTTTGGTCGTGATCCTCTCCAGACGTCCTTGCCCAGAGAGGTGGCGACGGGTTACCGCCGGTCGGCGCCCTGCTGGTGTTCCTGCGCCTTTGCGCTGGAAAGGTCGGCGGCCGGAGTCGATGTCGCACCGGTCTTAGGCAGATCCGGCGCGACGGGCGTCGAAGGGGCAGGATCGCCGCAACCCACGAGGGCCGCGACGACTCCGCCGAGGACGAGAACCTGGAGAAGGGTTTTCATCTTAGTAGCTCGCCGACCACCATCGTCCCCAAGCGCGGGTCAGTGCCGTATCGGGATCGTCCGCCGTGCCCTGCACGCCGTCCGGGCCGTAGAAGTTGACCTTCT
Organism: uncultured Fimbriimonas sp.; assembly: GCA_964516175.1. Lineage (GTDB taxonomy): Bacteria > Armatimonadota > Fimbriimonadia > Fimbriimonadales > Fimbriimonadaceae > Fimbriimonas. The sequence continues at coordinate 4,129 of CAZEWR010000075.1, read as the reverse complement.
CGCACTGGGCGGAGGCGCCGAACGAGGTCTGGGGCTTGGTGATCTGCTTGTAGTTCGACTTCTTCGCGTGGGAGTCGGTGTAGGAGGCGATGATGCCGTCGCCGTGGTACTTGAGCGCGGCGCGCGAGAGCTGGTTGTACTCGTCGGTGTCGTACGAGGTCGGGGTCACGGCCACCGCAGGGCAGGCGGATCGCTGACCGTCGAACCAGTGCTGCGCGTACTGGTTCGCGTTGTTCGGGGCGGCGATGAGTTGGTACTCGCCGTAGGCGAAGGCGATGCGCTCGGCGGCGCCCTCGATGGCGGTCATGCTCCGGTTCGACATGCCGTACCGATTGATCGCCATGGGAATCTGGTAGCCCCAGGCGTTGCCGTCGGTCGACGTGCCCCAGGTGTTCTGAGGCGTGATGGTCACGTTCTTCGACTTGCCCGGATCGAAGTAGATATCCACGTTCTTCGTGTAGGGAAACGCAAGGATGGGCCACGGCGTGTACGCCGGACCGGCGTTCTGCTCGTGGATAAGAGTCATGTCGTCGTAGTCGTTGGCGTACATGTTCAGCGCCGTGCCGTTCTGCTTGACGTTCGACAGGGCGGACGAGTCCTTCGCGGCACGCTTGGCCTGGGCGAACACGGGGAACAGGATGGCGGCGAGGATCGCGATGATGGCGATGACGACGAGCAGTTCGATCAGCGTAAAGGCTTTTTTCATTAGAACGTATTAGGATCGTGGAAGTGGCGAGGCGGGACCGAGGGTGGTCCCGGTTTGAAAACCGACGGGCACGGTGATCTCGGCGCCACCTTCCGGCAGGGAGATCAGGAGTTCGACGGCGACGGCGGCAAGGCGCTTGAGGTCGACGGTGACGGAGGCGGCGACGTGGGCGGTCTCTCCCGGCCAACGCAGGCCGTCGTAGCCGACGACGCTCACGTCCTCCGGAACGCGGAGGCCCATCCGCTCCAGCATCGGCAGCACCCAGTAGGCGATGCGGTCGGTGGCGCAGAAGATCGCGGTCGGCGGCTTGGGGCGCGCGTAGAGCTCCGCGAGCGTCGCCTCGAAGCCCGCGCGGTACTCGACCGACGCGGGTTCGGGAACGAAGCGGGCGAGCTCCGCCATGCGCTCGAGGGCGTCGGGGGTGTCCCGGCGACCGCCGTGGACGCAGACGACGCGCCGGTGGCCGTACGCCTGAAGGGCCTCGCCCACGAGTCGCATGCCCTCGCGGACGTCGTCCTTGACGGACGCCAGGGCGCCTTCCGGGTCGCGGGCGTTGAGGAGGACGCAGGGGAGGCGCGAGCGGCGCATCATCGCCATCACCGGATCGTCGGGATTCGGAGCGAACAGCAGCAGTCCGTCCGCGCGACCGCCGTTGATGGAACGATAGGTCTCCTCGGCGGTGCGGTCGAAGGCGCAGTGGACGAGCAGGTCGTGGCCACACCGCCCCGCCGCCTGCTCCAGGCCGCGCGCGAGACGGTCCATGTAGAGGTCCTCGTCGTCCAGGTTCCGGAACGCGCTGAAGAACGCGAGCACCTTCGAGGAGCCCTGCTGAAGCGAGTGGACGAGAAGGTTGGGCGAGTAGTCGAGATCGAAGGCGGCGGCCCGGACGCGGTCGGCGGTGGCGGCGGCGATCCGCACGTCCTCGCCTTTGCCGGACAAGACCATCGACGCCGTGGCGGGGGAAACGCCCGCCACGCGGGCGACCTCCGTCAGAGTCGTTCGGTTCGTCTTGGTCCTCGCCATCTTCGGCCTTGCTAAAAGACAACAGCGCCATGCTGAAGTACTTCAGCGAGATTATACGACCTTTCTTCGGCGGATGCAAGACGTCGGGGCTTCTCGCCTCGAATTTCGGCCTTTAGCCCCTAACAACGGCAAAAGGACCGGGCGCGCCGGTCGAAACCGGGGTCCGAAAACATGGAGACGCCGGCGAACGGGCTGGCCGGCGGGGGAGGAGGCGACGGGGAAACGTCGCGAGCGAGGCGCCGCAGGGGCTCTCGATCTTGGGTCAGGGGTCTAACGAGGAGAGAAGGCTCCCTCCTCCTTTCGGCTGCGAACGGAGGCCTCGGCGTCGATCGACGCCGAGGGCGGGCCCTGGAGAATCGGGCCCACGGCTTGGTCGAGCGGGAAGGCCTCCCCGCCTGACCGTTTGGCTCCGTGCGGAGTCCGCTAGGGAATCGCGGCCGGAGTCACGATCGCGAACGCGACGAGCTTTAGGCCGACGGGGGTCCGGCCCAGGCTCGTCGCGGCGCCGGTCGAGAGGTTAATCCGGGCGATGCGCGAGCGGTCGCCTTCACCGATCGCGGCGATCGCGGCGGTGTTCGTCGGGGTGATGTCGAACGGCGCGTAGTCGACGACGTCGACGCCCAGCGGGCCGATGGGCGTGAGCACGCCGTTGTTCGGACTCGCGACGAGGGCAAGCCGATCCTGGGCGCGGTCGATCGCGTAGAGCTTCGTCGTGGTGGCCGCAGCGACAGAGTTGTCGTAGGCGAGGCCCACCACATCGATGGCGCTGGCGTCGGCGTACGCGAAATCCGTGTCGGCCTGAACGCCTGCCGTGTTAGCGTCGCCGTCCACCTGCGCCCCCGTGTCGGGGTTGATCCGGATATTGTCCCCCGTCGCGTTCCCAAGCCGGATGCGGTCGACCGTCGGGTTGAAGTCGATGTCCGACGCGGTGGCGGTGGCATCCACGTCCACCGCGTCGGGTCCGACGGCGACCGCCGCGCCGGTCGCCGCGCTCAGGGTGTAGACGCGTCCGGTGTTCGAGACGGCGTAGATCGAGCCACCCACCGGTCGCTGGTCGATCCCGACGACCGTCTCCCCTGCCCCGAGACCGGTGATCGCCTGATCGCTCAGCAGTCGGCTCGGGCGGCGGGTATCGAAGGCGACCAGGCGCCCTTCCGTCGTCACGCCGACCGCGCTGATCGAAGGGCCGTTGGAGCCTCCGTCGTCACTGCCGCCGCATCCGGCCAAGATCGCCATCGCCATACCGAGCAAAGAGAGTTTTTTCATTAGGGTCCCACCGTCGGGCCGTCGCCGACCGTCGCCTGAATCTTACGAAAATCTCAGATATTCGTCTCATCTTCGTCGCTCGGGTCGGAGACGACTCAATCCACCCCTTTCTCTCCAAGGGTGGCGCCGGTTACCCCCTGGTCACGGGGCGTGCGGCGGTAAACTCCCCTACGCCCTTATGCTCAGAGCCGGAAACGTCGGACTGCCGAATGTCGGAAAGTCGACCCTCTTCAACGCCGTCGTGGCGAACGCCAAGGCGCAGGCCGCGAACTTCCCGTTCTGCACCATCGAGCCGAACGTCGGCCTCGTCTCCGTGCCCGACGAGCGGCTGGACGTGCTCGCCAAGATCTCCGGCTCCCAGGAGATCCTGCCCGCCCGCGTCGAGTTCGTCGACATCGCGGGCCTCGTGAAGGGCGCCTCCAAGGGCGAGGGACTGGGCAACCAGTTCCTCGCCAACATCCGCGAGGTGGACGCGATCGTCCACGTCGTGCGCTGCTTCGAAGACGACGACATCATCCACGTCGCGGGATCCGTCGACCCCGAGCGCGACATCGAGATCATCAACATCGAGCTCGCTCTCTCCGATATGGCCTCCACCGAGCGGCGCATCGAGCGCGCCCGCAAGGAGATGCGGACCAAGAAGGAGGCGGCGATCGAGGTCGAAGCTCTCGAGAAGCTGCTCCCCGCCTTGGAGGAAGGGCTTCCCGCCCGGAGCGTCGCCCTCACGGAGGACGAGCGGTTCGCGATCAAGGGGCTCGGCCTGCTGACCCTCAAGCCGGTGATCTACGCGGCCAACGTGAGCGAGGACGACCTCGCGAGCGGCAACGCCCACGTCGAGAAGGTCCGCGCCCTCGCCGCGAAGGAGAACGCGCAGGTCGTGGTCATCTCCGCGCAGGTCGAGGCCGAACTGGTCGAGCTTTCCGAAGCCGACCGCGCCGAGTTCCTTGAATCGCTCGGCGTGAAGGAGGGCGGCCTCCAGTCGCTCGTCGCCGCCACCTACGATCTGCTTGGCCTGCGCACGTACTTCACGACCGGCCCCAAGGAGACGCGCGCCTGGACGATCGAGAAGGGGATGACGGCGCCGCAGGCGGCGGGCGTGATCCACTCGGACTTCGAGCGCGGCTTCATCCGCGC
>CAZEWR010000074.1:0-5887 GCA_964516175.1 uncultured Fimbriimonas sp. | reverse complement strand
GATGGCCCTCGGCGCCCTCGGCATGCTCCGACGCCGCCGCCGCGCCGGCAAGTAACGTCTCCTGATCTCAGACGGCGCGACGCCCCGGTTCCTCTTCGGAGAGACCGGGGCGTCGCGTTTTGGCCGGGCGTATGATAGAACGCATGGACGTCCCGATTCGAAGATCGCCGAGCCCGTCGCGGAAGGCGCTCCGATGCGCCTGAGCGACGACCTGACGAGCCGCCGTTCGATCTTCTCTAAAGGATGGCTCTTTCTCGTCCTCGGCCTGTTCGCGGGCGGCTCGCTCGTCGCCCTCCATCCCGACCTCACGACCACCGCCCTCCTGGCGATCGCGATCTGGGGGTTCTGCCGTTGGTACTACTTCGCGTTCTACGTCGTCGAGCGGTACGTGGACCCTTCGTTCCGCTTCGCCGGCCTCGGCTCTTTCCTTCGCTACCTCTACCGCTCACATCGGGGCTAATCTCTCCTCCGTGGACGCCTACGTCGCGAACGAGCTGAGGGGCCATTCGGCCCAGGGGCAGACCGTACCGCTCTATCTCGCCTGCCGGGTGGGTTCCGGTGAGGTCGTGTACCAGACGAAGCTGGCGGGGCGACGCTCGGGACTCTCACCGCGCGAGCTCGGCGTCGAACTGCTCGGCACGACGATCGCCCACGACGCCGGGCTCCATGTCGCACGGCCCGCGATGATCACCTTGACCCCTAAGATCGTGCGGGAGGTCGAGGCGGGCTACGCGTTCGACATCGAGGACGCGACCGCGTTCGGGGTCGTCTGGAAGCCGTCTCTCACGCCTTTTCTGCCCGAGATCGAAGTCGCGCGCCTGGATGAGAACGAATGCGCGACGCTTCTGGCCCTCGATCTGCTTCTCACGAACGGCGATCGGACGGAACCGAATCCGAACGTGTGCTGGGAGGACGAGCGTCTGCTCGTGTTCGACTTCGAACACTGCCTGGAACTCCCCCGGCTCGATCCCGACCGCCGTCTCGCTTTGCACCTGGAGTCTCTCGAACCGCTCTGGGAAACCCACCTTTTCGGGTGGCGAGTCGGGAGGAAGACGCTTCTCAAGGCGGCAGCGCGCCTTCTGGAGACGCTGAGTATCGAAGCGTTCCTGCGCGACGCCTTCGCTCTCCCTCTCGCTTGGTTTAACGACTTTATCGATAACGTGGAATACCTCGGGTATATCAAAGACGAACCCGAGACGTTCCTGCGTCGTATCGAAGAGCTGACCCCATGATCGTCACCTGGATCGCGATTCAGTCCCAGCCCTTTCCGTGGGAGCCCGGGCGAACCGACGTCGCCTATGTGGCGTGCGGGGAGCGGGCGGGCGAGCTGTCGCTGGTTCGACCCGAGGGGCGCCCCCGGACGCCCGGCATCGAGCGCCTCCTCGACTCGCTGGAACGGGCGATCTCGGTGGAGAAGGAGCGGCCCAATCTCGCTTGGCTCCGACGAACGATTCCTGACCAAGGAACGTCGATCCGGCTTTCCTCCCCTCAAAGGTGCCGGGCTGAGTCCTACGAGGCTCAGGTTCGACGGCTTGCCTCGGAATCCTAGGCCGATCCCACCTCACCGGTCGAACGCGAATTCGGCGAGACCCGCAATTCGAACGAGACCGGTAGGCGCGGTCGGATCGACCGCGCTAAGCGCTGCCCCTTCCGTCTTCGTCCCGTTAGCCTTGAGGGAGCCGGAACACAATTCGCTCCATAGTCCAGTCAGGCTTCGATCGAATTGTTTGGTGGCGGCGAGAAACCGGCGTACTCTACCCCTATGACCCCGCTTCTCGTCCTCGGCTTGGCCCTTCTCGGCGCTCAGGAACGGACCTACCTCAACATCGGCGACGTTGCGCCGCCGCTTCGCCCCGCGAAATGGCTCAAGGGAGCGCCCGTCGAGCGGTACGGACGGGTGACCGTCGTCGAGTTCTGGGCGACCTGGTGCGGTCCCTGCAAGGAGAATATCCCTCACCTGACGGAGCTTGCGAAGAAGTACGCGGGCAAGGCGGACATCGTCGGCGTCGATATCTGGGAGTCGAACGACCCGCAGGCGACGAACACGATCCCGAAGGTCGCCGCGTTCGTGAAGTCGCAGGGCGCGCGGATGGACTATCACGTCGCGGTGGACGCGAGGGACAACCGCGTGGCGAACGCCTGGATGAAGAAGGCCGACGAGGGCGGCCTGCCCACCTCATTCATCGTCGGCAAGGACGGAAAGATCGCCTGGATCGGGCACCCGGCCAAGCTTGAGGAAGCGCTGATCCAGGTCGTGGACGGCACGTTCGACGTCTCGGCGGCGAGGTCCCGGCGCGCTCTGGAGGTCGAGACGACGAGACCGGTCCACGAGGCGATCGAAGGGAAGCGATGGAAGGACGTGCTCCGCCTGACCGATCTCGCCGTGGCCAAGCGTCCCGAGTTGGGGAGGATCTACGCCTACGATCGGCTGACGGCGACGTTCCACACCGACCTTGAGGCCGGGAAGACGCAGGCGGAAGCGGCGCTGAAGGAGACGAACGAGGACATCGGGACCTACCAGATGGTCGCCTCCATCTTCGCTTCCCAGAAGGACCTGTCGCCCGCCGCCTACGGCTATGGTAAGGCGATCGTCGACCGGGCGTTGGTCAAGAAGGATCGGGAGTACCTGTTCCTGGCGATGGGTGCGGAGATCCGTTCGAGCCTGAAAGACCCTCTCGGAGCCGTCGAGTTCCAAGACCGGGCGGTTAGGGCGGCGGAAGTCGATACCCATGCCCCGCCCGATTTTGTGACGTTCCTGCGGAGGAACCTAGAACGGTTCCGGGAAGCGGCGAAGAAAGGATCGTAAGAAATCCGAGGCGTGAAAAAGCCCCTCCCGGAAAATCCGGGAGGGGCTTTTTCACGCCTTAGCGGCGGTAGCCGTTCTTGGCGAAGGGCGGGCGACCGGGACCAACCGGTCCGCCGGGGCCGCGCGAACCGCGCTCGAACACCGGCGCGTCGGGCCGGGCGGCGGCCCAGCGGACGATCTTGTTCCGCAGAGGAGTCTGCGAAAGCTTATCGATCACCTGCTGCGCCATCTCCTTCGGCACCTCGACGAACGCGGTGCGATCGGTGATGTCGATGGCGCCGATCTGCTTGCCGGGGATGCCCGTCTCCGCCGCGATGGCGCCGACGAGGTCGGCGGGCCGCAGGCCGTCCGCGCGGCCCATGCCCACGAAGAGGCGGGCCGTGTCGCCGTTGAACCGGGGCATGTCGCGCGACTCTTCGCGAGCCCGGAACTCCGGCATGTCGACCGGGATCGGCTGGTTCGCCGAGAGCAGGGCGAGGGCCGCCGCCGCGACCGCGTAGGGATCGCCGCCGATCTTGTGGACGGCTTCCATCTGCGACTCGTAGCCGCCCGCCGCCACGGCCTCCTGAAGCCGCTCGACGAGCCGCTCCTGGCGCCGTCGAACGATGTCGTCCGCCGAGGGAACGGGCAGGTACTTCGCCTCCGCGCCGGTGAACCGCTCGATGTTCGCCATCGCGCGCCGCTCACGCGGCTCGACGAGGGTGATCGCGTCGCCCGTGCGGCCCGCGCGGCCCGTCCGGCCGATGCGATGGATGTAGGCTTCGGCGTCCCACGGAACGTCCACGTTGATGACGTGGGTCACGCTCTCGATGTCGAGGCCGCGCGCGGCGACGTCGGTCGCGATGAGCAGGGTGCTCACGCCTTCCCGGAAGCGGCGCATCACACGGTCGCGCTCGTTCTGGTTCATGTCGCCGTGCAGGGGCTCGGCGCCGTAGCCGCGTCCCGCGAGGGCGTCGGCGATGTCCTGCGTCTCCTGGCGGGTCTTGCAGAACACGATCGTCGGTCCGGGGGTCTCCATGTCGAGTACCCGCATGAGGGCGTCGAGCTTGCGGCCCGGCGGCACCTCGACGACGCGCTGGACGACCGAGTCGACGGTGCGGCGCGCGGCGGCGATGGTGATGCGAACCGGATCCTTGAGGAACCGTTCCGTGAGCGTCGCGAAGCGCGGCGGCACGGTGGCGGAGAAGAACGCGAGCTGGCGCGACTCGGGCAGGGCGGCGAGCAGCGTCTCGATGTCCTCGAGGAAGCCGAGCGCGAGCATCTCGTCCGCCTCGTCGAGGGCGGCGAACTTCACCGCGTCGAGCTTGAGGGTCTCGCGGTTGAGGTGGTCGATCACGCGGCCGGGGGTGCCGACGACGATGTGCGCGCCCGCCTTGAGGGCCTTGAACTGCTGGATGATCGGCTGGCCGCCGTACACGGGCACGACGTTCAGACCGGTGTGCTTCGCCATCGCGGCGAGGGCTTCCGCGACCTGGACCGCGAGTTCGCGGGTCGGGGCGAGGACGATGGCCTGGGTGCGGCGGTCGCTCGCGTCGAGCTTCTCGATCAGCGGCAGGCCGAAGGCGGCGGTCTTGCCGGTGCCCGTCTGGGCCTGGGCCAGCATGTCGCGGCCTTCCATCAGAACGGGGATCGCCTTCGCCTGAATGGCGGTGGCCGTCTCGAAGCCCATCTCCGCGATGGCCTTGGCGACGGGTTCGCTCAGGGCGAACTCGGAGTAGGGAACCGGCTCGTACGCCTCCGGCGCCTCGGTGGCGCGGGGGGTAAAGGTGCGGTTGGCGTTGTCGAAACTCTTCTTGTAGTGGGGCTTAGGCATGAAACAGGGTTCTTCTTTCGGGCAGGGACGAGCCTAGAGAACCGCGTTCACACATACGGCCAAATTAGGCAAGCGCCTGGTACACAGGTCGGCGGACGATTTTTCGCCAACCGGAGCGTCGCTTCGATGCGACGCACGAGAGGTTCACGACGAGGTTCGTCGTGAAAAGGGAAGATACCTAACCTACGCCAAGGAAAGATACGCCGTTCCGCCGTTCTTCGCCGTCGATCCGACGTAGACCATTCTCCGTGATCCGTTCGGGCAAGCCGCTCTGGGCCGTCCGCCTCCTGTTCGTCGGCGATCCCTTGCGGATCGATGGCGATCTCGTGGGCGGTGGGTTCACCGTTCGCTACGTGAGGGCCGACGACGGGAGAGGCGCGCGGCACGTTGCCCTGCGGGAGGCGAAGGCCGCCCTCGCCGATCTCAAACCCGTCCCGGAGGGAGCCGTCGTCTTCTGGTCGACCGAGTCCGTCGAAAAGGCCTCCGAGGCGGACGCGACCGAGTTCTACCTCTTCGACGAGGAGTCGCGCATCCGACCCAAAGCGATCCGAACGTTGGTCGAGGAACTCGCCGAAAAGGACCTTCGCCTGGAGATCGCCGCCTCGGGAGTGGTGGTCGTCGCCGAAGGAGAGGATCGGACGACGGTCGGAATCTCCTACGAGGAGACGACGTACGAGGTTTTCTCCAGGCCGTGGCACGCCCACTTTCAGGACGCGGAGCAGGCCGTCGCCTGCTTCCGCTGGCTTCTCACGCCTTTCTACCGAATCGGTATCGACCGACAGGGCGACCGGGTCGCCGCCGCCTGGATCGAACGGTATCTGGACGACGGCTGGGAGCCGCTCCATCCCGTCCTGTTCCGAAATCCGACCGATCCGACCGCCTGGATGGGCGGATGGACCCGCGAATACCGTCAGCAGGCGGCGGTCGAGATTCCCGTTCCCTACGACGAGATCGTCCCTGGCGCGAAGCTGGACGACCGGGGCTTTCCGCTCGGAACGATCCTCGGGAAGAAGGAGACGCGCGTCGATCGGCCCCTCGCCGAGGAACTCGGCTGGCTCGAAGAAGATCAGACGTTCGATCCCGGCTCCGTCCACCCACCGCCCGGATTCGAGTAACCGGATCCGCCGGACGCCGTTCCGTCGCCGGGCCGAAGGTTTGTTAAGGAACCCGCGTCGGTCGATAGGGGCGCCTGGAAAGGATCCGATGCGTTTGGAAGGGACGACTAGGAAAGCGGACGCTTAAAGGGCTATAATGTTTTTCCTTGCAGT
>CAZEWR010000073.1:0-5934 GCA_964516175.1 uncultured Fimbriimonas sp. | reverse complement strand
CGCGATCATCGCGATCCTCGCCGCCATCCTGTTCCCCGTCTTCGCCCAGGCGAAGAACGCCGCCAAGGGCGCCCAGTCGCTGAGCAACGTCAAACAGCTCGCGACGGCGTCGATCATGTACTCGGGCGACGCGGACGATCAGTTCGCGGCGCAGTACGTCGACCAGATCACCTACGGCTGGCAGTCCTCGTGGATGATGATCACCCTGCCGTACGTCAAGTCGTACGGGATCTTCAAGGACCCGAACGACAGCGTCAGGACGACCACGAGCTACGACTCAGGCCCGAAGGTCAGCTACGTCGCCAACGGCGTCCTGAGCGGCGACTGTTCCGGTGCGGCGGGCACGTTCTGGAAGTTCCGCGGCGTGATCGCCTTCAACGGCGATCCGAACTACGGGGCCGCGAACTGGTACGAGAACGCGACCCGCTCTCAGACGAGCATCACGAACGTCGCGGACACCGTTCTGTTCGCCACCCGAAGCGGCACCCCCAAGGGAACCGACCACGACTCGGCCGCGAACAAGATGGAAGGCGCCTACGGCTCGTGGACCGCCGTCTTCCAGGGTCCTTCGAGCAGCGACGCGAAGGGACAGGGCGGCGTGTTGCCGGGGCAGGCGGGCGATCCGTTCTTCAAGGCTCCCGATCCCACCTACAAGGGGTTCATCGATCGTTACTACGCGGGCAACTCGCCCGTGGCCTTCGCCGACGGCCACGCGAAGAGCATGAAGCCCGAGGCGACCGTCGACATGGGCGGCGGCGTTACCGACGGGAACGCGGGCGGATGCTTCGGTAAGCGCTACCTGAACAAGTGGGACGCTCTCCGATGAGATGGCTGATCGTGGCCGCCTTGGCCGCCGCCCTCGCGGGATGCAAGTCCAGCGAACCGGAGGCCACCAAGGCCGACTTCGCCAAGAAGCCGATGCCCCCCGGATACCATGGCCCGGAGGGCGCTCCGGCTTCCGCAAAGCCTCCCGGCGACTCCGGCGGCCGGTAGCGCCAAGCCTGCCATCGTCCGCTGAGGAATTCGATTCGGCGGTCTGGACAACCCAACGAGGGAAGGAGGCGGAGCGAGGGTCGGCTCTATCCGAGCCGGCGCCCCGAGTCGGCCAAGGACGCCCGTCCAGATTTCTCTGGACGCGAAGGGTCAATCCTTCGTGACGACGAGCGTGCCCGTGCCGATCGCCCCGTCGGGAGAGTAGCGCTCGCCTTCGAAGGTTCCTGCCAGCTTCGTACGGCTGGCTTTGTTCGAGCGGAGGAAATCGGTCCGTGCGCCGTAGGCGAGGTTCAGGTCGATGCCCGCGCCTTTGAGGTCGCAACCGCTCTTGATCGGCCCCGCCTGGCCCGAGAGGGTGGCGTCGCCGCTCGTTCCCGTGGCGGTCCCGGTGACCTGGCCGAAGTCGGAGACGGTGAAGGCGAGCGTCAGCGTCTCGCTCTGCGCGGGCGCGGTCGGCGTGTAGGTCGCGGTGTACGAGCCCGCGTACTCGCCGCTCGGTCGAACGCCGACGTCCGCGCTGCAGCCCGCTCCGCCTGCGCACCCGACGAGGTTGGAGGCGGCGCCGAAGAGAAAGAGGGCAAGGACGGGGAAGACGATCAGAGCCGCTCGCACCCCGGCATTATAGCGAAAACCTTATAATTTCGTCATCGTTCGGCTTCCGGGTCGTTTCCGACGATGGGTCGCCCACTTCGTTCTCCCCGTTGGATCAAAACCGGCTATCCGATACGGCTTCTCCCGGACTCTGGATCCCGTATGCGACGGTCCTCCCCCTCCCGCGTCTTCGTCCTCGCCTTCCTCGGTCTCGCGCTCGCGTCGGGAGCCGGAACGCACGCTCTGCGATGCGGGACGGAACGTTTCGATCGGCTCTCTCCGGAATTCCTCGCTCAGAACCTTGAACTGCGAAGCCGACTTCTGAAGCGCACGGAACCCCAGATTCGAAGCGACGCGCTCGCGACGGTGGAGGCGAACCTGCGGTGGGTCGAAACGTTCCGGCGGACGGTGATCGACCCGGAGAGTTTCGGCGAACGGGCGTTCGATCGAGGGCTCGCTCAGAACGAAGCGTCTCCCGAACGTTAGGAAGGCCTTATACTGGAAGACGCATGACGTCCCTCCTCGTCGCGGCCCTCGCTTTGGCCGCTCCGAACTCCGTCGCCGATTCGATCACCCAGGCCGAGGCCCGCTCCGGGCTCAAGCTCGACGACCTTTTCCCGCGCAAGCCGTTCTTCGGCCGGGCTCCTTCCGGAGCCGCTTGGAGCAAGGACGGTCGGTACCTCGCCTACGCCTGGCTGCCCTACGGCGCGAAGGGTGGCAGCGACCTGTACGTCTACGACGCGGAGGCGAAGAAGACCATCCGCCTGACGAGCCCCGAGACGATGGGCCGCTACGACCGCGACGTGATCGCCGCCGAGGCGCGCTACAAAACGGAGACCGAGGAGGAGGAGAAGTCGCTCACCCTCGACGACGCGGCCTACCGCGTGTGGCGGCAGAAGCGCAAAGAGGAGGGGGAAAAGCTCAAGGAGCCGCTGCCGAGCTACGGCGGCGTAGGCGAGATCGCCTGGAGCCCCCGGATCGATGGGAAGGGCGGGGATCAGATGCTGTTCACGTTCGACGGCGACGTGTTCCGCACGGGCCTCGACGGTAAGCCGACCCGCTTGACGCGAACGGTCGAGGACGAACGGTCGGTGCGTTGGCTGCCGAACGCCGACGGCTACACGTACGAGCGGAGCGGCGGCGTCTTCCGCACGATGTTCGGGACGGGCGCGGTCGAGCAGCTCAATCCCAAGCTCCCAACCGGCGTCTCCTACACCGGCTACAGCCTCTCGCCGGACGGCACGAAACTGATGGTGACCGGCTCCAAGTCCGGCCCGCCCTCGCGCCAGGTGGACTACATCTCCTACCGCGACCGTTTCGCCACCGCCCAGCGCACGGGTCGCGACGTGGCCGACGACGAGTTCAAGGGCGAGGCGTTCGTGTACCTCTACGACCTGTCGCAGGACTCCCTGGACGATCTTAAGGGCGACGGCAAGCCCTGGGAGGTCTGGCACTGGGCGGGAGGCAAGGAGTGGCAGCAGATCTCGACGAACGACCAGCCTTGGTCCGCCGACTCTAGGCGGTTCGTGTTCGGGACGTGGCGACGCACCGCGAAGGAGCAGACCATCGTCGTCGTCGACGTGGCTTCAAAGACCTCGAAGGCGATCTACACCGCCAAGCCCGACGGCGAGATGAACACGCCGGGCATGGCCGATCCGTTCTTCACCAGGGACGGCAAGGGCGTGATCGCCCTGCTCGACGCGAGCGGCTACCGTCAGGCGTGGCTTTTGAACCCCGACGCGAGCGGCGCGCGTCCCCTCACCACGGGGAACTACGAGCTGTATCCCCTTCGCCAGACCGCCGACGGTCAGAGCCTCATCGTCGCCGCCGAGAAGGAGGACGCCGCGCGCTACGACCTGTACCGCGTGAACCTGGCGACGGGCGTGATGACGCGTCTCACCCAAAAGGCGGGACGCTACAACGCGCCGGTGGTCAGCGACGACGGCAAGCGGTTCGCCGCCGGTTTCGCGTCGTGGTCCAGCCCGAACGCGTTCGTGGTGGGCGACGGCAAGACGGAGACGGTCGTCGCGGAGACGGAGTCGCCCGACCGTCGGTTCGACCGGCTGAACGCCCTCAAGCCCCAGCGGATCACCTTCAAGAACCGCAACGGGCAGGACGTCCAAGGCTTCATGTTCCTGCCGCCCGACTTCAAGAAGACGGACAAACGGCCGGTGATGATGTACGTCTACGGGGGACCGCTGGGGACGAGCAAGTCGGTCGAGGACGGCTCGTTCAACTCGACGGCCTACCTGTTCAACATGTATCTGGCGAAGACCTTCGGCTACGTGACGGTCACGATCGACCCGCGCGGCCAGAGCGGCTACGGCAACGACTTCGGCAAGGCGAACTACCTCCAGCCGGGCAAGGCGCAGGTCGAAGACCTTACCGACGGCGTCAAGTGGCTCCAGGCGAACTACAACATCGACCGCGACAAGGTCGCGGTGAACGGCTGGAGCTTCGGCGGCTTCCAGACCCAGATGTGTCTCTACACCGCTCCGGACGTGTTCACGCTCGGCATCGCGGGGGCGGGCCCGACGGAGTGGCAGAACTACAACAACTGGTATTCGACCGGCACCATCGGCCCCGTGCCGAACGCCAAGCCGGAGGACCTGGACAAGTACTCGCTCACCAACCTCGCCCAGAACCTGCGCTCGCCGCTTCTTCTGCTGCACGGCATGGAGGACACGAACGTGCTGTTCCAGGACACGGTGAAGGTCTACCGGAAGCTGCTCCAGGCCGGGAAGGGGCCGCTCGTCGAGCTGGCCTTCGACCCGACCGGCGGCCACGGCATGGGCGGCGACATGGACACCCGCGACCGCCACGCGATCTACGCGACGTTCCTCGCCAAGTGGTGGGGACCCTACGTGGCCCCGAAATAGGGCTCATTCCGCCGACGCCGGTCGCGGCGTCGGCGGGACGACGCCCTCGGCGTACGTCAGAGGTCTTCCGGGCGCGTGGACGATGAGGGCGGCGACCTTGGAGGTGGGCACGTCGAGCCACGCGATCCCGCGCTTCACGTCGTCCATGAGGATGGGGCGGTCGGTCGGGCCGCCCTTCGGCGCGTAGAGCGGCTTCGCGTGGGGGTAGGCGCGGTGGAGCGCGTCGGAGGGTGAGCCGACGCGAAGCCCGCTCGGCAGGCGGAAGTCTGGGGAGGTCGTTCGAACGTAGTCGACCCTGACGTCCTCGCCCGGTCCATCGCCCTTCGAGGCGACGAAGACGTCAAGGCGGTGGCCGTCCCGTCCGATCCACGTCAAGAGGGACTTGCCCATCGCCGAGTCGGAGTACGTGGGCTTGCCCAGCGTTGACGGGAGCGACCGCGCGACCCGGACGTCGCCCACGCTCCGTCCGGGAACGATCTTCAGGTTGGCGTAGCCGACGATGACTGGAAGAAAGACCACGCCTTTCGGACGATCCGCAAGGCCGATGGGTACGGAAGCGGGATCTTTCTCGCTACGGCCTCTTCTAAAACGGCATGGCAAGCTTTGCTTTCAACGACGCGTTCGTTCCGGACGGCAACCCTCTTCCGGGCAGCGATCCTGGTCCCGACACCGCGCCTCCCGTGGGCGACCCGGTTCCTTCGAACCCGGATCCGACCGAGCCCTCGGGCACACCCCGGGACTAGGCCTTCAACTCGGAATGCGAGATGGTCTTCTAGGTCGACGCGACGCACGATCCTAAGCGACTGCAATAGAGACACCCGTCTGGTAAACCAGACGGGTGTCTTCTAACGATCAGAGGCAGGCCCCACCGGGCAGAGTGCGCGTCGCCGGTTTCGCGGTTTCCATCGACGGCTTTGGAGCCGGCCCGGACCAGAGCCTGGAGCACCCGCTCGGCAAGCGAGGCGGGGAGTTGCACAACTGGTTCTATCCGACCCAGACCTTTCGATCGATGTTTGGCAAAGACGGCGAGACCGAAGGTGCGGATGCTCGCTTCGCCCGCGCCTCGGCGGAAGGCTTCGGCGCGTTCATCCTCGGCCGCAATATGTTCGGTCCGATACGAGGCGAATGGCCGGATGAGGCTTGGAAAGGCTGGTGGGGCGACAATCCCCCGTATCATGCGCCGACTTTCATCCTCACCCATCATGCCCGCGAGCCCATCGTGATGGAGGGCGGGACGACCTTCTATTTCGTCACGGACGGAATCGAGGCGGCGCTCGCTCAGGCCAAGGCGGCGGCAGGCGACCTCGATGTGAAGATCGGCGGTGGGGTCTCGACGGTCCGTCAGTATCTGTTCGCCAGAGCGATCGACGCGCTGCACCTTGTGGTGTCGCCGATCGTTCTGGGCCGCGGCGAGTCCTTGTTCGCCGGCATCGACCTGCCAAGTCTTGGCTACCGGGTGACGGAGGCGGTC
>CAZEWR010000072.1:0-6576 GCA_964516175.1 uncultured Fimbriimonas sp. | reverse complement strand
CCCTCATCGAACTCCTCGTCGTGATCGCCATCATCGCGATCCTCGCCGCCATCCTGTTCCCCGTCTTCGCCCAGGCCAAGCGCGCCGCCAAGGATACGTCCGCCCTCAGCAACGTCAAGCAGGTCGCCACGTCGATGTACCTGTACTCGTCGGACGCCGACGACGTGACCGTCCCCTACGAGCAGGGATGGCCCTACTACACGGCGTGGCCCATCCTCGTTCAGCCCTACACGAAGAGCGTGGACATGTACTACGATCCGGGCCAGGGATCCAAGAAACCGAGCCCCTTCCCGGCCGGTCCCTGGGACGCCGGCTCCAACCAGTGGTGGGGCTGGCAGCAGCCGATGGCGATCAACCGCGAGAGTTTCGCGAACGACCTCTACAACTGGAACCAGAACCGCTCCCTGACCTCGATGGCGAACCTCTCGTCGCGGATCGCTACGACGTACGGCGAACTCCAGCACGCGAACTGGGTCAACGACCAGCACTGGTTCTGGAGCGACGAGGCCTCCTGTTCCTGGCTGAGCATGCCCGCTTCGAACAACGCCTGGTGGTGGACGCAGAAGTTCAACGGCATCGCCCGCGCGGCGCAGAAGTACCACGGCGACGGGATCATCGCGAGCTTCGGAGACGGTCACGCCAAGAAGGTCCCGCGCGCGAAGTACATCATGGACAACCCCGATGAGGACAGCATCTGGAGCAAGTGCCGCAATCGAAACTGGGGGCCGGACGGTCGGCGCGGAACCGCCGACGATCTCGATAACGACGTGTCGAAGTTCTGGGGCCGCGCCTGGGATCCTTCCTACTGAGCCATGAAGAAGCCTCTGCCGATGCCCCTGATCGCGGCGGCGGCGGCCCTGGCCGCCATCGTCCTGGTCTTTCTCCTCGTCCGTGCGAGCGGCGATCCCGCGCCCACCGCCACGAACGTGCCCGACTACTCGAAGATGACCCCTCAGGAGGTTTCAGCCGCCTATGCGAAGAGCAAGGCGGCTGAAAAGGAAGCCCTCAGCGGAAAGAGGTAGCCCTTAGTCCGTTCCGTCTCGAAGATGAGACGGAACGGACCGCTGCGCCCGCACAACGTCTCGTTTATAGGGTTTTAGAACATCGGACCCGGTGCGTGACCGATTTTGCCGCCGGTTCGTGCCTTATCGCAAAGCCCGCTCCTCGATAAGGGGCAGGTACGTTCGATTTTGTCAAGACGCCCCCGCTTTTCCGAATCCGGACGCCCCCGAAGCTACGCGCCTCGCGCGAACGCCACGATTCGGCCGAAGTCGGGATCGTAACCGTCGAGAGTGCGAACGCTCAGTGTGGGGACCGCGAGATGAGGCGGATCGTAAACGTCGGACGCCGAGGGCGGCGTCCGGTCCGGGTGGAACCGCGCCCGATCGGGATCGTCGTGGGCCCGCACCGCCCGCCGCTGTAGGGCGACCTCGGGCTCTAGGGCGCACACGACGATCCGCAGGCGGGAGATCGCCATCAACGGCTCCAGTCTCGGCGCCCAGGCGCGGTGTTGGAAGGCCGCCTCCGCCATCACCGTCACCTCCCGCTCGAGCAGTAGGTGCAGCGTGTCGAAGAACGCTTCGTACGTCCGTCCCAACAGGTCTCCCGAACCGTCGTCCGTCCCGCCGACGGTGTTGACCAACCCTTCCTTGATCTCGTCGCGCGAGACGAGCGGGCACCGCACCGCCTGGGCCAGGGGATGCGCCAAGGTGGTCTTGCCCGCCCCAGGGGGGCCGGTCACGACGATCAGAGAGGGAAGCGGCATCTTAGTTCGGCGCCTCCCGTAGCGTCCTCATCGGCAGCCCTAGCGCCCGCGCCGCCTGAAGAAGCTCCTCCAGTCCCGTGAGGCGCGGGTCGACCCGCGCCAGCACCTGCGGACTCACCACCACCGTCGCCTCCCCTTCCAAGTGCCCACGAGACGCGTCGAGCCAGGCCCGGAGTCCCATCCCATGCCGCAGCGCATCGTGAAGGCTCCGGCCCGCCACCGGGAACAGCCGTCCCGGCGGACGCGCGTCGGGCGGGCCGCTGAAGAACGTCACCCCTTCCGGCGCGGCGAGCCCCTCGGGCCAAGCTCCCCGAATCGCCCAGCCGCGCGCCGCGTGGCCCGCCGCCTCGAAAAGCCCTCGCGCCTCCGCCCACCGTGCGGGCTCCTCGGGATGCTTGGCGAGGTAGTCCAGGTCGTGCCCGTCGTTCAGGATCGCGTCGGCCTCGGTAGGGAAGGCTCGGAGCGTCCGCTCGCTCGCGAAGAAGTGCCAGCGGGCGCCGTTGCGGCGCCCCATCTCAAGCAGCCGCAGGAGCATCGCGGGCTCTCCGTGGCCGAACTGCTGCGCGTCCGGAGTGTCCCAAGGCACGTAGTCCAGGTCGATTCGGACGCACAGGAAGCTCACGCGTCTTGCAAGGCCGCGATGCCGGGCAGTTCCTTGCCCTCGAGGAACTCCAGACTCGCGCCGCCGCCCGTCGAGACGTGCGTCATCCGCTCCGCGAGGCCGAACTTCTCGACCGCCGCCGCCGAGTCGCCGCCGCCGACGATCGTCAGCCCGTCGCACTCCGCCATCGCCTCCGCGACCGCCTTCGTGCCGCCCATAAACGGCGTCAGCTCGAACACGCCCACCGGACCGTTCCAAAGGACCGTCTTCGCCTTCGCGATCTCCGCCCGGAACGACTCGCGCGACTCCGGCCCGATGTCCAGCCCTTCGAGGTCGGCGGGGATCGCGTCGACCGTCGCCTGCCCCGTCTGCGCGTCCTCGCCGAACTTGTCGGCGGTGATCACGTCCGTCGGCAGAACCAGCTTGTCGCCGTGCTCCGCGAGCAGCCGCCCCGCGTACTCCACGCTAGAGGCGTCGAGGATCGA
The DNA here is from genome assembly GCA_964516175.1 of uncultured Fimbriimonas sp. Lineage (GTDB taxonomy): Bacteria > Armatimonadota > Fimbriimonadia > Fimbriimonadales > Fimbriimonadaceae > Fimbriimonas. The sequence goes on along the minus strand of CAZEWR010000072.1, from coordinate 3,725 downwards.
CTTGCCGATCTCCTTGCCCTGGCTTTTGAGGAACGTATAGGTCATGCCGCCGCCGATCAGCAGACGGTCGACCTTCGGCAGCAGGTTCTCGATCAGGGCGATCTTGTCCTTCACCTTCGAGCCGCCCATGATCGCGACGAACGGCCGCTCTGGGCTCTCGACCGCGCGGCCCAAGAACCGCATCTCCTTCTCGATCAGGAAGCCCGCCACCCCTGGCAGGACGTGCGCCACGCCCTCCGTGCTCGCGTGCGCCCGGTGCGCGGTGCCGAACGCGTCGTTCACGTAAAGGTCGAACGGCGCCGCCAGGGCCTTCGCGAACTCGGAATCGTTCTTCTCCTCCTCGGGGTGGAAACGCACGTTCTCCAGCAGCAGCACGTCGCCCGGTCCGGCCTCCGCCACCGCGTTCGCCACCGCCGTCCCCACGCAGTCGGGCAGCAGGGGCACGGCCTTCCCGAGCAGCTCCGAAAGCCGCGCCGCCACGGGCGCGAGCGAGAACTCCGGCGTCGGTCCCTTCGGGCGGCCCAGGTGGCTCACGAGGGCGACGATCGCCCCCTGCTCGACGAGGAACTTGATCGTCGGCAGCGCCTCCGTGATGCGGCGGTCGTCCGTGATCTTCCCACCCTCCAGCGGGACGTTGAAATCGCAGCGCACGAGGACGCGCTGTCCCTTGGCGTTAAGGTCGCGGACGGTCTTCTTGTCGAGGGCCATGTCTCCCGCGAGATTACCTGCCGCCCGAGATGGTTCCCCTTGCCGCGAGGCGCGAGCAGGAGGTGGCTCCGCGCCTCCGGGCGTGGAAGACCGAGAGAGGGGGGGCCTCAGGGCCTTGTTGATGGTCAAAACGCCCGTCCCAGCGGACCTTCTGCGCCCTTAGGGTGAAATCCCTTCAACCGTTTCCTCCCGCGCCGCATCTATCCTTCCGCCCCTTCTCCAAAAGGCCCCCGAACGAGATGAACGACCTTGACACCGCCCGAAAGATCGCCGAGGGGGACGCCGTCGCCGCCGAGAGGCTCGTCCGCGAACACTACCCCTCCGTGTTCCGGGCGATGCGGCACCTGACCCGCCACCGCGAGGACGCCGAGGACCTGACCCAGCAGGCCTTCGTCGCCGCCCGCCTCCATATCCACGCCTACCGCGGCTCCGCCGGACTGAAGACGTGGATCCACCGCATCGCCTTCAACGAGTACGCCCAGTGGAAGCGCCGCCAGCGTCCCACCGACCCTCTCACCTTCGATCGGCCCGCCACCGACCCCGGCTACGGCGTCGTCGTCGAGGGCGAGTCGCTTCTCGCCGCCCTCGCCACCCTCTCCGACAAGCAACGCGAAGCCTTCGTCCTCCACGAGATCGAGGAGCTGAAGGTCGGCGAGGTCGCCCACGTCCTCCGGGTCCCCGCCGGAACGGTGAAAGCCCGCCTGTTCTACGCGCGCCGAGCCCTGCGCGCCCTGCTCGAAGAAGACCCTAAGGAGGTCGCCACCCATGAGCCCCAAGAAGCCGTCGTCTAACCCCCAAGCCCTCCAGAGCCTGCGGTCCGAGGCCCCGGACCCCGCCGCCGTCGACCGCGCGGTCGCGGCGACGCTCGCCGCCCCCGTGCCCCAAGCCCGGCCAAGGACCGCCATCCTCGCCCGCACTCTCCCCTGGGCGGTTGGCCTCGGCGCCTTCGCCCTCGTGGCGCTCGCCAACGTCCCCTCCGCCCGCGCCGTCGGCTTCCGGGAGATCGCCGCCGCCCTGCGCCTCCAGACCACCCGCCACTGCCTCACCTACCGCCCTGGGAAGGACCGCGCTCTGCGTCTCACCAACGAAGACTGGATCGACGGCCCCCGCCACGCCGAGATCTACATCGACGACGAAGGCGCGCGGTACCTGGGCGGCTACGACGGCGCCCGGATGTATCGTGTCGGACCCCAGGAGCCCGGCTTCGTCGACGACGTCGAACCGGACTCCTCCCCGATCGAGAATCTCGAGGTCTACCTGGATATCCCTGGCGGAACCCTCGAAGGGAAACGCCGAGAGGGCGCTCTGGACGTTTACACCGTCGCCTTCTCGAATATGCGCGACGACCTCTACATCGACCCCGCGACCCACCTCCCCGTGCGCCGCGACGTCCTCGCCCTAGGCGGCGGGCTGATCGAGCGCAACCTCTACGACTACCCCGCCCGGATGCCCGCCGCCCGCTTCCAACCCCCCAGCGTGCCGGGGATCGCCGACTATCCCGCCCTGCGCCGCACGTTGGCCGCCCGCCTCGCCGGAAAAGGCGAGCGGAAGACGGTGGGTGGCGTGACGATCGACCTCAAGGCGGTGATCGTGAGCCCGCATAAGGTCCTCGCCCTCTGGACCGGCGGCGCGCCGGGAGTGGCGGCGGGCGATCCCGCCGGGCGCGAACCCGCGACGGGACGTCGGCGGGCGGGCGTCGACATGGCGATCGAAGGGCGACCCGAACGATCTCCGGGAGCCCGCCCGGAGGCGTTCGCGTTCCCCTACCCCGAGGCCCCGAAGCCGCTCCCCGGTACGCCGAACGAGGCGCCCCTCACCCCGCGCGGCGAGCGGGTCCTGGGCGACGGTCTCTCACTTTGGGACGTCTATCCCCTCGCCGTCCCGTTCACGATCGACGTCCCCGTGTGGAAAGAGGACCGCACCCGTCCCGTCGTCGCTCCCGACGGCACGCCCCTCGGCTACCGCAGTCGCCTCGTCGGACGCGTGAGATTCCGGGTGACCGACCCCCTCTTCGCCCCCGACCCCGACCGCGTCGTCTGGCGCCCCGATGGCAAGGCGGTCGGGACCGCCACCGCCGCCAAGTAAGCCTCCCCCTCTCTGGAGGGGGAGGGCAGGGTGGGGGTTCCGGAAATGTGACGCAACAGTCTTTTGCTTCGCCTTGGCTTCACGACCCGACAATCACCCTCCACTCCCCTAACTATCCTCCCTACCGGCTAAACTTTCCCCTTATGCCGCAAGACCCCGACGATCTGATCGCCCTCCCGCGCGAGGCGCGATTCGACGTCCTCGTCCAGACCGCCAAGGAGTCGGGCCAACTCTGGACCCTCGCGGAGGAGGAGGCCCTGCTCGTGCTCGGGATCGAAGGGCACAACGAGTTCGTGGTCGTCTTCCCGGCGGCGGACGTGGTCGGCGGCTGGTTCGAGACCTGCGGCCTGGAGGAGGCGGACCTCGTCGCCATGAACACCGAGGACTGGATCGCCACCACCCTGGACGAGTTGGCGGAGGGCGAGGTCGAGGTCTGCGTCTTCCCGACCGCCGCCGACGAAGGCGCCTTCATCGGCGCCGCCGACCTGAAGAAGGCCCTCGCCTAGCTCCCCTTATCGTTCGGGAGCCGGATTGCTAAGAGCTTTCGCCTTACGCCTCGCCAAGCTCCCGGACCCTCCGACTCTCCCCCTATCGTCCGGGAGCCGATCTCCAAAAGGGTTTCGCCCGACGCCTCGCCAAGCTCCCGGACCCTCCGCAAGACCGAAGCCAAGCTCCAAACGGGCTCCCTCCGTACCCCTCGCCCCGCCCGGCCACGGTGCGGGCGAAAGCGGGAAAGGGTACGGATTACCGGGCAACGTACGCCGATCGTGCGAATCTGGAGTATTTTTCGACGTGGGTAAGAGCCCTGGAGAGTACGTTGTTACCGACGCTCGCGGCTTCCGCGAGCGTCGCTCCTTTTCTCATGAAAACTTCGATTCTCCGCTCCGTCTCGCTCCTCGCCCTTCTCGGGACCGTCGCCGCCGCCGACGCCG
>CAZEWR010000071.1:0-7879 GCA_964516175.1 uncultured Fimbriimonas sp. | reverse complement strand
TGCCGCAACCCCAACCCCCCTATCCCCCGGGAGCCGCCCCCCACGCAATTCCAAGCCCCGCCCAATCAAGCTCCCGGGGAAGCTTGCCCTACCGCCGGACGCCTATCACACTTCTGCTAAAGTGTGATAGGCTTCGTACCCACCGCCATGTTTCCCGAAACCGCCGCCGGTCGCCGCGACCAATCGGGACTTGAAAACCGGTTCTTTCCTGACTCCTTCTTTTAAAGCCGTCTCCTCGAACCATGACGAATGATAACGTCCGAAACCGTACTTTCCGCGAGCTATTTGCCGGCAACGTCCGATACGAGATCCCGTTTTTCCAGCGGGGTTACGCATGGGAGAAGAAGCAGTGGGACCAACTCTTCGAGGATGTTAGTGACGAGATCCTGCCTGATGTGGACGATGGAGTCTCGTACGGCGAGGTTGAGCATTTCTTCGGCCCCATCGTAGTCCTCCAGAAAACAGATTCCGAGGGAGAGACGATAAAGTATCTCGTCATTGATGGTCAGCAACGGATCACCACCGTGTACCTCCTGCTGGGCATGATCAAGGAACGCTTGGAGCAGCTTCAACATAAATCAGGCGACGCGACAACCCATTCGCTCACGCTTCGCAAGCTCCTGACCAATGAATCGGCGAGTGGTGACGATTACGAGCGACTCAAGCTTTTCTCCAGCAAGGGAGATCGTCTGCCGACTTACCGCACTCTTTTCGGAAAGGCCCAGAACCCTGTTTCGCCGCACTACTACACCGATGTAGCCCTCTACCAACCCGGTAACAACCAGGTTGACGAGTTCCGTGACTACTGTGACAAGCGGCTTAAACAGAAGTTCAAGGACGTTCCGTCGCTATGGCAGCTTGCGGGCGTACTTCTCGATAGCCTCCGAGTCGTATGGATTCCGCTGGATGGACGGAAAGACGATCCTCAAGCGATCTTCGAAAGCCTGAACGACAAAGGAATGCCGCTTTCGTCGAGCGAATTGATCTGTAGTTATCTCTTCAAGCCCTTGGAGAGCGTGCCGGATTTCGAGCAACTTCACAACGTTCAATGGCTCGGGGCTATTCGCCGCTTCGACAAGCGCGACAAGTTCGAGGAGTATCTGCGTTACCTGTTCTCCATCGGCGCGAGCAAAATGGTCGGCAAGGGTCGGAAGACGTATGTCCATTTCAAGAATAAGCATCCAAAGCTCAACGTGCCTACCGCGCGACATCGGCTAGAGGAGGTCTACGAGAACGCTCCAATCTATCGAATGGTCGTCGCGCCCTCGGAGCATCGGCATCCGGACAAGAAGATCGCTGAACTTCTTGAATTGATCTCTAACACGCGCATGGATGTCACCTCGCCATTCTTGATCGATCTTCTTCGAACACACAAGTCGGGTGGGATCACGACGGAGGTTGCGGTTGCTCTTATTTCAGAGACGCTAACGATGTTGGTCCGGCGGAAAATGACTGAACGTGCTACCACGATCTATGACACGATGTTTCCCCGTTTATTTGGAATGGTAGCGGGGGAGGCGTATCCGGTGAAAGCTCTCCAAGAGCTGTTTAAGAAGAATAATGTCTGGACATCGGATCAGGAGTTCGAGGACGCGATGGTCGCTAGAACCCTTTACCGAAGCCGTGATTTGGCGTTCACGCGGATGGTGCTCATGGAGATCGATAAAACCATGCAGTCCCACGGTCAATTTCCCGATTACAGCACGGTCCCGACGATCGAGCACGTCATCCCCCAGACGCTAGATGCGGCTTGGAAGAACTATCTTAAGGCGGATTCTCAGGACTCTCGCCTTGGAACCCTCGTAGACTCGATCGGCAATCTCTGCCTTCTAAGCCAACCGGCGAACAGTGCGGCTGGACAGAACCCGTTCACCTCGAAGGCAAAGGACTACTCCGAAGTCACCGCTCTCGCAAGGGAGCTTCGAGACTACGAGGGCGAATGGAACCTTGCGGCAGTGATGGAGCGATCGCAAAAGCTCGCCCACCGGGCGAAAACCCGGTGGGCCTGGAGCGTCGTTTAAGCAGGGAGGCGTCTTCATCGCGAGCCCCTACCGCTTTTCTCGAACAGCACCTCAGAAGGTATTTGATGCAGATCGGGTTGTGGGTGCCTAGCCTTAATGCTTCGGCGCTACGAAAAGGAAGGGATCTAAGACGCTCTACCAATGGGGGGACCCAACCCCTCATCCTCTACACGATCATCGTAGAGAGTCGTTTGCGATTCGTCTCTAGGCACTGGCACGCGCCGCAGATCGATGGATGTGACCTTAGACCGGATCGCGATGGACCCTCTCGTCATGGGCGGGCGGCCTTGCGCCAAGGGGACGCGGGTCACCGTCGGGACGATCGTCGGTCTGCTGGCGGAGGGACACGACACGACACGGCGCGGGTGCTGGAACGGTATCCCTATCTTCACGCCGCCGACGTGCGGCAGTGCCTCGCCTATGCGGCGTGGCGAAGTGCGGAGTAGATAAGGCCCGAAAGTCTAAGGGATAAAACGGACCCGCGAACGCGGTTAGGCGTTGTGTTCGATGTGCGCCGCGAGATCGTTTGTCCGACCCGAAAATCGCCGCCTCTGCGGCGGTCCCGTTTCGGCAAAAACCGCGCGAACCTCGACGTTTATCTCGTTGGAACGGTTTTCGGCCCCGAAACGGCGGTCGAACGGGAAGGGCGGAAATCGGGGCGGCGCCGTCGAAATGTGCGAGAACCGTTCCCAAGAGGCGGGGGCCCTTTTTAGGCGACGTGGGCGGGCGACCCCTATGCGGAATATCGAATACGGGCCCGCCGTTCGTGTCCGACCGCTATGAACATCCGCGTCCGCCTCCTGCTCCTCCTCGTCGCCCTCGGCTCCACCCTGCTCCTGGGCATCGGGGTCGGCTACCGCGACGACCAGGCGCAGACCGCCCGCCTCCTGAGGAGCGCCCGGGCGGACCACGAGGCCATCATCGACCGGATCACCGGCCTCTACGGACGCGACCTCGAGACCTTCGCCGCCGACTACTCCCGCTGGACCGACCTCGGCGACGACATCGCCCGCCCCCGGAAGGGCTGGCCCGAGGCGAACGTCGACGGCGGCCTCATCTCGTTCAGCGCCAACGCCGTCTGGATCTTCGACCCGAAAGGGCGCGCCGTCCACTTCGCCGCCGCCAAGGGCTCCGAAAGCCTGCGCCCCCTCGGCGACGGCCCCGCCGCCCCGTCGATCCTCGCCGTCGCCCGCCCCCTGGGCCACTACTACGCGCGCTGGGGCGAACGGACCGTCGAGGTGCGGGCCGCTCGCGTGGTCCAGTCCGACGACGACGACCGGCGCGGCCCCGCCCGGGGCTACCTCATGGTCGCCCGGGTCTGGAGCCCCGCCCACCGGCTCGCCCTCGCCAAGGTCCTCGGCGCGCGGGTCGAGATCCTCCCCGCCCCCGCCGCCGATACCGACCCCGCGTTGACCCACGAGCGAAGGCTGGACGGCCCCGACGGCCGCCCCGTCGCCCGCCTGCGCGTCGTGTTCCCCGACTCGCCCCTCGTGCACCTGGACGACGACTCGCGCGGCGAGGCGCTGCGCGTCCTCGCCGGGGCGGTGGCGATCCTGGGCGTCTTCCTCGCCTTCGCCCTCGCCTGGGTGTCGCAGCCCCTGAAGCTCATCGCCAACAGCCTCGCCGCCGGTCGCCCCGAACCCGTCGAGAGCCTCGCCCGGCGCCACGACGAGTTCGGCCAGATCGGGCGGCTCGTGCTCGACTCCTTCGCCTTCAAACACGAGCTCAAAACCCGCGAGGAGCAGAAGACGGCGGTGCTCGAGAGCGCCATCGACGCCGTCATCACGATGGACGCCGAAGGCCGGATCCTCGAGTTCAACCAATCCGCCGAAGGGATGTTCGGCGTCGCGCGCGCCGACGTCGTCGGCCGGAACCTGGGAGACGTCGTCATCCCCGAGCGCTTCCGGGCGATGCACAAGCAAGGCGTGATGCGCCACCGGGGAGCGCTCTCCAAGCGCGTCGAGATCGCCGCCCTGCGGCGCGACGGCACGGAGTTCCCCGTCGAGATCAGCCTGATCTGCGTGCCCCAGGGCGAAACCCGAACCTACACCGGCTTTATCCGCGACCTGAGCGAGCAGCGCCGCCTGGAGGAGCAACTGCGCAACGCCCAGAAGATGGAGAGCGTGGGCCTGCTCGCCTCCGGCGTGGCCCACGAGATCAACACCCCCATGCAGTACGTCCTCGACAACACGAAATTCCTCGCCGAAGGGACGTCCGCCCTTGCCGAACTCCTGGAGGAGTACGGCGGGCTTCGCGCCGCCGTCGCCGACGAGCCGCGCTTCGCCGAACGCGCCGCGCGCCTCGCGGAACGGGAGACCGCCCTCGACGCCGCCTTCCTCCTGGAGGAGATGCCCCTCGCCGCCCAGGAGTCGATGCGCGGCATCGACCGGGTCCGCAAGATCGTCCGCGCGATGCGGCAGATGGCCCACCCCGGCGAGGAGACCATGCGCCCCACCGCCCTGAACGGCGTGCTCGACGACGCGCTGGCCCTCGTGCGCAACGAGGCCAAGGCCGTCGCCGACCTCGACCTGCGTCTCGATCCCAACCTCCCGGACGTCCTCTGCGACTCCGGCGAGATCGCCCAGGTCGTCGTCAACCTCGTCGTCAACGCCCTTCACGCCATCGCCGACCAAGCGCCCTCCACGAGGGCGGAGCCCGGAAAACGTGGAACGATCGTCGTGGAGACGCGCATGGCGAAGGACTCGGTGGAGATCGCGGTGAAGGACGACGGCCCGGGGATTCCCGACGCCATCCGGCACCGCGTCTTCGACCCCTTCTTCACCACCAAGCCCGTGGGCAAGGGAACGGGCCAGGGCCTCTCGATCGTGTTCTCGATCGTGAAGCGCCACGGCGGCGCCGTCGAGTTCTCGAACAACCGCGACGGCGGGACCACCTTCGTCGTCTCGCTTCCCGTCGCCCGGGCCGTGGCGGTGGCCGCGTGAGCGCCGTCCTCTTCGTCGACGACGACGCCGACCTGCTGAGCGGCTTCCGCCGCATGCTCCGGCGGCGCGCCCCCGACTGGACCACCCACTTCGCCCATTCGGTCGACGAGGCCCTCGCCAAGGTCGAGACGCTCGCCGTCGACGCCGTCGTCACGGACTACGCGATGCCCGGCAAGACGGGGTTCGACCTGCTGGCCGAACTCGCGGCGCGCGGTCTCACGATCCCCGTGGTCGTCGTGACCGGGTGCCACGAGGCCGACTACAAGCGGCGCGCCCTCGACCTCGGCGCCGCCGACCTGCTGAACAAGCCCGTCGAGGACGAGGATCTCATCGCCCGCGTCAACAGCGTGCTGCGCCTCCAGTCCGTCCAGCGCGAGCTCGAGAGCGCGAACCGACGGCTGGAGGAGCTGGTGCGCCAGCGAACGGGGGCCCTGGAGGCGTCCCGGCTTGAGCTGGCCCTGCGCCTCGCCTCGGCGGTCGAGTGCCGCGACGTCGAGACCGGGCAGCACGTCGTCCGGGTCTCCCTCTTCGCCGAGGCGATCGCAGAGTCTTACGGCCTGCCGAAGGCCGAGTGCCAGACGATCCTGCTCGCCGCCCCCCTCCACGACATCGGCAAGCTGGGCGTGCCCGACTCCCTCCTCCTCAAGCCCGGACGGCTCACCCCCGAGGAGCGCAAGGTCATCGAGGAGCACTGCGCCCTGGGCCACCGCCTCCTCGCGCGGCCCGTCGACGCGATGAAGGTCTTCGTCTCCCGCATGGAGCTTCGGGAGGAGTGGGTGGAGTCGTCCGACCTGATCCAGTGCGCCAGCCTCATCGCCCAGACCCACCACGAGCGCTGGGACGGAACGGGCTACCCGAACGGCCTCGCCCGGCAGGCGATCCCCCTCGTCGGGCGGATCGTGGCGGTGGCGGACGTCTACGACGCCCTCCGCTCGGAGCGCCCCTACAAGGCCGCGATGAGCTTCGAGGCGGCGCTCGAAACGATGCGCGCCGAGATCGGTCGGCACTTCGACCCCGAGGTGTTCTGGGCTTTCGAGCGCGCCCAGGACCGTATCCGGGAGATCGACCGCGAGCACCGCGACCTTCCGAGCGTCGCGGAAAAGGCGAGGGCGAGCGGGTAGATTCCCTAACGATGAGCGCCCCTCGCAAAGGGATCGATCCGAGCGCCGCGCCGAGCGGCACGGGATGCGTCGAGTGTCTGGAGACGGGCGCGTGGTGGTTCCACCTGCGCCGCTGCGCCGAGTGCGGCCACATCGGCTGCTGCGACAGCTCGCCCCACGCGCACGCCTCGAAGCACGCGGCGGAGACCGGCCATTCCGTGATCGCGAGCTTCGAACCGGGCGAGGGCTGGTTCTACGACTACGAACTCGATGCCGAGGTCGAGCCGGCGGACCTCCCGCCGCCCCGCGCGCATCCCTTGGACCAGCCGACGCCGGGACCGCGGGGCAAGGTCCCACCGAACTGGCCGAACCTCCTGCGCTGACCTTCGCCGCGAAGCCGGACGACGCGCGAAGCCTTTTTGGCCCGTTTCTTGCTTCTCCTCTCGCCAACCGGAACCGGGACTGAGGACGCCGCGCTCGCGCGGGAGGAGCCGACGCCCCCCGGAACCAGGGGGCGTGTCGTCCCCCGCTTGGGCCGTTTCCCGATGATGACGGGAGCGGCTCCTTTTTGGTCCCACCCCTGCGGGCTACCCGCCCGCAGGGGTGGGACCGACCTCGATGCGGATCGAGAAGGCGCCTTCGGGAAGGGGCAGCGCGTAGTCGGGCGGGAACGGCACCGGGGCGCGTTCGCTTCCTTGCGCCGATTCGATCGTCACCGATCGAACGGTCAGCCACTCCGGCATCTCCACCAAGAGTCGGGCAAGATCGAAAAGCCGACGGTTCACGGGGCGGATTATACGGATAGCCGAGGCGTCACGCAAGCGTTCCCGTGAATATTCCTGGTATTGTGCCCGACACTATGCGCCGGGCGACGAACCGGCTTGGGTCGGCACCACGTCCACCGTCAGGGTGAAGGGCGCGAGCGGAAGCTCGAACCCCTCGAATTCCTGAGGTGTGAGCACGGTCGGCTCTCCCCCCTTCGTCTCGACCGTCACCGACTGGACGCGCAACCATTCGGGCGCCGCAAAGATCGCGGCCGCCAACTCTTGTATCCTCATGAAGTCCCTGATAAAAGGGACGCCCCAGACTCCCCGGGGTTTCTTACCCAGCGACGTCGGCTACGGAAATCTGACGGTTTAGGCTTCTTCTCGTCTGCGTACCCCTCGACCATGGCGACCAGGATCGCCCGCACGGCGGGACGGTGGCCCGGACGGTCGAGAGGACCGTCCGGGCGCCGGGCGAGCGACGATCCCTCCCAGGCGTCGTGCGCGGCGAGGGCGGCGGCCGCCGATCCGTGGAACGCCGACCGCCGCAGGGCTCCGTAAAGCTCGGGATCGGGCGGCGCGAAGGTCGGGGCGCCCTCCGGCCTCTGGGCGAGCGGAAAGGCGATCACGCCTCCTCCAAGACGGTCGCGTCGTAAAGCTCCAACGTGCGGCGCGCGACCGCGCAGACCTCGGCGGCGGACCGGTAGGCGAGGAAAAGCGATCCCGGCTCGTCCGACCCGAAAGGGTCGTAGGCGGCGTTCTCGCCTGACCTCAGGAACGCGGCGCGGGCGTCGTTCTCCCCGGCTAGGGCGAGGCGGAGAGCGTCGGCCAAGAGGGCGCGTTGGGGATCGGCGTCGCAGGCGGGGCAGGCGCAGACGGCGGGGAAGCGGCCGCCGCAGCGCTCGCAGACGAACGGTTCGTGGCCCCGCCGCAGGACGGCGGCGACCGTCTTCGCGTTCGGAAGGGTCACGACAAAGGGGAGGGGGATGTCGGGCATGGCGTTCTCCGCAGGCCAAGAGACCTGCGGAGAACATGGTACACCGGTAATACAC
>CAZEWR010000070.1:0-8221 GCA_964516175.1 uncultured Fimbriimonas sp. | reverse complement strand
CTCGCCGTCGGCGAACGCTTTGGGATTGATCTGGTAGGCGAGCAGAAGCTCCTGCGCGACCCGCAGGTGGGTCTCGTAGGCGTCCCAGTCACCCGCGTCCTGGTACCAACCCCAGGCGTCGAGCGGGCCCTTCAGGGTGGGCTCGATTTGAGCCTTCGTGCCGCTCTCGCTGCCGTAGTCGACCGACCGCAGACCAGAATACTGGAGTCGAAAGCCCGGCGTTACGCCTGGATGGTGCGGCGCGGGACGTTCGAACGCGGTGTAGGGCCTCCTAAGCGCGATGCCGCTGCGCTGATGGTAGATGCCCTTCGCGACGGTGTGGAACGCCTCGCGGTAGACGTCGGGATCGATGCGGAAGGGGAAGGAGCGACCGACCCCCTCGACCGCCACGACGTACCGACCCGGCTTCCGAAAGGCGGAGAAGTCGCACTCGTAGACGTCGGCGCCCAGGAAGTTGCCGCTCGGCGTGTCCCCGGTCTGTCCCGTCTCGGCGTTCCGGGCGTCGCGCCGAAAGCCGACCTTGCCCTCGAACGCGTCCTTGCCGGTGGCCGGGTCCACGAGCCAGAACCGCTTGCCCGCGTAGGCCTTCAGATCGAGCCCGCCCCGATCCCCCGCCCACTGGTAGACGTAGGCGAATTTGGATGGCGCGGCGGGCGCGTAGCCCAAGAGGTTCGCGTGGACCGCCTCGGAGCGGGTTCGCCTCTCGTCGAACACGACGGTGACCCGCTTTCCCAGGCCCTCGACGGCGTAGGCGGCCCCACGGCGAAAGGGCGTGGGGAGGAAGAGGTACAGCCAGTGTTCCTTCGTGTGGTCCGGACGATCGTTGACGGCGCGGCCGTTCTCCCAGCGGTCGGCGAACCAGGCGAAGTCGGTCCCCTTGCTCTTGCGCCCGACGTCGGTCGGCGCGCGTCCGGTCCGGTAGGCGGGATCGGACACGCTGGAGATCCGGTACGAGGCCGGACTGGACGCGACGGCCACGTCGAGCGGGTCGGTCACGACGGCCTCGTGCGAACGCGCCTCGCCGCGCCGATGATGGACGACATGGCCGTCCTTGAAGTGCAGCAGCACGATCCGGTCGGTGAGCGGCGCGGCTTCCACGAGGTCGGAGCCGCGCGCGAGGGCGGGCAGCACGGCGAGCGCCAGCAGCCCCGTTCTCGTCGACCGACCGGTAAACGCACACATGCGACTTTGCATCCTCCCCAATCTACCGCCGCCTGAGCATCCGCAGAAGAGTGGGGCTCGGGAGCATCCTCCTCTCCGGAGGGGAAGGCAGGGTGGGGGTGAGGAAGCCTCATCCAGGACCGAGCATCGAGAACGTGCCCGAAGAACGGAACAGGCTCTGGGGGCTCTTCCCAAAAAGGGAGGCGACCGCTTGGGCGAACCCTCCGCCCGAGCGTCCGTCATGCGGCCAACCTACGGTCGAACGCGGCGTGGTGAAACGCCCTCCTAGAGCTTCACCGCTCGCGCCGTACCGTCGTAGGCGATCACCCGATCGGGTTTCGGTTCGTTGGCGATCCCTACGCCGTGTCCGGGCGCGACGAGAACGACGCGAAAGGTGCGCCGGGCGGCCATGGCCGGATAGCGGCCCTGGCGGGGGCCGATCGTCAGAGTCCGGGCCTTCTCGTTCCACCGGAGCGGGATCGTCGCGTACTGCCCCTGCTCGTAGGCGTAGCCGTCGCCCGCGTCGTCGTACAGCGTGAACGCGCCGTCCGCGCCGGGGTAGACCCGGATTTCTAACGGGTCGGGCCGCTCCGACGCGTTTTGCACGGAAGGACCATAAGGCACGACCGCCCCCGCCCGGACGAGAAGCGGCATGGTCGCGAGCGGGGCGGCGGCTTGGACCGTCTCCCCTCCCGCGAGCCGATGGCCCGTCCAGAAGTCGACCCAAGCGGAGCCCTTGGGCAGGTAGACCGGGCGCGCCTTCGACCCGGGGGTGGTGACGGGGCAGACCATGACCGACGGCCCGAAGAGGTACTGGTCCTTCACCGCGAGGGCGGACGGGTCGCTCCCGAAGTCGGAGACCAGGCCTCGCATCATCGACGCTCCGGCGTGCGTCACCTGCCACGCGGTCGAGTAGACGTAGGGCAGGAGGTGGTAACGCAGGCGGTCGTAGTCGAGCAGCCTCCGTTGCGCGGCCTCGGAGAACCGCCACGGCTCCTTCGCGACGTTCGTGCCGTGGACCCGGAACATGGGGCAGAACGCGCCGTACTGGTACCAGCGGGTGAACAGCTCCTCGTAGTCGGGCGTGATCCGGTTGGGGGCGAAGAAGCCGCCGATGTCGGTGTTCCAGTACGGAACGCCACTTAGGCTGAAGTCGATCCCTGCCGGGATCTGCGCGCGGAACGCGTCCCACGTCCCTTGGATGTCGCCCGACCAGGAGATCGCCGAGTTGCGCTGCTGGCCCGCGTAGGCCGACCGGGTGAGGATCACGACCCGCTTGTCCTTCGTCGCCGCCCGTTGCCCCTCGTAGACGGCCTGGGTGTGGAACAGCGGGTAGGCGTTGAACACCTCGCGGGCGGAGCCCCGCGCCGTCGTGTAGTTCCTGAACTCGCCCCAGCTTCCGCCCAACTCCGGCTCGCTCGCGTCGAGCCACCAACCGTCGACGTAGGGGAAGAGTCGCCGCCGGATCTGGGACCAGTAGACGCGCCGCCCTGCCGGGCCGGAGGGATCGTAGTACCGCTCGCCGTTCGTGACCTGCGGGAAGAGCGCGCCCGCCGCCGCCAAGGCTTGGGCGTTCGGGATGCCGTCGACGAACTTCGCCCACACGGAGATCAGAAGGTGGACGTTCCGCGCGTGCAGATCGCGGATCATCCCGGCAGGATCGGGATACCGCTTGGGGTCGAGTACGTGCGAGCCCCAACGCTCGGGATCCCAGTAGCGCCAATCCTGCACGATGCCGTCGAGCGGAAAGCCTCGGCGCCGGTACTCCTCGACGACGTCTAGAAGCTCCCGCTGCGATCGGTAGCGCTCCTTGCTCTGCCACAGCCCGAAGGCGTAGCGCGGGAGCATCGGCGCGGGGCCGGTCAGGCGGCGGTACTCCGCGATCGCCCTATCGGGCGTGGGACCATAGAGAAAGGTGTAGTCGACCGTCTTCCCCGCCTCCGAACTCCACCGGATCTCGCCCTCGTCGCCCGGAGGCTGCCAAGTTAGACGCACCCGGGCGTCGAAGGCGTTTTGGAAGTACTCGAAGCGGACGGCGTGCCGTCCCTTCGCCAGGGCGATCCGCCCGGCGGTGGGCTTGAGCGCCCGCGCCGTCCAATCCGCGAAGACGAGCTTACCGTCGATCAGGAGCCGCGCTCCGTCGTCGCTGATGGCGGTAAAGCCGTACGTTCCGGCCTTAGCGACGTCGAGGGTTCCGGACCAACGGACGCTGTAGCCGTCGTGCGGCAGGCCGGGCGGGGGCGTACGGCTCCAGTCGAAGTCGACGTTCGGGTCGGTGCGCGTGAAGGCCTCCTTGCTGAAGTCGGTTCCGGTGAAGTAGTGGCCGGTCAGACCCGGCGTGCCGTCGTCGGCGCGCAGGGCCGCCGTCGGGATCGCGCCCTTGTCGCCCGCACCGACGTTCACGTCGGTCACGGAGGCGTTGTCCCAGAGCAGGCCGTAGCCCCGGCTGGAGAGCAGGAAGGGGATCGCGATCTCCATGTTCTCCTGCTGAAGGCGGACGGTCGTGCCCCGGTAGTCCAGAGCGCCCGACTGATGCTGCCCAAGGCCGTAGATCGCCTCGCCCGGTGCGAGGGTAAAGGCTTGGCGGACCGCCCCGTCGGCGAGGTCCCGCCCCTTTTCCGCGATGATCGGACGCCCGTCCAGATCGTAGAACGCGACCCTCCCCGTCCGCCGGTCGACCCGCGTCTCCAGGACGCTCGTCCTGAGCCGCGCCTCGACGCCCGTCGCGCTCCAGGTCCAGCCCTTTCCGAGCGGCTTCGCGAGCACGACGAAGCTTTTGGGAAGGGCTGGACCCGCCACGACGCGAATCGCGCGCGGCGAGAACACCTGGAGTCTCACCATCCCGACGCGGGTGGGCACGAGCAGATCGTCGGCGGCGCGGGCCACCGCCTGCGCGAAACCTAAACTTGGGACGGCGAGAGAAAGGGCCACGGCGGCGGGGCGACGCATGCGTGCAGTTTACTACCGATAAAGCTTGTCTGACGACTGATGTCTGATGTATAATCTTCTCGTGTCCGACGAACGTATCGCTTCGATGAGCAAGCCCCAGCTTCTGAAGGGCGCCCTGATGGGCTCGCTTCAGAATGGGAGCCTCAAGGCGGGCGACCGGTTTCCTTCGGAACCGGAGCTGATCGCCCGCTACGGAGTGAGCCGCGCCACGGTTCGAGAGGCGATCATCGCCCTTGAGCAGGAAGGCTGGCTTCGGCGTCTCCAGGGCAAGGGGACGTTCGTCAACGAACGGCCTAAGATCCACCGGACCGTCGCCGTCGTCGCGCCCTATCTATACGCCAGCGACTCGCCCGAGTTTCGGGCGGGCACCGACGTGATCCCCATCCTCATGCAGTCGATCGAGCACGAGACCCGCAAACGGGGGGTGAGCATCAGCCTCTACCTCGACAACCTGGAAGTCGAGACCGAGCGCGAGAACCTGAACACGGTGGTCGAGCGCGGCGTAGACGCCGTCCTCCTCTGGTACATGGGTTCCAAGGAGAACCTCGACTGCCTCGAACGGCTCCGCGCGTCGGGCATCCCGACCGTTCTGTTCGACCGCTACGTGGAGGAGGTCCCGCTCGACGCGATCGGCAGCGACAACCGGCAGGGCGCCTACCGGGCCACCCTGCGCTTCCTCGACGAGGGCTTCCCTTCCGTCGCCTACATCAGCGGTCCCGTCGACAGCACCGTCCTGCGCGACCGCCTTCAGGGCTACCGCGACGCGATGGTCGAGCGCGGCCTCGCGCCACAAGCCCTCGAGCTTCGCCAAGACCTGGGCGAGGGGGTCGACCGCTCGAACTACGACCGCACCCGCGACCTCGTCGCCGGTCTTCGATTCCCGACCGCCGTCTTCACCGCCGACGCGACCCGGCTCGCCGTCGTCGCCCAGATCGTCGAGGAGATGGGCGTCGCCCGCGACGCCTACGCCCTCGGCTGCTTCGACGAACCGTACCTCACCCTGCCCGACCATCTCATGCTCGTGCGGGTCCTCCAGCCTCTTCGCGAAATCGGCCGCCGGGCCGTCGACCTCACCCTTGGACGCATCGACGGCAACGCCGACGCGCCCGTCCGCCTCCTCCTGCCCCCGGAGATCCTCGTCACGGGAGCCCCGACCCAAGCTCCGATCGGCTCGTAGCCCGAGCCGCGCGCCTTCTCACCGCAGAGAAACCATGCGACGCCAAGCCTTCACCCTGATCGAACTCCTCGTCGTCATCGCCATCGTCGCGATCCTCGCCGCCATCCTCTTCCCCGTCTTCGCCCAGGCCAAGCAGGCCGCCAAGCGCACCGTCTGCGTCTCGAACATGAAGCAGCTTGGGCTCGCGTTCACCATGTACCTCGGCGACAGCGACGACACCCTCCCGGTGATCAACCGTCCCGAAGCCGACAAGGTGGGCGACTCGACCGGCGAACTCGCGACGGGATCGTGGGCGCCCAATCCGACGCAACTCGAATACGGCCGCAACTTCTCCGTTCGGGCCATGTTCGATCCCTACGTGAAGAACAAGGGGGTGTGGGTCTGCGCGAGCGACAGCAGCTCCGACGTCAGCGTGAAGACCAGCGCCTACTTCACAAGCTACATCTACCGCTTCTACATGTTCTTCCCCCTGAGTTCGGCGGGCGACGGCTCGGGCGACCAGAAGGGGCGCGTCTACAACCTGGGCGGCTTCGACAAGCCGGCGAACACGTTCATCTTCAACGAGGCGCTGCCGTTCCACGACCTGCGGAAGCAGAAGGGCGTGAACGCCGAGTTCCAGAACTGGGGCATCTGGCTTCCCGACGCGAAGTTCAACTACGTGTTCATGGACGGCCACGCGAAGGCGCTGCCGGTCGACAAGTCGCAGGCCCGAGGCAACCTTCCCAGCGGAACCGGCTTCTCCTACGACCGGAACTGGCCTCGCCTCGGCTGGAACTCCGGCACCTGGCCCAAGGAGGACACGGACTAGTGACGACAAAGGAAGAACGGAAGAGCTTGCCGATCTGGCAGATCGTCCTCGGTATCGCCGCTACCCTCGCCCTCGTAGGCCTCGTCTTCGCCCGGAGCGGCGGGGGCGAGGCCAGCAAGGAGGAGTTGGCGACGATGCGAAAGGTTCAGGAGAACCGCCCCCTCGTAATCCCGCAACACGAAGGCTCCTCTAATCCCAGGCAGCAATAGGCCACGCTCTAGAATCTATATCGCCGGGAGCCGTCGGAAGGATCGGTATCGACGGATCAAAACCCAAGCTCCCCGGCCGCAAACTCCGTACCAAGAGGCCCGGGAGCTTGGCGGAACGAGCCTCGAAAGGCTTGCGACGTGCAGCTCCCGGGCGATAGTCGCGCCGGATACCCTTCCGGAAAAGCGACCGTCGGCTCTCCCCGCGATCCTCTCCAATCCCCGATGCTCACCCTTCTCGCGCTTCTCGCCCTTCAAGCCGACGCCCCCTGGCTCACACCCTACAAAGGCCCGTCCCGCCATGACGTCGACGCCACGACCCTGAAGGGCAAGGTCCTCTGCGGCTACCAGGGCTGGTTCCGCACGCCCGGCGATCCCGTCGGGCGCGGCTGGTTCCACTGGAGCAAGGACTCGAAGTCGATCTCGCCGGAGACGGTCAACGTCGAGATGTGGCCCGAGGTGGGCGAATACCCCAAGGCGTCGCTCTATCCTGCCGGTGACTACACCCTGCCGGACGGTCGGCCCGCGCGCCTCTTCAGTTCCGCCTACCCGGGCGTGGTCCAAAAGCACTTCGAGTGGATGCGCGACTACGGCATCGACGGCGTGATGGTCCAGCGGTTTCTCGGGCTCGACGGCGGTCGCCGGTCGATCGAGGAGGCGCGCGTCCTGGGCTATGCCCGCGACGCCGCGAACCGTACCGGACGCACCTTCGCCGTCGAGTACGACATGAGCGGCGCGACGCCCGTGCGGGCGATCGACGAGATGAGGCGAGACTGGCGCTTCCTGGTCGACACGATGCGGATCACGGACGATCCGCGCTACCTGCGCCACAACGGCAAGCCCGTGTTGGAGATCTTCGGCTTCTTCAGCGACCGCTTCGACGGCAAGGCCGCGAACGCGATCATCGATGCCTTCGACACGCACGACAAGTACGCGGTCACCCTCGTCGGCGCGGGCCAGTGGTGGTGGCGCCGGGAGACCGATCCCGAGTGGCGGCGCGCCTTCCGCCGCTTCCACGCCTACAGCCCGTGGGACGTGGGCAACGTCAAGATCGTCGACGGCGTCAAGGGCCCGCCCACCGACCGCTGGGCGGACGACAAGGCGGAGGCGGGCCGCACCGGGATGCTGCTGTTCCCGACGATCTATCCGGGCTTCTCCTGGGACAACCTGACCCGCAAGGCGTCCGGCTCCACGACTATCCCGCGCCGCCGTGGCGAGTTCTTCCGCGAGGGCTTCCGGGCGGCGGCGGACCTCGGCATCGGGCAGGCGTTCGTCGCGATGTTCGACGAGGTCGACGAAGGCACCGCGATCTTCAAGGTGACGAACGACCACCCCACGCAGGGCCACTTCGTCGGCCTGGAGGGGCTTCCCTCGGACGCCTACCTAAGGATCGCGGGCGAAGGAACGCAGCGGATCCACCGGGCTGCCAAGCGATGATCACTCCCCTTCTCCTCCAGGCCTACCGATCGATGGGGACGCTTCCCTACGGCGTCGCCCCAGAGATCTCGAAGGTCTGGACCGAGTCGGACGGGAGGGTCGCGTTCAGGCGCCCGTCTTCGAGTCGGAGGTCGGTCGACTTCCGGTAGCGCGCCTCGCCCTTGGTCTCCGTCGTCCAGCGGACCACCGGCCCCTTCGCGGCGAAGGCCCGGAGGTCGAACGTCCGGCGCGTCTCGGCGGCGGCGTTGAGGACGACGATCACGAGCTTGCGCCGCTTCTGGTCGTAGGCGGCGACCGAGTCCCGGCCGCCGGTCTCCAAAATCGTCATGCCGGGGCGGATGTGGCGCGTGTACTGCGCCATCACGAAATACTTGGGAGCGCTGCGCCGGACCTTGGCTTTCGGAACGTCGGCATCGAGGAGACCCCACCCGCCGCCATCGAGCGGTTGCCAATAGCACCAGGCGAGAGGGCGAAGCTCGTGGA
>CAZEWR010000069.1:0-8487 GCA_964516175.1 uncultured Fimbriimonas sp. | reverse complement strand
AGTCCGATGCGGCGTTCCGTGCGGTTGTCGGTCGGCACGTTGCGCTGGCGGTCGGTTTCGCCGGCGACCTGCGAGATATTGCGGACGTTCGGGGCCGTGATCTCAGGCGGGGAAACGAGGCAAAGCGGGATCCACATCGATCTAAGGCAGTTATACACCCTATTCCCCGCGCATAGGGCTAAAATAGGGCCGATGCTCTCCCTCGTTCTGGCTCTCACCGCCGCGAAGCCAACCGTCGACGTCGACACCATCTTGCGCGAGATGACGGATCTGCGCCTCCTTGCCCAGCGGCCCGACCCTTGGTACAGGTACCGCCAGTGGACCTCCTACGATCGCAATATGGCGAACGATCCCTACGCCAACGGCGACGCGGGCCAGTTCCTGAGGACCGAGGAACACGACGGACGTCAAGAGCGTGTCATGGCGGACGCCAAGGGCCCCGGCGCGATGGTCCGTCTCTGGTCCGCCAACCCTGTCGGTACGATCCGCTTTTACTTCGACGGTGAGACCAAGCCCCGGATCGAGACCGACATGGCCGCCCTGCTCTCGGGCAAGAACCCCATGTTCCCCGAGCCGTTCAGCTATATGGCTTCAAGGGGCGCGAACCTCTACTTCCCGATGCCTTACGCACAGGGCCTGAAGGTCACCTGGGAAGGGCCGTCCGACGTGGCGATCTACTACGCGGTCGGTACCCGCGAGTACATGCCCGGAACCAGGGTAACGACCTTCGTTCCGGCTTCGTTGGGCAAAGCCCAGCGGGCCATCGATGCGGCGGCACGGGGCTTGGTGCCGGTCACGCCCAACGCGCCTTTGAGCGGAGGTACGGTCCCGGCAGGCGGAGTCCTGGAGGCGAAGTTCGATTCCTCCCTCGGCGGTGAGTTGTACGACTTCGCGGTGAAGGTCGATGCGACGGACGACAAGGCGAAGCCCTGGGAAGACCCGACGCAGGCCCACAACGTGCTCCGGAAGCTTCGCGTGCGCATGAGCTTCGACGGAGAGACGACGGTGGACGTGCCCCTCGGCGACTTCTTCGGCTCTGCGGTCGGCGTCACCCCATTCGAGAGTCTTCCGATCTCCGTCAAGCGGGACGGCACGATGGTCGCCCGCTGGTCCATGCCGTTCCGGCGGAACGCGCGGGTCTGGATCGAGAACGGCAACGCGGAACCGGTCGCCCTAAGCATGCGGGCTCAGAAGCGGGTGCGTCTCTTCACGCCCGGTACGTACCTGTTCCACGCGCGCTGGCACAGCCAGACGCGCTCGACGCGTCCCATGTACGACTACACCTACGCCGACGTGAAGGGCGAGGGCCGCTTCGTGGGCGTCGGACTCCAGGTCTCCAATCCTGTCGCCGCCTGGTGGGGCGAGGGCGACGAGAAGGTGTCCGTGGACGGCGAGGCTTTCCCAAGCCTGTTCGGAACCGGAACGGAGGACTACTTCGGCTACGCCTGGTGCGATCCCACGCCCTTCTCCCGTCCTTATCACGCCCAGCCGCCGACCCCTAACCTCGGCAACATGGGCCAGACCCAGAACTCGCGCTACCATATCGTCGACGACGTCCCGTTCAAGACCGCTGTCCGGTTCGACATGGAGGCGTGGCACTGGGCCGACGTGGCCTGCACCTACGCCACCACCGCCTACTGGTACGCCCGCCCCGGGACCACCCTTTCCGAGGATCCGGACCCCAAGACGCTCCTCATCCCCGACGCTCCCTTGCCCAAGCCGGTGGCGGGAGCCCTGGAGGGCGAGGACCTGAAGTGGACGGTGACGGGCGGCTTTACGGAGATCCAGAGCGGCTTCCCGCAGCTTTCCGGCCAGCGCCAGTTCTGGTGGCGCGAACCGAAGGTCGGCGCGGTCGCCACGACGGCCATCCGCGTCCCGGCCGCCGGCCGCTACGAGGTGTTCGCCAACCTGGGGTTCGCCCGCGACTACGGGCGGTTCAGTGTCCAGGTGGGAAGCTTCCCACCAAAGGAGATGGACTTCCACCAACCGGACCTGGAGTGGAAGCTCGCCTCCCTCGGCACGTTCGATCTCCCGGTAGGAGAGACCGTGGTCCGGTTTAGGGCCCTCGAAGCCAATCCCAAGAGCCTGAAGGGTATGAGCATGCTGGGCGTCGACTACTTCCTTCTTGAGAAGCGCTGAGCACACGGAGGGCGAGGGATCGCAAAGAGGGTAACCCCGGCAATTCCCAGACATCTACAGCCTTATGCTGTTCCTCGCCGCCTTCGCTCTGACCTCGCCATCTCCGTCCCAGGCCCGCTCCCCTGTGGAGAACCCCGGCCAGATGTTCTCCGTCGTCAAGGGCGTCCGATCGATCATGCCCTTGGAGAGGACGTCCGTTCGCGCGGAGATCGCCGGAATGGGGGCACGGGTGACGGTGCGGCAGAGCTTCGTCAATCCGAGCCGGAGCCCCATCGAGGCGCTCTACACCTTCCCCCTGCCGCACGACGCCGCCGTGGATCGGATGCGGATCAAGGTCGGCGAGCGGATCATCGACGGGACGATCATGCGGCGCGAGGCGGCCAGGGCGGCGTACGAGGCGGCCAAGGCGCAGGGCCAGACCGCCGCCCTGCTCGACCAGGAGACGGACAACGTCTTCACCCAGTCGGTGGCGAACATCCGGCCCGGAAGCCGCGTCGAGGTGGAGATCTCGTACGTCCAGATCCTGAAGTTCGAGGGCGGGGAGTTCGAGTTCAGCTACCCGATGGTCGTCGGTCCGCGCTTCCTGGGTAAAGGGACGCCGAACCCCGACAAGATCAGTCCGCCGACCCTCCCGTCGGGCGTTCGCTCGGGTGCGAACGTCGACCTTGCGGTGACGCTCCACGGCGGCGCCCCGATCCAGGAGTTCCACTCCGTGCTCCACGAGGTCCGCGCGACCAAGCCCGATCCGGAGACGGTGCGGATCGAGCTGGCGAAGCGCGACGAGATCCCCAACCGCGACTTCGTCCTGCGCTACCGGACGGCGGCGCGCGAGGTGTCCGAGGCGACGTTCACGACCTGGGACGCGAAGCAGGGGGGCCACTTCGCCCTCGTCCTCGCGCCGCCCCCCAATCCTCTGGAGACGCTCCGTTCGCCCAAGGAGATGACGTTCGTCATCGACCAGAGCGGAAGCCAGTCGGGCTTCCCCATCGACAAGTCGAAAGAATTGTCGCTCGCCCTCCTCGACACCATGGGGCCGCGCGACGCCTTCAACGTGATAGGCTTCTCGAACGAGGTCAACCCGTTATGGCCCTCGCCTCAGCCGAACACCCCCGAGAACGTCGCGGCGGCTCGCACCTTCATCAAGGATCTCGAGGCGAACGGGGGCACGGAACTGGAAAAGGCGGTCGTCGCTTCTCTCAGTCCCTCGCCGGACCCCGAGCGGCTGCGGATCGTGCTGTTCAACACGGACGGTTACGCGGGGCAGGAGCCGGTGATCCTCGGGAACGTGCAGAAGTACCGGGGAACCTCAAGGCTGTTCGCCTTTGGAGTCGGTAACTCGGTCAATCGTGCCCTGATCGAGTCGATGAGCGCGGAAGGACGGGGAGCCAGCGAGGTGGTGACCCTTGCGGAAGGCGCCGAAGCGGCGAAGCGGCGGTTCGCCCAACGGCTTGAGACGCCGCTCCTCGTGAACGTGAAGGCCATGTTCGCCGACGGGGCGGTCACCGGCGTGACGCCCGCGTACCTGCCGGACGTCTTCAGCACGAAGCCCATCGTAGTCTACGGGCGGTACACAAAGCCGGGGCGGACCACGATGACGCTGACCGGCGTAAGCGGAGGACGCCCTTGGACGCGTACCGTGAGCCTCGATCTTCCCGCGACGAAGGACGACGGAACGGCCGTCGCCTCGTTGTGGGCGAGGGCGCGGCTCGCGGAGATGAAGACGCAGGGCTACGCCGAGCGGGCCGTTGGGCGGACGCCGGAAAACGCCGAAGCGATGACGAAGCTCGCCCTCGATTACGGCATCGTCTCGGAGACCACCTCGTTCGTGGCGATTGATCGAAGTTCGTCGATCGGCGGCAAGGCCCAGGCGGTGCGGGTTCCGGTGGAGATGCCGGACGGGGTGACGATGGGCGCGAAGGCGGCGACCGTGCCGATGCTGAGATCGGGCGGAGCGCTGCGGGCCACGCCCTCGGGCATGTCAGGCGGAGGAGGTTTCGCTGGCGGGATGGGCGGCGGGGCCGCGGGAGCGAACGTGCGCCGGAAGATCAACGGTTCCGCCGGGCTCTCGGTAGACGGGCGGATTCTGAGCGGCTGGGAGGCCTACGATCCCGCCGTCGGCCGGTTCGTGAACGTCGTGTCCGGCGTCCGGACGGTCCCGATGCCGAAAAGCCTGCTTGACTCGAAGGATGAGGTCGCTCTTCGAGTCTACGTGGCGAACGTCGACGAGGCGGCTCTCGCCGCCCTACGCAAGGCGGGCCTGAAGGTCGGCTCGCACGACGGGGCGAGGCTCGTCTTCGGCTCGGCGACGGCGGCGCAGATCCGAGAGATCGCGAAGCTGGCGTTCGTCGAGCGGATCGCGCCGATGCGGACGAAGTAGGCCCAACGGCTGACTTTCGGCCCGTCCGTAGGGTTTAATCTCTCTCGGACGGGTCGCATAGTGGTCTAGTGCGCCGCACTCGAAATGCGGTGTGGGGCAACTCACCGTGGGTTCGAATCCCACCCCGTCCGCCATTCTGCTGAGGCCGGGCGTTAACTTGAGTCGTCAAATTCGGCGACATTTTTTCCATCTAATGGAAAAAATCCCCTAAAAGACGCCTTTTACCCCCTTTTTAGTTCTCCCTTCTCAGGCTTCTTGCCACAACCCTCGTTGTAGCATGGAATCGAGTTGTCCGAAAACCAAGGGGCTACGATATGGACGGGTGGGGCCGCGCCGCGCTTTGGAGAGCTGGCCCGAAAGATACGCGCGTCATCTCGAATGTCTCAGGGGACGCTCGCTCAGGCGGCAGGGCTTTCGCCTTCGACCGTCCGGGGCTGGGAAGCGGGCCGGAGCGAGCCCAGCATGCCCGAGTTCTCCCGGTGGGCGCGCGCCCTCGATCTCTCCGACTGGTCCACCGCCGCCGTTCGCGCGACCCTCTTCGCCCCCCGCGCCTGGGCGGACCGCCCAGGCGTCGGCCTTGGGCCCTACATCCGTGAGCGTCGTCTCGCCCGGCGCGAGACGCTGAGCCGCGCCGCCGCCCAGCTTGGGCTGCCGCTCGCGACCCTCGGCCACTACGAGTCGGGCCGCGTGGAGGTCCCCGAGCCGATCCTCATAAACATCGTGGGACGCTTCGAACTCGAAGCGAAGGAGAGCGCCGCGCTGTGCGGCGGGACCGGCACCTTCCTCGCTTGGTGCGACGCGCTCGTCGAGGACCCTGCGGTCGCTCAAAAGGCTGTGGAGAAGGCCGCCTTCGCCTCGACGCCTACTGAACTCTTCGACCGTGGCCCCGCCTTTATCAGGCTTCGCACCGGATTGCTGCGCGCCCGTCTGCGTGGCGACGGCTGGTCCGCGGTCGAAACCTTTGCCACCGAGCACCATGGTCTCTGGCTCGCCGTGCGCGAGCGCCGGACCGAAGCCGCCGCGACCCTCGCCGTCCTTTCGGACGAGAACGGTCCCGTCGCCGCGGTCGCGCGGCGCCATTTGGGGCGAGCCCGCGCCGAGGAACTCCAGACCCTCGCGGCATCGAGTCGCGACGTCGCCCAAAAGGCTTGGCTCGATGCCGAGGCCGCTCTCGATCTTTGTGAGCGTCGGCGCGGACCGGAGGCACGGATGATCCTCGACCGTGCGATCTCCCAGGCGGACGGCCTCGGTGGGTGGGTCGAAGGCTGGATGCGTCGACGCGACCTCGTTCGCGCCGCTCTGCGGCTGCGCGACTGGAGCGCCGCCCAGGAGACCCTCGCCGAGATGGTCGAGCGGGAGCCCAAAGATCTGGACCCCGAGTCCTGGTATCACCTTCAGCGTCGAGTCCTCGAAGGTCGCCTCGCCGAGAACGAGGCGACCGCCCGCCCGGCTTAGCGGGAAAGGAGCGGCCCGAAAGCCGCCCCGGCGGGGCTCTCCTGCGAAAGGAAACAAAGGCGGATCGCTCCGCCCGAAGGACTATTCCACGCTTCGGCGGGAAAGCGCTTGGGGGCAGAAAAAAGACTATGGATCGTCGTCCGGAGCTTGGAAAGCTCGCTGGCCGTTCTCCGATTCCAACCGTCTTGGAGTCGGGAACTCTTAAGTTCACCTCACCTTGGCGCGCGCCGGATGGAGGCGAGAGCGGAAGTCGATCGTCCACGCCCCTCGACGGGCCGACCAAAGCTCGCCCTCGCCGTCGATCTCGACGCCCTCGGGAACCTCGCGTCCTCGGGCTTCCCACGCCGTGACGAGAGCCATTCGGTCGGTCCAGTCGGGATCGTCGCGCAAGGGCGTAGGCCCATCCGCGAACTGAAGACGGCCCCACATCCAGGGACGGTGCATGTCCACGACGCCCTGCGGCGACCAGACCCAGTTGTCCTCCGGCCCCGGCTTCTTGACGTAGCGGCCCTCGACAACCTCGTACCGCCATTCGACGCGCGAGAAATTGATCTTCCAGACCTCGCCCACCTTCGGCGGACAGGAGCCCTTGCACCAGGCGCGCAGATCTTCCCAGGGCCAGACGAGGACGACCGACCAGCCCTGATCCTCGTCGGACGGATCGTTGAGCGACCCTCGAATATGGACGCCCACCTTGAGTCCTTCGATGGTGTAGGCGAGTTCGCTCCCGTTCGCGCGGTAGGGGTAGGCGAGCCGCAGATCCCAGGGCGTGCCCAGCGCGTTGACCTCCAACTCGAGGTAGTTCGCATGATCGCCGTCGGGGTCGAGGAACACCTCGAAGTCGTTGTCGTGGAAGATCACGGAATCGCGCTTCGTGAGGGCGCCGCACACGTGGGGCTCCTCCATCTCCGCGCCGATGTAGAGCGCGTGGTCGTCCCACAGCATCTTCGCCCGTGTCCGAAAGCGGGGGCGGACGTCGTTCGCGATGTCCACGAAGTCGTCCGTCCACGAGGCCCGCGCCCATTCCGGACCGTCGAGTCGCCCGTCGAGAGACGGCGGACTCGGGGTGCGAAGGCAGACGTAGCCTTTCGGGACGGGCGGAACCACGCTCTAGTTGTCTCCGTAGGAGTCGGGCGCGCTCCGAAGGGCCTCGCGGAGCATGAGAAGGGCCTGCTGGGTTGCGCGACGCCGGACGTCCTCGCGCGTGCCGCGGTAGTTCGATTCCTGCACCGCCGTTCCTTCCGGACCGGAGACGGCGACGTACACCAGCCCGACGGGCTTGCCGCCTTGGTCGGCGGTCGGCCCCGCGTTCCCCGTGATGCCGATGCCGTACGTCGCGCCCAGGCGCGTACGGACGCCCTCCGCCATCGCCCGTGCGACGGGCTCGCTGACCGGGTCCGTCGTGACCTCGCCCGCGATGCCCAGCAGGGTCTGCTTCGCGCGCGGCGTGTAGGTCACCACGCCCCCGAGGAACGTGCTCGACATGCCGGACGTCTCCGTCAGGCGCGCCGCCAGGGCGCCGCCGGTCATGCTCTCGGCCACCGCGAGGGTGGCGTCGCGCTCGCACAGCTTGTCGAGGATCGCCGCCTCCAGGGTCGTCGCGTCGGCCCCGAACACCGCGTCGCCCAACCGCTCGCGGATCTTCGCGTCCATGGGGTCGATAATCGCGTCCGCCGCCGGGACGTTCGCCGCTCGCGCGGTAAGCCGTAGGTGAACCTCCCCCAGGTGCGCGTAGGGCGCGACGCTCGGATTGTCGCCGTCCATCAGGTCCCGCACGCGGTCCTCCACCGCGCTCTCCCCGATCCCGACCACCCGCAGGGTCCGCGAATGGATCACCGTCCCTTCGGCGGACAGCCCGCGCAGGATCTCCCGCACCGCTCCTTCCGCCATCGGCCCGAACTCGCCCTTCGGACCGGGCAGGGCGAGCACGGTCTTGCCGTTCTTGCTCACGTGGAGACCCGGCGCGGTGCCGTTGGGGTTAGGGATCGGAACGCCGCTGGCGGGCACCTGGGCCTGCCGGCCGTTCGACTCGATCCATGAGATCCCGCGCGAGGCGAAGAACGACTTCAGCCCTTCGAGCAGGTCGAAGTCGGTGACGAGGTCGTCGCCCATCGCCTCCGCGATGGCGTCCCGTGTCAGGTCGTCCTGGGTCGGCCCGAGCCCGCCGATCGTGACGAGCACGTCCGCGCGCTCCAAGGCGTCGCGCAGTTCGTTCACCAGGCGCTCGCGGTTGTCACCGATGGTCGAGCGACGCACGCATCCGATGCCGCACTCGGCAAGAATACGCGCCATCACCGGCGCGTGCGTGTCCACGATCTGCCCCAGCAGCAACTCCGTCCCCACGGAGACGATCTCGGCGGTCATAAAAGGAGTATACGAAGCTCGCCCGCCCGCGTCCTGGCCTTCTCCACAATCAGGGCTGCTTTTCGTAAGCACGAAGACCAGGTGGGCGGTGCTAGCCGGCCTGGATCCTTAGTCGGTCACCACGATCTCGTACGCGTCGTCGAACGGGACGT
>CAZEWR010000068.1:0-10626 GCA_964516175.1 uncultured Fimbriimonas sp. | reverse complement strand
GGGGGGGGGGGGGGGGGGGGGCGGACGGCTACGGACGCAAGAATATCACCGGCTAGGGGTACGGGATGAACGGCCATCTCCACAGCGCCGGGGAGCCCGCCCGGAAGGGGGGCGCTGGTCGATCCCGCCGCCACCGCCCTGATCGGCGACAGCACGCTCGGCGACTTCTACGCGCTCCCGCCGCCGCGCCCGCGCGGCCTACGCCAACTCGAAGCTTCTCAATCCCTAAGAGCTCGCCTGCGCGGAGGTCCGAACGCGCCACGGCGCGGGGAGCGCAGCCCGCTCCGGGGGTGGCGGTTCGACGATCAGCTTCGCCGATGGCCACGTGCGCTTCCTCGCGGCGGAGGCGATCATGACGAGCCTCGGCATCCACACCCAGGCGCCCCACTCCGGCGACCGGCTTTTCTACAAAGGCGTCCGGGAGGATCTTTGCGCAGGCGGAAGCCCAGTCGGGCCCTGAGGGCAGGCGCTCGCAGGGTTGGGAAGATCGACTCGCCTCTCTGAAGGTCGCCAGGAGCCCCGAGCGTCAGCGGACACGCACCGTCACGACGACGATGAGCGCCGAACCGACCGCCGCCGCGACCGTCGTGATCCAGCCTACGCTTCGCGATCGGGTCCAGCCGCTGCAGCCGAGGCTCGCGAGGAGGGACAGCAGCCCAAGAGAGAAGCCGAGGCTCATGACGGTCGTCGGCAGCCTCGCACCCATGTTCGCCATAGAAACCGGAGCCGCCGGATGGTAGATCGTGGTGACGGTCGTCGCCGCCACCACGGTCACGACGAACGAGACCGCCGACGCGACGGCGAAGCCGATCGTCGCCGTCATCAGGCGGCCCTGCTGACCGAGCGTAAGCAGGGTTGCGAGGAACGTGGCGGCAAAGCCGCCGAGGAACGCGCTCAGCGAAGCCAATTGGGAGGCGAGGGACGAAAGGTAAACAGGTGAGAGGGGCTGCACGGTAGCGGTTTCGCAGATTACCAAGACGTGGCCAGCCGCCCGTCTTCAATCTCCGCTTAACCCTCGATTTGCGGTCGCTTAATATCTTGCGTCACAAGGTATTTGGTCCATCCAAGGAGATCCATGAACCGCAAAGTCTTCACCCTTATCGAACTGCTCGTCGTTATCACGATCCTCGCCGCCATCCTCTTCCCCGTCTTCGCCCAGGCTAAGGCCGCCGCGAAGAAGGCCGAGTGCCTGAGAACGTCAAGCAGCTCGGCGTCGCGATGACGATGTACCTGAGCGACCACGAGGGGCCTTATCCGATGCGCCTCAACGGAACGGACCGGAACGACGTGGATCAGTGGTCGATACGATCGAGCCGTACGTAAAGACGGGCAACGGCAAGCCGTCGCCGCTTTCCATGTGCTCCGAGTACGTGCCTGCGGCGAACAAGACCCTGCGCGGCTTCGGCTACATCCTGAACGGCCACCTCTACGTGCCTACCGCGCAGGCTCGCAGAAGGCCGCATACGGCCGCAGGAGGACGCAGGAAATGGTGGGAAAATGGTGGACGATCTTAAGCCGATCTGAGAAAAGCGTTCCGCTTGCCTATCTACCCATACGTAGTGACCCCTTCGGTGTGAACGAAGTATCGCTCCGTTCTCCGCTCGGTCTTCCAGTCTCAGGAGGTCTCTGGATGTCTCCTTTCGTCTCCACCAATTGAGAGACCAGACCCTCTTTGGAGGAGAACACCAGATTGTATGGGACCGCAGCCTCTTCCACCTCACAGAGGAAATTACGGGCTCGGCGGCAGGGCTTACAATCTATGAACGTCTCATGCGGCACCTATGGATCGTCAGATCCGAGAGACGCATGAGAAACCGAAGGAGCGTAAACCGCCTCGATTTGCGCAACACAAAAGGGGTTATGTTTCCCTGAATTTCGAAGGGAGGGAGTCGAATTCGCCTTTGTTGGAAGAGCAAGCGGAATCCATGGGCACGCCGCCAACGATTTTATTGGATGTCGACCGACGTCGTCCAGATGATCTGGAAGACGTCGGTCAGGCCGCATTTTCTCAGCTTTAGGCGAGCGGCGCCAAGAAGTTCGACCGTCCGTTGGAGGCCCCAAGGCCACCGTCAGGACCGCGCCGTTGACGAATCGAGCGTCGTCGCTGGCGAGGAAGGCGGTCTGCACGGCCTCGATCGTCTCGAGCTCGCTCGTCGCCTCGGTGCAGGTGAGGCTAGGCGCGACCGCGTTGACACGCACGCCGTGCGAGCCATACTCCAGCACGAGGGCCCTAACGATCCGGCAAGACCCTGTCGATACAACCATCGGCGAACCGTGAGAGCCCGCGCCCGATCGAAGAGATCGCTGAGGAGGCCCCGTTCCTCTGGCCTCCTCTTTCGGCGTCCAACCGTCAATCCCTCCCGGGTTCCAGCGCCATCATCCCGCGCGGGCAGATGAATACAAAATCCTCTCGCCTGGAAATGATCAACCACTTTAGTATAAGATGCAGATAAGGTTGAACGATTTGGACGCGGCCCTCGGGCGCCGTTTTGTACGCGCCCTCCGAGACGGAGTCTATGCGCCACCGAAACTTCCCCCTTCGCAGCCTCGTCCTTCCGCTCGCCGCGCTCAGCCTCGCACCGACGGCCTTCGCCATCCAGACCAGCGCGTCGTACAGCGTCGACTTTTTCACTTCTCTCAACGGCGAGTTGAACCTGGGGTACGAAAGCGGGCGCGGCGTCGGCGATATCGGCTTCGAGAAGCACTCTCCGGAGGGCGGCCTCTCCTACTTCGCCTCCGTACTGGCCTCCTCCACTGGCCTTCGGTCCAGCAATTCGGCCGCTTTGGAGAACCTCGATGCCAATCCCTTCGACACTTTCGGCGTCTCGCTGACCTCGACCTCGACCTCCAGCGTCCGCTACGACGACTGTGTGGTTACCGGAACGGGCACCGCGCCCTTCAAGACGCGTCTGTCCGCGCTGATCGAGGGGAGTATCGGCACAACCAACATCCTCTACGGCACGGCGGGAGAAGGACCGTTCAGCCTGAGCGCGAACGGCGTGGTCGTGGTCTCGCTGTTCGTCAACGGGACCACCGTCGTGCCTTACTCTCAGTACTTGCAGTCGAAAGGGTACGCCGGGGGCGCCGCAGACGGCACCGGCGTCCTGAGCGACTACGCGGGTCTCGCGGGCAAGGTCTTCGCGAGCGACGAGTTCATGGTCACGCCGAACCAGCCGTTCAGCATCGAGTTCGGCCTCCAGACGGGCTCCACGGTAGGCTACAACGGTCGGACTGCGGGCCTTGTCCGGTCCGAGCTGTTCTTCGACAACACCTACAGCTTCGCGACCGACCGCCCCGTGCTCGACCTACCAGCGGGCTACACCTTCAGCTCGGTCGAGGGGCATGTCGTGGACAACCGATTCGTTCCGCAGGCGGTGCCGGAGCCGGGAACGCTCGCGGCCTTGGGAGGGGGAGCGGTGGCGCTTCTGCGCAGGCGGAAGCGAGCCTGACCGAGACTTTGCGTGGCTTCACGCGCCCTGCTTCTGCACCTTAACGCCCAAAAGGGAAACGTCAGAAGGGTTATGTTTCCCTAAACTTTGGAGTACGGAAGTCGACCTTGTTGGTGTGGCGAGACCAAGTGAGACCCTAGACGCGCCGACGTTTGAGGCTCCGCCGGATCAAAGACACGAGCTCGGATGAGGAGCGAGGCTGAGTCTGTCATCCGGTCTCCAATACACGGGCGGAGTGCAACGGCTCCGACGGGCGGTCTGGACCGTTCGCGTCCAAGTCCAGCTGTGCCTCTGATTCAGGTTCAAAAAGGGCCGGTGTTGCCGGTCTTGGACACTTTTCAAACCTTTTCGACCTGATTCGTCCCCAAGCTCGATTCGGCAAGGCGGCGCGGGCGCGGACGACGTGCTCGCCGCGATCGACGAGGCGCGGTGCGGGCGGTAGAGCTGTGCGCGAAAGTGGCGGGAACCCTGGGGAGCGATCGTCTTCCGAAGGGCTATGTTGGTCGAACGAACCGTCGAGACCTCCGCCCCGTCGGAGATCGATCCCCTGAGCGCCGCTCGGACCCTGGCCCCCTGCGGCGCAGAGGGCGCGCGGCCGATAGAGACAGACGCGCAGCCTGTTTCGTTGCGCTAGGCGTTCAGGAGAAAACATGCAAGCAGAACACGCGTCCGGCAGAGGCCGTGAGGCAAGCACGTTACAGCTCCCATCGGGAACACCGATGCCTGTCCTGGGACAGGGGACGTGGGGGATGGGCGAGGATCAGGCTCGACGACAAACCGAGGTCGCCGCGCTTCGTCTCGGATTAGAGCTCGGAATGACGCTCATCGACACGGCGGAGATGTACGGCGAAGGCGGCGCGGAAGAAGTGACCGGCGAGGCGATCGAGGGTCATCGAGCGGAAGTCTTTCTCGTCAGCAAAGTCTATCCGCACAACGCCACGAGGCGGGGCGCGGTCGAGGCTTGCGAGCGCAGCCTAGCGCGGCTGAAGACGGACTACCTCGACCTCTATCTTCTTCACTGGCGCGGGTCGGTGCCGCTCGCAGAGACGCTCGAAGCGTTTCGGTCGCTGAAACAAGCGGGGAAGATTCGGGAGTACGGCGTCAGCAACTTCGATGTTCGCGATCTGGAGGAAGCTGGCACGATGCCCGGCGGCGACGAGATCGCCACGAACCAGGTGCTGTACAACCTGATGCGCCGCGGCGTCGAATGGGACCTGCTGCCCGCGTGCCGCGAACGCGGCATACCCGTCATGGCTTACTCGCCGATCGAGCAAGGAGATATGCTAGGCGATGCTCAACTCGAACTGGTCGCGGCACGACACGGCGCCACGCCCGCTCAAGTGGCGCTGGCATGGCTGCTCAGACAGACGGGCATCGCCGTCATCCCGAAAGCCGGTAACGCGGCGCACGTCCGGGAGAACCGCGCGGCCGTCGACCTGACGCTCACGGATGAAGACCTGACGGAACTCGACCGGACGTTCCCGCCGCCGCGCCAAAAGACGAGGCTGGAAATGAGATGACGGCTAGGCAGTCGGACGCCGGATGGACGGACCACGCGCCGCAAGCCCTTCGCACTGTTTTGCGCGAAGATCAAAGCGCAGCCGGTTCGACCGCGTCGATTCGACCGCAGAGGAAACACTGTGTTTAGCTGGTTGGAACAGGC
Organism: uncultured Fimbriimonas sp.; assembly: GCA_964516175.1. GTDB lineage: Bacteria > Armatimonadota > Fimbriimonadia > Fimbriimonadales > Fimbriimonadaceae > Fimbriimonas. The sequence continues at coordinate 5,514 of CAZEWR010000068.1, read as the reverse complement.
GATCGGAGCGTTGGTGATCGCGCTCGTCTTGCTCGACGTCTTTGCGACCGTGCTTTACGCGCGCACCGGAACGAGCGTTTTAAGCATTCCGGTATCGAAGCTCGTGCGGCGCGTCTTTTATCTCGCGTCGAAACCGTTCGGTCGTCGTCGAGGCACGGTGATGTCGTTCTGCGGCCCGGTCGTTCTCGTGCTGCTCGTGTTGATGTGGGACTTCGGGCTGACGCTCGGCGCGGCGCTCGTGATTCATCCCGCCCTTGGCACGTCCGTCATCAATCCGAGCGGCACGACGCCGACCGATTTCACCGCGGCTCTGCAAGCCGGCGGGAACAGCACGTCGATCGTCGGGTCAGGTGATTTTTCGCCGCAGACCGGCACATTTCGACTCTTCTATATATTCGCGTCGCTGACCGGGACGGCGATCGTTTCGCTGACATTGACCTACCTGATGCAAGTTTATTCGGCGCTTCGGAGTCGTAACTCGACGGCGTTGAACTTTCACCTCGCTTCCGCCGAAACGGGCGATGCCGCTGAACTCGTCGCCGGACTCGGGGCGCGAGGCAAGTTCGACAGCGGCCACTCGAATCTGTCAGAACTGGCCGTCAAAGTCACCGAAGCCAAAGAGGCGAATCATTTCTACCCGGTGCTTTTCTACTTCCGCTTCAGCGAGCCGCATTACGCCGTGTCGCGGTTTGCGCTCGTCGCGCTCGACTCGGTAACGCTGATAAAGAGCGCGCTCGATGACGAGAAATACGAGTGGCTCAAAGAATCCGCATCGGTCGCACAGCTTTGGCGGGCATCGATGCTGATGCTGAACAATCTGACGGCCAACTTTCTGTCCGGCGAAATGGGCGAGAAACAGCCGGACGACGAGACGCGCGAACGTTGGCGTCGCCGGTATCAAGCCGCTCTACAAAGATTTAGGCAAGCGGGCATCGAAACCATCGCGGATGAAACGGCGGGCTTTGAGATCTACGTTTCGCTGCGCGCCGAGTGGGACGATCTCATCGCTTCGCTCGCGCCCTTACTGGCTTATGAAACGGAGGAAATCGACGTTGCCGGAAGCCGTCTTGAATCCGCCGCCGGGCGACAGGATTTTTCCGCCCGTTCGCATTCCCCCGGTGATTAGCGTGAGATCGTGTTCCGGCTCCTCTTGGACGACCAGGGACACCGGCTTCGCCACCTTCCTGCCCCGACCGGCCACTCGCACCGGATCGGGGAGGCCCTGGAGCGTCTGCGGCAGGACTTCGACAAGCCCCGTGGAGGTCCCCAAGGACGCGGTGGGCGGCGGCGACATGAACTACTCCGTCGCCTCCGGCAGCGTGGGCAAGGTCACCTCCTCCGCGACGGGCAACGACACCGCCGGCAAGGCTTTCCAACGTACTGAGCGGCTGGCAAAGGATGGCGGGGTTTCTCTTCGAGAACCTCGATCCTCTCGTCGTCTCTCCATAAAGGGAGTCTTAGGGAGGTCCGCTCGCTTCATCCGTCCCTCGGTCGGCTCGACGCCGCCCCAGACGAAGCGTCTAGAATGACGATGCGAGCCGACCGTATCATGATCGCCAGCATCACCTTCCTTCTTTTGGGTTCCTGGCCTGGGGACGCGACGATCTCGGCCCGGTTTCAGGACTCCGAGATCCGGATCAGGACCGAGGCGCGCTTCGCGGGCACGATCTCCTCGCTCAACCGGCGGGGCGTGGAGTTCGTGGACGCCGCCGACCACGGGCGCGAGATCCAGTCGGCCAGCAATCTCGATACGGGCTCTCCGATCCTCCCCGAGACCTTCAACCCGACCGAGGCCGGCTCGACGGCGGACGGCGATGGCCCGACCAGTTCCAGCGAGATCCTCCGGTTCGCCGCCTCCGGCGACCGCCTAGAGTCGACCGTCCGGATGGCGTTCTGGCTGCGCCCGGGCGAGCGCAGCGGCCCAGTCTCGCGAAGAACGCGACCGCGCTCAGCGACCATCTTCTCTCGAAGCGGGTGACGATCGGAAAAGGGACGCGGCAGGGCCTTGTCGACTACCGGGTCGACTTCGCCCTGCCGCCGGGCGAGACGCACACGGAGGGCGTCTTCGAGGCGCCGACCGGCTACATGCCGCCGACCTTCAGGCACTTCTGGCGCTACGACCGGACTTCGCGCGGACTCGTGCCGCTCTCGGACGGTCCCGGCGAGCAGCCCGATCCCGTGGCGTTCGCGACGGACGACGGGAAGCACGCTATGGGGTCTTCTGCGACGACCCCCGACCGCACGCCTACGGGCGCTTCAGGTTCTCGAACGAGCGCGTCGTCAAGTGGAACTGCGTCTTTCGCGTCAGAGACCCGAAGCCCGGGACGACCCTCTCCTACCGGATGACGCTCGCCGTCGGGACGAGAGCCCAAGTGGAGGCCCGGCTGAGGGGGATGGTCGATCGGGCCGGAGGGACCAAGGCCGAGGCTCGGAACCGCGCGGGCGGGTGATCCTTCGCCTCGTCGCCATCTCGTCGGCAGGGCGTGTCCACACGACGTCAGCGGCGGGTTCGGCAAGACCCAGGATCGAGGCGACTCCCCCGAACGCCCTCAAGGAGCCCGCGAGAGGATCTTGGACGTTCGGCGTACCACGCTGTATGCACGCCCACGGCGATCTATGGTCCACCCTCGCCTCGCTGGTGGACGCCGCTGCGGGCGCTAGAGCGAGATCCCGGGAATCACGGGATCTCGCGATCCGTACTCGAGAACGATCGCGCGCGATCGTCGCCCAGGCGGCGCTCTAGCCGCTACCGCGCGCTACGTCCCGAAGGGGAGGCCGGAGCGAGGTCTGCTACGCCCACGTCTCGCGCTGCTCGAGGTTGATGGGCGCCTCTCGCGGCCGTCGGGCAGGCGACGGATCGCCGCCTCTAACGCGTGGGCCGCCTCACTCACCTCCTCCAGGCCGAAGCCCGCCTCGTTCGGGGAGTCGTCCCGCGGATCGATGTTCGTCATGTCGCCCACAGCCAGACGAAGCACTTTGGCGAAGGTTCCGCGCGGAGACGGCTCGCGCGATCTCGGTAGAGACGGGACGGCTCCGCGAAGGCCGGTCCCGGGGTAAAGCCCGATGCCGATCGGCCCAGGCCCCGGCCCGAGCGGCGACGCCCGCTTGATACCCGGGCTCAGGCGAGGGTGAAGTAGAAGGTCGCGCCCTCGCCGGTCCGGCCTTCGGCCCACACCTCGTCGCCGTGCCTCTGCGCCGCGCGCCACACGTTCGCGAGGCCGATGCCGGTGCCGGTGCCGGCACCGGCGCCGGTGCCGGGAAAGGCCTCCTGGAGGTGCAGCCGCTGGAAGGGCTGGAAGGGCTCGAACAGCCGGCCCGCGAGGGCTGGATCGAAGCCCACGCCGTTGTCGCGCACGAAGTAGACGTCGCGTTCCGCCGCGGCCGCGCGCCCGATCTCGACGCGGGGCCGCTCGACCTTCGCGCTGAATTTGCAGGAATTTTTTGATGATTTTTTCATAAAAATTGTATTTAAATATGTTGACTATGAGGTTCTCCAGCAGCACGGCGAGCAGCCCCACGTCGCCATGGACGACCATGCCCTCCTGCACCGCGATCCGCGCGTCGCACTCCTGGCGGCGCACGACGTCGGCGGCGACGCTCCGCGCGAGGTCCGTCAGGCTGACCCGCTGCAGCTCCAGGGGGAAGTGCGCGAGCGTGGCGTGGCGCAGCAGGCTCTCGATGAGGTCCGACATGCGCCGGGCGGAGCGGACCACCCGGTCGAGAGCCTCCCGACCGTCCGGGCTCAGCCCCTCGCCCGCCTCTTCCCTGACCGTCGTGGCGGAGAAGGCGATATTCCGCAGAGATGCGCGCAGGTCGTGGCTGACCGAGTAGGAGAAGCGCTCGAGATCGGCGTTGACGAGCCGCAGCTGCTCCGTCCGCCGCTCGACCTCCCGCTCGAGGCCCTCGTTCAGCCGTTCCAGGCGGTCTTGGGCCGCCCGCCGCTGCGTCACGTCCATCAGCGCGACGAACACCCGGACCGGAGCTCCCCCTTCGTCCCGGACCACGTAGCCCCTCTCCAGCACGGCGCAGCGGTCGCCGTGGGCGAGGAGCCGATATTCCTGCTGGAAGCAGCGCCCCTCGCGGGTCGCGAGGGCGTAGCCCGACGCCACGCGCTCGCGGTCGGCGGGATGCACCCTGGCGATCCAGTCCTCGAGCGTCGCGTCCGTCCGCCAGGGCTCGAACCCGAACGCCGAGCAGGTGCCGGAGCTGAGCCAGAGGCGGCCTGAGTCCACGTCGAGGTCCCAGGCGGCGTCGTTCACCGCGCGGGCGATCAGGCGCAGGCGGTCGGCCTCGGCCTCCGTCTCGGAAGGACTCGCGTGGAACACGACGACCACGCCGGTCGGCTCCTCGCGGGGTCGACCGACGGTGGTGGCGTCGTAGGAGACGGCCCTGGAGAGCCCGTCCCGGTCTTCCAAGGTCGCGTCGTCGACGTGGAGCCCGTCGAGGCGACCCTCGACGACCCTCTCGACGGGGCAATCCAGCCTCTCGCCGATCGGCACGGCGTAGAGTGCGAGGATGAACCCCTCGGGACGGCTGTGGCACTCGGTCGAGTGCGCGCTCAGCCTCGCCGCCTCGGCGCGCGCCGAGAGTCGGCGGACGAGGGAGACGGCGCGCTCGACGAGGGAGCGTGCCCGCGCCGCCGTCGAGAGGTCGGTCCAGGCGCGCGCCGACCGGCGCCCGCGAAACGTCGTCTAGCGCGCTCGTCTGTGGGGCCTTCGGCTTCCAGGCTATCGCGGCTCTTCGCGTCCGCCCTCCGCCCTCCGCCGCGCATCCTTCCGGCGCGGCCCCAGGCGGATTCTGGCTCCATCCAAGAGAGCGCGAGTGGTCCTCTCTTTATACGGCCTCTACCTTTCGCCATAAAGGGCGCCTGCCCTTCCGGACCGTCCCCTCAAGTTCCAGCGGGTGTCGGGAGGGACCCTGAAAGCGCGAATATTCCCTGTAAGGATAGCCACGGCTGCCGACATAGTTGTACGGCAGCCATTCCGGTAGAGCCATGCACTCCCAAAAGAGACCTCGACCACTACAGCGACGCCGTCTTCATTTCGATCCTGCGTCTGCTCGCCGCGCGGGGAGACGACGGCGGGACGGCCGCATCCCGCTCGAGGGCGTTCTCACGAGCGCGGGCGTCGAGCGCGTCATGCGCGCCGGGCAGTCCCACCTCTTCTACGAGGGCGACCGCAGCTCCCGGAGCACGGCCGCCCAGTCCGCGTACCGCGAGTACCGGAGGACCATCGATCCCCTGTGGCTCCTCGTCGAGGAGCACGGCTTCCCCGAGCTGCGCCGGCAAGTCGATCGTCACGTCCGAACGGGCGCCACGCGAGAGCCGACGCCGGTCTAGGCCCTCCTCGCCCGAGGGCCACGAGCGGCTCGACGACGTTGGTTTCCGACGCTCCGCCCTTTCCATGATGGCCACGTCCTCATGGTGCCACCCTTTGGAGCGGACCGCGACCGAGGGCTACTTCGCCGCGATCAGGTCGATCTTTTGGATGCTCGGCGCTTCGGCGAACAGCTCCC
>CAZEWR010000067.1:0-11321 GCA_964516175.1 uncultured Fimbriimonas sp. | reverse complement strand
ACCGAATTCAAAGAGCACGTTATCCCGGTCAGTGAACTGCTGTTCGAGCGGCACCGCCTTCTCGTCTACCGCTTCGCCTATCAGATGACGAACAGCCGCGACGACGCGGAGGACGTGGTACAGGAGGCCTTCGTGCGGGCGTATCAAAACCTACACCGCTACCGCGACGAAGCGAAGTTCACCACCTGGATCCTGCGTATCGTGACCAACCTCTGCACCGACCGCGCCCGCAGCGGCAACCGCCGCACCGCCCTTGAGCAACAGGAGGCGACGCGCGGCCTCGATTGGATGACCATCGGCAACACGGAGGATCCCATCGAGAACCTTGAAGGCGACCGGCGGGTCGACGCGATCAAGCGCGCCCTCGCCGCCCTGCCGACGCACCACCGGTCGGTGATCGTCCTGCGCGACCTCGAAGGGCGCGAGTATCCTGAGATCGCCCAGGTGCTCAACTGCACCGTCGGTGGCGCGAAGCTTCGCGTTCTGAGAGCCCGTCGCGCCCTGCGCGATCGGGTCGCCCCGTTTTTGGAGGAGGCCTCCGCATGAAAAGAAAAGACGACGACCTGCTGAGACTCGCCTTCGGCGAGCTGGCCGCCGATAGCGCCCGTGCCGTGGAGGCCCGGACGGTCGGCGACGCCTCTGCCCAGGCCGACCTGGAGGCGATGCGCGAGCTGCGCGCGGGACTCCAGCGCCTGCCGCCGCCGCCGCCCGACACCCTGTCGGCGGAACGGCTCCGCGCGGCGATCCTCGACCGCGAGCTGCGTTCGCGCCGCCCCGTGCCGTTCTTCGCCTGGGCCTGGGCTCCCGTCGCGGTCGCCGCGCTCGCCGCCGTCCTGGTCGTTTCCCGCCCGGCGCTCAAGGGCGATCCCCAGGTGGTCGCCAATCCGAGCGTGCTGGCCTTCAACCGAGGGGAGGAGGCGTTCGCCGCGCCCTCCTTCGATCCTATCGAAGAGCCGATCGTAAGCTCGCAGGCCGCGCCGTCCGAGGCGACGCGAAGCCGTGCGACCGTCGTCAGAGCGTCCGAGCCCGCCGCGCCGGCGCGACGGCGATCCGCGCCGCGTCGACGGCGGTCCCGTGCCGTCGACGCGACGCGGATCCAGGTACCGACGGGCGATCTCTTCGCGATCGAGCCGCGGACCCAAAACGGCGACCCCGCATCGGCCTTTACCGTCGCCGCCAAGGAGCCTGACGTGATGGCCGCGCCGACCTCTTCGGTCGTCGAGGGCGGACCGTACTCTGGCGGCCCCGAGTCGGTCGTGATCGTGTCGTCCAAGCGCGATCTGGACACGGGCGCCCGTGCCGCGACGGAGACGGAGGCGAGCAATGTCTTTGTGGGTGGTTGAGAGCCTCGCGCAGGCGCAGACGGTGGCGGTGCAGACGCTTCTGGATCGCCTTCGCCCCTCCGTCGCCGTCCTTGGCAGCGCGCAACGTCCGACCGGATCGGCGACTCTCCTCGATGCGGACCGGGGGCTGTTTCTCGCCCATGCCGATGCGATCCAGGGCGACACCGTTCAAGCCCGCATCGGTAGCCTAGGACGCTTCCGGCTGAAGGTCGTCGCGCGGGACGAGCGGACGAATCTCGTGCTGCTCGGCCCGGGGGACGACCTGCCGCGTCTAACCGGTCCGACGATCAACGTCGCCGACGCCTCGCCCGTTCCGAACACCCCCATCGTCGTTCTGCTCGCGGACGGGGGCATCGGCGGCAGTTTCGTCGGCGGTCAGTCCCTGCTCGTACAGAGCGAAAGCCGTCGGGCCGTGCCGGCAAGCGAACTCCGCTTCGAAACCCCTCTCCAACTCGTGGCCGGCGCCTTGGTCCTCACCTTGGACGGACGGCTTGTGGGCACGATGGGCGCCACCATCGCCCGCGCCGGCAACGTGGCGCCGGTCACCCCGGGGGCTCTCGCCGACGTGAGGAGCATGGTGCAGGGGCAATCGAGAGGAGCGCTCGGATCTCCCTTCTTGCGGAAAGGAGCCTCGTACGGCCCCCAAGGAATGACCGTCGCCTACACCCCGAACCTAACGGCGATCCAGCGCACGATCGCGGGCTTTCTTTCGCGCGATCATCAGCCGGAGTACGCGGGGCTGGGACTTCAGGTGGCAGAGTCGCCCATCGGTCTCGTCGTCGTCCGCGTCTTTCCGGAAAGCCCCGCGAGTCGGATCAAGATCCAGGTCGGCGACACTCTCCTATCGATGGACGGCCGGTCCGTGCAGCGACAGTACGATTTCCTCCAGGTTTTGCTCGTGGCACGTCCGGGCGACCACATGACGATCCGCCTGCGCCACGAGGGGACCGAGATCACGCGCGAAGCCGTGCTGGCGAAGACGAAGCGGTAGCCGCCTCTCTACCGGACGGGTATCCGCAGGCCGACCAACAGCTCATGGGCGACGCGTGGGAGAAACGCGTCGTCCTTGGCGGAGTTCTCGCCGAAGATCGAAAGGATCACCTCGCGCCCGCCGGGCGCCTTGATCCAGGCGAGGTCGCACCGGACCGTACTCGTCCAGCCAGCCTTCGACCAGATCTCGCAGTCCCTTCCGATCTGGGAGCCGGAGAAGCCGACCACCTGCTCGTCGTCCGGCCTCGTTCGGTAGAGAAGCCCTCGCATGTGGGCGCAAGCCGATGGGCTTACGATCCGATCAAGCATGATCTCCGAGAGAAGCCGCATCCCGGCGAGGGGCGACATCGCGTTCCTGAGTTCGTACTTCGGACCGTATCCCTGCCGCTCCCGACCGTAAGGCCCTTCGTTCCAGGTCTTCTGGCACACGTTGACGCCCGTATAACCCAGAGAGGCGAACCAGCGGTTCGCCGCCTGTCGTCGATCCATCCATCGCTTCAGGTCCCGTGCGGGTAGCTCGGGACCGCCCGTCGTCTCCGTCGTGGCGTCGACTACCTGGGCGGTGGCGTCATTGACCGAGTCGACGACCATGTCCTTGAGGGCGCGATCCAACTCGGGGGTCCGTTTGAGCTTGCCGTCCGCGATGCGGCGCTCGGCGAACGCGAGCCAGAACAGCTTGATCGTGCTCGCCGGATAGTGGACGTTGCCCTCGTTGAACCCGCCCCACCGGACCGTGCCCGAAGGGCGGTCGACCACTCCGACCGCGATTCCGACGTCCTGCGCCTTGACCGGGGATGTGACGGCGGCCATCGCGCTCTCCGCGGCTTTCCGGGAGAGATCGTTGAGCACGGGGTCGGAGAGAGGAAGGAGGACCGAGAGCATCCGATTGGGTGTACCCTCCTGAATGCGATGGCGGCGATCAGGATCGAGGTTGAAGGCAGGGTTCAGGGAGTCGGCTTCCGCATGTTCGTGTGTCGCCGCGCCGCCTTGTTCGGGGTCGCGGGACAGGTCTGGAACCGATCGGACGGCGCCGTGGAGGCCCTGGCGATCCATCCTGAGACCGGCACCCTCGAAGCGTTCGCGAACGCCTTGGAAACCGGTCCCGGCAAGGTGCGTGCGGTGCGGCACGAGCCCCTTCCAGAGCCAGAGATCGAGCCGATGGGCTTTAGCATCGCGCCCAGTCGGTAGGCGTCCTTAGGCGGAGGGTAGCCGCACGCTCCGTCCTCGCGCCGCCGATTCGTAGATCGCCTCGATGATCCGGATGTCGCGAAGACCCTCTTCGCCAGGAGCGAGGAAGGGTCGACCGCCGCTCACCGCCTCCGAGAAGGCGTCCAGCTCGCCCGCAAACTGATCCGGCGCGTTGGGATCGATCGTCACGGGGCCCGAGAACCGGTGGCCGGAGTAGGGCGTCGCCGGGTTGGCGACGATCTTGTCCCGGTCGCCGAGGACCTCGTAGCGGTTTTCTCCCGATCGCCACGAGTAGCCGCTGGTACCGGTGCCGAGGAGGCCCGAAGGGAAGCGGAGGGTGAAGTGGACGGTGTCCTCGACCTCCTTGAATCGAGGATCGCCCTTCGGGTTCGAGATGTGGGCGCTTACTTCAGTGGGCTCTTCACCCGAAAGGTAGCGCAACGCGTTCAGGGAGTAGATGCCGATGTCCATCATGGAGCCGCCCCCCGACAGTTTTCGCTGGGTTCGCCACAGTCCCGTGCCGATGTTGAAGCCGTGGTCGCTGGTCAGGCTCCTTAGGGCCCCGAGCTTTCCTTCGCGAATCGCGCGGATCGCGGCGACGTTGTTGGGTTCGTAACGAGAGCGGTAGCCGATTCCTAGTTTCCGGCCTGCTTTTCGACAGGCGTCGATCATGGCGCGGCAATCGGCTTCGGTCGGGGCCATCGGTTTCTCGCAGAACACGTGTTTCCCGGCGGCGGCCATCGCCTCGACGAACCGCCGGTGCGTTCCCGGAGGGGTCACGACGTAGACCACCTGGATGCGAGGGTCGTCCTTGATCCTTTCCATCGTTTCGTACGTGTAGATGGCCTTAGGGTCGATGCCGTATCTCGTTCCGACCTCCGCCGCCTTTTCGGGCGATCCGCTGATCAGACCGAGAAGCCGGGACCGCTTGCAGCGAGCGAAGGCGGGAAGCATCTGTCCCTGGGCGTAGCCCCCAAGCCCCAGGACGGCCCATCCAACCCGGGGGTCGGCCTGGAAACCGAGGGTGGCCGCTCCGGCGGCTTGTAGCAGATGGCGACGAGTGAGGTCCATTCTTGAGGATGGCGCCAATCGGATAGACCGAGTTTCGTTTGAAACTGCTCTAAGGCGATGGTGTACGAGAATTTAGTCAAAAAATGCCGCTCCGTCCGCAAGAAGGGCTAACTTCGTACGTATTTTCGCGTTATTGTTATGAAGAGCGCGTAGGGCGACGATGGCCTGGGTGCACACCACAGTGTGAAAAGATGGCAGTTACGCTTCGCGATATCGCTAAGAGCCTGAACCTCTCCCACGCGACGGTGTCGTTCGTTCTGAACGAACGACACGACGTGGCGATTCCCGACACGACGCGCCAGCGGGTGTTCGTCGCCGCCCGCGAGATGGGCTACCGGCCGAATCGCGCCGCTCGCGCCCTGGTGATGGGCCGGACGCAGATGATCGCGCTCGCCTCGCCGAGCGTCCATCGGGCGCCGTACGGCGAGCTGTTCGAGCGCTTCGTCGCCGCCGCCCGCCTCTCCGGCTACGAGACGCTCCTGATGGATCTCGGCCAGCCGATCGAGTGGGCGGTCGACGCCGTTCTGCAGATCGATGCGCCGCGCGACCTTCCGCGTGCCGAAGGGCTGACCACCCTCCGCCTCGACCTTACCGGGGTCGATCCCGACGCCGACGTTCGCTTCGATTCCGCCGACGCCGGTCGCCGCGCGACGGATCACCTCCAGGAGCAGGGTTCTCGGCGCATCGTCATTCTGGCTTCCCACGTCGCTCTCAACGCTCCGGACGGAGCGGCGAAAGGCTACCACGACACCATCCAGGGCGAACCGCTGACCGTCGCCTCCGGCGACGATGGCCCCGCCCCCTACGTCGAAGCCCTCGCCCGCGCGTTGCGCGGTGGCCTCAAGCCGGACGGGATCGTCGCGGTGGGGACGGACGCGGCGATCGGCGCGATCCGTGCCCTCGCCGACTCCGGTCGTCGCGTTCCCCACGACTGTCGCCTCGCGGCGGTGGACGGCGACGGCGTTCTCGGTTGCCTGGTGCCGTCGGTGACCGCCGTCGAGGCCCCCTTGGCCGACCTCGCGGTCGACGCCGCCGAGACTCTCTTCACCTCTCTGCGTCCCAAGGCCACCGGCATGATCGGGCCCCGGGTTAGGGAAGGGAAGCTGGTCGTGCGCGAGTCGAGCCAGTAGGGCGCATCTTCGGCGGAACCGGACGCCTTCCATCTCGCTCACCTAGACGAGATGGAAGGCGTCCGGACGGAAGTCGCGCGATCGTGGTCGCACCTCTGTGAGCTGCTTTTTCGGGATTCGTGGCAACCCGAGTTGGGCCGCCATCGAAGTCCGTTCGCCTACAAAGGGCTGAGCGACGCGAACTACGACGTGGTGTCGAGCCTGCTTCGCCTGGGCGGCGACCCACGTCGGTCGGAGCGCCACCTCCTGCGTAATTTCCGCAAGTACGCGATCCAGAGCGTTCAGCGTCCCCCTGAGGGGCATCTCTGGAACTGGCTCGCCCTCGCCCAGCACCACGGACTTCCCACCCGGCTCGTCGACTGGAGCTATTCGCCCTTCGTGGCCCTGCACTTCGCCACCGTCGGGCGGACTCCTCGGAACGAGGATGCGATGGTCGTTGCGGTGAACTTCGTCGAGGTTCACCGCCGGATGCCTGAGGGTCTCAAACGGGCGCTGGACGAGGAGGGTGGCGACGTGTGGACCGCCGATCTGCTCGAGCGTGAGTTGCCCACCCTCGACGCGCTGGAAGCGACCGGAGACGGGGAGCCGATCCTCATGTTCTTCGAGCCGCCCGCCATCGATCAGCGCATCCTTAACCAGTACGCGCTTTTCGGCGTGCTGAGCGACGCCCGGGCCTCCATGCAGGAATACCTCAGGGCGCACCCGGAACTCGCCTATCGGATCGTCATTCCGAGCGAGATGCGCCAGGAGGCGCGCGATAAGCTCGATCAGGCGAACGTGAACGAACGGGTGCTGTTTCCCGGCCTGGACGGCCTGAGCCGATGGCTCGCGCGGCACTACACCCCTGGCGAAAACGTCGCCCCGGAGCCGGAGAACCAGGCTCCGGTGATCCGGGCGAAGGAGGGCGAGCCGTAGCTACTCGCCCGTGGCTTTCGGGAACTTGACCTCGGCGACCGTCCAGCCGAGGTCGTTGCGCATCGAGAACCGCCCACCCAGCGCGCGGGCGAGGTTGTCGACGATCTTGAGCCCCAGGTGGGAGGCGACGGTCGGATCGAAGCCCTCGGGGAGCGGGTCGCCGCTGTTGCTCACCCAGAGCGAAACCTCCGATTCCGGCGCCTCGATGGTGATGTGGACCTCGCCGTGGGTGGTCTCTTTGAAGCCGTGCTCCACAGAGTTGAGGATCAGCTCGTTGACGACGAGGGCCATCTGCGTCGCCTGGTTCATGCTGAGAGTCACATCGTCGCCCCGGACACGGAAGGAGACCTTCCGATCGGGCAGGAGCAGGGAAGACTGCTGATGGTGGACGAGCGTCTCCGCGATAGAGACGAGGCCGACATGGTCCAGGTCCTCGCGCGAGAGAAGGTCGTGGACGCTCGCGATGGCGAGGATGCGCGACAGGGTGTCGTTCAAAGCCTCCTCCAGCGTCGTGTACCGGCTCATCCGCATCTGGAGCCGGAGCAGGGAAGCGACCTGCTGCAGGTTGTTCTTCACCCGGTGGTGCATCTCCTGCATGAGGGTCGTCCGAACCTGGAGCTTGGCGTTCTCGATGGAGAACGCGGCCTGTTTGGCGAGCGTCTCCAAGGCCTTGATCTCGTCCGGAAGAAACTCGCGGATCTCGGTCGTGTAGCAGCTCAGGACGCCGATCGGGCGGTCCTGCATCATCATGGGGACGCAGATCATCGATCGCAGACCCTGCTCGGCGGCGAGATCGTGGCCGATGTAGTCGGCCTCGGTCTGTACGTCCCGCACGATCTGGGGCTTGTTCTGGTCGAGGGCCCGTCCCGCGATCGACTCTCCGAGCTTGATCGCCCGCTTGCGCTGGTACGCCTTGGCCGGGGCCTGGGTGGCCCGCAAGACCAGCTCGCCCCGCGTCTCGTCGAGCAGACGGACGGTGCAGACCTTGAAGTTGAACTGCTGGGCGGTGAGATTGACCAGGAGCTGGAGGATCTCTTCCAGATAGGGGCTCTGGGTGATCGTCCGGGTCACCTCGTTCAGCGCCCCGAGACGGTTGCTGCGGTTACCGGCGCGGAACGCGTGGTCGTAGCCCGCGATCAGCGCGCCCGCCACGTCGGCCATCGTCTCGAGCTCCTCGCGCTCGTCCGCCGAGATCGGCCACGCCTCGCCCTTCCGCAGGAGCAGGACGCCCGAAGGCCCCGCGTTCTCGCTGCAGAGCGGCAGCACCGCGACCGCCTCACAGGCGGGATACTCATAGCCCGGATAGCGGGCGAAGCGGGAGTCCTCCTGCGCGTTCTGCTCGAGGTAGACGCCTTTCGAGGTCGCCATCGCCGCTCCGCACAGCCCGACGCCTTTGCCCAGCTTGACCCGCCCGACGAGATCCGGCACGACCGTGCTGGCACGCAGGGCGAGTCGCTCGTCCCCTTCTTTGAGGAGGAGGTCGCACGAGTCGACCTGAGTCAGTCGGCAGACCGCATGGACCACCTCGATCATCATGTCCTCGGGGCGGTTCGCACGACCAAGGAGCCGGGCGAGTTCGAGGGCTTTGTTCATTCGGCCTCTTCCGCGTTCTCGTCGTCCGCGAACTCGCCGAAAGGGCCGATCGCGGTCGTGCTGATCCGGTCCTCCGGGAGGATGCGTCCTGCGAGAGTCAGGATTCGTTCGTTCGTCACCGCGTCGATCTTGGCGAGCGTCTCGTCCAGGCTGATCTCGCGACCGTGGTTCAGCTCGTTCCGGCTCATTCGCATCATGCGTCCGCTCATACCTTCAAGGCCGAGAACGAGGTTGCCGCTGATGTTGCGCTTGGTTCGCGCCAGTTCGTCCGGATCGAGGCCGCTCTGGACCACCTTGTCGAACTCCGTCCGTACCAGCTCCTGAACGAGGGGCCATTGTTCCGCGCTCGTTCCGCCGTATACGGTGTAGGCGCCGCCGGCGCCGTAGCTCAGTTGGTAGGAGCCGACGGAGTAGGCGAGGCCGCGCCTCTCGCGGATCTCCTGGAAGATGCGCGACGACATCGAGCCGCCGAGGGCGGCGTCCATCACGATCAGCGGATAGAGCTCGTCGTCGTAGATCGAGCATCCGTCGGCGCCGATGCAGAAGTGGACCTGCTCCACGTCCTTGCCGATCTCCTCCGTACGAACCGTTCCGACCGGTCGCTCGGGTTGGGAGTCGTGCGCGCCGGAGGGAATCTTGCCGAGGGCCTTCTCCGCCGCTTTGAGGACGGTCTCGGGATCGACGTTGCCCGCCACGGCGAGCAATACGTTCTCCGCGCGGTAGCGGCGCGCGAGGTAGGCCTGGATGTCGTCGCGTTCGAACCCGGCGACCGACTCAGGCGTTCCGATGATCGGCTTTCCGAGCGGGTGGTCGCCCCAGCGATACTGGAGGTGCAGCTCGTGGACGTGGTCGCCCGGCTCGTCCTCGCTGCGCTTGATCTCCTCGAGCACGACGCCTTCTTCCCGCTTGAGCTCCTCGGGGTCGATGAGGGAGTGGAGCATCATGTCGGTGAGAACGTCGATGCCGTTCTCCGCGTCGTCGGCGAGGACGCGGCAGTAGTAGCAGGTCGCCTCCTTGTCGGTGAAGGCGTTGAGCTGGCCGCCGCGCCCTTCGATCGCCTCGGCGATCTCCTTGGCGCTCCGGGAGGTGGTCCCCTTGAACAGCATGTGCTCGATCAGGTGGGTGATCCCGGCCTCGGCGTCCGTCTCATGGCGCGAGCCGGTTTTACACCAGAGGCCGATCGCGGCGGACTTGACGTGGCCGACCGGCTCCACGAGGACGCGAACGCCGTTGTCGAGGACGAATTTGCGGAGGTTGCTCATTCAGTGGAAACCTTGAGGGAGATCGCGCCGAGGTTCTCGACGGAGACGGTGACCTCGTCGCCATGCTCTAGGCGCAGGTCTTCGGGGGCGTCGCAGAGCGGGCCGAGGGCGAGCACGTCGCCCTCGCGCAGGGTGCAGGAGCGGGATGCGGCGGCGACCGCCTCGGCGATCGTGAAGGGCAGCTCGTCCGCGTTGCCGCGCGCCCGCTCGACGGCGTTGACGCGGGCGGTCGCGCCGAGCTTGTACTGTTTGCCGTACTCCTGGCTGGCGAGAAAGTCGTCCAACTCGTCGGGCGTCGTGACCACGGGCCCGAGCGCGATGCCCAGGTCGTGCGAACGGCCGAACGTGCCGTCCGACCGCATCGCGGCCCGGTCCACGAGGGCGAGGGCGATGGTCAGTCCGAGCAGGTGTTCGTCGGCCTCATCGACGGGGATGTCGTAGCCCCCGGCGACCACGACCGCCGCGAGGTAGGCCTCGAAGCCGAGGTCGACGACGTAGGGCGGAACGTTGACGATGGTGCTGGCCCCGACGAGGGCGGCGGGGTTGCCGTAGAAGAACGCGGGGTCTCGGTCGTCGCCGAGCGGCTGGCTCTGCGTTCGGAAGATGCGGAGCGCGCCCGGTTGGGGGACGGGGGAGAGCGGACGGACGTCGTCGGCCTCGTGCATGCCGACCGCCTGTGCGCCGTCGGTCTCGTAGATGCGGCCGTTGAAGACCATTCCCGATCGGGCTGGCCCCGGTTCGGCCTTGAGCTCGAAGCGAAACAGCTTCACTGCTTGGAGTTTACCCCTGCGTTCAACGGGCCTTTCGGCCCACGATCTCGTGCCGTTCGCCGTCGACCACGATCGCCTCGCCGTCGTGTAGAGCGCGGAAGAGAACGTGATCGTCCACGAAGCGCCGCACCAGTCGCTCGACCGCCTCCGACTCGGGATGGTCCGAGCGGTAGTGGGGCGCGACGGCATAGAGCAGGAGGCCAAGCCCTTCCCACACGGGAGTCGGATCGTAGCCCGATGGGACCACCCCAGGATCGTCCACCGTTTCCAGGCCGCGCATCGACGGCGCCATCACGCAGGCGCCCGCGCTGAAGCCGTCGTAGACGAGTGTATTCCGTGCCAGGAGTTCCGGGAGGACCCTGTCCAGCCCGCTCTGCCGCACGGCTCTCCGCAGCACGAACGCGTTGCCGCCGCGCACCCAGAGAAGAGGGATAAAAACGACCCATCACCTAGTACCGAGCGAACTCCAAGCAGGTATCCTATAGGTTCCGCTCGGAACGTCCCTTTACCCCATGCTGCCCAAGCCCGATATCCTGAACGACTTCCCGCACGGCAAGTTCGTTCTCTCGAACCTCGCCGCCAAGCGCGCCAAGCAGCTCAAGGAGGGCGCGCCGCCCCTCGTGCAGGTGGACTCGATCCATCCCCTGACCATCGCGTTGGCGGAGATCGCGGCGGGCAAGATCAAGCCGATCCTGACGGGACGGGGCGAGGCCCTTGAGGCGCCCGAGATGCCCACCCTCATGGTGGACGACACCCTGCCGGCGGAACTCGGCATGCTCCTGCCCGCGATCGACGACACGGAAGCCGCGCTCATCTCCACGATCGAGAACGAGGGCGACGACGAGGGCGTCGACGGCGAAGACCTGATCTCCCTCTCCGACCTCGTGGACGAGGAAGAGTCGGACGAGGACGCCGCGACGAGCGGCGGCGACGAGGACACCCTCTCGCTGACCGACATCGCGGAGGCGGAGACGGTCGACGAAGAAGGCGAAGACGAGGACTGACGATATGGCGCGACGCGACCCTTACGAAGTGCTGGGCGTGTCGCGAGGGGCGGCG
>CAZEWR010000066.1:0-12047 GCA_964516175.1 uncultured Fimbriimonas sp. | reverse complement strand
TCCTGGCGGCCGGGGTGGACGCCGTCACGGTGTGCACCCCCGCCGCCTCGCACTGGTCGCGGAGCGATCGGGCCCAGTCGGGGTGCATCGGACGGGCGTTCGGGCCGCTTTCCCCTCCTGAGATGACCCAGTGGAGGTTCGTGGTGACCCGGTCGCTTAGCTCTCGGCCCATATCGATGGCGAAGCCGGTACCCGCAAGCGATATCGCACCGAGAAGCGGCTCGCACGAGAGGAACCGCACCTTGGCTGGGACGCTCAGGAGGTGCGGGATCCGCGCGTCCGCCGCCGCCTGGTCCTCGACCGACGTGCCGACCCAGACGTTGTCGGGGAAGCCACCGCGCCACGAGTCGAGGATGTACCCCTCGCCGCTCATGACGTTCTCGGGCCGCTTGGTGAGGAGCAGCCAGTCGAGGTTCGGCGTCTCCTCGATGAGGACGAGAAGCCGTTCTCGGGCGGCGAGCACGGGAGCGCGATCCGCTTCCGGCATCGTCTCCGGCCCCTCGAACACGTCGGCGAGGGAGGCGCAGAACACGCGTCGCCGCTCGCCCGCCGCCTTCGCCTCGGCGTCCCACCGAAGCGGCTGACGCCAGTAGGCCTCCGCCGCGATCGGGCGCGAGCCCTTCGGCCCCCAGGTCCCCAGCGAGGTCGGGTTCCGCTTGCTGAGGACGTCGGCGTAGCAGTGCTTGCACCCCTCGGAGACCTTGGTGCAGCCGCGCCACGGGTTGAACGTGTGGTGCGTCCAGGAAATGGCGGTTTCCTTAGCCATGGACGGCGGCCTCCTTGCCCTCGAAGCTCTTGCGCCAGGCCTTGCCCTTGTTCTCGAGCCACTGCTCGCGCTGCATCGGGAGCATCTTCCGAACTCGCGCGAGATCCGCCGAGACGAGTTCCTGCACCGCCTTCACGTCGACCGGCCTGGCGTCGAGCTGCTTGGAGATCGATTCGGGCGCGACCCCGGCCAGGACCATCCGCGCGATCGCCACCGCCTGCTCGGGCGAGGCGTAGAGGCTCCAGCCGCCCGTCGTGGCGACGATCGCCGGGCCGGCGTCGGCGTCCGGCATGGCGGCCCTCGGCTTTCGCCCGGGCTTCGGCGTCGGAGCGATCGGAGCGGGGACGGCGGCGACGAACGTGCCCGTGCCCACCGCCGGGTCCACCGGTTCGCCCTTAGGCTCCTCAGGTTCCGGAGCGAGGTCCTCCGGTTTGGGCTCCCCTTCTACGACCGGCTCGGGCTCCGGAAGCGGAGTCTCCAGGAAGGTGAGGTCCGACTCCAGCTCGAAGGTCGGCATGACCGCCCGCTGCCCCATCGCGTCGAGCTCGGCGTTGACGCGGGCGACCTGCTCGTAGAGGGAGCCGATCTCCGCTTCGTGTTTCGCGATCTCCGCCCGGCGGGCTTCATCGCGGGCGACGAGGGCACGGAGGTCATGGACCAGAAGGCCGCCGGAGCCTTCGATCTTCGGGCAGATCTCGCGGTACTCGTCGAACTGCTTCTCGTAGCCCTCTCGCTGGCGTTCGATGTCGTCGGCCAGCCTGCCCGCGAGTTCGGACGGATATTCAGCGGCGGAGACGAGTCGGGCGATACGACCCTCGACCCCTTTCACGATCCCGCGCCAAGACTCCATCGGGTCGAAGCGCTCGTCGATCCCGATCTCCGCGATCGGGGCGAGGGCTCGGACGAGGTTCTCGATCTCGTTCGCGTACGGCATGGCGATGCGGGTCTCCTTGAGGAGGCCCTCGATCGCCGAGGCGACGTGTTCGTCGCACTCGAACGAGCCGTAGCCCGTCGCCGCCTTGATCCGCCGCCACACGTCGGCGGGAATCGGCACTTGATCGACGTCGGGCAAGGGGCGGTCGGCGATGTCCTTGATCGCCGCTCGGACGATCTTCGCGAGGTCGCCCTTGCCGTCTGTCTCGAAGGAGACGCAGGCCTGCTCCAGGACGAGGAGGGCGAGCCTACTCATGAGCGGCCTCCAGCATCGCCTCGGCGGCGGCCAGGTCGACGATCACCTCGCGCGGCTTCGCGCCGTCTCGCGGGCCGACCACGTTCCGTTCTTCCATCAGATCCAGGAGGCGGGAGGCCCGCTGGAAGCCGATGGAGAACTTGCGCTGGAGCATGGAGGTCGAGACCTGGCCCCGCGCGACCGCCCACAGCACGGCGTCGCGCCAGAGGGGCTCCTCGCCGCCGTCTTCCGACTTCGCGGGCGCGTCGTCCTTGCCAACCGGCTCGATGGTGTAGATCGGCGCCGCCTGCTCCCGCCAGAAGCGGCAGATCTGGGCGACCTCCTCCTCCGACACGAACGCGCCCTGGACGCGAACCGCCTTCATGGCGTCGATCGGCTTGAACAGCATGTCGCCGCGCCCGAGGAGCGTCTCGGCGCCGGGGCCGTCGATGATGACCTTCGAGTCCACGCCCGACGCGACGGAGAACGCGATCCGGCTCGGCACGTTCGCCTTGATCAGGCCCGTGCAGACGTCCACCGAGGGGCGTTGCGTCGCGATCACCATGTGGATGCCCACCGCGCGGGCGAGTTGGGTCAGGCGCACGATCACCGTCTCGACCTCCGCCCCGCACTGGAGCATGAGGTCCGCGAGCTCGTCGATCACCACCACGATGTAGGGCATCCGGTCGTTCTCCGACGCCTTCGCGTTGTAGCCGTCGATGTTGCGGACGCCGCCTTCCGAGAGCACGTCGAAGCGCCGGTCCATCTCGCGCCACACCGCCCGCAGTACGCCCGCCGCCTCCGTCACGTCCTTGATCACCGGGCACATGAGGTGCGGGATCCGGTCGAACAGCGTGAGCTCCACCCGCTTAGGGTCGATCATCACGAACCGCAGGTCCTTAGGCGTGTTCCGAAGGAGGAGCGAGCCGAGGATCGAGGCGACGCCGATCGACTTGCCCGAGTTCGTCGCGCCAGCGATGAGAAGGTGCGGCATCGCCGTGAGGTCCGCGTACACGGGCTTGCCGCCGACGTCCTCGCCCAGGGCCACGGTGAGGCGGCTCTTCGCGTCCACGAACTCGCGCCGGGCGCACAGATCGAGCAGCCCGACGGCGCGGGGGTTGGGGTTCGGTACCTCGATGCCGATCGCCTTCTTGCCGGGGATGGGAGCCTGGATGCGGACCGACTGAACGCCGAGGTGCATCTGGAAGCCGCTCGCGAGGCCCTCGACTCGGGAGAGCTTCACCGTGCCCGGCACGCTCAGCTCGTACTGCGTGAGCCGAGGGCCGCAGTGGGCGGCGTCGATGCGCGCGGCGACGTTGTTCTCGCGCAGGAGCTGGAGGATCTCCGCCTCGTGCCCGCCGGTGGTCGCGCGCTCGCCGAGGCGGACCTCCAGGAGCGAGAGCGGCGGAAGTCGGTAGGCGCCGCGCTCGGCGGACAGGGAGATGTCCACCGGCTCGGGCTCCGGCGCGGGCGGGATCTCCGCCTTGGGCTCGGGTATCGGCGACGGCGTGACGATCCGCACCGAGGCGGACTTCCCGACGACCGTGGCCACGACGTCGCCGATCTGGACCTCAGCCGCTTCGTCAGGCTCGTCGTCCTCGTCCACCGCGTTCTTGCCGCCGGCGCCCTGGACCGTCATGAAGACGCCGCGCGCCTCGATGCTGCCCTCGTAGGTGTTGAAGAGGTTTACGTGCTTGGGGTCGGGCTCGAAGGTAAAGCGGAAGCCCAGGGCCTTCGCGTCGGGCTCGCCCTCCGGCTGGAACAGCTCCACCGTGACCGCGCCCGCCGCCTCCGCGACGTCGCCGATCGCGACGAGGGCCTTGGGACTGACCGCGCCGAGCGGCTTCATGCCGCGCATCCTCTCGCGGATCGTCTGGTGGACGTTGGGCATCGGCACCGGCTCCTGGGTCTTCTCGTCGAGGTTGCGCTCGATGGAGTCCAGGCGCACGGCGTAGCCGTACTGCGTCGAGCGGTACGCCTCGATCAGGGCCTCGTTGCGCTTGGTCGAGAGGTGGCCGGGAACGTTGCGGCCGATGAGGATCGCCGAGTTGGTGTCGGTGGCGACGACGGAGTCCTCCGTGAGGCCGACCGAGCCGATCCCGAAGTAGTCGTCCTTGGTCTTGAGGGCGAACCGGTTGACGAGCTTCGTGAGGAGCTTGCCGGAGAGCGGCAGCGTCGAGGCGGGCTCCGCCTGGGGGTTGGGTTCGTTGGCCATGGCTTAGGCGCCCTCCGGGGCGGTCGGGGTCGGTGCGCCGAGCAGCGCGTCCACCGCGAGGCGGAAACGCAGGCTCTGAGGCGTCTGGCAGTCGTCTGGGAAGCTCCTGCGAAGGTCGGCGAGGGCGTCGCGAACCTCGCGCTCAAGAGCCTGGGTCAACCCTGCGACGCTCGACTCGGGAGCGAGGCCGGGGATCTCGCCCCGACCGAACGCGACGAGGATCTCCGCGCGGGTCTTGCCGCCGAGCTTCTCCCGCAGCCGCTTCCAGTACACGCGGACGGTGCCGAGGCTGATGTTCAGCTCGGCGGCGATCGTCTTGTCGATCCTGCCCTCGGTCGCGAGGGTGAGAACCTCGCGCTCGCGGGAAGAGAGGGGAAGGGTCACGCCGCACCTCCCTGGTCGAGCGCGTCCATCTCGCGGGAGACGGAGGGGAACCAGCGATAGGGGTGGAGCGCCGCCTTCAGCTCCCGAGGGCCGACGTTCTCGACGCCCACGACGTTGGGCAGGACGTTCCGCTTGAGCTCATCGGGAAGCTCGGGGACGCGGTTGGACGAGGGGCGCGGATTCGGGCGCCGGAAAGTCTTTTGGTTCATCGGGCGTGGGGCAGGGTTGGCCTGCGGGTCGGGCCCGGAGTAAGATGGAGTTGTAGCGGCTCCCACTCTCCCCGGGGAGGAAGGTCGTTAGGCCCCGTGTGACGACGGGGCCACCGGCTCAGCCGGATTGCGGGCGAGGATGTTGTAGAGGGTTGCCTTACAGATCCCGTACTGCTCCCGAAGGGCCTTCGGCTTGGCTTCGCGAGCACGATACCGCCGCGACAACTCCGCTTCTTCAGCGGGCGATAGCTTGCGTTCGGCTCCTCGCGGGAAGTAGTTGGACGTGTCCGGGTCCATAGACCTATTTTAGACTACTTTTATACCAAACCGCAACGGTACATTTTTTTATACCGATTTTGACTTGTCAGGGAAAGTCTATGATTGGTCTACTAGCCTGCGTGAGCGTTCAAACGCGCCTTAGGTCGCTGCGGCAGGGAAAGGGTTGGAGCATGGATAAGCTCGCCCTTGAGGCCGGGGTCTCAAAAGGAACCGTCGATAAGTACGAAACGGAAGGTGAGAGTTGGCAAGAGGTCAAGATGAAAGCCATTGCGAAGGCACTTGGCGTGACTCTTGATGCGCTGACCAACGATTCTGTGCAGCTTCCTTCTTGGGCAAAGATAAGTAACCCGAAAAGGAAAAGATCGACAGCCTCAAAATCTGATAGGTTGGTTGACGATACAGACGAGCAGTCGACCGACTTGACAGGCATACAAGCGTCTACTAATATAGGGGCTGATATATCTTTCCTAGGGCCGAGGACCCGAGTCTCGGCTTACCTTGGAGGAAGCGCAAAGCCCTTTATGATGTCCTCCGATCGCGTCGAAGTCGTCGAAGTCCCATTCCAGATCGGAGACGAGCATATCGTCGTGGTCGCATCCGACGGAACCTTAAAACCGGCGACCACGCCTGGGACGACGCTCATCTTTCGGAAGATCGCGAGGCCGGCGGACGTCGCGCTTCTCCTCATCGGCAAGATAGGAACCGAGAACGAGTTTGCTATCCGCCATTTCGACTCCGACGCGGACGATGGGCACGGTGCGTTCATCGACAAGCGAGGCGTCCTGCCACCGCTCTCCCGCGATGAGTGGGAAGTTCGTGGGATGCTCTTCGCCAAGGCCGCAGAGAGCGGCTTGGCGGAATAATGGCAGCGCAGGGTGGGCTGGTCCTGTGGCAATAGCGCTAAGATTGGGCGGTGAATCCAGCCGGGGACGATGTCGAAAAGGCAAAGCGAGAAGCTGATGAGGCGATCGCTGCACTTCGTGCTCGGGCGAAGGAGTTGGGCCATGACGTGCCACCATCATTCGATTCTTTGTGCGAGTTGATTGAGCGTGGTTCTAATGGCGACGGAATGTTCATTCCGGTTCAGACTCTGAACTGGATTCCGGTCGGGAGATCGAATCATCTTAAGGGATTTGAACCACCCTCTTCAGCGAGATTCTTCTGTGGTTCTGAAAGGTGTGGACGGGTTCACGAGCATCGCCTGACCACACCCACCTCGCACTTGACTACCATCGAGCCACCTGTCTCCGGCCAATGCATCGTTTTAAACTATGTCTGCCGTTACTGCGATGCCTCGCATTCAATCCTGCTCCGAATGGATGAGAACCCGAGCAATCCTGCTGGCAATTGGTGGACCATCAAAGCAGGCGAGTGGCCCCGTACAGCGCTACCGGTGCCAAGGACGCTTCAGAATCTCGCGACCGGGCAAGTTGGGCTTCTGAAACAGGGATACCGGGCTGAAGCAGATGGATACGGAATCGGAGCCTTTACTTACTATCGGCGCGTAGTCGAGGATCTTCGAAACGAGATCTTCCAGAGAATTCTCAATATCTCGCAGGACGGCGGGGCGTCGGAGGCCGCGATGGCTCAGATCAAGAGCGCGATCGCTGATCCAACGTTCGCGGGCGGAATGAGGAAGCTGGCTGGAGCGATCCCTGTCGAACTTATGATCGATGGAAAGAACGTTCTCGCGCTGCTATTCGGAGCGATCAGTACAGGCGTGCATGGGCTGAGCGACAAGGAGTGCCTTGAACGCGCGGAGACGGTCCGTGAAGCCTTGGAGCAGTTCGCCGCGAGGCTTGACTACGTCTTGAAAGAGCCCGCCAAGCTAAGGAAGACCGTGGGCAAGCTTGAGAAGATTTCGCTCCCATCGCGCGAAGTCTAAAGGCGTCGGCTCGTTCTGAATGAGCGTCGAACCTACGAAGCATAGATTCGCCCCCTCACACTCCTTCGGCCACGTCCAACAGGAGTAGTCGTAGCCCTCGCCCGGATCTGCAAAGTGGCAGGTTCCGCTTGCGTCCCGGAAGAGCAAATTGAGCGGATACGACGATGTCGCGTTCTGTGCGGGCGTGATCATGTTAGTGCTTCCTGGAGAGGTGAGGAATTATGGAGAAAAATAGTCTCGACTTATTTTAGACTAAACGTAGACTAAAATCCGTTAGTCGTGATATATTCCTAGTATGCCCGCGTCACCGGGCTGCTAGGAGAACACCTTTGACCACCCACCCCTTCGGCGAGACCGGGACTCTCGCCTCCTTCGCCCTCCTGTGGGCGATCTTCGTCGTCCTCGTCACGATCCTCGCGATCCTGGGCAACAAGAGCCAGCAGGGCGCGCGGGGCCAGCTCCGCAACTGCGACGACGCCGGGGCCTGGGCGTGATCGATCCCACCACCGCCGCCATCGTCGCGGCGAGCGTCGCCCAGGCGGCAACCCGGCCGGAACTCACGCTGGTGGAAGGCGGGGCGGGCAAAGGTCCCGAGCCGATCCGCGTGGACCGCGTTCTCTCCGCCCGCGAGCACGCCCACTCCCTGCGCCACGACTCGCTCCCCCAGTGGATGCGGGACAATATCGACTCCGAGGCTTCCGCGAT
The DNA here is from genome assembly GCA_964516175.1 of uncultured Fimbriimonas sp. Classification (GTDB taxonomy): domain Bacteria; phylum Armatimonadota; class Fimbriimonadia; order Fimbriimonadales; family Fimbriimonadaceae; genus Fimbriimonas. The sequence goes on along the minus strand of CAZEWR010000066.1, from coordinate 4,436 downwards.
CGACGCGGCGTTCGGGGACAGAGTCTTTCCGAAGCGGGCGGACGACGGCCTGGGCAAGCGACTGAGCGCCACGGACCTGAGGCCCGGCCTCAAGGTCTACGCGCCGAACGGACTCAAGGGGCACGGCAGACGCTCGGAGGCCGACTCGGTCGCGCCTCGCTCGTGCGGCACGGTGGCGAAAGTCTCGGCGGAGTGGGTCGCGTCGGTGGAGTTCACGGACGCGGAGTCCGGCGAGGTCAAGATCGTGGACTGCCACTCCCACGAGCTTCGCGGGCGGGACGAGGACGAGGGGTGGGCGGCGTGACGAAGCTCCAGCTCCACGTCGTGTGCGCCGTCGTCGCGGCGACCCGGGCGATCGAGGCGGCAGGGAAGAGCAAGGCCGACGAGGTGCGGACCTGCGGCGAGTGGTCGGCCTCCCTCATGCACGTGGACGGCGAGACGTCGGTCCGGGCGTTCGGTCCTAAAGACGAGCGTGTGTTCTGGACGCGAAGCGAGTACCGCGAGCTCGACGCCCCGCTGATCGCCCTCACCGGCGACATGAGCGAGCCTCGCCTCTACGGCGTCGCCATCGTGGCCAGCTACGACGTGTCCGACGAATCGGTCTTCGCGGCCATCCAGGCGGGCGGGATCCACGTCCGCGAGCTTCCGCGCACCGTGGTCGGCGAAAGGCTCGCCTTCGACTGGCGGGGCTGGGAGCCGAACGAGTTCTCCGGCATGACGCGCGCCGAGATCCTCGTCCTCCCCAAGGAGAACCGGCTCCAGGCGTACAAGGCCAACCCGGGTGAGACCGTCTCGCACTACGACTGCCAGTGTCCGAAGTGCAAGTACCGCTACGCCGTCGACTGCCTCGTCCGCGACGCCGACACGGGGACCAAGTGCCCCCACTGCGAGCCGAAGGAGGCCCCCGTTGCCTAGTCGCGCTCCGTCCCTTCTGGACGTCCGCCCGAGCGAGACGGTCCCGATGACCAAGGAGCAGTCCGAGATCATGATCGGCGTCTTGCTTCGTGGTCTCGACGAGACGGCCCCGATAGGCGACGACTCGCCTTTCGCTTCCGAGCGCGGCTGGAACGCCGTGGGGGCTGCCAACGTCATCCTCCTCCCCCGCCTCGCCAAGGCGGGCGTCACCGTCTCCGAGGCCCTCTTCGTCGTCGTGTGCTCTTGGGTCGGCGGTCGCGCCGGAGACCTGACCCTCTGGGCCTACACCCTCCTGGAGATCTCGCGCCGGTGCGGCAGGCGGCATCTGACCACGAACGAACTTGTTCTCGCCTTCCCGATGGGCGTTCCCACGGAGGCGGCGATGGGCCGGATCTGGGCGGCCCAGAAGCAATTCGACGGCGCACAGGACAACTGGCTCGACACGGACGCCGCCTGGATCCTGGATACGGAGGCCCCCGTTGCTTAGCCGCGTCCGCGAGGTCCTCTGCGACGTCGACCTGCTGGTCTCGACCGCGCTCGTCCTCGCCCTCGTCATGGGCGTCTTCGCCCTCGCCATGATGGCCGGTGGCCAGGGTTGAGGCTCCTCTCCCTCGCGCTGCGCAACTTCAAGGGCCAGCGCGACTTCACCCTGAGCCTCGGCGGCGCCGACGCGTCCGTCTTCGGGGATAACGGGGTGGGCAAGACGACCCTCGCCGACGCTTGGCACTGGCTCCTCCTCGGGAAGGACTCCAAGGGGGCGAGCGACTTCGGGATCAAGACGCTGGACTCCGACGGCGACCCGCTCTCCCGGATCGAGCACTCGGTCGAGGCGCGGATCGAGACCGATCGGGGCGTCGTCACGCTCGGCAAGGTCTACCGCGAGGAGTGGACGACGAAGCGCGGCGGCTCGACCGAGGCGTTCGACGGCCACACCACGCTGTACTCCGTGGGCGGCGTGCCCAGGCGCAAGGCCGAGTACGACGCCTACGTCGCCGGCCTGCTCCCGCAGACGTCCGGATCGCTCCGCCCTGCCTCCGAGGCCGATCGCCTGTTCCGCGTCCTCTCCGACCCCTCCTATCTCGTCGAGGGGATCAAGGACATGCGCGTTCGCCGCTCCATGCTCTTCGAGGCCTTCGGGGACGTCTCGGACGCGGACGTGATCGCCGCCCACGACTCGCTCGCCGAGCTTCCGAAGATCCTCGGGACGCACGGGATCGACGACTTCCGCAAGATCGCGGGGGCAAGCCTCAAGAAGCTCCGGGAGGAGAAGGCGACGATCCCCGCCCGCATCAACGAGGCCGACCTGGCCCTTCCCAAGATCGTCCCCGGCGACTGGGAGTCTGCGCTGGAGACGGCGAGGCTCGCCCTGACCGAGGCGCAGAACCTACGGGCCACGGTCGTCGCGGGCGGCGCCAAGGCGGACAAGACCGCGCGGCTGCGGACGGTCGAGGGCGAGATGATCCAGATCGTCAACCGCCTGCGCGAGCTCCCCGATCCCGTCCGCACGGAGGCGATCGCGTACCGGCGCGAGCTCGACGTCAGGCGGCAGGAGGTCGCCGACTCCCACACCTCGCTCCAGCGGCGCATCCAGGAGGCCGACGCGGACCTTACGAAGATCGAGCGGGTCCGCCAGAAGATGCTGTCGGACCACAAGGTCGAGAAGGAGCGTGAGTTCAAGGCACCGGACACGCCGGACGTATGCCCTTCGTGCGGGCAGCAGGTTCCGGAAGAGCGCCGAGAGACGGTCAGATCGGCCGCCCTCGCCGCCTTCAACGATGCGAAGGCCAGACGCGTGGGCGAGATCGTCGACGCGGGAAGGGAGCTGCGCAGGCGTATCGACGCGCTGAGCGCCGACCTCGAGGTCTGGCGCACCGAGGCCGCCGCGTCCGCCGCGACCATCGTCCGGCTGAACGCCGAGCGCGCCTCCCACGTCGTCCCCGAGCCAGTGCCGATCGTCCCCACGGACGACCCCGCCTACGCCGCGCTCGTCGCGGAGCAGGCGGGCCTGAACCGCGATATCGCCCAGATCGAGGCCGACTCGGTGAATCCCCTCCTGGAGATCGACGAGGAGATCCGCGAGGCCCAGGCGAAGGTCGACGAGGCGAACCGCAACCTTCAGGCCGCCGACCTTCGCGAGTCCGGACTCGCCCGCAAGAAGAAGCTCGCCGACGACGAGACCCGACTGGGCGCGGAGATCGGGAAGCTGGACGGACACCTCCACCTGTGCGACGAGTTCGTGCGGGCGAAGGTCGGGATGCTGACCGACCGCGTGAACGCCGCCTTCGAGACCGTCCGCTGGAAGCTCTTCGAGACCCAGGTCAACGGCGGCCTCGTGGAGATCTGCGAGGCCACCGTCGACGGCGTCGAGTACCGCGACCTCAACACCGCCGCCCAGATCAACGCGGAGCTCGACTGCGTGGACGCCTTCGCCCGGCGCCACGGCTTCGCCCCGCCCGTGTTCGTCGACCGCGCCGAGAGCGTGACCCGCCTTCGCCCCACCGCCGGGCAGCAGGTCCGCCTCGTCGTGTCCGAGGCCGACAAGTCGCTTCGCGTGGTGGTCGCCGCCGGAGGGCGGGCCGCCGAGACGCGAGAGCTCCAGGAGACCCTGCTATGAGCCAAACCACCGAGATCAACCCCGCCAGCCCCGTCGCCCCGGCCGCCGCGCCGAAGGCCAAGATCACCACCCAGGTCCTCGCGCAGATCGAGTCGCTGCGGGGCAAGGGCGCCCTCCAGCTTCCCGCCGACTACTCGGCGGGCAACGCGCTGAACGCCGCCTGGCTCGCCCTCCAGGAGGTCCAGAACCGCGAGGGCAAGCCCATCTTCAAGGACGGCCAGCTCACGAACGTCGTGACGCAGGTCTCGATCGCGAACTCCCTGCTCGACATGGTCATCCAGGGCCTGAACCCCGCGAAGAAGCAGGGCTACTTCATCGTCTACGGCGACAAGCTCGTCTGGCAGCGCTCGTACTTCGGCGACCAGGCCCTCGCGGAGCGGGTGAGGCCCGGCATCGAGATCTACCACGCCGTCGTGTACGAGGGCGACGACTTCGAGTTCGAGACGATCCGGGGCCGCACCGTGGTCATGAAGCACAAGACGAACCTCGCGAACAAGACGAAGCCGATCCTAGCCGCCTACTGCGGGATCTACGACGCGAACACGGGCGAGGACCTGGGCGCGGAGGTCATGACGATCGAGCGCATCCGGAAGTCCTGGGGCATGTCCAAGACCTACCGCGCCGACGGGCAGGGGACGCACAACAAGTTCCCGGACGAGATGGCGCTGCGCACGGTGATCCGCCGCCGCACCAAGCCCGTCATCAACGCCTCGACCGACGCCCTGCTCCTGGAGGCCGTGCGCCGGCAGGACGAGGACAACGCCCTCGGGGCGATGGACGAGGAGGTCGCCACGAACGGCAACCGTGAGACGCTCGCGCTCTCGTCCCCGCCCGTCCAGGAGCCCGCGCCGGTCGCGGAGCCCGTCGCCCAGACGACGATGCCCCTGGAGCCGCCGCCCGGCGAAGG
>CAZEWR010000065.1:0-12128 GCA_964516175.1 uncultured Fimbriimonas sp. | reverse complement strand
TCGGCTCCTTCGCGCATCCCGGCGAAGCGGTTGTACATGAGAAGGAGGCCGAAGGTCGCCGCGAGGCCGACCAAGAGTCGTTCTGGCGAGGCGGTGAAGCCCGCTTCCCACACCTCCATCGTGTAGAGCAGGGGCAAGGCGAACAACAGCCCTCCGACGACGCCGCGCCCGTACTCACCGAGGGACTCTCGGATCGTAGAGACTTCCATCCATGGTCGTTGTACCTCTCTCGCGCTGTGATCTGTGAAGAGGGTAAGGCTTTGGCCTGAGGTCGTGCTCTTTCCTTCATCCATCTAAGATTAGGCGCCGTGATAATGGCGATTCGTACTCCTTTTCATGGGGTCGGTACAATGCCTCCTAGTGCGGATTTTCGCGCACTGGAGAGTCCGTGGACGTCCCGAAAGAATTTCCCCCCGAGCTTTTCCGCCACGCCGTGGAATCGGCGTACGACGCTATCCTGATCACCACGCCTGGGCTCGACGAGCCGGAACCGACGATCGAGTGGGTCAACGACGCGTTCGTGACCATGACCGGCTGGACGAAGGAAGAGATCGTCGGACGGAGCCCTCGGGTCCTGCAGGGGCCGAGGACGAGTCGCGCGATGCTCGACCGCCTCCGGAGCGACCTGGAGAACGACCGCCCCTTTCACGGGGAAGGCGTCAACTACCGCAAGGACGGCACGGAGTACAGCGTGGAGTGGAACATCTCCGCTCTCCGGGACGAGAGCGGCCAGGTGCGTCACTGGGTCGCCGTCCAGCGCGACACCACCGAGCGCCATCAACAGACCGAAGAGCTGGAGGCGCGGGTCAGGGAGCGCACACGGGAGCTGGAAGGCTTCCTCTACACCGTCTCCCACGACTTTCGGGCTCCCCTGCGGGCGATCATGTCGGCCAGCATGATCCTCCTTGAGGACTATGGAGACTCGCTCGATCGCGACGGTCAAGCCGAGCTGAAGCGCCAGTCCCAGGCGGCGAAAAAGCTCGGCTCCCTGATGGACGACCTTCTTCGCCTTTCCCGGCTTGGTCGCCAGGAGATGCGCACCGAGAAGCTCGACCTTACCGCGCTCGCCCGCGAGGTGGCGTCGGAGGTGGCGTCCCGCACGAACGGAACGCCGCCCGAGATCGAGGTCGCCGATGGCCTGAGCGTACAAGGAGACCCCGCTCTGATGCGTCTCCTCTTCCAGAACCTGTTGGAGAACGCGGCGAAGTTCGCCAAGAAGGGCGAGCCTGCACGGATCGTCGTCGGTCGAGAGGGCGAGGCGCTCTTCGTGCGCGACCAAGGGATCGGGTTTCCGCCCGAGAAGGCGGAGAAGATCTTCGGCCCCTTCGAACGGCTCCATACCGACGCGGAGTATCCCGGCTCGGGCGTAGGACTCGCGAACGTCAAGCGTATCGTCGATCGCCACGGCGGCCGGGTCTGGGCGGAAGGAACGCTTGGCGGAGGGGCGACGTTCTGGGTACGGTTAGCGCCTTAGGTCCCTAGGTCTTAGATTCCGGCTGGCGCCATAGGACCGAATGCCCCTCCACCCTTAGCAATCCTTTACCGTCGCGAAGCCTCGCAGATCCGTTGGGGCGAGGATGACGACGGTGGGCTCGGCGAGGCGGATGAACTCTTCCAAGGGAACGTTGGCCATCTGGCCCGTCGCTTGGAACTCGTCGAACATCGTGCGAATGGCCTTAACCGCGGTTGGCGCCTCTGGAAAGGCGTCGACCCATAGGCCCGGCTGGGTGCCGTCCGTGCGATACGCCACCGCCGCGACGTAGATGTCGCCGGAGGCCGCTGGCGCGTCGTCGGGGATCCAGCGGCCTTCCGCCACGTCCAAACCCCCTTTTCGAAGCGTCTCCGCGACGGGGCCGGGGTCCTGCGGTGAGTAGGCCACCACCCGGATCGCCTTCGCCGGGTCGGCGGCCGACACGCGCGTCCCGCCGTTTTCGGGGCTGGTGAAGGCGGGAAATCCGGGCGCCAGTCTTCGGGCCGCCTCGACGAAGCCGGCAAAGGGGACCTCCAAGGTCATGGGGACAGTATGGCTTTAGGCATACGGTTATTGGGCGCGGGGCCGTACGGCTTCGATGCGCGATGCCCGGTAGACTGCCCCTGACACCGATGTCTGACGCCCAGACCTTCCCGCCCGCCTTCGATTTCGCCGCCCAGGCCAACGCCCACGACCCGGAGATCTACGCTCGCGCCGCCCAGGATCCCGAGGGATGGTGGGCCTCCTGGGCCGACCAGCTCGACTGGTCGGAGCCCTACACGAAGGTCTGCGAGTTCGAGGCCCCGAACGCGAGGTGGTTTCTGGGAGGCAGGCTCAACGCCTGCTACAACTGCGTGGACCGCCACGCGGCGAAGAACCCCGAGCGGCGTGCGATCGTGTTCGAAGGCGAGCCGGGCGACGTGCGGACTCTCACCTACGGCGAACTGAAGGACGAGGTGTCGCGGTTGGCCAACGCGCTCAAGGCCTTGGGCGTGGGGAAGGGCGACCGGGTGCTCGTCTACCTGCCGATGATTCCCGAACTGGCGATGACGATGCTGGCCTGCGCCCGCATCGGCGCCGCGCACACCGTCGTGTTCGGCGGCTTTAGCGCGGACGCGATCCACGAACGGGCGAACGACGCGGGGGCTAAAGCGCTCGTCACCGCCGATGGCGGTTGGCGGCGGGGCAAGCCCGTGCCGCTTCTGGATATCGCCAACGAGGCCTTGGACAAGGGCTGCCCCACGGTGGAGAAGGTTCTCGTCCTTGATCGGGTCGGAACCGCCGACCTGCCGGACGGCGACGCTCGATACGTGCGCTGGGGCGATCTCGTGCCGACGCAGAGCGAGGAGTGCCCCTGCGAGCCGATGGACAGCGAAGATCTGCTCTACATCCTTTACACCAGCGGCTCGACGGGCAAGCCCAAGGGGATCGTCCACACCACCGGCGGCTATCTCACAGGGGTGATGGCGACGAGCAAGCTGATCTTCGACCTTAAGGAGGACGACCTTCACTTTTGCACCGCCGACCTCGGCTGGGTCACGGGCCACTCGTACATCGTCTACGGCCCGATGGCGAACGGAGCGACCGTCCTTATGTACGAGGGCGCGCCCGACATGCCGGACAAAGACCGCTTCTGGCGGATCATCGAGAAGCACCGGGCGACGATCCTCTACACCGCGCCGACCGCGATCCGCTCCTTTATGAAGTGGGGCGACGAGTACCCGGACCGGTGCGACCTCTCCTCCCTGCGCCTTTTGGGCTCGGTGGGCGAGCCGATCAACCCCGGCGCGTGGCTCTGGTACCACGAGAAGATCGGCGGCGGTCGCTGCCCCGTCGTGGACACGTGGTGGCAGACGGAGACCGGCGCGATCATGGCGACGCCTCTCCCCGGATTGACGACCCTGAAGCCGGGCTCCGCGACCCACCCTTTTCCCGGCATCGAGATTCTCGTCGTGGACGAGGAGGGGAACGAGGTCGCGGTCGCCGGTCCGGGCAAGACGGAAGGGGCGAAGACCGGCTTCCTTGTGATCAAACGCCCCTGGCCTAGTATGACGCGGGGCATCTATAACGAGCCCAAGCGTTTCGTGGACACCTACTGGTCGAAGTTCGAAGGCAAGTACTTCGCAGGTGACGGCGTCCGGCTGGACGAGGACGGCTACCTCTGGCTTCTCGGGCGGGTGGACGACATCATGCTCGTCGCGGGTCACAACATCTCGACCGCCGAGGTCGAGTCGGCCCTCGTGGGGCACCCGGCGGTGGCGGAGGCGGCGGTGATCGGCAAGACGCACGAGATCAAGGGGCAGGCGATCGCCGCCTTCGTCATCCTGCGTTCGGGGGCGCAGGCCACGCCGGACGAGCTCAAGAAGCACGTCGCCGCCAAGCTGGGAGCGGTGTGCCGTCCCGACGACGTGTTCCTGACCGCCGAGCTTCCGAAGACGCGCTCGGGCAAGATTATGCGGCGCCTGCTGCGCGACGTGGCGGAAGGCCGCGCCCTAGGCGACACCACCACTCTCGCCGACCCCACGGTCGTCGCGGCCCTGAAGGAAGGGTACGAGGAGAAGGAGGGCTAGGAGCCTTCGGAGGGTAGAGGAACAAAGTCCTAATCGCCCTCGTGGGGCGGCGCACAATAGGGCCTGTGTCGCCCTTCGCCGACGATCACTACGTCCTGAAGCGCCAGATCCTTCGCCTATGGGGCGAAGGCTTCGGTATCTACGATCCTCAAGGAACGAAGGTCCTCCAGGCCGATGAGCCGCCCTTCCGCTGGCGAAAGGAGATCCGCCTGACGACCCCTTACGGATTGAACGGATCCCTCGGTATCTTCGCCCAGAGCTTCGCGAGCTTCGCCGCGCGCTACGACGTGGTGGACCTCCAGGCGGGCACGAAGATCGGGGGGCTTCAGCGCAAATGGCTCCACTCGATGATGCGCGACGAGTGGTCCGTGCTGGACGTGTGGGATCGTGAGGTGGGCCAAGTGATCGAGGACAGCATGGGGCTCGCCCTCGTCCGCCGCTTCGCTTTGGGGCTCATTCCCCAGAACTACGACCTCGTGGTCGGAGGGCGCAAGGTCGTCGACCTGCGGCAGAGCTTCAACCCCTTCACCTACCACCTTCAGATCGACTTTCTCGTTCCGCCTGCCCACTTCGACCGGCGCCTCGGCTTCGCCGCCGCCGTTCTGCTCGGGGCGGTCGAAGGACGTCAAGGCTCCGAGCGCGGCGCGGTCGAGAGCCTTGTGGACGTTTCACCGTTTTAAACGCCGAACGGGTAGGTGTCCGGCCTGGTCGCCGCACCCGGCCAGGAGGGGTGAAGCGGGTGGAGGGCGGTCGTCCGGTCGAGGTAGAGGAACGCGTCGTAGCGGCGGGGTACGACGGTCGGGACGTAGTTGCCGTACGACTCTGACGCGGGATCGTACACCACGCCGATGGCCCGGTGGCCGCGCGGCTCCTCGTCCTCGTCCGTGAAGTCGAGGATGAGGCGGTCCTCGGAGGATCGCGCATGGAGGTCGGTCTCCCACGAGCCCTTCTCCGCCGGAGGAACGGCCATTCGCCTCATCGGGGCTCCCCACGCCTCGCCCGCGATCACCGATCCCTCGTAGGAGCCGAAGCCGAGGACGAACACGTTCTCCTCCCCATGTCGTTCGCGCGCGAGCTGGCCCAGATTGGTCATGCCGCGCCGCGCCATGTCGGTCCAGCGGGCGTCGCCGACGTGGGTGTTGTGAGCCCAGACGATCGCCTTGCCGAACCGCTCGACCAGCAGGTCGAGCGTGTCCATCATGTGGACGTCGCGCACGTTCCAGCTTTCCGACGAGCCCCGGACCATCGCGCGGTAGTAGCGCTCCGCGTCCGCCGCCACCCGGGCGTTGACCTCCGCGTCGAAGTGCGCGTCCGGATCGTCCTCCGACGTGCCGTTCGTACGACTCTCGAGGAGGCGGGCCAGAACGTCGACGACCTCGTCCTCCCAGTCGGCGGAGGCCCAGACGGTCGCCCGCGCGTAGTCGATAGGATCGTTCCGATAGGGATCGAAGCAGGCGTACGCCTGCCGCGCCCGTTCGACCTGATCCGGGTGGTTCTCGCCCAGATGCCTCAGAACGGCGTCCATCGACTCGTAGATCGAGTAGACGTCGAGTCCGTAGAAACCGACCTGCCGTCCTCTGGCGGGTTCAGACCGCATCCACTCTCCGAGAGCGGCGACCTCCCAGTTGGCCCACATCCAGGTCGGCCAACGCTCGAACGCCGAGAGCGCCGCCGCGATCGGCGGTTCCGGCTTTCGGAGGGCGCGGTTGACCGCCATGCAGTCGGGCCAGTCGCCTTCGACGGCGACGAACCTGAAGCCTTTCTCCGCGATCAGCCGTTTCGAGATCCGGCTACGCCAAGCGTGATACTCGTGGGTGCCGTGGCTCGCCTCGCCGAGGAGGACGATCCGGGCGTCGCCGACGCGTTCGAGCAGCGGATCGAGGTCGATCATGCCTTTTCGACTCGATCCGGAAAATCGAGGTGCCCGCAATGATGGGGAGGGTCGACCGGAGAGGCCGAATCCGCGGCCACTTCCGCTTCCTAGGTTTCGTAGGAACCGCCGTGACCAAACGGTGGAAGCGGCGGTTCGCCTACGGGGCCCTTGGGGTCGCCCTCGGGATAGGGGCGCTCCTCTGGTACGTTCCTCTGGAGTTCGACCTCTTCCCGGCGAACCCGCCCGGCGAACTCGTCGTGCGGCTCGACGTGGCGAAGGCGTTCCCTAAGGGGACGCGCGTGACCGTCGTCACGGCCCATCCCGACGATGCGGAGTTCTACCTCGGAGCGACCCTGCCACAGCTTCGGGACGCGGGGGCCGAACTGTCGCTCGTGGTGGCGACGGACGGCGACAAAGGCTACTACCCGTTCGAAGACGCCGAAGGGAACCGCCGGGTGCGGGACGCGGAGCAGCGTGCGGCGGCGCAGGCTTGGGGAGCGAAGGACGTGACGTTCCTCCACCTGCCCGACGGACGACTCCACTCCGGGGAACCGCTCGAAGGGCTGATTCGAGCCGAGCTAGAGAGGCTCCGGCCCGAGGTGATCCTCGCCTTCGACGACCGCTACCCTCCGCGTCGGCATCACGCCGACCACTCTCGTACGGGCGAGGCGGTGGCGGCGCTTCTTCCCAGCCTCAAAGGGGTGAGAGCCCTCGGTCGTTTCTCCACCACCGCTCCCAATCGGATCGTGGACGCGACCGCCACCTGGGACGAGAAGCTAAGCCTGATGCGGCTTCACAAAAGCCAGTTCGACACGCCCCGAAACGGGCCGCTGGACCGCCTGATTGGGCGCGCGGGCAACGACCCCTTCGCGTTCATCTCACGTCTGGTCCAATCGTTCGCCCACGAGGACGGCGCGAAGGTTGGAGTAAACCTCGGTGAGGGTTTGCGCTGGACCGACCTGGGCTGACGTTTCGCGTCAGCGTGGAGCATGGCGGACGTTCGCCAAGCGAACGAGCCAGTAGGAAAGTTCCTCGCTATGGCCCTGCTCGATAAACATCCGGGCAAGGGCGACGTCGTCGACGTCGGGATCGGCGAGGTACTGCTCGGCCTCGGCGGCAAGTCGGTCGACGTTGACTCCGTCTCGTTCGATCTCATCGAGCACCTGCGGCTCCGCCTCGACCTCGTACTGCTTCATCTCCGTTTCGACGGAAAGGCGAAGAGGGGGGTTCCTTCCCCTGCTTCGCCCGGAAGGTCAGGCGGCTAGCCGAAGGGGATTCCGCTCGCGCGGAGATGCTTTATCCGTTCGAGCGATCTGGAAGCCGCCGACCAGATGCCGAAGCTCTTCGCTCACGTCCCGGAGACTCTGGGCCGAGGAGCCGACCTCTTCGACGCTGGCGGTCAGCTGCTCGGCTCCCGCCGCCGCCTCTTCGCTGACGGCGGCGACGTCGTCGATCGAGCGGGCGACCGACTCTGCGCCCTCGCTCATCTCGCGGGCCGAGAGGGAGGCCTCGTCCGCGATGGAACGAACCGAGCGCATGGTGAGGCTCACGTCCGCCGCCAGCGCGGCCACCGCGTGGGTCTGGCGCGCGACGTCGCCGGCAGCGGCCACGATCTGACCCAATGCGCGGCCTGCCTCCTGAGTCTGGGCGCTCGCGTCCTTGGTCTCAAGGTCGGTCCGGTTGATCGCGGCCACCGCCTCTTCGACCGTCTGCCGAACCTCCGCGATCAGGGTCGAGATTTCCCGCGTGGCGCCGCCCGCGCCCTCGGCGAGCTTGCGGACCTCGTCGGCGACGACCGCGAAGCCGCGCCCATGGTCGCCCGCTCGGGCCGCCTCGATGGCGGCGTTCAGCGCGAGAAGGTTCGTCTGCTCCGCGATCGTTTCGATCGTCTTGACGATCGCGCCGATCTGTTGTCCCTTGGCGTCCAGAGCCTGGACGCGCGTCGCCGAGTCGGCGACCTGGGCGGTGACCCGCTCCATCGAGACGACCGTCCGACCGACGGAGGCGTTGCCCACTTCCGCGATCCGCGCCATCTCACGCGCCGCTTCCGCGACGGCGGCGACGCCCGTCGCCGCGTCGTCGAGGCCGACGCTCGCCCGCGTGAGTTCGCCCCGCTGGCGCTCGCTTCCTTCGGCCATGTTTCCGATCAGGGTCGAAAGGCTCTGCATCGTGGTGGACGTGTCGCTGGCGCCTCGCGCCAGCTTTTCACTGCCCTGGGCGATCTCGCCAGCGGCGTCGCCGCTCTCTTTGGAGGAGACCGCGAGGCCCTGGCTGGTCTCCGCCACGAGTTCAGCACGGCTCGCCACCGTGCCGATAGCGTCGCTGAGCGAGCGCCGGGCCTGCTCGTACGAGGCGATCGACCCTTGGATCTCCTCGAGCATGCCGTTGAACGTCTCGGACATGCGTCCGATCTCGTCTTTGGAGCGAATGGCCAAGGGTGCCGTGGACGCCGTCGCCCCAAGGGTGAGATCCGCGTTCGCGAAGCCGTTCAGACCTTTGGCGAGGCCCGGTACGCAGTTTTCCGAGAGCAGCCGAAGGCGGTTCTCAAGCGCGGCGATGGGAGGGACGAGGCTGCGGATGAGCGAGAACGCCGTCCCGGCGCCGAGAAGCACAGCGGCGACGATGAGACCGACGGTTCCGCTCTGGAGCTGACTCGTCGTCGCGGTCTGAGCTTTCCCAAGCTTCGCGCCGTAAGCGTCGGTGGCGTCTCTCACGCCATCGGCCGCCGCGTCGCAAGCGAGGAAGTGCGGGGTCAGCGTCGAAGCGGCGAAGGCGACCGCTTTCGCCGCGTCCGTCCGCTCGAGTTGAAGGGCCGTCGTGACGTCCCCGTCGAACGTCTTCCAGGCGCTGCGGGAGGCGGCGGCGGCCTTCTTGAGCCCGGGATCGGCGGTCAGGCCTTCGATCTTCGTGATCGCCTCGTCCGCCTGCGGTCCGAGCTCTTTGATCTCGGCCTCGATCCGCGCCCGTCCCCGTTCGTCGCTCGTCGTGAGGTATTCGGCGGCCCGGATGCGGGTCTTCATGACCACGTCGTCGATCTCGCCCGCCAAGGACGACGCGACCAAGGCTCTGTTCTCAAGGTCCTTAGCCCCGCTTTGGAGACGGCTCAGGCCCGACATCGAGACGGCGCCGAGCACGATCATGAGGCCCAGACAGAGCCCGAAACCGATCCCTAACTTCGAAGAGATCCGCAAATCTAACCACCACTTCATAACAGTTTCCAGGGCCGATCGTCCGATCATGGCTTTAGACCCCATAAGGACTTCGGTTGGCAATGGAAGAAAACTCACTCAAGTCCGTGTCCCTAAAAGTATGATTGCTGGGAGGGAAACCTTCAATCCTCCGCTGGATCGACGACGGGGCACAATAGAGGGCGTGACCCACGAGATCCTCTACCGACCGATGGCGGCGGTCGCCATGATCCGTCTCGGGCCGGGAGAGTCGGTGCGGGCGGAGACGGGATCGATGGTGGCGATGACTCCGAACGTCGAGATCGAGGCGCGAACGGGCGGCCTGGGGAAGATCGTGGGTCGGCTTCTCGCGGGGGAGAGCGCGTTCCAGACCCGTTTCGTGGCGGCGCGGGGCGAGGGCGAGCTGGTGCTCGCTCCCTCCTTTCCGGGAGACGTGCAGGCGATCCGACTGGAGGGCGACGCCTACTTGGTGACGAGCGGAGCGTTCCTCGCGGGAAGCGACGACCTGGAGGTCAACTCACGGACGCGGCTGAAGAACTTTCTCGTCGGCGAGAGCCTCTTCATGCTTCGCGTCTCGGGAAGCGGCCTGCTTCTCGTTTCCGCTTTCGGGGCGATCCACGCGACGGAGCTGCACCTGGGCGAGCAACTCGTGGTGGACAGCGGCCACCTCGTGGCCTGGAGCGATACGATGGAGGTCAAGGTGGGGAAGGCGGCGCGCTCTTTCCTGGGATCGGCGCTTTCCGGCGAAGGAATCGTCGCGACTCTGACCGGTCCCGGCGTAATCTATATGCAGACCCGCGCGCCCCAGGCCTTTGGCGCCTACGTCGCGGGCTTCTTGCCCAAATCGTGATGAGACGCCTGCTTCCTCTGCTCCTCTTCCTCGTCGCCCTCGGTTGCGCCTCGGAGGAGGGCGGCCTGGTGCCCGTTGGGAGCACCGCCCCGGACTTCAAGCTGGAGACGCTGAGCGTTCCGAGTTCGAGCGTCTCGCTCGCCAACCGGAAGGGCAAGGTGGTGCTTGTCGACTATTGGGCGACGTGGTGCGGCCCTTGCCGCCAGATCACGCCCACCCTCGAGGCGATCTACGAGCGGCACAAGGGCGAGGGGCTGGAAGCGATGGCGATCACCGACGAGGCGCGCGAGATCGTCGCGACGGTCGAGAAAAGCCGCCCTCACACCATGCCGGTCCTGCTCGATCCCAAAGACGAGGCGCACGACCGGCTCGGAATCGAGGCTTTGCCGACGATCATCGTGATCGACCGCAAAGGACACATCGCTTTTCGGGCCACCGGGTTCAGCGATCCGAAGGTCTTCGGCGAGGAGCTTGAGGCGGCGATCGAAAAGGCCCTCAAGGAATAGCCGTGCTCTGGCGTCCGACCTACGAGACGCGCATTCGGCGCGGGTTCGCCCTTCCTCGTCTGGAAGGCCTCACTCTCGACGGCGGCGAAGCCGCAACGCCGACGACCGGGGCGCTTCTCGGTGCGTTCGATCCTCGCGCCGGCGCGGAGTTAGGCGTTTGGCGGCGCCTCTTGGATGAGGCGGGATTATCCGCCTTCACGGTGTTCGTGCGACCGGCCTGGACGCCGCGCGAACGCCGCGCCCTGGCTCTCGCCACCGCTCCGGCACAGCATCCCTGGACCCTGCTCGTCGAAGACCCTGGCGAGTCCTGGGCTTCCGTCATCGAGACGGATCGTCCCGAACGGGCCTTCGCCGCCGTCCTTCACGAAGAGGTGACGGAGCCGCTGATGGTGGGCTTGCCGACGGAAGAGGCCTGGGATGAGTTCAAAGAGGCGATTAGGGCCATCGGCCCCGAGGCTCGACCTACCGCCCCCGGTTGATCAGCCGGAACGACGCCCCAAACTGTCCGGCGTAAGGTTGGAACGTCTCCTGAGCGAGTGGTTCCTCGAGAGGATTTTTGGGAGCGATGCTGAGAGCGACCCTGCGCCCCGGTGACAACGAAGCGACATTGACGGAGCGGATTTCCCAAAGCTCCCGGGTGTCGTCGGGATCGGCGTCGTAGAGATCGAAGGCGACGGTCCGCTCGGGGACCTCGCGGTCGTATCCGAAGAAGACGTAGCGATCGCCGTCTTCGGTGAACTCGTGTCGGGTGATCGGATCGGTCACGATAACGCCCGTTCGCCACATCGGAGGAACCTCGTTGAAGGAGAGGCCATAGGCGCCGGGATCCCAGTTCGTGAACTTAGCCACGAGCCCGTCGCCTGCGGGATTCATCTCTGCCGCAAGCCGCACGAGGTAGGTCGTCAGGCCGGGGGTGGCGGCTCGGAGCTGGGCGAGGAGCTTCGGCATGTCGCTCCGCGTGGTGTTCACGTAGTTGTCGGGAGCCCGGTCGCCGTAAAAGCCGTAGGTCGTGGTCGATACCTCGCGTCGGTCGAGGTCGTAGCGGAAGAGGTTCACGCCGTCGCCGACGAGGCGCATCGAGACGACCTCTCCTTCTTTCGTCGATCGGAAGACCGTTAGGTCGGCCTGGGCGCGCGACGCGAATCCCGTGCGCGGATCGATCGAGCGGCGAAGGTAGAGAACCGCGTGAACGGGCGACGTCACCTTGCCGTACTCGTCCGCCCCCGTCATCTCGAGCTTGAATAAGTCTGCCTGTCGAGAGTTCTGGTAAGCGTCCCAGATAGCGCGCTCATGCGACTCGGTGGGAGCCTGCGCGGCGGCCACAGCGGCGGCGCAGAGGGCGGCGAAAAGGCAGAGGGGGCGCATCACAAAGGTCAAGAGGAACCGCTGTCCCAGCGCTTTGGACGCCTCGGAAGGAGATTTTGTTCGCGTTTCCCGGCTCTCCCTCCTTCCTCGACGCGGTGTGGAAGAAGGGGATCGACCCTGCCTTTCCCTTCGACGGAAGGAGTCGAAGGTAAGGCGGATCCTTGCCCGCGCTCCGTAAGAATCCAGAGCGAGAACGGGTTCGCGCACGCCTGGATTCTTACGCGACGAGGTCATGGACCACGTTGCCGTACACGTCGGTCAGGCGGAAGTCTCGGCCCGCGTGACGGTAGGTCAGCTTCGTGTGG
>CAZEWR010000064.1:0-12692 GCA_964516175.1 uncultured Fimbriimonas sp. | reverse complement strand
AGCGCCAGGACCGCCCAGGCGTCGGCGGAGACGCGCGCCAGGAACGCGTCCTCCTCGATCTGCGCGAACCTCATCGTCTTGGCGGCGGTCCTGACGAAGCTCTCGAGGCCCTTTTTCAGGCTTTCGGCCCGAGCCTGGTACGTCCGGTTCGCGTCTTGCAGCGCCTCCGCCTCCCCGGTCGACGCGTTCACGCACAGGAAGCCGGCAAGATACCGCTCCCTGGGGAGCCGCTCGAGGGCGCGGACGCTTCTCTCGAGAGCGCCGACGTCCTGCGGGCGGGCGCCAGCCCGCCGGGCGACCGACGGAAGTGGAACCGGAACGCGCGCGGCGCTCTCCACCTCACGTCGGGCGACGGTCATCCGCTGATTCGTCTCGTAGACGGGCAAGCCGACGTTCTCCTCCCACAGGGCGTCCCAACGGGCGATCGCGACCACGAGTTCGCCGTAGATCTGCGCGAGCATCGCCGCCGTCTCCCGACGAGCCGCCGCGTCCGACACGGCCCGAAACTCCGAGGGGGCGAAAGGGAGGGTCGAATCGAAGGGCGCGGGCTCGACGATCGCGCTCGTCCTTCCACGCCGCGCGACCTCAAGGACGAAGCGCGTCGCGCGATCCTTCCGGAGGATCGCGAAGAACAGCGCGTTCGCCTCGTCCCAGTCGCCGATCGGCGAGGGCGAACCGCCGCCCGCCCCCCCGATCCTCGTCAGGACGTCGCCCGCCCTCAGCGGGGAACCTTCGAGGGCCACGCGCACCGTCGGCGGGCCCTCTCGGTCGAGTTCGGGATAGGCCCCGAAACGCGTCAGCAGCACGATCGCTCCGACGTTGGGAGAAAGGTCGCCGTAGAAACGATCCTCGTCGATCCCGGCAAGGACGGCGACGGCTTCCGAAAAGCGCGCGACGTGCTCGGTCATCCTCCGGACGCTTTCGACCCGTTGCCGGTTGGCCTCTCCAAGCGGCTCGCCGCCGTCGAGAGCCGCGTCGACGCACGCCTTTTCCGCCGCGAGCCGTTCGTTCGCCCGGCCGACGACGAGGAATCCGCACCGTTCAAGAACCAGCAGGTCTTCGATCCTCATGCCGCCCCGCACAGCCAGCGACGTTCCGACTCCGCGCGTCGCGTCGAAGGCGGCGCGCAACTCGTCCCGCCTTCGTTCGAGATGGTGGCCCTTCGTCGTGAGGGGACGATCGACGCTCTCCTCCCAGAACACATCCCAGCGGGCCAGCGCCAGCAGCGTCTCGCCGTAGTGCGACGCGAGCTGCCGAATCGCGATCCGGCGGGACTTGTCGACGGAGGCCGCCTCGAAGTCCGAGGCGACGAACTCCCGAGAAGGCCGGAGAAGAGCCGTGGCGATCTTCGATCGGGCCGCCATCAGGCCCTCCTCTCCCGCAGAACGCGAGGCGCCGGCCCCAGGCGACGAATGGAAGAGGACGGTTGCGGCAAGAGGCTCCCAGCGGCCCCGATAGGCCGACGTCCGTCCACGTTACCCGACGCGACGGACGAAAGCCCAAATCGTCGGGGGCGCCCGAGGCGCCCCTTCCTTCGAGGCGGAACGGACGCCTACTTCCAGAGCTTTGGACGCGGAGCCGCCCCTCGCTCGGCGGACGGACCGCCCCCGAGCATCCGGTCGAACGTCGCTCGAACCTCGGGATGCACCTCGGGCTCGAGCGACGTTCCCCGGATCGATCGGTAGACGTGAAGCATCGACTCCCGGATCGACGCGAAGAGATCGCGAAGCGCGGGCGAAGGGGCTTGGCCGTCGCGGAGGTACCGCTCGAAGGCCCGCGCCGAGCGCTCCTCGAAATCGACCGTCCCTCGCTTCCCGAAATGGGCCTCAAGGGTCGCGATCCCCTCTTCGGCCATCGAGCGCCGCCAATCGTGGAAGACCTCGTGGACGAGCGACGAGAAGTCGGACTTGCCGGTGACGAGGCCGATCGTCCGATTCGTCGCGTCGTACCAGGCCTTCGTCCCGCCGTCCCCGCCCTCCTGGCGCAGAAAGCGCAGCACGCGCTCCGTGGGAACCTCGATGGAGCCGGTCTTAAGGAGCCGGGTCTTCGCGGTCGCGTTGATCAGCGCCTCGCTCGCGCCCGCCGGGAGCGACTCCTGGACCGACCGCATAAAGCTCCCGGGAACGAGATCCTCCAGTCTGGAACCGGCGGTGAGGCCCAGGTTCCTACCCTCGACCGCCCAGGGATAGACGAGGTCGTCGATGCGCCTCGCCGCCCCATCGGGATCGATATCCAGGGCGCCGAGGACGGAACTCGTGCCCTTCCCCGCCCGACGAACGGCCGGGTCCACCATGCTTTGGGCCACCTGTTCGTAGTCGAATCCGAGCGGGTTCGTCGGCGTCCCTCGGCGCGTCTTCGACCAGAAAAGCTCCGAGAATCGTCCACGCCGGACGAACGTGTCCACGAAATCGCCGTTCTGCTGGATGGATTGGAGGAACTCTCGGACCGAGTTCGGCCTGGGGATCGGTTTCCCACGGGCCATCTTGAGCCCGTTGTAAGCATCGACCACCTTCCGGACGTGCGCCAGCAGCCGCTCGGGCTCGACGTAGCCCGCCTGGCCGGGGAGTCGGGTCGCGATCGACTCCAACTCCGCGCGGATCGCCAGCAGCCCGTTGGACGCGAGGACGTTCTTGGGGGAGTTCGCGAGCGTGAACTGGAGCCGGGCGCCGTCGGCGGCGCGGCCGTGGTGGCGGTTCGCGATCGACTGCGTCGTCGAGGCCCAGGCCCGGCCCTCGCTCGGTTGGGGATCGAGCCCCTCGACCCACTTGAGGGGGCCGCCCCCGGTCTCCAGTTCGACGCCGGAGGGGAGCTTCGCGCGCCCCGCCTGGACCGTGTCCGCGATCGTGAAACCGATCTTCGTCGTCTTGTCCCCAAGAAGACGCCAGGGGATCTCCTGTAGGCGCTGCGCGAGCGCTCCCTCGGGCATCGCCCCATCGAGGCGGACCTGTAGTCCCTCGTAGAAGCTCGCCGCCGGACGCCCGGTCTCCCGCGCCCACTCCTGGACGCGCAGGTGGACCAATCGCCGGAACCGAACCTCCTCGCTCCGCGAGCTGAGCGCCCCGGCCCGTCGCGCCGCCGCTACGAGCCCCTCAAGCCCCGAATCGACGATGGGAGTCGCGCGGGCGGCGCCGCTCGCGGCCTTCGCCCAACCGATCGGTCCGTGTTGCGCCAACGCGTCGACGAACTGGATCGCCTTCCCCTTCGGAAGGGCGAAGCCGCGCATCGCCTGGCGCACGGCGCCCGCCCGGTCCGCCGCCCCCGCGACCAGCCCGAAGGCGGGGGTCGCCTTCAGCGCCGCGAACGCGCGGGCGCGGATCGGCGCGGTGGCTTCGCCCAGGGCGCGTCCCCCGGCGTCCGTCGCCGCGAACACGATCAGGTTCAGCGCCGCGCCCTGCCGGTTGTGGGGCGTCTCCGTCGTGTCGGAAAGCGTCTTGAGTTCCGCCCCGATCTGGAGGGGCATCGTCGGGATCCCGGCGACGAATCCCGCGACGACCTCCGGCACGCCCAGGCGCACCATCGACCTCGTCATCGACTCGACGGTCTGGTTCGTGAAATCCCGGATCCGTTGCGAGTCGGTGATCGGAACGCCGTCCCGGTAGTGGTTTTGGTCGTAAAGCTCCTTGGCATCGCTCCCCCTCGGGACTTTCGAGTCCTTCTGCCCCTTGTTGAAGCCGACCGTCTTGCCGACGCCGACCTTGCCGAACCCTTCGTAGAGGCGATTCTCCTGGCGCTCCTCCCTCTGGCCGGCGGGCATCGAGTAGGCGATCGAGGGAACGCCGGTCTTTCGCACGACGAGCTCCCGCGCGCCGCTCGGCCCTTCCATCGCCATCGTGCGGCCGTCGCGCAGCAGCACGACGGACTGGTCGCGGTCGATCGCGTCCTGGAAAGCCTCGCGCGACATCGAGAGCCCGTCGAAAGGATCCCCGTTCCACCTTCTCCCGTTCCACTCGACCACCGGGCGCTTCGGCGTACGAGAGTTCGGAGGCGGGACGCGGGAAAGCTCGGCTCCGCTCCGGGCTCCTATGGCGGCGGCCGATCCGAGCGGAGCGGGATCGTGGGACGGGGTCGCTAAAGCGGCCCGTCGTCGGTTCTCAGCGGGCGTCAGGATCCACGACTGCGCCGTCGCGGGATCGTAGGGTCGGTTCGGCCCGACGGAAGGACCGCGCTTGAGGGGTTCGGCGGAGCGGACGGGGCTTGGGACGCCGACCGGCTTCGAAGAGGCCCCCTTTCCGGACTTCGATATCCGGCCCATCCATCGGTCCAGGGTCTCGATCTCGTTGGCGATCGCCATGTAGTCGCCTTTCGGCGCGGGAAAATTGTTCCGCGTCGCGTCGTCGATCGCCTGCTTGCGCTCCCGAAGGAAGTCGCGCCGCCTGCCGAGCCACGCGAGCGGGTCCACGCCTTCGGGGACGGGGCCTCCGGCGTGGGCCCACGTCCGAAAGCGGTCGAGCGCGGCGTAATCCTCGGGACGCGGCGCGCTCGACTTCTCCCAACGGTAGGGCGTGCCGTCGGGGGCGGCGATCGTACGCTGCGGCACCTTAGCGGCCCTTCCCGAAAGGAGCGAGGTGGGCGAGCGGATTCGGCTCGAGGCGATTCATGCCTGTAGAACAAGCGGCGAGCCCTCCGGCAATCCTTGCTCGCCGTGTTCGGAGGGGAGTCTCGGATCCCCGGACGGAGCCGCTCTGCTCCGTGGGACGGAGACGATCCCCAAGGCCTTACCCCCGGATCAAAGATCGTATCTTTCGCTACGAATTTCGTGAGGCATGATGGGTGGGAAGGGTCGAACCGCGTCGTGGGCGCGGGGAGCGACCTGGTCAAGACGGCGCGCCCTTCCTCTCTTCGCCCTGTTCGCGGGACCGCCGCCCGTCGAGAAGATCCGGGCCCCCGCTCCGAAGCTCCTGGACCGGCCGCCTCGCCTGAACGTGCGGCAGCAGCCCTAAAAGGATGTTCGCCCCTTCCGGCGTCGCCGCCTGAGGGGCCATCGCGCGCTTCCGGCGCTCGTACTCGAGCCTCACCTTCGCCCGTTCCTCGGAGGTCGTCCGGTTCCACCTGCCTCTGGCCGCTTATGGCGAGGGCCGTCCGACTGCGGGCTCAAAGGGCGAGCGCGACGCTCGCCAAAGGCGACCTGGCTTCCCAACGCGGTGAAGCGGACGGTACCCCCTCCCCGCCGTCCTTTACCGAAGTTTTCCGAGACGCGAACACGGGCCGTCCGTAGACCTTGGCCCCGTGGCAGGCTCACGGGCGCACGGGGCCGAGTGCGATTCGAGCCTTCGCCGAAGCGTCCGCCCGTTGCCGCTTCAGGCGGTCGAGATAGGCCCTGCCTTCCGCGTCGATCACGCCGAGCTGCTCGAGGGCGAGCCGGAGCCGGCTCTGCTCCGCGAGAAGCGCGTTCCGGCCCGCGGAAGGAACGTTCGGGTCGAACGCCTTGAGCTGGAGACCGAGGTCGCCGAGACGATCCGTGGCCGCCTTCTTCTGCGAGGCCAGGCCGCCGAGCTTCTTCCTCGTCGCGTCGGCGGCGGCGTCGAGACTCAAGCCGAACCTCGTCCACGCCTCGGGCCGGGCGTGCCCGCGTCCGGCGATGCCCCCGGCCATGTCGTTCGCGGCCTTGCGCGCCCGCTCCGCCTCCGCGTTCACCGCCGCGATCGCGTTCTGCTCCGAAACGGGAAGGTATCGCCTTCGAACGTCCTCCAGCGAACGGTCGGCCTCCGTCGCGGCTTTCCTCGCCTCGCCGAACCTCTGCCGACCGTTGAGAAAGTCCACGACGCCCTGGGGCGCCGGAACGCTCTTCGGGAGCTCGCCGGGCGCTCCCACGTCGGACGTCGCGTTCGGCAGACCGAACGCGAGCGTCCCTTCGCCCGCATCCGAAGGGCGCGTCCTCCGGTCTTCGAGAAGCCCGAGCCGCGCCTGGGTCGCCTGGATGCCGTCCTGCCATCGCTGGACGCGCTCCGCGTCTTCCGACCGCGTCCGCTCGACGTCGAAGCCGTGCTGCCGAAGCCGGCTTTGGAACGGCGCGGCCAGGGCCAGCGACGCGTACTTCGGCGCGAGCAGGGCGAAGAGCCCGCCCGCCGCGAGTTGGAGCGTCGACGGTCCCTTGAGCCTCGGGTCGGGACGGGCTTCCGGACGCTGGTCCAGGCGGCTCTGGAGCTCGGCAAGCTCCGTCTCGAACCGGTCGTCGTCCAGGTGGGCGGTTTTGTCGGCGAGGGCGTTCGCGGCGTCGGCGATCTGCTTGCTCACGGCGCCGTTCGCCCATTCCTGGTACGTCCCCCCCTGCT
The DNA here is from genome assembly GCA_964516175.1 of uncultured Fimbriimonas sp. GTDB lineage: Bacteria > Armatimonadota > Fimbriimonadia > Fimbriimonadales > Fimbriimonadaceae > Fimbriimonas. Next base: position 6,420 of record CAZEWR010000064.1, on the reverse strand, counting down.
TGCCGAAGGCGAACATCGCCTCTTGGTCGCGCTTGCCGCTCGCTCCGAGCGCCATCGTGTCCATCAGGTACCTCTGGGGCGGGCCGAACCGAGGCGGCGCGACCGGGTTGGGAAGGTCGCGCCGCGCGTCGTGGAACAGATCCGTCAGCGACGGGGAGGAAGAGGCCGGGGAGGAGGACGCACTCGGCGCGCCGTTGAACTGGAGAGGTGCGTAAGGAAGGTCCTGCATCCGATTAGCCGCGTGTCCCAAAGTCGTATCCGTACCCGCCCGTGAGGGTCCCGGCGCCCATCCCCAGACCGCCCGTCGACGATCGTTTCCGGGCCCGGGGCAGCGTCAGGGCCCCGCCGCCCAAGAACGGCATGGCCGTGCTCAAGAGGCTTCCGAACAGACCCTGGTCTTGCGCGTCCTGGGCCATCGCCTGTCCGATCTGATTCCCGTAGGCGCCGATGCCGCCGCCGTAGAGGCTTCCCGCCCCGCCCACCGCGTTCGAGAGGGCCTGGGACTGCGCGGCGGTGGCGTTCGCGCGGATCTGGTTGGCGAGCCGGTCGTAGTCGAGCCGCCCGCGCGCGGAGATCGCGTTCATCGCCTGCACGGGCGCGGTGTCGCCCGGTTTGTAGCCCAGGATGCGAGCCGACGCCGCCGCGTTGTTCGTGGCGACCTGCGTCCCGTACGCGTGGTCGCGCCGGAGCAGGTCGAGCTGCGCGTTCGGGTCGTACGCCCCGCCCCGGGCGTTCTCCTGGTAGTTCGACATCAGGAGCTGCGCCAGGGCGTTGGAGCGGTCGATCAGGGACGACTGCTTGCGCGTGAGGGCGCCGACGTTCGCGCCGGAGCCGCCGAGAAGGTTGCTGAATAGACTCATCTTGACTACCGATCCGGTCCGGAGACCGGCTGAAACACCAGATCCATCGCGCGGACGCCCACCGTGGATTCGTCGACGAGGAGGCGGACGCGGTGCGTCCGCCCCTGGAGGACCACGCCCCAGCGCGCCCAGCGCCGCCCCTCCGGCGCGGTCGACGGGACGGCCCACGCCGTGCGGTCCGTGGTCGCCGCGAGGTCGAGGGCGCCGTACCCCTCGCGCTCGACCTCCGCCCGCGCGAGCCGCCGCTGCCCGCCCGCGAGCCGCCCCGTCTCCCAGTGGCCCGGGGGCATCGGCAGGCCGCCGTCGCGGTTCGAGCCCTCGACGAAGTGGACGCACGAGGGGCACCACTCCGCCGAGTCGAGGTGGCCCGACGAGCGCAGCCACACGAGGTTGCGGTCCGGGCCGAAGGCGAGGTACGAGACCCCGCGCGTGCCCGTCGCCTGCGGCACGGTGTAGCACGCTCGCAGGCCGATCGACTCCACCCACACCGACGAGGGCACGCGCACCGTCGTGATCGAGAGGTCGTACTGCCCGGTGTTGTCCTGGAAGTGGGTGGGCGGCGGCTCGGCGACGCCGTTCGCGTCGCCGCAGATATCGTTGAAACCGGCGTAGAGACGCCCGTCGCCGTAGGACGACACATTGATCGGCCCCGTGCCGCCCTGGTAGGTCCCGTACCCGCTGGACGTGCGCGGAACGCCGAAGCCGGGATCGGTGGGACCGCCCAGCGCGAGGACGAGGGAGAAAGGGGTCCGGTTTTGGGCGAGCGGCGTTCCCGAGATCGGGAAGAAGGGCCAAGAGGAGTCGCCGTTCGGCGTCGCCGTCGTGCCGCCCCGCCCGCCCCACACGATGCCGCCCGAGGCCGTCAGGCTGATCGCCGAACCGCTCGTCACGTCGATGCCCGTGTCCACCCAGTAAGGCGGCACGAACGTGGCGTGGTCGCCCCGCACGACGACCGGCGAGACCACCGTCCCCGCCGGGCCCGCCGTGTAGCCCGCCCGGATCTCGCACGTCCCGGCGTTCACCTCCGCGAGGGTCGTGCCGTTGAGGGGCAGCGACACGTCGAGGTCCACCGTTCCGGTGGGGACGAGCGTCCCCACCGGGACGGACGAGCGTAGAACGCCGCCGACGTAGAGCGCGACCGTGTCGAGGGTCGCGCCGACCTGGGTAGGCGTGACCGACCCCAGACGGTGCCGAATCCGCGCCTTCAACGTCGTCAGGCTCCCTTCCGAGGGGAAGAGCGTCGTCGGCATCAACCCGGTGGCGCAGAGCCATTGCGACACCCGCCCGCCCGCCAGCGCGACGGACGCTGCCTCGCCCCCGAGCCCGACGTTCGCCGGGTTGGACCACGCGTCCGTCGAGCCCGGGCGGGCTACGGACGCGCCCGCCGTCGCGCCCAAAGGCTCCGCGCACACGACGACGTCGCCCGTGGCGCTCCCGAGCGCGTACTCGTGCCGCTCCCAGTGCCGCGCGCCGTCGAGCGGCGAGGGCGGTCGCAGAACGAGGGCGCGCGAGCCGAGCACGACCCAGAGCGACCCCGTCGCCTCGTCCACGTCGAGCCGCGCGTTCTCCAGGGCGAGCGCGGGCGAGCCGCCCGCGTCCCCCGTCCCGCCGCCAGAGCCGCTCGTACCGCCTCCGGTTCCGCCAGAACCGCCGCCGGTATCCCCTCCGGCGCCGCCGCCAGAGCCGCCACCCGCTCCGCCGCCCGTACCTCCGCCGCCACCCGTGTTCCCACCCGTGTTCCCACCCGTACTCCCGCCGGCGCCGCCGCCCGTGCCGCCTCCCGGCTCGCCCGTCTCGCCTCCCGGCTCGTGCGTGGGCTCGGTACCGTCGCTCACGGCGAGCGCGAGGCTCATGGGGAGCGACACCCGCTGCTCCTCGAACAGAAAGGAGCGCACGGAGCCCCGGATCGGCAGGGAGATCTCCGTGGGCCGCGCCTGGGCGTCCGAGGCGTAGAGGAGGGCGGCGGATGCGAACCAGACCGCCTCGCCCGGCACGTCGAGCCAAGCGATCCCGTAGTTGCCCGCCTCGTCCCGGTAGCGGGCGAAGGCGAACCGGCCCGCGCAGCCCATCGCGCCCGGCAGCTTGCGCGTCGGCGTCATCGTCGCGGGCGAGTTGCCCGACTGGCCGTAGACGCCTTCCCGCCCCGCGATCAGGATGGCGTCGCCCGCCTGGACCGCTCCCAGGGGCTCGTCCGCGAAGTCGTCGGCGAGGGTGAAGTCCGCCCCCCGCGCCGCGTCGTCGTCCGTGTCGCCGGGCGAGTAGAGCGACTCGGCGTCGCCCACCCGCGAGTGGATCACGTTCGCCTTGCCGCCCCGCTTGAGCCATACCACCCAGCCCTTGTAAGGCACGCCCGCCACGAAGCCGTCCGACTTGAAGACGGGCGGCTTCGCCGGTGGAACGTAGTCGACGACCCCGGTCGCCGCGGTCAGGAGCAGGACCTGCCGCTCCTCGAAACGGTCCCGGAAAAGGGCGTCCGCCGCGTTCGGGGTGGTCCCCAGCGAGCGCCAGGTCCCATTGCCGTCGAGCCGCAGGTACTCGATCCGGTACGACGCGCCCGTCGGGTCGACGGCGTAGCCGCCCGTCGTCAGGGGCTCGACCGACAGCGTGATCCGGTCGCCGAGAACGGCGAGGGGGAACGACGCGTCCAGGCCGTACCGCCCGAAGACCGAGCGGTCCTTCGTGACCGACTTGATCCCGGTCGACGTCCCCGCCGCCACGTCCACGTAGCGGGCCGCGTACGCGACGTCCGCCGTCTTGTAGTTCGCGTCCCACGGCCGGTCGCCGCCGCCCGCCGCCCCAAGGTAGCTGCCCCCGAGCTGGTACGGCAGGAGCGTGTACGCCTTCCCCGCGTGGCGGGGCTGGGGCTCCGCGCGCAGCGTAAGACGCACCGCCTGGACCGCGTTCGCGCCCGCCACGTCCTTCAGCCGCATCACGACGCCCGTTCGCGTGCGGTCCTCCGAGAGGAAAGCCCGGCGCTCCGGTTCGCTCCACGTCCCCGCGATCTTGACCTCGAGCCGGACCCCCGTCTTGAAGCGGACGTAGACGTCCTCGCCCACCGCGAGGAACCCGTGGTAGTCCGTCGTCGAGAAGTCCTGGGCCGCCCCGAACGTGAGGGTCACGATCGAGCTGGCGGTCTCCTGCGCGTCGTTGCCCGCGCGGCCCGACACCGTCAGCGAACCGTCGGCGTTCACCGCCGTGGTCGGGCTCGCGACCCCCGGTCCCGACACCGTCGCCACGTCGCCCGCCAGGCCGAACGGGTAGGCGGCGGGCGGCAGGAGGTCGGCGGCGAACGTGGGGTCCTCCGGCGAGGGCGCGTACGCGGCGTCCTGTAGGGGCTCCCAGCTCGCCGGGTCGCCCACGGCGTGGCGGTACACCGACGGCGAGCCGCCGGGATTGACGAAGTAGCTCGTGCCGTTGTACGAGAAGCCGAGCCAGTCGCCGCCGCCCAGGCTCAGGGGCGTGCCGCCGTTCGTGATCTCCGTGCGCGCCCAGGTCGCGGGATCGACGGCGTACGGCCTGACCGCGCCTCGGTTCTCGATCGTCACCCACTCCACCCGGTGCGCGTAGTCTTCGCCGTAGCCGGAGAGCCGCACGAGGCCGTGGACGGCGGCGAGGCCCGTCGGGGCGCCCGCCAGGTTGCGGTAGCCGTACCGGGGCCGGATCGCGCCGTCGCCCAGCCGCACGTTCAGCAGGCTCCCCGCGAAGCCCGGGGGCGCGTCGCCCGCCGCCGACGACAGCATCCCCCGAAAAGGCCCGAGGCGAAGCGTCTCGCTCAAATCCGGATCTCCTCGTTCCGCCGGTCGCCGTCGCGCCGTCCCGAGCCCGCGATCTGCGCGTTCAGGCTCTCGCGCCCCAGCTCCAGGGCCGTCGCCATCGCCTCGTCCCGCATCGCGGCGAGGCGCGAGAACTGCCCGCCCTCCTGCGCGTTGTCGCGGCACGCGCGGTACGCCGCGAGCCCCACGAGGCCCGGATGGAGCCGCTCGGGCAGGTCGGAGACGGCGGTCGGCGCGGCGGCGCTCAGGCGGGCGGCGCCGACCTTTCCCTCGACGAACGCCGTCCCGTCCGCGTCGGGCGCGGGGTGGAGGATGAGACGGTCGCCCCGGAACGCGGCCCGCGCCACCCGCCCCGGCGCGTCGCTCGCCCAGGTGGGAAAGCGGCGCGCCAGCTCGTCCGGCCCCCAAAGGCCGTAGGCCGTGCCGTGCGCGTTGCGCAGCCGCGCGCCGTCGATCTCGACCGCGAACGGCTGCACGAGCCGCGCCGAGAACGCGGACGAGGCGAGCGGGTAGGTCCCGACGCCCGCCGTGAGGGTGAGCGTCACCCGGTCCGCCGTGGGGTACACGACGCTCGAGAGTTCCAGGGCCGCCTCGTTCAGGAAGGCGACCGCGTCCTCCGTCCAGGCCGCGACCTCCTCCGGCGGGCCGCCCTCCGGGTACGGTCCGAAGACGGGGTCGAGGTCGTACGCGACCGTTTGACGAAACCGACGAACGAGCTGAGCGACCGTCATAGGGGTAATCCCTAATAACAGACGCTACGACGATCATCGATCCACGGAGACGCGAAGCGTGGGTCGTCCACAACCACAATCGCGATCGTTGATCCCTGGAAACGCGAAGCGTGTCGTCGGAGGCGAAGCCTTCGTGAGCACCTGACGCTGACCGAAGGCTTCGCCTCCGACGACACGCCTGCGGCGTAACGGAGGACCAGAGTATGCCCGCGAGCCTCTAACCCAGGGTGAAGAGGAAGGTCGCGCCCTCGCCGGGGCGGCCCTCCGCCCACATCCGCCCGCCGTGGCCCTCGGCGATCCGCTGGGCGTTGTGCAGGCCGAAGCCCGTGCCCTCGACGTCCATGCGGTGAAGCCGCTCGAAGGGCTCGAAGATCCGCTTCGCGTACGTCTGCTCGAAGCCGCTGCCGTTGTCGCGCACGAACAGGGCTCCGTCCTCCCGCCGCCCGGCCTCGACCACGAGGGGCCGCGACGCGACGCGGAACTTGAGCGCGTTGTGGAGCAGGTTCTGGTAGACCACCCGCAGCAGCGACGGCGATCCGTCGACCGTCAGCCCCTCCTCGACCCGCAGCTCCGCGCCCCGGCGCTCGGCCTCGAACATCTCCCAAACCTCGCGGACGAGCGCCGTCAGATCCGTCGGCTCCTTCACCACCGCCGTCCGGCCCAGCCGCGACATCTTCAGCAGGTCGTCGATCAGGCTCCCGAGCCGCGCCGCCGCTTGGCTCTGCCGTCGGAGCAGCTCCAGCGCCTCCGTCGGCAGGACGTCCGCGTAGTCCTCCTCCAGGAAGTGGGCGTTCGCGATGATCGCCCGCGCGGGCTGGCGCAGGTCGTGGCTCACCGTGTAGGTGAAGGTCGCCATGTCGCGGTTCGCCGCCTCGAGCCCCTCGTTCGCGGTCCCCAGTTCCTCGTTCGACTCCCGCAGCTCGGCGGTCGCCTGCCGCACCCGCTCCTCCAATCCTTCGTTCGCCTCGGCGAGGCTCTTCCGGGAGCGCTCGATCTCCTCCTCGTGGCGCATCCGCTCGGTGACGTCGCGCTGGATCGCCACCCAGTTCACGAGCC
>CAZEWR010000063.1:0-16371 GCA_964516175.1 uncultured Fimbriimonas sp. | reverse complement strand
CCCGACGACGAGCTCGACTGGGAGAGATCGGCGCTTGAGTCGTGTCCCGACTGTGTCGAGCTGGCCGCCCTCTCTCCGTACACGCCTGCGACGCTGATCTCCCACCCGGGCGACGGAGGAAGCGAATGCGGACCTAACTGTTTTTGTCGCCTAGTCAGACGGCGAGGAAAGCTCGCCTGCTTCGCGCGGGTCGACCTCTACGGCGACGCGCTCCCGGCGACGTCGCCCGCACCCAAGCCTCCTAAGCCCGCGCCCGACGAGGATCCGGTCGTGCTCTCCAAAGGGAATCCGAAGCCCGGCATTCCGCTCCCTCCCAAGCCATCACCATGAACAACCCACACGACACGCTCGTGCTCTTCGGCGGGGCCGTCAAGGCCAAAGGCGAGGGCAAGGTCGGCGGCTATCTCGTCCTCTTCGGGGACAAGAAGAGCAAGGACCTCTCCGGCGAGTTCTTCACCGCCGACACCGACTACGACACCGAGTTCCCCGGCAAGAGCTCGGTCTACTACCACCACGCGCTCGACGCCAGCCTGGGCGTCAGGAAGCTCACCGAGACCAAGGCCGAGACCGGCGTCGACGAGGTCGGGGTGTGGATCGAGGCCCAGCTCAACCTCCGGGACAAGTACGCGGCCGCCGTGTACAAGATGGTCGAGGAGGAGAAGCTCGGCTGGAGCTCCGGCACGGCCACCCACCTCGTCTCCAAGAAGAGCACGGGCGAGATCGAGCACTGGCCCCTCGGCCTGGACGCGAGCCTCACGCCCACCCCCTGCGACGCGCGCAACCTCGCCTCCGTGAAGTCGTTCAGCCGCCCGATCGAGACGCTCGCGCTGCCGACGTTCGACGAGCTCACCGGCGTGAAGTCGGACGGCCTGAGCAGCGGCGACAAGCGCCGTCTCCTCCAGCGCGCCCTGGAGCTGCGCCTCTCCCAGGGCGGCTACTACCAGTACGCGTACGTCAACGACGACTGGATCTTCGAGACGACCTTCGTGTTCTCGATGGGCGACAAGACCTTCGAGATCCCCTACTCGCTCGACGGCTTCAGCGCCACCCTCGGCGAGCCCGTCGAGGTCGCCCGGATCACCCGGTTCGAGCCCGTCGCCCCGCCGGAACCCCCGCCCGCCGACCCGGTGGACGCCCTCAAGGCGCACCTCGAGCGGCTTCGGACGACGCCCGACGAGGCCGCGGTGGAGGGGCTCAAGTCCCTGCGCGCCGACCTCGACGCCCTCCTCACCCCGCCTCCCGCCACCGACCTTCGCGCCGACTTCGAGCGCGAGGTCGCGGCCGCCCTCCGCCTCTTCCGCTGACCCCCTTCCCGAAACCCAAAAGACCATGAAGACCCCTTCACAGAAGATCGCCGCCCAGATCAAGTCCCTCGGAAACGAGGTGATGGCCATCTACAAGGAGCACAACGACCAGCCCACCGGCGACGCCCTCAAGTCCATCACGGAAAAGCGCGAGCAGATGGAGACGCTCAACACCCAGTACCTCGAGGCCGAGGAGGCCGAGAAGGGCAAGGACGCCGTCAAGGCGCACCTCGACCGCCTGGAGAACCCCGGCAAGACCGGCGGCGACTTCGCCCGCGAGCCGGGCCGCCCGCAGATCAAGACCCTCGCGGACATCGTCATGGAGGACGAGGCGTTCAAGTCCTGGTTCGTCGAGAAGGCCAAGGAAGGCGGCCCTGCGGGCCAGTTCCGCTCGCCCAGCGTGCAGACCGTCTCGCTCAAGACGCTCGTCACCGGCGCGAGCGACTCCAGCGCGGGCGCTTTCATCCGATCCGACTACGACGCCGACGTCGCCCTGCCGTACCGGGCCCGCAACCTGCGCGACCTGGTGACGATCGCCACCACCGGCTCCGACACGATCGAGTACACCCAGGAGACCGCGCGGGAGAACAACGCCCGGGTCGTGCCCGAGGCGCGCTTCCTCACCGACGCCGCCGCCGCGGCCCCCGAGTCCGGCCTCACGCTCGAGAAGAAGGTCGCGGTGGTCGAGGACATCGAGACGTGGATCCCAGCCACCCGCAACGCCCTCTCCGACGCGGGCCAGATGCGCCAGCTCATCGAGGGCGAGCTGCGGGGCATGGTGGCCGACAGGTTCGAGGACTACATCGTCGCGAAGGTCCTCGCGACCCCGGGCATCCTCGTCCAGACGTTCGTGACGGACAAGATCGTCACCGGCCGCAAGGCGCAGACGAAGGTCGAGTACACCGGCCTCGCCCAGGCCAACGGCTACCTGATGAACCCGCAGGACTGGGAGGACATCCAGCTCATGCGCGACGGCGAGGGCCGCTTCTACCTGGGCGGTCCGATCTCGGCGGGAGCCCAGACCTTCTGGGGGCAGCCCGTCACCCGCAACGTCGCGATCCCGCAGGGCCTCGGCCTCACCGGCGACCTGAGGACGGTCAAGGTGTACGACCGGGAGCAGACGCAGATCTTCACGACCGACAGCCACGGCGACCTCTTCATCAAGAGCATCTCCGTCCTGCTGTGCGTCGCCCGCGCCGCCGTCGCGGTGAAGCGGCCCGCCGCCCTCACCCAGATCAACTGGAGCTAGAGGCCCCGCCTCCCCTTTCCCTGCAGACGTCTGCAGGGACCCGCCCGCATTCCTCCCCAAGTCCATGAGCGTTACCCTCAACGGCCGCGCGCCGATCTCGACCTACCCCAAGACCGCCGACTTCGCCCTCAAGGAGGAGTTCTGCGGCACCTGCCACACCAACGAGGGCGCCGCCGGCGCCGTCACCTTCGCCCTGCCGCCCGCCACCCCGGGCCTCCACTACAGCTTCAGCGTCGAGACGGCCCAGCCGCTCCGCATCGACCCGAACGGCGCCGAGACGATCTCCTTGCCATCGACCGGCGTCCCCGGCGCGGCGGGCAAGTACCTGACGAGCTCCACCGTGGGCGCGACCGTGCGCCTCGTCTGCGCGAAGGCCGGCTCCTGGCGCGTCCAGGCGTCGGTCGGCAACTGGACGGCCGAGGCGTAAGGCCCCACGCCGTGAGCGACCCCTTCGCCCGCGTTCCCGGCTACCGGGACGCGGGCGCTCCCCCGAAGCACACCATCGACCTCGACATGATCCTTCCCCCCAAGACCCAAGCCACCTGGCGCTCGAGCGAGCGCCTCTACCTCGACTCCAAGGGCGGCGTCGTCCGCCACGGCGACCCCGACGCCCAGGTCCTGCTCGTCGCCGAGGGCGGCGAGATCCCGCTCCAGCGCGCCCAGGAGCTCGGCCTCGTCGTGGAGGCGACGGGCGAGCCGGAAGAGACGGTCAAGGTCGACCTTCCGGCCCTCGCGGCGGAGGCGGGCATGGAGCTCGTCGCCAAGGGCATGGTCCAGAGCGCGCAGGAGGCGTTCCAGACGACCGTGCGGCAGCGCGACGCGGCCCAGGGCGCCCTGACGAGCGCTCAGGACGCCCAGCGCACCGCCGAAGCCCAGCGGGACGCGGCGAACGCCGCCAAGCAGAAGCTCGAGGGCGAGCGCGACAAGGCGCGACACGACCTCAAGGCGGCTACGACCGAGCGCGACGGTCTCAAGACGCGCCTGGACGCCGCCACCGCCGAGCTCAAGGCCGCCAACGCCGAGCTGACCGCGCTCAAGGCCAAGCCGCAGGAAGGCGGCTAGCCCGTGGCCCTGCCGACGGGCGCGCAGCTCGCCGCCTGGATGGTGGGGCAGCGCCTCCTGGCCACGATCCCCGAGGACCTCTCGGTCCTGGACGGCGCCATGGCCGCCGCGATCCTCGCGTTCGAGGGGGCGACCTTCTGGTCGCCCTTCCTCGCGGGCGCGGCGGTGACGCGCCGCTTCGACGGGCCCGGCGGCTACGACCTCTATCCCGGCGTCGGGATCCTCTCCGTCAACTCCCTGAAGGTGGGCGGCACGCTGCTGACGGAGGACGTCGACTTCTTCCTGCAGGACCGGAAGCTCGGGCGCTACGCCTACCAGCGGATCGAGTTCGCGGGGTACGTGGTCGGCGACCGGCGCGTCGTGGAAATCGCGGGCGTGTTCGGCGCCGCGCAGGAGATCCCGGACGACGTGCTCCTCGCCCTGCTCTCGAAGGCCGCGGCGGGCGTCTCGACCGACTCGACCTCGACGGGCGCCCTCAAGCGCGAGAAGGCGGGGCCGGTGGAGTACGAGTACGACGTCTCGGGCGGCGCGACCACCAAGGCCGCGCAGCTCCTGGCCACCTACGACGGGGCGGTCGCCGCCTGGCGGAGGATGGTCTAGGTGGGACTGCGGCGAAAGCCCCACGCGGTGACGGTCGACCTCCCGGAGGCCGTGATCCAGGACGACGTGCTGAACGGCTACGGCGACTCCCCGCAGGGGACCGTCGAGGGCATGCTCTACCCCGTCGACTCCGGAACCATGTTCGAGCGCTTCGGCGTGGAGACCAAGCGAGGATCCGCCTTCCTGTGCGACCCGGAGCACGCGCCCAAGTTCGTCGAGGGCGGGCGGGTGTCGCACGGCGGACGCAAGTACGCGGTCAAGGGCGAGCCGCTCGTCTACCAGGGCTTCGGGGCGGCGGACAACGCGACCGTTCCCCTCGAGGAGGTCGACTAGCATGCCCCACCACTTTCCCCTACTCAAGGCCCAGATAGCCGCCGACGTCGTCGCCGTGCTGTCGGAGTATCCGTCCGATCCCCCCGCCGCGCCGGTGGTGCGGTTCGGCCAGCCGCGCAAGCCGATCCGGACCTATCCCCACGCCGTGGTGCGGGCCACCGTCGAGCGCGAGCTGGAGGGGCGGTCCGTCGAGGAGTCGTACGGCTTCGACATCGACCTGCGCCTCCCCCCGCCCGATCCCCAGACGGTCGACACCGAGGAGTACCTCTTCGCGGTCGCGGACGAGCTCATCATGCGGCTCGCGCCCTTCGCCCCGGACGGCGTGCCGATCGCCTCGGGGCCTTACGCGGGCGTCGGCTACCTGCGCCAGGTCGTGAGCGTGACGCCGGGCGACGACGCCGACTCGGACCCGTTCTGCAGCGTGAAGGTCGGCTTCTCCGTCCGGACCACGGTGTACCAGTAGGTGGCCCGTTATGCCAAGGGTCTAGACCTCTACAAGGCCCAGCTCGCCCAGCTCGCCGCGACGAAGGCGGACCTGAAGAAGGCCCACCGCATGGTCTGCGAGGCGAGCGAGAGGGACCTCGAGGCGATCCTGTCCGGAACGCTCACCCGGCAGCAGACGCGCGGTGCCTTCGCCCGCGGCCAATCGCCGGCGCTCCGCACGGCCACCGGACGCCGTCGGCAGCTCACCGACCGGCAGCGGAAGAGCCGGGGGATCAAGGGCTCCGTCCCGGTCAACCCCGTCAACGTCCAGACCGGCAAGCTCAAGAAGGGCGTCCGGCTCAACAAGGGGACCAAGGGCCTGCAGTCCTACTCGCTCGCGATCGAGGGCGTCGACTACGCCCCGTGGATCCTCGCGGACGGCGGCACGAGCAAGATGGTGAGCCGCCAGGTCCGCGCCGAGCTCAAAAAGGCCTTCGGCCCCCGCAACAAGGCCCTCGTCGACCACCTCCGCGCCCCGGCGCGCAAGTAGCACCATGCCCGCAAAGACCCACCTCGACGTCTCCCTCTTCACCCTCGGCGCCGCGAGCCTCCTCGGAAGGTTCTCCGCGATCGGCCTCTCGCCCGAGGCGGTGCTGGCCGACGCGAAGGCCGTCTCCCAGCGCTACGGCCGCAAGGCCCACGTCAAGAGCCGCTTCCCCTTCACCCTCACCGAGCTCCTGAGCGACGGCGCGGGCGAGCGCTACACCAACCTCTCCATCACCGCCATGACGATCGGCGGCACGGACGAGCTGTTCCGCCTGCGCGGCGGCTCGCTCGACATCCGCACCCTCACCGACGAGGTGAGCGGCGAGGCCGACGTCTGGGAGAGCGAGGTGGCCACCGGTACCGAGTACACGGTGGAGAGCAACATGCGCGTCGACGTGGACCCGGCCTGGATGAACGCCGTCCTCTCCGGGAGCTCCGCCGCGCTCAAGGTGAACGTGGCGATCGCGCTCGGCTCGCTCTCCGCGATCCTGCCGTGCAAGATCGGGCGGGCGAACTTCGCCGCCGACGTCAACAAGGCCCAGATGGAGGGCGTGACGCTCGAGGGCGACGGCGACCCGACGTCCGTGTCCGGCAACCCGCAGCTCGTCTCGATCCTCGCCGGCACGGGCTCCTTCGCCTACGCCGCCAAGCTGCGCGGGGGCGGGGCCACCATCGCGGGGAACGCCCTGCTCAAGCAGACCCGGCTCGCCTTCGACAACGCGGCGGTCCAGACCGCCGCCCACTCCTTCGTCAACTTCGGAACGCCCACCTCCTCGTAGCGCCATGGCCAAGAAACCCACCGACACCAACCCCGAACCCGGCGGCGGATTCCCGCCCCACGTCTGCGCTCCGGAAGAGCCGACCGACGATGTTCCGCCGGCCGATCCCCAGGAGCCCGCGAAATGATCCTCGTCGCCCTCCCCGCCCTGCTCGCCGCGATGAAGGCGGACGCGGACCTCACCGTCGAGGAGGCCGCGCTCAAGGTCGCCGCCGAGACGGATCCGGTGAACGAGACCGAGGTCCCGGAGCCCGCGAGCGCGGACGCCCTCGTCGACGCCTACGCGCCCACCGAGTCGTGGGGCACGTTCCACGTCGTGCTGCCCCGGGGCGAGCGGATCGAGTGCCGCCACCCGGAGCGCTACGGCGACCTGCGCGACTTCGAGAAGGGCCTCGGCGCGTTCTGGAAGAAGTGGCAGGACCCCGAGGGGCTCGACAAGGCGCACACCGCCGAGCTCCGGAAGATCGCGCCCCGGAGCTTCGACGAGGCCTACGCCGCCTACCTGCTCGTGTTCTACGCGGTGGCCCCGACCTTCTCGGACGAGCAGGCCCTGCGGCTCCTTCGCGGCCCGTGGCTGGTCGACCGGATCAAGCGGAGCATCGTCGAGTCCCAGCGGTTCGTGAACGTCGCCGTCGCGGTCGGGGAGATCGAGCGGGCGGGGGAAGGATCGCCGTCGACGGTCTCTACCGGCGGCGGCTCCGAACCTGCCTCACCGAGCTCGGACGACACCCCGACGAGCTGAGCGCCGACCAGGAGCGGATGCTCAACGAGGTCATCGCCCTCCAGGACTGGGAGGCCGAGAACGGTCCCGCCGCACCAAGCCCCAAAGGCTTCCGGTAGCCCCCTGCAGACGTCCGCAGGGGGCCTTTTCCCCGATCTCCCATGTCGAACACGCTCGTCACCGAATACGTCCTCGAGGCTCCGGGCTACGACGCCACGGGCCGGCGGATCACCCAGACCACCAAGGAGATATCCGAGGCGCAGGACAAGGCCGCCGCCGCCGCGAAGCGGATGAAGGGAGCCCTCCAGGACTCCACTCTTCCCGGACTGGACCGGATCGCCGGCGACGCGCGGCGGGCGGTCTCTCCTTCGGCATCCGGACCGGGAGGACGCGCCGTGGCCACGGTCGGCGGCATGAGCTGGATCCACCGCGACCCGGCGTCCCCCGTCTCGCCGCAGGCCCACCCGACGGTAAGGCCGCACATCGACTGGTCGAGCGCGCGAAAGCAGACATCCGACTTCTTCGACGGCATCCGCGACGGGGTCCAGGGCGCCATGCAGGACCTCTCGCCCCTCAAGGCGCTCGGCACGACGCTCGCCGCGTTCGCGGCAGTCGGGGCGGCAACCGGCTTCTCCCTGATGAAGGAGGCCGCGTCGTTCGACTCCCTGAGGATGTCCCTCATCGCCGTCGAAGGGTCGGCCAGGGCGGCCAAGGCAGAGCTCGCCGACCTGAAGAAGATCGCCAAGGCCCCCGGCATCGGCTTCGAGGAGTCCGTCCGTGGGTACACGGGCCTACGGAACGCGGGCTACGACGAGAAGTTCGCCGAGCGCATCGAGCGGGAGTTCGCGAACGCGACCGCGACCGGAGGCGGCGGGGCCGAGGAGTTCGGCCGCATCATGGTCCAGCTCCGCCAGGCGGCGGGACGGGAGTACCTCTCCCAGGAGGACCTCACGCCGATCGGCGAGGCGGGCGTCCCGGTCAACTCGATCCTCAAGAGGAGGTTCGGCACCGGCGACACGGAGGAGCTCAAGTCCAAAGGGGTCACCGCCAAGGACGCCATCCGCGGGATCGTCGAGGAGCTCGAGAGGCTCCCGCGAGTGGCGGGCGGCGCGAAGGGCGTCCTGGACAACATCGCCGACGCGATCAAGTACGCCGAGGTCGAGGCGGGCGACCAGCTCAACCGCGAGCTGATGCCGATGGTCGACCAGTTCTCCGACGTCGTCCAGGAGCTGACGGAAGGGGGCGTGGTGGCCTCGGCCTTCGCGGACGTCGCGGCCAACATCAAGGAGGCCTTCGACGTCGACGAGAACGGGATGCAGAACGCGGCCCAGATGATCCTCGTGGCATCGATGGATATGAGCGCGGCCGCCCGCAACCTCGCGGAGAACGGCAAGGGCGCCGTCGACTTCCTCGACAAGGCGGGCGACGCCTGGCAGTGGTTCGCGCACCCGAAGAGCCACAAGGCGCCCTGGGACAGCGACTACGAGGACTGGAAGGAGAAGCAGAAGGACGGCGAGTTCGACACGTCGCTCGGGGCCGAGCACGCACGCAGCGCCGACCAGATCGACCGGCAGTCGCGGACGGCCAAGGAACGCGAGGAGATGCACCGAGCGGGCTTCAAGGGCGACCTTGGGTCGTGGCAAAGACTCCCTGCCGAGAAACGGAAGGCGATGCTCGACGAGGCCGACAGGAAGGCCAAGGCGAACGGGACCGGCCCAGACGGCAAGAAGGATCCCGCTGGCAAAGAAGGCGGGACCACGAGCGTGCCTTCGAAGGAGGAGCAGACCCAAGAGCGCATCGCCCGGGCGACGGAGAAGACCGCCGATTACATGAAGCGGCAGATGGACCTCAACTCGGTCCTATTGGGGGGAGGCGAGATGGCCCGCCTCGGAGTGTCGCCGGTGGAGATGTCGGGGCGTGCGATCGGGGGCAAGGAGCGCGCCATCCGCCACGCCGTGGAACTGCTCGCCCAAGCGATGGGAGGGTTCGTCGACTCGCGCGAGGTCGGCAACGCCCGGCATTCCTCCCGGACCTAGGGCAAGGGGTCCAATGAAACGGATCTTGCGAGAGACTGACGCACCTGTCCGTCCGCGTAGAGCGTCGTGGTGCCTGCCTTGTCTTCGAAGTGCCCTAGCTCGGTGTACTTGAGGTTCGAAAAGTCCGGCTGCTTCCCTCCAGGGAAGGTCCAGACGAAAAAGCCCACGACCCCGCGCACGTCCGGAGCGAGGTACGGCCCGACCTTGCTTGTGAAGTCGTTAGGTCCCGGAAGAAGGTCGTCGTGGTCGGCCGAGTAGCGGATGGCGCCCAGACCTATCTGTTGGGCGCAGCTTTTCCGGAAGACCAGAAAGCGGCGGGTGATCTGGGGACCGCCTCCATTCGCCACCGTCGCCTCCGTGCCCGTTCTGCCCACGTAGGTCCAGCCTGCGCCGAGGATCGCCCCTCCGAGCACAACCCCGGCAGCTACGCAGAAGATCAGTTTTGCCGGCGACATCGCAGGCAACTATAACCGACCTTTCGTCTCCGCGACAACCCTCGTACTCATGGCTCTCTCCCTGACTCTCAACGCCGCCCAGGAGCGTCTCAAGCGGCCGCGCCTGGGCGTGTTCGTCCAGGGCATGTACGACGGCGACGTTCCCGGCTGGTCGCGCCAGCTCCTCGACGACGTCTGGCAGGAGCCCGTGGGCGGGAACCTCATGCTCCTGCCCGTCTGCCTCGCGGACGCGTTCGCCTGGGCGAACAACTTCGCCGGCGAGTACGCCCGGCTCGGCTTCGCGGACTTTGGGCTTACCGAAGGCACGGGCGGATGGCGGCGCGGCGGCCTGAACCAGGCGCGCCTCGCGCGGGACGAGGACATGACGGCGGCCGCGATCACCACGGCCTCCTACGGCGGCGACCGCGGCTTCTACCTCTCGTGGCACACCTTCGACCGGGGCGTCTCGGACGGGATCGACCTGGAGTTCGGCTACGGAACGTCCGGAAGCGCGTCGGACCCCGCGTGCAAGCTCGCCCTCCAGTTCCTGTGCGGCGGGCGCGTCAACGTGAACCGGGGCGGACAGGCCGTGGGGCAGGGCTCGATCGGCGGCCGCCTCAAGGGCTTCCACGAGGCCCTCGTCCTCCCGATGAACGTTCGCGAGGTGCTCATTTATTCGCTGACCAACGCGGAGGGCTTCATCCAGTGCCTCGACGGGATCGCCGAGGCCGACCCCAAGCCGCGCATCACCCCCAACGTGCCCGTGTGGTTCTACCGCCCGGCGGGCGCGGTGGACGTCGAGATCGCGCCCTTGCGGTTCAAGACCTCGGGCCGAGCGTACAGCACGCGCGGCGCCCTGGCCGAGGCTCCGGAGGCCGGAGAGACGTTCGCCGGGCCGACGATCTTCCGCCGCGTCGAGCAGGGCGGCGACGTGACAGGGTCGCTCACGAAGCTCGACGGAACGGCCTACGCGCCGAGCTCCGATCTGGGCGTCCGGGTCAAGGTCGAGCTGACCGGGCCCGGAGGGTACACGCCGTTCGTGCAGGCCGCGGCCGGGGGCTTCCCGGCGGTCACCGCCTCGACGCAAGGGACGCACCCCATCGAGGTCAGAGAGCGCGCCATGCAGGTCCGCCTCTCCGTGCCCGAGTCGCCCACCGACGTGCGGGTCTCGTTCTCGGCGATGGGACGGGAGGAGGGCGTGGACGACGCGCTCTGGGACCTGGCCCGGCTGACCAACCTTCCCCTCGAGCTTTCCCTCGGCTCGCTCGCTCCGTTCTTCCGGGGCCAGTCCGGACCGACGCCGCAGGCCGGCGCGGCGACCCAGGAAGCGCGATCCTTCCTCGCCGAGTTCCGGGACGAGTGGGCGCTCCTTGAGAACCCCCGCTACCGGGAGCCGTACCCGTTCGACGACCTCGCCCTGACCGACGCGCTCTCCCGCGCCCTCGTCCACGCCGGGCGAGGAGGGAACGTCCAGATCGAGGACAACACGTTCCGGCTGCCGTTCGTCGAGGGCGCGGCTCTCGGTCGGTGGGCGGAGATCGCCCGGTCCGGAGACCCGTCGTGCGACGTGCTCCGGCACATGCTGGAGACGTACGCCTCGACGTGGCTCTACGGCTACTTCCCGGGCGAGAGCGGGCCCGTCTTCAGGGCCGGATCCCCGTCGTTCTTCGGCACGGAGCCGGTGGTCACCCTCTACGGCTCGATCGCCGATGCGGTCGCGATCGGAGGACACGATCCGGATCCCAACTCGCCCGACGCCGCGTGGCGTTTCGTCTACCACGACTGGACGGAGACCCGTTTGCGGATCGAGGCGAACGACGTTCGCGTGACGGGCTACGACCCGGTCGCGAGGCGCATCGTCCAGGCCCGCTACTTCGACGCGTCGTCGGCCGACCCGACGCTCCCTCCGGACGAGCGCCCGGACAACTGGGAGGGCGAGCACCTGCCGCTCGGCCTCTGGGACCCGAAGATCACCACGCAGGCCGCCGCCGAGCGCGCCTGCGGGATCCTCGCGGGCCGCACCGTCGACCGCCGCGTCGTGTGCGCCTTCTCCGCCGAGTTCGCGCGAAAGCCGCTGGAGGACGGGCTCGGCCAACCGCTCTGGAAGGGCGCGGTGGTGGATCTCCACGGCAAGGGCGTCTACCGATTGAACACGCTCGAGGCCGACTGGACGGTGAGCGAGCCGGACGGCGTGGCCTGGGGCAACCCCCGCCGCCGGTGCCGGGCGCGCTATACGGCGGTCAAGGGAGCCGGATCCGCCCTTGGCGTCTCCTCCGTCGACTGCCGGCTCGAGCGCGTGGTCGCCGCCCACGAGCGGAACCTCGCGGACCGCACCCGAGTTCGCCCGGGCGGCGACGCCCTCCTGGGTCGCCCGGTGGCCGTCCAGACCGCGGCCACGATCCTCTACGCCTAGGCCGCTGCAGACGTCTGCAGCGGCCGCCGTCCGAACCGAGACTCCCCATGCTCTTCGAAACCGCCATCTCCCTGCCCGACGGATCTCTGACCAAGGTCCAGTACGCCCTCGACGACGTCCGCCGCCACCAGCCCGGGACCGAAGGCCGCTCCAAGCTCCTCCTGCGCACGGGCTCCCCGATCGTCCCCGGCGGCGACGTCCTCGCCTGGGAGGCCTACCCCACGCTGTCGGCCCGGCTGGCGACCCTCTCGGCGTCGAGCCCCGTCGCCCTCATGTCGCAGGCCGACTGGGACGCCGCCGTCGCGGCGCACGGGGCGTAGTTGCCGGCCTCCCCCACGGGACGCGGCGGCTCGGCGGGCATCGTCCTCCCCTTCGTGGACGACAGCGCCACCGCGTACAGCGCCTACGCCTACAACGGCCTCGACCCCGACAACATCCCAGGCGGCGGCGACGGACGGGTCTTCGTCTTCTTCCCCTGGTTCGACGGGAACACGGGCTACGCCGTCTTCTTCGGCGGCGACCAGTTCCCGTACTACGGAGGGAACGGAGGCCCCACTCAGGGCGGCGGGATCGGCCTCGTGCCCAACGCCTACCGGGGCGTGTCGCAGGTGGACCTCTATCCAGGGCCGGGAGCGGGTTATGTGACGACCCAGCACGTCGACTCCTCTGGGATCCTGGGGGTAAACCAGGGCGCGGTCGTCGCGTCGGGAGTGGTCGGCAAGGTCGCGTTCTCGGTCGTGGTGGACGAGTATTTCTCTCCCGAGTATCTGGACCCCACGGAGGCCGTCTACTTCCCGGACCCCGACGACCCGAACAGCCTGCCCTTCCCGATCACCGGCGGCAACGCCATGCCGGACTCGATCCCGGCGCGAAAGGGGCAGCTGTTCGTCTCGCCGCGAGTGGGGCAGACGGTCGTCGTGACGGCCACGGTGAACGGCGCGAGCTGCTCGGGCTCGTTCGTGTGGCGGCCGGGCATGGCCTTCTACCACGGCTTCGCGCACCGCCTCGAGGTCGTCTCGGGGGGAGGGTACGCGGCCTACGCCCAGGCGGCCCCGAACGTCCAGAACGTCGACCTCTACGAGCAGGCCGACCACGTCGACACGGTGGACGGAGCCGTGTACACCGCGCGGGGGCTGGTCCGCGTCGCCTACGCCTCCCCCAACCCCGGGCGTGGCGCGGCGGCGATGGACGCCCAGGCGGAGATCCCGACCCACTACCGATTCGACGCATCGCTCGTCGGCTCGGACGGCCGGCCTTGGGCCTCGCCTCTGACCGTGTCCTACCCCGACGGGTCGCACCCGGTGACGGGATCGGACACGTGGGAGGTGAGGCAGCGCTCCTGGGGAATCACGGAGTACCGGGGGGTCGATCTCCCGTCCCTGTCCACCGTGGGCTCGGCGGGGGTCAGCGACGAGAAGGTCTGGATGATGGCGGCCTTGGGCCAGTCGAGCCTCGCGTCGTCCCACCTCGACCGGCGCGACTGGCGGCTGCGGTTCAAGACATTCCGGTTCGGATCGTTGTCGATCGCCTGCGCGCCCACGCGCGCCGTCTCCGCCGCCTCGACGCCCACGCTGACCTTCTCGGAGGATCTCTGGGGCGGCTACCGGTACCTGGAGCGGATGGTGACGGCGCCTACGGGACGCAAGGTCTCCGTCTCCGTGGCCGGGGGCAACGTCGCCAAGACGTTCGAGGCCACGAAGACGGCGGACGGGACGGAATGGGTGCGCTTCGACCTCTGCTCCCCGTCGAACGCCCTATCGGGCGACGGGGCGTGGCGCCGCGACTCGCGGTACCCCTTGCGGCCCATGCCCACCCACGCGGACTCGCCCGTCAACGCGGAGCCCGACGACGACCTGGGCTATCTGGACGGGATCGTCGAGCCGCCCGGCGGGGACGCGGACGAGAGCCACCAGACCTGGTTCATGGGCGTGTACGACGTGGCCTCCGCCGCGTTCTCCGTCGCCTCCGAGGGCGGCGACGATCCGGTGGTCTGGGGAGCGACCCGCCTCGTGCGGGTCTCCGCCCCGAAGGTCACGCTCGCGGAAGGGTTCTGCGGGCAGGGCAAGGTCCTCCAGGACGGTTCCGACTGCCTCAAGCTCTGGCCCCTCTCGGCCTCGGGGGGCAGGACGAGCGAGACGGGGGCGGTGTGGGGCGCGCCCTTCGCCCACGCCCACGTGGACGGAAAGGCGGTCTACGACCTCCCGGCCATCGGGTACCGGCAGTTCGCGGCCGGGGGCTACGAATGGACGTTCGACAGCGTCGCGACCCTGGCCGCGAACCTCTCCCACTACGCGGGCTGGTCCGCGAGCGTGACGGGCGGATCGAACTTCTACGGGCTCGGAGCCGGGTCTTGGGCGAGCCTCCTGGGAGGCGAGGGGAGCGACTTCTCGGGGGCCGCCTGGACGCACTGGGTGGACAGGCCCCTGGGCTCGATCCCCATCCAAGACCAGTTCGACTGGGTCCGGGCGTGGCCGGGGTGCGGGGACTGTTGGCAGTGGGGTGTCGGGGACCTGGGCGACCCGTGCGTGCTGGCGGTCGGCAAGATCCTGGGGGTTCGCTCGCAGGGGTTCGTGTTCCGTGGCGACGACGACCCGGAGACCGGAAAGCCGCTGGTCGGGGCTCCCGTGAGAAACCTTCGGGTCGACCAGGGTTCCGGGGCGAGCGTCGAGGCGACAATCGGTGAGGGTTCGTCCCAGGCCGACGGGTCCTACTCGACGAGCGTACTGGCCGGGCCGGTCGGATCGTCTCCTCCGGGCACGGCCTACGACGGGCTCGAAGGCGGCGACGAGACCGTGTCGACGACTCTCCAGTCGTCGCCCTCCCCATCGGAGTCGAGCCGGTTCCGCAGCCGGTGGATCAAGCGGACCTCGTTCCGGGGCTCGGCTCCGCCCGGCGGGAGGGCCTTCGGGATCGACGTCTCGCGCGCCGGACGATGGGCCCGCGCCTTTGGAAAGGGCGGCACGCTGTGGATCGGGCGCGCCGCGAACTACGCCCTGCCGAGCGTCTGGGCCGACGTCGACACCGGCCTGCCCGCCGACTGGGCCCGCGTCCGCTATCCCCGCGTCGGCCAGGCGGATCCCCTCTTCGCGCTCGTCGGCAAGGACTCGGCGATCGAGCTCTACCGGATCGACGCGGAAGGGTCCGCCCCCATCATGAGCCACACCATCGGAGCCGGACAGGCGGGCGAGCTGCTCGCCCTCGACGACGGCCCTCTCCTCGCCTGGCGCGTCCAGGGCGGCGCGGTCTACCTGCGCCGCTTCCGGCGCGACGAGACCGAGATCGGGACCGAGAAGGCCACCAACCTGACCGGGCTCGACGACGGCGCGGGCGTCGCCGCCGGCTTCTACCCCGACCCCCGGGACGGCAAGCGGCGCATCGGCCTCCTCCACGTCGTCGGCGGGACCCTCGTCCTTCGACTCTCCGATGACGGCGTCACCTTCGACTAGCCTTTCCTAGCACGCCCTTAGGACACAAAGCAAAAGCCCCCGGCTCCTCTCTCAAGAGGAGCCGGGGGCCTTTCGTCGTTCTGGGAACGACTTACTCCGGTCCGAGCAGCCGATCGTACTCGCGCCGGATCAGCCGGTAGCAGCCGCAGGACGCCTCGTCGAGCCCGGCGCGGTCGAGCACCGTGACGAGGCCCCGGTCGTACCCGACGAGGCCGCGCGCCTGGAGCCTTCCCATCGCCTCCGTCACCCCCGCGCGCCGCACCCCCAGCATGAGCCCGAGGAACTCGTGCGTGAGCTCGAAGCTCTCCCCGCCCACGCGGTCGTGGGTCATCAGGAGCCAGCGGGCGCAGCGCCGCTCCAGCTCGTGGGTCGCCAGGCAGGCCGCGTTCTGCGCGACCTGCGCCAGCGTCGCCTGGGCGTAGCGCAGGAGGACGCGACGCAGGCCCGGCAGCTCGTCGACCAGCTCCGCGAACGCGCCCGCCTCCATGCGCAGCCCGTCGCCCGCGACCTGCACGAACACCTCCATGGGGCTGCGCTCGACGCCGAGCAGGAGCGGAAGGCCGGCCATCCCCTCGTTGCCGATCGTCGCCACCTCCACGGGGCCGCCGGCCTCGTCGTCCGAGACCATCGAGACCACGGCGGAGACGGGGAAGTGCACCGCCTCGATGGGCCGGTCCTTCCCGCACAGGACCTGCCGGACCGGCATGGGGACGAGGGTCAGGTGGCGAAGCGCCCGCGCCGCCTCGTCGGGCGGCAAAACCCCGAGAAGCCGGTTGTCGTGGTGCATCCGTTCCTTACGTCGCAGGCGGTAGGACGCCCCGGGGACGACAGGGTTCCTGCCCGCCCTATCGTGTACGGTAGCGCACCGACGGGTCCGATGCTCTATTCGGACGCGTAAACTTGGGCGCGGAGGACGCCGGACCGCCGTGAGGGCCGCCTCCACCCGTGTTCCATGGCCAGCTCCCCCCTCCCCGACGAGTTCCACATCGAGTACCTCTCCGATCGCGAGCGCGCGGTGTTCGACCT
>CAZEWR010000062.1:0-20033 GCA_964516175.1 uncultured Fimbriimonas sp. | reverse complement strand
GCGATCTGGCGGTTCAGGCTCTCCTGCTCCGCGACGAGCGCGGCGTAGGCGGGATCGTCCGTAGGCACGATCGGCGTGGGCTCGGGAAGGGCGTGGGCGGCGCGCTCGGCGTTCAGCCGGACGATGGTCGCGGCGGACTCGGCGGCTTCGGCGCGCCAGGTCTCCATGTCCTTCGTCAGCTCGTCGATGCGGGCCCGGAGCGGCCGGCCCCGGTCAACGATCTCGCCGAGACGCTTCGCCTTCGCCTCGTTGAAGGCACTCAGAGATGCCGAGAGGACCTCCGCCCTCCTTTCCTCAGGGATCGCCTGTCCGCAAGACGGGCACTCGATCGAAGTGGAGGGAGCCTTGAACTCGCGCTCCTTCTCGACCCTGTGCTCGTCGAGCAGACGGTTCCGATCGGCGACCATGCGCGTCAGGTCCGCCTCGGCGCCGAGGATGCGGCGGTTGAGCGACGTGTGGGCGTCGGCGGCCTCCTGCCGCTGAAGGTCCAACTCGCGAGCCTTCGCGATCGCCGCCGCACGAACGGGATCCGGAATCTCGCGCAGGCGGTTGACGATCTGGATCGTCTCGCCCTCGACCTGCCGCAGGCGCTTGGTCAGGTCCGCCGTGGCGCCGCCCGCCACGACGGTCGCGCGCAGGTTCTGGGCCTCGGTGAGGGCGACCCTCGCCGTCTCCAGCGCGGCCTCCCAGTCGCCGGGAACGATCGACGGGAGCGCGCGGTCCGCCTCGTCGATGCGGCCGGGGATGCCGTCCTTCTCCGCCTCGATCTTCTTCGCGCTCGCCTGGGCGATCTTGCGGAAGTCGTCGATGCGGTGGGAGCCGAGGATCTCCGGCAGCTCGGCCAGTTCCGGGGTGGCGGCGATGACGTCCTCGTCCGAGACGTCGCCGAACGCGTCGGTGAGCAGGGCGCGGCGGTCCTGCCACTTCATGCCCTCGACGAGGAAGAAGGGGTCGGTGAGGACGCGGAACAGGCGCTCGGCCTCGGCGGCGGAGCGTCCCTTGCCCGTCGCCCTCGGAAGCAGGCCCGCGACCGTGGCGTCGTACTCGCCCATGCGAGAGGGCACGTCGTTGACCCAGTACTCGGTCTTGTGGCCCTTGAAGGTCTCGACGTCGCTGCCCCGGATCTCGCCCCAGTCCTCGGTGAGGGTGCGGCGCAGGCGGAGCGCGCCGTTCGCCGTCTCGAGCCTCGCCTCGACGGTGTGCTCGTGTCGGGAGAGGGCCTTCCCTTCCGCGTCGAGCGTCTTGATCTCGAAGGCGGCGCGGCCCTGGGAGTCCTTCCCGAAGAGGAGCCAGTGCCAGGCGTCGGCGAGGGTGGTCTTGCCCACGCCGTTGTCGCCGAACACGGACGCGTCGGCGCCGCCCAGGCTCAGGGTGAAGTCGCGCTGGCCCTTGAAGTTGCGCAGCGCGAGGGAGAGGAGCCTCAACCCTGGCCACCGGCCATCATGGCGAGGGCGAAGACGCCCATGACGAGGGCGAGGACGAGCGCGGTCGAGACCAGCAGGTCGACGTCGCAGAGGACCTCGCGGAGCACCTGGAGGCGGTTCACGCCGCCCACCCCTCGTCCTCGTCCCGCCCGCGAAGCTCGTGGGAGTGGCAGTCCACGATCTTGACCTCGCCGGACTCCGCGTCCGTGAACTCGACCGACGCGACCCACTCCGCCGAGACCTTCGCCACCACCCCGCACGAACGGGGCGCGACCGAGTCCATCTCCGCGCGCCTGCCGTGCCCATTGAGGCCGTTCGGCGCGTAGACCTTGAGGCCCGGCCTCAGGTCCGTGGCGCTCAGGCGCTTGCCCAGGCCGTCGTCCGCCCGCTTCGGGAAGACCCGATCCCCGAACGCCGCGTCGATCGCGGGCGCGTCCTTCGCGTCGATGTGGTCGCGCGCCCACTGGGGGAGCGAGTCGTGCCGCAGGGAGTGGGCGTGCTCGCGGGCGGAGATGACGCGGTCGACGCGAATCGGCTCGGGACCTTTGCCCGCCCCGCCTTCAACCAGCGTGAGCGCCGGACCGGCGGCGACCTGCGTGACGCTCGCCGCGACGATAGCGGCGGTCTCAGCGGTGACCTCGATCACGCCGGGACCGCCTTTAGAGCCTTCGCCCCTAAACCACTCTTGCCGACCGCGAGAAGCTTCGCCCGCGAGGAGGAGCGCGCGGTCACGCGGATCTGATCGATCGCGCCGCTCGGTCCCTTTACGGTGACGAGGAACTCGCGGAGCGCGAGACTCTTGTTGCGGTTCTTCACGCCCACGCCCCGGCGTCGTCGCAGTTGCGCAGAGGCTGGCTCCGGCGGTTGCCTTCCACCGCGAGGGCGATGGTGAGGACGACGAAGATCGCCCACAGGAGGGCGTTGGAAGCGGTCAGGGTCCCGGCCTGGCCGAAAGGGTGGATGGTCAAAGGTGTTCTCCTAAGCCCGTCTCAGAGGGCTACGAAGAAACTATACACCAGAACTTGACCACATGGTCAAGATTTTCCTAAACCTTGGTCAAGATTTATCCGTAAGCGTCATTCCGTGGGGATATTCGAACAGCACCCGGACGTCGTTGGGCCTATTCTCAACCTTAGCAATGACCACGCCACGCAAGTCCTTGGTCGAGATCGGAACGTCTTCAAAATCCTGCGATGTGAAGGTCAGCCGCAGGGTCTTTCCGCTGCCAACGAGAATCCCGAAAGTTGGCTTGCCGTCCACCATCACTTCAACCACGTGACCGGGTTCCGGCTTCCGGCTATCCACTGCGACGTGATCGCCAGGCTTAAGCAGACCGTCTAGCCCTCTCGCGGATATCTTCCGGCCCCATGCCTTGCCTGATGGCTTAAGCGACAGAAGCGTGACCGCAATCACGTAGACACCTGTCTGCTTTTTCTCATCATAATCTATAGCGTCGATAGTATCATCGATAAGGAGAATAGGCAAGCCTTTCCCGTAAGAAACGGGCAAAGTACCCTCGATTCTTCGTTCTCTTTCGATCTCGTGAAGGGCCTCTTCCATCGAATCGAAGGCGTCATCTCGGTGTGGCTTCATAAGGCCGTCGAGGTACTTGTTGATGAGATTGTAAGGGACCTGGGCCCTCTTTGCGATCTCACGGTTCGACGCGCCTAGCTGAGCCCGAAGCTCTTTGATGATCCCTGCCTTGGGGTGGATGGGGTAAGGCATGCCCCAGAAGGTGGCGGTCATCGATTGCGCATTGTTGCTCATAAATTGACCACATGGTCAACAAGTGGGCTATAATGCCTATCCATGGCACGGTCAAACACCGTAGAGGCTCGTCTCGGGCCCGATGCGCTTATCCAGATCGCTCGCGACTACTACGGTCGCGAAAAGGCGAGCAAGGATATCGCTGCCGAACACAGAGTCCGTCGGCAGTGGATTCCTCGGCTTGCAGCCGCAGGAAAGGCCCTCGCGTCGACGAACGAAGACGGCCCGCTCCCTAGCTGAGACACAGGAGACGGGCCTATTTCGACACTTCCCCGGGGAGACAGTGGCCGACCTAGCGACTATCTTACTCCGGGCCCGACCCGCAGGCCAAGCCTGCCGCAAGCCCTATGATCCAAACAAGCCTCAAGGCGCACACGGCGCCGCCCAAGCCCCTCACCCGCGTCCAGCGGGACCTTCTCGCTCTCAAGTCGCGCGGCCTCTCGGTGGACGAGATCAGCGACGCGCTCTGCGTGTGCCGCTCCGCCGTCACGCACGGCCTGAGCCGCGCCTACCGCGCCCTCGGCGCCCGCAACGCTTGCGAGGCGGTCGCGATGTTCCAGGAGGCACGGTGAACGCGGCCCTCAAAGCTTTCCGCGCCGCCGCGCGCCAGGGGATCGGCGTCCTCGACGCCGAGGCGGAGCAGCGTGAGTCGAGCATGGTCGAAGGCATCGCTTCCGACGTACGCGCCGCCTCCGACGCCCTCGCCGAGGCGCTGCGACTCTCGGAAGAAGCGAGCCCGCTGGACGGCATGATGGGCGCGGCGGAGGTCTTCGCCGTCGCCTGCCGCGAGACCAACGCCCAGAAGATCGAGGTGGTCGCCTCCGACGAGAGCGACGCCCCGACGTTCGGCGTGTTCGCGTCGACCGACCCTCGACTCGTCGCGAGGCTCAAGGCCGTCTGCGACGCCTGGTCCGCCGAGATCCCGGAGGGGACGGTTCCCGCCGCCGCCTTCGAGCCCGGTCCCTGGCACGTCGAGGACGAGATCGCGATCGAGATCAACGGCTTCAAGCACCTCGCCTACCCCGTCGCCAGCGAGAACGAGGGCGTCGCCATCGTGATCCGCCCGAAGATCGACGTTCTCTTCGGCGCCGGCTACACGGACGCCGACCGCCCGGAAAGGCTCGCCACCGCCCGGCTCTGCGCCGCCGCGCCCCAGCTTCTTGAGGCGCTGGAAGAGGGCGCGGACTGCCTCGACCACGTCGAGGCCGGTGGCGAGAGGTTCTGGAGCCTTTACCGCGCGGCGAGAGAGAAGGCCGGTATCGCCGGCCCGGCGGCCACGTCCGCCCCGACCCCGGCGACGCCGGAGGAGACCCTCTAGATGCCTTCCCTCTCGATCCCCGAAGCCATCGTCGACAACCTCAACCTCGACCCGACGGACAAGTTCTTCTTCGCCCAGATGTTCGCGAAGCTCAAGAAGGGCGAGAAGGTCGAGCTGACCCA
This sequence comes from uncultured Fimbriimonas sp., assembly GCA_964516175.1. Lineage (GTDB taxonomy): Bacteria > Armatimonadota > Fimbriimonadia > Fimbriimonadales > Fimbriimonadaceae > Fimbriimonas. Next base: position 15,402 of record CAZEWR010000062.1, on the reverse strand, counting down.
GGGGGCCCTCCTGACCGGCAACCTCACCCGCGAGGACCTTATCCGGTCCCTGCGCGACCTCGTCGAGGAGGGCTACGCCTACGTGGACGAGTCGACGGTGAAACTCGACGACATGATCCGCGAGCAGACGATGCGCCTCACGGTGCACATCCACGCGGAGGTTCTGCCCCTGCACCCCACGGACGAGATGAGCGTCTCCCGGCGCCGCAACCCGCCCGCCATGTCCGACGACATCCCGTGGGACTACGCCCAGGTGGGCCGGATGGTCTACCGCGCGACCCTCTCGGGGATGACGGGCCTGTTCGACGGCGAGTACGCGCTGACGGTGCGCGCGCGCCACGGCGACCTGCTGGAGCAGACGGCGGTCATCGACAAGATGACGTTCCGCACCGAGGTCGCCGCGTGGGCCTACTTCGACTCGTTCGTCGAGGACGTTCGCGGGATGCACAAGCGAGAGGAGGTCCTTCCCGGCGCGGCGGGCGACGACCCGCACGGGCCGGTGGTCGAGGCCCTCGTGGAGCAGGGCTGGTCGGAGGCGGAGGCGCGCGAGGCTTCCGAGGCGACGATCGGCGAGGGCGACCCGCAGATGCGCCTGGCGGCGGCCCAGCGGTGGCTTGCGAGGAAGGAAGATGAATAGGCCGCGCACGTCGGTCAACGCCCTCCTCCTGGAGCGGCTGCTCGGCATCGGCTGGGGCGCCGTGCCCGTCCTTCGCGCCGAGAACAAGATCGGCCAGGCGGACGCCCTAGAGGAGCGGCTCGTCGCCGTCGAGGAGTCGTCGAGGCCCGCCCCGGTGGGCGGCGCCCGCGACTGCGACCTCGTGCCGATCCCCTCGGACGTGTGGCGGCGGGTCAAGGCGGCGACGGGCTACGGCTCGTTCGAGTGCGACGAGCACGTCGCGTCGGCGATCGAGGGCCTCCTCAAAGAGACCCGTATCGCCATGCCGTACGCGAACGAGATCGAGGACCTCGTCCGGGCTCTCGCGTCTCTCGCGGAGTTCGAGATCGACGAGCGGTTCGATCCGGTGGAGTCGTGGCGGGGGATCGTGGCGGGGATCAAGGAAAAGATCCATGGGCTGGCGAAGGACCTCGACAGCTCCTCGGACCTGGCGGACGGCGTGGCCGACGAGCTGGATCGCGTCAAGGAGAGAAACCAAGCTCTCGGAAACGAGTGCTTGGCGATTCGCGACGCGCTCGATGGCCAGTACGACCCGTTCAAGGAGGGGGAGACCCTCTCCAAAGTGATCGCTCGTCTCATCCACGAGCGCGACGCGCTTCGCGAGGAATCTCTCAAAGCCATCGCCGCGATGCCGTTTGGCAATCCGCGACACAACGTCCTCGTCAATGTCGAGTCGCTCGTCCGCTCTCACGACGAGTACCGCGCGGTCCTCGACGCGACCGAAGAGCGTGAGCATGCCGCCAAGCTCGAAGTCGCACGCCTCAACGCCGAGCTCGACGCCATGGCGCAACGGGCAGTGATGCCGACCTTCGAGCCGGAGCCGGATCTCGCCTTTTTGGAGACCCCGCTTCTGGAGAGCGAGCCGGTCTTCGAGCCTCCCGAACCTGGGGACCTCGCTTCTAAACCTGTGGAGACCGAAGGGAAACCGGACGATCTCAAGCCCGCCGTCCTCTACACCAATCCGCCCGTGCCCGAGACGTTCCCTGGCCGTGACAACCCCCATCCGCCGCGCGTCTCGCTCCGTCGCGAGGAGCCTCGCAAGCCGACGCTCGACGACCGCATGGAGGCGATCCGTCGGCTTGCCGAGGGCGAGTCGAAGGCGGACATCGCGTCCTTCCTAGGTCTCCCGAGCGGTCGGATGGTCCACGGCCTGACGAGCATGGACAAGGCGAGGATCGAACGCGTTCGTCAGGCCGCCCCGCACGACCGCGACGGCGTGCTTTCGGCCATCCGGCGCGAGCTGACCCCGAAGGAGGTCGCGAATGCCTAGCGCCGCCGAGATCAGGAAGGCCGTCCTGGGCGCGCCTCTCGCGCCCGGCCCCGCGTCATGGCTGCCGGAGCGTCTGGGCAAGGGCGAGCTCCTCGCCGCCTGGGAGAGCGCGCGGGAGCAGTTCGCCAAGCTAGAGGGACGAGGCGACCTGATCGGGGCCCAGTACTTCGACGGCGTGGCGGACACGCTCCACCACGTCATGGGGATGCTTCCGGGAGGCGAAGATGGCCGATAAGACCGGGATCTCCTGGACGGACGCGACGTGGTCGCCCGTCGTCGGATGCTCGCGCGTCTCGGAAGGGTGCCGCAACTGCTACAGCGAGCGGCTCGTCGCCACGCGCCTGCGCCACACCGAGAAGTACTCGGGCCTCGCGCAGATGACCCAGGCTGGGCCGCGCTGGACGAACGTCGTGCGCTGCGCCCCGGACGCCCTCATCCAGCCGCTGCGTTGGGTCAACCCGAAGCGGATCTTCGTGAACAGCATGAGCGACACGTTCCACAAGGACGTGCCGACGGCCTTCCTCGACCGGATGTTCATCGTCATGGCCCTAGGCTGGCAGCACACGTTCCAGGTCCTCACGAAGAGGCCGGAGCGGATGGCGGAGTACATGGCCGACCCGGACCTTCCCGCCCGGATGGACGAGGAGTACGGCCGCTGGGCGAGCGAGGCGACGGAGAGCGCCCACCAGCTCTCGCGCTGCCGAAGCTCGTTCATGTGCCGCGTCCAGCGCGACGAGGTCCTCTGGCCTCTTCCGAACGTCTGGGTCGGCACGTCGGTCGAGGACCAGGCGGCGGCGGACGCGCGGATCCCGCACCTCCTCAACGTCCCGGCCAAGGTGCGGTTCCTCTCGTGCGAGCCGCTTCTCGGGCCGGTGGACCTGACCGCGGTCGACTTCGGCGGCATCTTCGGCGAGACGAACGCTCTTAACGGCAAGAGGATGCCCGGCGGCGAACGGCTCATCCATTGGGTGATCGCGGGCGGCGAAAGCGGCCCGAACGCGCGCCCGATGCATCCGGACTGGGCCCGATCGCTCCGCGACCAGTGCGCGGCGGCGGGGGTGCCCTTCCACTTCAAGCAGTGGGGCGAGTTCACGCCGACCGAGCGTCGGGAAGGAGTCACCTACGAGACCTTCACCCAGATCGCAGACGTCGAGGACAGAACCTATCCGATCGAGAGGCTCGACGAACGGACGCGGGTCTGGAAGGTCGGTGTGAAGCGGGCAGGCCGTTCGCTGGACGACGTGCTGCACGACGCCTTCCCGGAGGTGGCCCGTGGTCGCTGACCTGCTCCACCGCGTCGAGGACGTGCTGCCGGGTCGGGTGCTCCACACGGGCGGCGGCCTGCGGTACGCGATCGTCGAGACTCGCGAGGGCGGCGGCTTCCACGTCTGCGAGCCGCAGCGCCCGGGCGCGCCGTGCCTCCTGACGCGCGGCGCCGTCCAGGCGATCCTCGCGAACGGCGGCTGGGTCGCCTTGGGCGACTTCACCTACGCGACGCCCTTCGGGACCACGATCGCCCGCGCCACGGCGCCGGACATGGTCCGCGCGCTAAAAGGGCTGCGCCTGCTCTGCCTATCGCGCCAGCGCAAAGGGGAATCGACCCCTCGATACCCGTGGTCGGTCGAGATCGACCGCATCGACGCCGAGCTGGCGCGGCTGGAGGGCGGACGTGCCTGACGCTTCCCTCTTCCCCACCGCGACCAAGACGATCTACCAGCGGTGGACGCCGCGCGGCATGATGGACGCGCCCGAGGCGAAAGGTCTCGACGTGCGAGGCTTCGAGGGCGCGAGACTCTTCACCGCCCGCGATCTCGGCAGCGACGGCGTGCTGTACTACCGCGCGTTCGAGGGGCACCACGGCGTCGGGATCTCGGACCACCACCTGCAACGCAACGTGGCGGAGGACGAGGCGCGGCGGAACCTTCGGGGGATGACCCGCCAGGAGTTCGAGGAGCGGCTCGCCGCCCACGTCGCCAAGCGAGGTGAGGCCCGATGAGCCTCTTCGGTCAGCCGCTCCTCTACGCGCTGGAGGACGAGATGATCGTCGACCTCTTCGCCGGGGGCGGCGGGGCCTCTTCCGGCATCGAGCAGGCCCTCGGCCGTCCGGTCGACGTGGCGATCAACCACGACGCCGCGGCGGTGGAGCTGCACCGCGCCAACCACCCGCAGACGCTCCACTACCGGGCCGACGTGTTCGAGGTCGACCCGCGCGAGGTCACGAAGGGGCGGCAAGTCGGCGTCCTCTGGGCGAGCCCCGACTGCACGTTCCACAGCAAGGCCCGGGGCGCGAAGCCCATCCGCCATGCGAGCAAGAAGCGGCGCGCCCTCGCCTGGGTCGTGAAGCGCTGGGCGGGCCAGGTGGCCCCGCGCGTGATCCTCATGGAGAACGTCGAGGAGTTCACCCAGTGGGGACCGCTCGTCGGCGACAAGGACGCGCTGCGGCCCTGCCCCAAGCGGCGGGGAAAGACGTTCCGCAAGTTCGTCCGCGACCTGGAGGCCCTGGGCTACGTGGTGGAGTGGCGCGAGCTCCGGGCGTGCGACTTCGGCGCGCCGACGATCCGCAAGCGGTGGTTCTGCGTCGCCCGCCGGGACGGACGTCCTATCGTGTGGCCCGAGCCCGCGCACGGCGCGCCGGACTCCCTGGGGGTCAAGGCCGGGAAGCTCAAGCCCTACCGGACGGCGGCGGAGTGCATCGACTGGAGCTACCCCATGTGCAGCATCTTCGCCACGAAGGCGGAGGCGAAGGCCTGGGGGGTCGCCCACGGCCAGGCGGCGCCGGTGCGGCCGCTCGCGGAGAACACGCTACGCCGGATCGCGCGGGGCGTCGACCGGTATGTGCTGAGGAACCCCAAGCCGTATCTCGTCTCGGTCGCGCATTCGGACGTCTCGCCCGGCGGCGCGAAGCGATGGGGCAAGGGGGAGCACTCGGTGGACGAGCCGCTTAAGACGCTCGCTGCGTCGAAGGATCTCGCCGTCGTCGCTCCGATCGTGTCTCCCATCACCCACCAGGGCGATCGGCGGACGCCGCCGGCTGACGAGCCGCTCTCGACCATCACCACGGCCAACCGCTGCGAGCTCTCGCTCGTCGCGCCGCTTATGGTGAAGAGCAACCACGGCGACAAGCCCGACTACTCAGCCGAGGAGCCCGCCCGGACGATCGTCGCGGGCGGAACCCACCACGCGCTCGTCGCCCCCGTCCTCGTGCCGCGCTACGGCGAGCGCGAAGGCCAGGCGCCGCGATCCCGGTCGGTCGAGGATCCCGCGCCCACGGTGGTGACGGACGGCAACGGCGGGAGCCTCGTCGCGGCCCACGTCACCAAGTTCCGCACCGGCTCGACCGGGCAGGACCTGGACGAGCCGATGGGCACGGTGACGGCGAACTCGTCGGACGCCTCGCGCCCGGGCGGCGCCGCGCCGATCGGCCTCGTGGCCGCGCACGTCTCGACCTTCTACCGAGGGCCGGGAGGCGACGCGCGGGGAGTGGATCCGCACGAGCCGCTGCGGGTGCAGGGGACGGAGAACCGCTTCGGCCTCGTTGGGGCGTTCCTCGCCCAGAACAACGGCGGCTTCGCCGAGGGCAACAGCGCGGACGGAAGGCCGCTCGATGGCCCAACGGCGACGATCCCGAGCAAGGGGGCGGTCCACTCGCTCGTGGGCGTCGCGCTCACCAAGCAGCGCGGCACCTCGACCGACGCCGACCCGCAGGATCCTCTCGACACGGTCAGCGCGGGCGGCACCCACCACGGCATCGCGGCGGCGTACCTCGACACCGCGAACAACGGCTGGGAGAACCGCACCGGGCGACCGGTCGACGAGCCTTCGGCGGCGGTCTGCGCCGAAGGGTCCAAGCAGGCGGTGGTCGCCGCGCACGTCCAGCGCGACTTTGGGAAGAGCGTGGGCTCCGGCATGGCCGAGCCCGTCGGCGCCCTCACCGGGGCGGGCGGCGGCAAGGCGGCGCTCGTCGCGAGCTTCCTCTCCACGTACTACTCGACGGGCGACGGACAGGCGGTCTCGGACCCTCTTCTCACGATCCCGACGCTCGACAGCTTCGGTCTTGTGACCGTCCAGGTCGGCGAGGAGACGTTCGTGGTCTCGGACATCGCCATGCGGATGCTCCAGCCCAAGGAGCTTTACGCCGCGCAGGGCTTCCGGAAGGGCTACGTGTACGACCACTACCTCGCCCCCGCCGGGAAGCGCGTCGAGCTGACCAAGACGGAGCAGGTCCGGATGGTCGGCAACAGCGTTTGCCCGCCCGTTGCCCAGGCGATCGTCCTGGCCAACGTGCCGGAGATGGTCGCCCGCCCGAGGCGAGAGATGCGCCGGAAGGAGGCCCAGCTTGCCGCCTGAGAAGAAGCCCGAACCGACCCTCGACCTCAAGCCCCCGTCCGTGTGGGAGCGGGTCGCCCGCGACTTCGCGGAGGCCCTCGCCCACCCGTGCCGCCGAGATCCCGGCACGGGCTCGACCCTCTACTACCTCGGCTTCTCCCACCTCGGGCATCGCGTCCGGCGGTGGGAGGGCGTCGGCTGGGGAGATCCCTTTCCCGTCCCCGCCTCGACGATCAAGAAGTCCGTGGCCACCGCTTTGCCCGAGGGCGCGGAGGCGCCCGAAAACGATGCTTAGAGTCTTATCCCTTGGGGCGGGGTGGCAGTCCACCGCCATGTTGTTCATGGGCCTCGACGGCCTGTTCGGCGACGTTCCCGACGCGGCCGTGTTCGCCGACACGCAGGGCGAGCCGCGCCAGGTCTACGACTGGCTCGACCGGATCGAGCGCGAGGTCGCGCCGTTCCCCATCCACCGCGTCACCGTCGGGGACCTCATCGCCGACTACGTCGATGGTCGCCGCCGCGCCGCCATCCCCGCCTACTCGACGTCGCACGCTGGCAAGCCGATGATGATGAGCCGGTTCTGCTCCGTGACCTACAAGGTCGAGGCGATCCGGCGCAAGGTGCGCGAACTCGCGGGCCCGAACGGCCGCGCCGAGTCGTGGATCGGGATCTCGACGGACGAGGCGCACCGCGGCTTCAAGCCGAGCGGACGCCTGTGGCTCACGAACCGCTACCCGCTCCTGGAGGCCGGGATCGACCGAAGCGCCTGCCGCGAGCACATCGTGGCCCGCCTCGGCGCGGAGCCGCCCAAGTCCGCCTGCGTGTTCTGCCCCTTCCATTCCGAGGCCCAGTGGATCGACCTCAAACGAAACCATCCGGAGGACTTCGCCCGGGCGGTCGCGATCGACGAGCGGATCCGCGACATGGACAACGACCGATGGGATCGGCCCCGGTTCCTCCACCGCTCTATGCAGCCGCTGGCGCAGGTGGAGTTCCGGCACGAGAACCAGAGCCGCTTCGTCTTCGAGGACGCGTTCGGCAACGAGTGCGAGGGGGTGTGCGGCGTATGAGCGAAACCCTGTTCGACCCTCTCGAGGACGGCCGTTCGGCTCCTCCCCGTCTCGACCCGCCCCGCCCCAAGCCCCTGGAGGACGACGGCTCGCCGTCCCCGTTCGGCAGCGCGCTCCCCAAGGGCTACGTCCGCTCGGAAGGCCTCGACGAGGAGGAGGGCGACTCGCTCGGCGTCGTCCGCTTCCTCACGGCGGGCCTCGGCGACCAGGAGCGCGCCCCGCTCCAGAAGGCCAAGCGCTACGACCCGCGCGACCACTACAAGCGCACCTACGCGGCGCTCGAAAGGCTCTACCCCGGCTCGTTCTTCTGGCGGGCGGACTACACCCAGACGACCTACTCGGGTCAGATCATCACCAAGGACACGCTGGGCTTCGCGGACGTCATGGGGATGCTCCCGGGCGGCCGGATCGTGGCGGTCCAGGTGACGAGCTACGGCGCGATCAAGGCGCACCTGAGGAAGTACACCGACCCGGCCAAGACGCACGGTCCCGGAGCCAACGCCCCGTCGATCGAGAGCCTGCTCCGGCGGTTCCTCGCGACGGGCGGTCGCGTCCTGATCTTCGGCTTCGCCCTGCCGGAGGGCAGGCGCACCTGGGAGCACGAGATCGTGGAGATCACGCCCGAGCTGCTCGACGGCTACGTGGCGCGCAAGCGGGGTAAGCGGTGACGGACTTCATCAAGCTCTCGGAGGAGGGCTGGTCCGATCCCAAGCTCCTCGCCGTCGGCCCGGAGGGGTTCACGCTCTACGTCAAGGGGCTGATGTACTCGAAGCAGCACCTCCTGGACGGCTTCGTGCCCACCTCGGCGCTGCCCCTGATCGGCATCGGGATCAAGAGCCCGGAGAAGACCGCCAAGGCCCTCGCCGCCCCTTCCGCCGACCTGTGGGACGCCGTCGAGGGCGGCTACCGTGTGAAGCCGGAGCGCTGGGCGCGTTGGCAGACGACCAAGGCGGACGTCGAGGCGGTCCGCGAAGGATGGCGCGAGCGCAAGGAGCGGGAGCGCCAGAAGAAGGCGGACGAGAAGGCGAAGAGAGACGCGGAAAAGGCGCGTGACAGAACGGAAGGTCACGCAGGCGTCACGCGTGACACGGGGGGTGACTCACGCGTGAATCACGGCGATGTCACGCCACAAGAGAAAGAGAAAGAGAAAGAGAAAGAGACCCCTAAAGGGGTTAGCGCGGGCGCGACCCTCTCCCCGCCCTGGAGACATCGGGTCGACGGTCGTTGGGTCAAGCTGGGTGAGGATCGGTACCTCGCCTCGGAGGAGGTCCTCGTCTCGATCGAGGCTTGGGACCGGTACCGGCTCTCGCTGGGTAAGGGGGGGATCAGCGACGGGGCTCTCGACGCGTTCGTCCAGGCGGTGCAGGATCGGGAGCCCACCGAATCGACCCTCGCGGCGTTCTTCGAGACGGCGGTGCGGGACGGTTTCGAGACGCCGAACGTGAGGGCGTTCCACCGGTTCGTCTCGGGCGAGTACGTGCCCAAGGGCGGAAGGGCCTCAGGAACCTACAATCCCGGCGGGAATCCCGGCGGCGAGGTCACTCCCGAAGCGGAGCTGGACCGCCTCCAGGAGGTGGCCCGAAGATGATCGAACCCAGGTACGACGAGGCGCGTCCGCTGTCTTCGATCCCCCACGAGATGTCCCTTCTCGGGGCGATGCTGCTCTCGGACGCGGCCTGCGCCGAGGCGCTCCGGGCGGTTCGGGAGGAGGCGTTCTACCGCCCGTCCCACCGGATGATCTTCCGGGCCATGGGCTCGCTCGTCAAGCGGTCCCGCGAGGTGGATCCCGTCTCCCTCCGGGAGGAGCTGATCGCCCAGGGCAACCTCGCGAACGTCGGCGGGCAGGAGTACCTGAACGAGATCGACCTCTACGTGCCGTCGGCGTCGAACTGGCCCACGTACGCCGAGGAGATCCTGGAGAAGTCCCGGATGCGAAGCCTCGAGCAGACCTTCCGCCAGGGCATCGGCAAGATCCACGACTTCGAGTCGGACATGGCGGCGAGCCAGATCGCGGCTTGGGCGGCGACCGAGGTCAACGCGATCGGCGGGGCGACGACGGGCGCGGTGTCGATGGAGGAGATCGACGAGACCGGCGGCGACCCGGGCCTTCGGTTCGGCATCCCGCAGATCGAGCGGGTGCTCGGAACGGAAGGGACGCCAGGGGGGCAGATGACCGTGGTCGTCGCCAAGGAGAAGCACGGCAAGTCCGCGCTCAAGATCCAGATGGCGGTCCACCAGGCGCAGCAGGGCCTCGGCGTGATGTACGTCTCGCTCGCGGACCTCAACCCCAAGCGGCTCAAGCGTCGGATGCTCCGGTGCATGAGCGGGTGGTCCGAGCGGCCCAACAACCCGCACTACGCGGAGCGCTTCGACCTCGCGAAGGAGCAGCTGGAGCGGGACATGGCCCTCACGATCGTGGACCGCACCCGCAGCGGCGGCGCGGACGTGGACGACATCCTCTCCGGCGTCGAGACGTTCCGGCAGCGTCACGAGAACGGACCGACGCCGCTCGAGGCGGTGTACGTGGACTACGCCCAGAAGCTCACCTCGCGCGAGTTCCGGGCGAACGACCCGCTCGGCATGACGACGCACTGCTCGAAGCAGATCAGCGCGTACGCGGAGCGCACGGGGCTCTCGCTGGTGGTCGGCTCTCAGCTGACCGACGGCAACGAGAAGGAGGGTCGCGACCCCATGACGAAGGGCGGACGGTGCTGGCTGGAGGACTGCGGGCTCGCCCTGTGGATCCAGCGCGGCGAGGGCTTCAGCGCGACCCTGCAGGTGCTTCGATCGCGCTTCGGAGGGATGGGAACCAAGGTGCCGATGATCTACGACGACGAGACGCTCAGCTTCCGGGCGGTGAACGCGTGAACGTTCCTCTTTACCGGTTGGGACTGGCAAAGTTGATAAAGATGAAGGGCCTACGTGCGGGCGCGCGAGGTGTCGCATGAACGAGCCCCACGACATGGCGGAACTGGCGGAGGCATGCGTAGCTTACGGCCTGATCGCCGCCGCGACCTCGCGGGGTTTCCTGCTGGGCGTCCCCGGGCGCCGCAAGCGGTGCCGATGGCGCGGGACCCAGGAGCACGGTTGGCTCCTGGTGATCCTGCGCGATGCGGTGTGCGCGGTGCTACCCGGCTCCTACTGCGCGCCGACGCTCATCGACCCGGACGCCGATCACGACGGCCCGCGGTGCGTGATCCCCCGAGACGCCGACATGCGCTTCCCAAAGGGAGTGCCGATGCTCGTCTACGGCCGGACCGAGACCGAGTGCTGGGCCCGCGCCCTCGTCCTCCTCTTCCGGGCGGGGCTGATCGGGGAGGGACCATGTTCGAAGAGCTGATCCCCGAGGATCGATGCCTGCACGGTCCTGAGGACCATGACGAGGAGGTCCCCAAGCGTTCGCCCCGCATCCGTCCTTCCGACGCGGCCCGGGCGTGGTTGGCACGTCAGGATGCGACCAACCGCCGCAGGGCGCTTCGGATCGAAGAGCCTGCTCAGGCTCTCGGGGTTTGGCGGCAGGTCCTTGGCGTGGGAGGTCTGGCCGGATCAGACAAGCCGACGCCCCTCGGAGAGCGCGCCGATATGGACGGTCAGCCGATCGACATGCAGGTTTGGACCTGGGTCAGGAGCACGAAGGGCTATGCCGCCTGGCGCGCCGGCGTCCTGCCGACGGCCGCGTTCGAGGCGAACCTCGCGGCGTGGCTACCGAGGACGTTCTACAGTCCTCTCCCGACTCTCTGCGACGTGGAGCTCGAGGAGCTTGCCAAGGGTCGGCGCGAGATCGAGGAGCAGGTCGAGCGCGACCGTAACGGAGATCCGGAAGGACGATTGCGGCCTGGGCTCAAGAAACTATCGTGAGAGGAAACAACACTGGGAAGGTCATGCGGCAGTTCAGACGCAGATAGTGCAGTAATATGATCTTAAATGGGACGCAAAGAGGAACGTTTGAACACGACCATCGCCCTCGGAGGCGGCTGGAAGGCGACGGTGACCAGAGCCGATCTCGACCTCATCAAGCCTCACGATGGCAGCCCCGCCTACCACCTGTTACAGACCTGGTGTGGGTGCGCCCGCACGAACGCCCATCACGTCACGATCTACGACGAAATCGAGGAAGGCGAGTCGCTGGCCATGGCCGAAGTGATCTTCGAGCCTGCGTGGCGCAACTTTGGCGACGGGTGGCGACTCCAGTACGCCGGAAGGACTTACGTCTCCGGCTCCCCTGGATCGGGCGAGGGTGGGAAGGCCGAGACGGAGCTGCTCGCGGTCGTTCCGATCGGAGCCATGCTGAACAACATCTTCGTTCTCTCTATGCTCGAGGAACGAGCCATGCCCACGAAAGAACCTTTTTAGCCGAGAACCCGATTATTGTTCTGCGGAGTGCGCTGGTAAGTGCCGATCTTGCCCTTTCCACCGCAAGGAATCGCCCTGTAGCCCTCCAAAACCCGAACAATCCGCCCTTCCCGGAAGTAAAAAGGGCTACACGTCGCGGAGAAGGGAGAGGTGCGCCAGAAGGTTCGCACCTCTCCCTTTCGCGTTCTAAAAGGGGCTTCTGATGGACGAACAGGCCCTTCGGATCGCCCTTCGACAGCCCGAGGCGTGGGACACCCTGACGGACCGTCAGCGCGAGGCGGTCGCCGCGCTCGTCGAGCTTAAGACCGTCGCCGGCGCGGCGTCCCACCTCGGGATCTCCCGCCAGGCGATCATGAAGCACCTTCGGCTCGCCAGCGCGAAGTTCCTCGCCTTCGCCGAGGCGATCGCCACCGCCGAGTAGCCATGATCCGCGTTCCCGCCTACCCTCTGTCGTCACGCGGCGTAGGTCATGTACTCCAAACCGACGCTAAGCATCCGAAAGTCGCCTCCCCATACTCTTAGAGGGAGCCGCGCCGAAAGGATGCACGAGCGGAGGAACCGACGCGAAGAGCCGCGACGGACCGAAGCCACAGCCCCTTCCCAAGCCTTTAGCGGCCCTGCAGACGTCTGCAGGGCCGCTCTTTTTTAGCCGCTTCCACAGCCTTCCGGCCTTGAGCCGGTTGAAAGCCCTCGCCCGCGAACCGCGGCACCCGAGGCAAACACCAAACCGCCCCTTACGGGCGGCACAGGCGCACGTCGGCCTATGCCGCGATCCGCGCCGACATCGGCCCGTCCCTGCCTGACCGCATACGGGTCACACCTCGATTACGAGGCCCCTGGCGCTCCGCTGTACAAGCGGGCAGGTGCCTCGGTACCTCGCGCTCGCCTTCCTCGTCGCCGCGCCGACGATCGCCACCGCCCCCGTCATCCGCGTCTCGCCGATGACCCTCCCCAAGGCCATCACGGCCCCCGATCTGCCCATGGCCACCCCCGATCAGCTCCGACGGATCATGCCCGACCTGAGCCCCGACGACGCCGTGGTCTGGGCCGCCAAGCTCGCCGACGCCTGCAAGCGGTACGGCGTCGACAACCCTCTGCGCGAGGCGATGTTCCTCGCCCACGTCGCCCAGGAGTCCGCCGGACTCACGAAGTTCGAGGAGGGCCTGGACTACAGCGCCGAGCGGCTGACGAAGGTCTGGCGGAAGCGGTACCCGACTCTCGCCGCGGCGGCGCCCTACGCCCACAATCCCCAGGCCCTCGCCAACAAGACCTATTCGAACCGCATGGGCAACGGGAACGTGGCCAGCGGCGACGGCTACCGCTTCCGAGGTCGCGGTCCCATCCAGTTGACGGGGCGCGGCCTGTACGCCGAGTGCGGCAAGGCCATCGGCTTCGACCTGGTCGCGAATCCCGATCTCCTCCTTGAGATCGGGGTCGGCTCCCGTTCCGCCGCCTGGTACTTCCAGTCTCGCGGCTGCATCCGTAAGGCCGACGCGCGCGACGTTCGCGGTGCCACCTACGCGATCAACGGCGGATACAACGGCGTCGAGGAGCGCGAAGCCTACTACGAGCGCGCGAAGGCCGTTCTGGGAGTCCGATGACCGACGCACTTCCGTCCATCGTCATCGCCGCCCTTAGCTCAGTGGGGACTTGGTACGCGACGAGCGTCTCCCATCGAAAGCTCAAGTCCGAAGAGGCTCAAGGTCTGACGTCCCAGCTTATCGCCGAACGCACCCAGAGGGAGTCCGATATGCGGACTCTCCGGACGGAATTCGAGACGGTGACACGGGGGCTTCGCGCGGAAATCAAGCAGCTTCAGGACGAGCGTGAGAACATCGCGGAGCGTGCGCACGAGATGTTCGAGCTCGACCGCCGCATCCGCCACGACTCTTCGACCCTGATCCGCAATCTCCTGTCCCGCGCCTATGAGGCGGGGATGGAGTGGAGCGACCTTATCGAGCGGAGCAAAGAGCTCGAGGTTCTTCGCGAGCGCCGTCGTGGGATGACCGCATGAAAGCTTTCTTAAGCCATTTCCAAGTGACGCCGAAGAACGGCGTCGCCCTTCTGGGCGCGATCCTCAGCTATCTCGTTCTGCGCGGGAAGATGACGCTCGAGGAGAAGCAAGCCTATCTCCTGATCGCCACGACCTTCCTCGCCCTCCTCGTCCCGGCCCGCGATCCCAACGCGAACAAGGACCCCGACGCACCCTCCGCTCCTATCGTCGCGGGGAAGCCCGAGGGCAGCCTCACCCGGATCGGCGGCGCCGTCGTCGATCCTTCGACTTCCGTCCCCACCCCCGGCCCTGGCGTCCCGATCGCGGACGATGGCCGGACCGTCCCGCCTCCCTCTGAGAAACCATGAACCTCCTCAGCACCTCCTACCTCGCCACCCTCGTCCTTCTGCTCCGATCGGTCGGGCGCCCTACCGCCATCCGGGCCCTCACGCCTTCTCAGTCCGCCATCCGGAGCTTCCCCGGGCGCCGGAATCAGGACGTCGCCGAGATCCAGAACCAGTTCGCTCAGACCGCCGAGCAGGCGCTTCAGAGCGCCGAAGCCGTCTTCGACCCGAACTGGAGCGACCCCGACCTCGCCGCCCACGCCGACGACGCGCTGCTCGCCAGCCTGAAGGCGAACATCGAGACGCACGACTGAAACGAGCCCGGCATCCCGCAGGCGTGCGAGGCAGGGTGGTGGTTTCCTGCGGCTTCGTCGTCAAGATCGGATCGGTGGGAAAATATACGCGGAATGTGAACGGGGGTGGCCCTGAGGGGCCCGCACAATGGCGCTGGCTTTGCCACCTACCATGCGAATCCTCCGCTCCGTTTCCCTCCTCGCTCTCGCCTCGTGCGCCCTGTCGGCATCGGCCCAGAACCTCGTCGTCAACGGCGGGTTCGAGACGGGGGACTTCTCGGGATACACCCTCACCGGCAACTCGCTCGGAGTGGACGTGGTCGGCGGCCTCGGGACGAACGGCGGCCCCGGCGCCGTCTTCAGCAACATCGGCAGGCCTGCGATCCTCACCCAGACGATCGCCTCGGCGACGGGCGCGTCCTACACGTTCTCGTTCGACGCCTACAGCTACAGGTCAGGCTCGGGCAACTCTTTCTCGGCGTCCTTTGGAGGTCAGAACGTGGTCCCTGCCAGCGCCCTGCCGGGCAAGAACTTCAACGACTTCACCCACTACTCGTTCAACGTGGTCGCGACCTCGGCTTCGACCACGTTGCGGTTCGAGATCTACAACACGCCAAGCAACACGTTTCTCGACAACGTGAGCGTCGTCGCCGACCCGATCAGCCCGGCCGTCCCCGGCCCCGTGGCCGCCCTGCCCTTCGCCCTGATGGCCCTGCGCCGACGCAAGCGGGCGTAACCGCTCACCTATCCCACCCCACGAGGGCCGCGCTTCCCGAGAGGAGGCGCGGCCCTCTTCGTTTCCAAGACCATGACTCCAATCCTCGCCGCTCTCGCCCTTACGATCCTCGGCGCACCGACCGTCGCCCCGACCGCCGCGAGCATCAACGCCGACATCGCCAAGGCGGTGGTGTCGGGAAAGACCTCGTACTCGCTCCCCTCCAACAAGATCGCCCTGGAGGCGCCCATCGTCGTTCCGGTCGGAACGCGCGGATTCTCGCTCCTAGGTCGGAAGGGCGGGACCGTCCTCACCGCGAAGACCGGTATCGGCTACGCGATCGTCTGCGGTCCTCAGGCGGG
>CAZEWR010000061.1:0-20193 GCA_964516175.1 uncultured Fimbriimonas sp. | reverse complement strand
GGGCGGCGATCAGGAGCTTTCGCATGGCGGCATTATAGCGACGGGAGGGAGCGCATGATCCAGCTCGATCTTTTCGACGAAAAAGGAGCCGCCCCCGTCATCAATCGGGAAGCGGCCCAAACGGGGGCGACACGGCCCCCGATCTTTCCGGCGGTCGTCGCCACTCCCGCGCTCGGCGCGGCGGACGTCGTCCCGATCCCGGCTAATGGGATTCTCGGCAAGAATGGGGTCGCGCATCCCGTCACTTCTAGCGGGCCGGTGCGAATTGGCTAAGCCCACCCTCGTCAATACGCTGGAGCGGGTCCACCGCCGCACGGGCCGCTATCCGCACGACTGCTTCCGCGCCTTCGTCCGCCTGGTCGCCTGCGCCGTCGCCACCGGACGGCGCGAGGAGGAGTACCTCCAGGAGGCTGGCCCGTGGAAGCCGGAGGACCTCGCCGAGTTCTCGCAGGCGTTCCACCTGATGGTCGAGGAGATGCAAACGGGCGAGCCGTTCGCCGACCACCTCGGACCGATCCCCATGGAGTGGGGCGGCGAGAGCGGCAAGAAGGCGGGCGGTGAGTTCTACACGCCTTGGGCCTTGGCCGAGATGATGTGCCAGGCGACGCTCCACGCGACCGAGGTCCCGAAGGACCGTCCCTTCACCGTAATGGAGCCCGCCTGCGGCTCCGGGATCTTCGTCCTAGCGATGGCGAAGGTGCTCCAGGAGCAGAGCGTGTCGCCGCGGCGCATGCGGGCGGTGATGTACGACGTCTCGCCGATCGCGGTGGACATGGCGCTCCCCCAGACCACGCTCTGGGGGATCCCCGCCCTCGTCGTGCACGGGAACACGATCTCGGGCGAGGAGTGGGCGCGCTTCCCGACCTTCTTCTGGAGGACGCCGCGCGAGTGGCTCCGTCCTAAGGAGGACGTCGGGCAGGAGGTGCGCCTCGAGGTTGAAGAGGCGACTCCGCCGCCCACCGCCGAGACCGAGATCCCGGCGACCTTCGACGTCGTGGCCTCAGAGCCCGACGAGCGCGGTCAGTACGAGATGGACCTGTTCCGTGAGGCCGCGTGAGAGCCGTCGTTAGAGGGGACCGGGTTGGCTGAGCTCCGCCTCGTCTCGACTTCCGCGACCGACCGCCTCGCCGCGCGGATCGCGGCGCATAATGGCCTCACCCCGGAAGAGGGCCGGTACGAGGCCGAGGCCTGCGTCCGTTTCTTCTCCGCCCTCCTCGGTCTTCCCGCTCCCTGCCATGGCCCGACCCCGCAAGCCCTCCTCGACGTCGACGCCGTCCGCCAAAAGACGGCGTAGGGCGATCCTCTACACCCGCGTCTCCACCGAGGAGCAGCGGGAGAAGGGATTCAGCCTCGAAGCCCAGATCGATCCCTTGCGCCTCTACTGCCGCCGCGAGGGGATCGAGATCGTCGCGGAGCGGGTGGACGCCGAGTCCGCGAAGAAGGCGGGGCGCAAGGAGTTCGACGCGATGGTCCGGGACATCCAGGAGGGAAGGGCCGACGCGATCGTGGTCGAGAAGACCGACCGGATCTACCGCAACTTCCGCGACCGCGTCACGGTGGGCGACCTCATCGAGGACCAGGACGCCGAGCTGCACCTCGTGAAGGAGGCGGAGGTCATGTCCCGCCGCTCGACCTCCCACGCCAAGTTCATCCACGACATCAAGACGGTGATGGCGAAGAACTTCGTGGACAACCTCTCCGAGGAGATCCGCAAGGGGATGAGGAAGAAGGCGGAAGAAGGGCTCTGGCCGTCGGTCGCCCCCATCGGCTACGTCAACGTCCCCGCCCCCGGTCGCCCGTCGATCGTCCCCCACCCCGAGATCGCGCCGCTCGTGCTGCGGCTCTTCCAGTCCTACGCCGAGGGCGAGGCGTCTCTCAAGCGGGTGGCCGCGTGGGCGCAGACGCTCGGCCTGTCGTCGCCCAGGGGCGGGAGGCTCAGCTCGAAGCAGGTGCACGAGATGCTCCGGAACCCCATCTACATGGGCGTCGTGCGCTGGAACGGGGAGAGCTTTCCGGGGGTTCACGAGCCCATCGTTTCGGCGGCCCTATATAGTAAGGTCCAAAACGTGATGGAAGGGCGCTCGGAAGGGCACGGCGAGGGGGTTCCGCACCTCCGTGGGGACAACGTCTACGCCTACCGCGGACTCGTCACCTGCGGCGTCTGCGGGTGCGCCTGCTCCCCGTTCACCGCCAAGGGGATCTACGTCTACTACGCCTGCTCGGGGGCGCGGGGCTGTCGGCGCGCCGGCCTTCGGGAGGAGGTCGTCACCGAGGCGCTCGCCCTCGCCCTCGACGCGCTGACGATCGATCCGCGAACGCTGGCCGACCTTCGGGGCGCCTTGCGTGAGGGACACGAGGAGATCGCGGCGAGGCGCGACGAGACCCTGCGCCTCTTGGAGGCGAGGAAGGAGTCCGCGAAGAGGAGGCTGGACCGCCTCTACCGCGACCGCGTCGAGGACGAGGTGCCCGAGGAGACCTACCGGACCCTGCGCCCGGAGTACGAGGCCGCGCTCTCGGAGGTGGACGAGGAGATCCGCGCGCTGGGGGCCGCCGAGCGCGAGACGTGGGAGGAATCCCTCGGTCTGCTGGCGGCGGTTTCAAACTCCGGCCCTCGGTTCCGCAAGGCCGATCCGGCCCGCCGCCGGGAGATGTTCAAAGGCCTGGTTTCAAACTGTCAGATCGTTGACGGTAAGGTGGAGGTGACCCTTCGTTCCTGGTTCAAAACGCTCCAGGAGATGGCCGATCAGGCGGCTAGGGAAGGGGTGCTTGCGGACCAAGTAGGAAATTGGTACTCCGGACGGGACTTGAACCCGCGATCTCCTCTGTGAAAGAGAGGCGTCCTAACCACTGGACCACCGGAGCGTGACGAGAAGGGATTATACCGCGTCGAAGGCCCGAAACCTAGCGCTCTAGAATGGACGCCCCGCGAAGCCGGGCTCGGGAACGAACGTGCGCCAGTCCACACCGGGGCAGACCGCCGCCATCCGGTCGCGCAGGGCCTCGACGCCGGGCTGCTCCGTCGCGTAGTGGCCCGCCGCCACGAGGGCGAAGCCTGATTCGGAGGCCTCCAGGGCGACGTGCTGCTTGACCTCGCCCGTCACCAGCACGTCGGCCCCGGCCCGCTGGGCGGCTCGCCACTCGCCGTCCGCCGCCCCGCCCACGACCGCCACCTTGCGGATCGTCCGCGCGGGGTCGCCCCAGCCCAGCGCCTTGGCTTCGAGGGCGGACTCGACTCCCGTGACGAACGCCTTCAGCGTCGTTCGCTCGACCGTGCCGACGCGCCCGGCGGCCTGTTCGGCCATGGGCGGCGAAGCGAGAAAGTCGTAGGCGGGCTCCTCGTAAGGGTGGTTCGTGCGGAGCGCTCGCTCGACCGCCCTTCGTTCGTCCTTTCGCAGGACCATCTCGACCCGCGTCTCCGGCGTGCGCTCGATACGCCCCGGCTCGCCGGTCGCCGGTTTCGTGCCCTCGCCGCCGACGAAGGTCCCCGTCCCTTCGGCGAGGAAGGCGCAACGGCGGTAGTCCCCGATGGCGCCGGCTCCCGCCTCGCTCAGCGCATCGATCAACCTTTCGGCCGCATCCGGCGGCGCGAAGAACACGAGCTTGAGCCGCTCCACGTCCGCCGCCCCGCCGAACTCTTTCGTCTCGTTGAGACCAAGACGCGTCGCTAGCGCGTCGTTCACCCCGCCCCGCGCGGAGTCCCAGTTCGTGTGGGCGGCGACGAACGCGATCCCCGCCGCCGCGAGATCGAGCACGGTGCGCCCGACGTGATCGCCCGCGACGACCTCCTTGAGAGGCGTGAAAAGAAGGGGGTGGTGGGCCAGAAGCAGCTCGGCGCCCGACTCGCGCGCCGAGGCGACCGCCGCCCGCGAGCGGTCGAGCGACACGACGGCCCGCGAGACCTCCGCCTCGGGGTCGCCCACCTGGAGTCCGACCCGGTCGAAGGAAAAGGCGTAGCGGACGGGAGCGACCGTCTCCAGGATGGCGAGGATCTCGCGGACGCGCATGGATCTATTGTGGAGGGCCGAGCGCAGGCTGGTACAGCTCCATGCTTAACCGTTTGTGACCTGACCCAAGCATCGATCTCCGGATTTGACGGGATGGTTCTCCCGCCGCGGGCCGATTCTCGGGAGGATCTAAAATGCGAAGGGGCCCCACCTTTCGGTGCGGCCCCTTGCGCGGTCTTGGGAGGGTTGTTTAGGCCCCCGCTTTTCCGATCTCACGGGCGAGATGGTAGCCGGTCGGACGGATACTTGGATGATTGCCTTTCGAACAATAGTCCGCCAACTTACGCATCGCCTTTTCAGAGGTTGAGTCGAGCCCATTAGGACTTGTAAGACACAAGCCCAAGAGCGCGAACGCTTCCTCTTCGGTGAGTTTTAGCCCTTCAGGATTGTTTCCCATGGCGTATTCTCCGTTATCATTGTGCGCCGAAGCGCAATGCAATGGACGTCTGCCAGAGCTCGGTCGTTCAAGTTTTTTCTAAACTTGATCGAAATGCCTGCTTAAACGTCCCTCGGGCCTCTTTCCCGTATACTAGGCGCCGTGCCGAAGGGCGAGTATCTCCAGTACGGCGGGCAGGCGATCATCGAAGGCGTGATGATGCGCTCGCCGCGCTACTTCTCCATCGCTTGCCGCGCCCCCAACGGCGAGATCGTGATCCAGACGGAGGCGATCGAGAAGACTTGGATCGGCCGCCAGAAGTGGCTTAAATATCCCTTCCTGCGCGGCTCGCTCGCCCTGTTGGACAGCATGGCCCTCGGCACCAAGGCGATGCGCTTCGCCTCCGCGATCCAGATCGACCCGAAATACGGCGGCGACGCGCAGGCGCCAGGAGCCCTTGAGGCCGCCGTTGAGACGGCGGGCGTCGCCGTTCCCAAGGAGACGCCCAAGCGGGTGCAGGACGCCTCGATCGTGGGCGCGCTCGTCGTCAGCCTCGTGTTCGGCGTTGCTCTGTTCGACTACCTTCCGAACCTTGTCGCCGAGTGGTCGCGGGGCTGGATGGGCATCAAGAAGGGCGAGAGCGGCACGATCACGAACGTCGTCGCGGAGGTCGTGAAGGCGGCGATCTTCTTCGGTTACATCGGCCTGATCGGACTCATGCCCGACATCCAGGAGGTGTTCCGCTACCATGGCGCCGAGCACAAGGCGATCAACGCTCTCGAGCACGATCGCCCGCTCGAAGTCGGCCCCTGCCTTTCTGAAAGCCGCATCCACCCGCGTTGCGGCACGAGCTTCGCGATCATCGTGTTGCTCGTCGGCTTCGTGGTCTTCGCCTTCCTCCCGCGCTATCCTCTGGGCGAGCAGGCGAGCAAGATCTTCAACGTCACCGTCCGCTTCGCGATGGAGCTCGTGATCCTGCCCCTGATCGCGGGCGTCAGCTACGAGCTGCTCCGCCTCGCGGGTCGCTTCCGCGACCAGAAGCTCGTGAACGCGGCGTTCCAACCCGGCATGTGGAGCCAGCGGCTCACCACGCGCGAACCCCAGGCGAAGCACGTCGAGGTCGCCGTTGCCGCCCTCCAGGCCTGCTTGGACGCCGAAGCGGGCAACCACGGTCCCGTGCCCAAGGAAGGCGACGACTTCGAGTCGGCGCCGCCCTTGCCCGGCGTCGGCCTCTAGTCTTAGGATCGCCGACGATCCCACGGAAAGCCGTCGTGCGACGAGTCAAGCCGTTCTATGGCTTGACTTCGCTGCGAACTCTAACCTCGCAGACGGAAACGCAGCAGTCGGAGCGAGTTCGCCAGCACCACCAGCGTGCTTCCCTCGTGTAGGACGACCGCCGGTCCGATCCGCACGAAGCCACCCACCGACGCGACCATCAACAGGGCGATCACGCCGAGGGCGATGTAGAGATTGGTCCGAATCGTCGCGCTCGCCTGTCGCGCCAAGGCGACCGCGAAGGGAAGCTTCGCGAGATCGTCGCCCATCAAGGCCACGTCGGCGGTCTCCAGGGCCACCGCCGTGCCCGCGCCGCCCATCGCGATGCCCACCGTCGCGTGGGCCAGCGCGGGCGCGTCGTTCACGCCGTCGCCCACCATCGCCACGCTTCCGTGCCGCTCCAGAAGCTCGCGAACGATCTTGACCTTATCCTCCGGCATGAGCTCCGCTCGCACCTCGTCCACCCCGACCGTCTTGCCCACCGCCTCGCCGACGGGCTTCGCGTCGCCGGTAAGCATCACCAACGGCTTGACTCCGAGCTCCCGAAGCGCCTTGAGCGTCGCTCCCGCCGCCGCGCGCGGCGCGTCGGCCACCCCGAGAACGCCGAGCCAGCGTTCGCCTTTGCGGACGACGATCACGCTCTTTCCGCTCAGCCCCTCTACCGCCGCCGTGACGGGGGCGGGAACGCTCTCGAAAAGACGCGGACTGCCGAGCGCGACCGCCTCGCCGTCCATCGCCGCGCGGACGCCCTTACCGGGGACGTTCTGAAGATCGGTCGCCTCCCCACCCGAGTCGCCCGCCCGCCGGACCACCGCCTGCGCGAGCGGATGCGACGACCGCCGCTCGACCGCCGCCGCGACCCGCAGAAGCTCCTCTTCCGTCGCCTCCAAAGGAAGAACGTCCGTCACCTCGGGATGTCCGACCGTCAGGGTGCCCGTCTTGTCGAGGGCCATCGTGCGCACGTTGCCCAGGTTCTCCAAATGCGCGCCACCCTTTACTAGGACGCCATTGCGGGCCGCCTGCGCGATACCCGCCAACACCGCCGAAGGGGTGCCGAGAGCCAGGGCGCACGGGGACGCGCCGACGAGCAGGGTCATACCCCGGTAGAACGATTGCGACCACGGCAACAACCCCAATAAGGGCGGCGCGACGATCAGGAGCAGATCGGCGACGAGGACGGCGGGTACGAAGACCGAGGCGAAACGATCGGCGAACCTCTCCGTCGGGGCTTTCTGCGTCTGCGCCTCCTCCACGAGCCGCACGACCCGGTCGAGAGTCCGGTCACCGACCGCCTTCTCGTTCACGATCTCCAGCGCGCCGTCTCCGTTCACCGTCCCCGCGAACACGGGATCGCCCATCGTTTTCTCCACCGGAACCGATTCCCCCGTCACCGAGGCCTGATCCACTGCGGACCGCCCGGCGGCCACCTTGCCGTCCACCGGGATCCGCCCACCGGGCTTCACGACGACCCGCTCGCCTACCGCGACTTCCGTCACCGGTACCTCGGACTCCCGGCCGTCGCGAACGACGGTCGCCACGTCGGGCGTCAGTTCCGCAAGGGCGCGGATCGCGTCGCGGGCCCTTCCGGTGGCGAGGTGCTCCAGGGCATGGGCCAGGGAGAACAGGAACAGGAGGAAGGCGCCTTCCGTCCAGTTGCCGAGCACGCCCGCTCCCGCCGCCGCGAGAAGCATCAGCAGATCGATGTCGAAGGTCAGCTTGCCCTGGAAGACAGAGCGGATCCAGTGCGAAGCGAGGTCCCAGCCTCCGAGGACGTACGAGACGAGATAGAGGCCGACCGCGAGGGGACGCGGGAGACCCGCCCGCTCTCCGAGGTAGGCCACCAGCAGGATCGCGCCCGCCGCAAGGCTCCAGACCAGTTCCTTGTTCCGCTCGTAGAATCCGGCTTCCGCGTCGTGCTCCGCACGGCCGTGGGCGCAGCAGCAGCCGATGTGGCCGTGCTCCTCCTTAGGAAGGCAGTAGCCGAGCCGCTCGAGCTCGTGCCCGATCGCGTCTTGGGAGGTCCGTTCCCGGTCCCACTCCAGACGTACGACCTGTGCGGGAAGGCTGACCGACGCGGCGAGCACACCGGGGATGTGGCGGACGGACGCCTCGATCCGGCGTCCGGCGTCCTCTCCCGCCACCGCCCGGAGAGGCAGGACCACGTGGCCGTAGCGTCGCCCCACGTCGGCGCCCGCCGCCTGAGCCGCCCGCTCCACCTGGGCCAAGGTGACTACCGCCGAATCGTAGTGGAGGCACACCTTCGGCCCGTCCACGAGGTGAGCCCGGCTCACGCCCGGCGTGTCCTCAAGCCGCGTCAGCACCCGCTCGACGCACGGATCGTCCGGCGTGTCCACGTCGGGAAGCAGGATCGGGAGGTCGATCTGGGTCTCGCGGGTCATGGGCTTTCCAACGTACCGGAAAGCCCCGATATTTCCCTACCGGACGGGGGAGGGGTAAGGAGTCGAGTGATGCCGAGAACTCTCTTGCTCGTTTAGTGGTCCGGCGCCTCGTTCGGGTCGCCGTACTCGAACTTGTCGGTCGCCTGGAAGTTCGCCTTCTTGATCTGCCGCTTGAAGGGATGGCCCAGTTCGGTGCCCTCGGCGGTCACGTCGAGCACGAACTGGTCGTACGCCTTCAGCCGGGTTCCGCCGAGCACGAGCGGACGTCGGACCTCGTACACGGTAGCCCAGGGACAGCAGAAGAAGTGACCCAGCCGAGTGCCGTTCGGGTTGAGAGCGGGGCGGATGTCGTTTCGATCGGCGGCGGCCTCCACCTCGGCGGCGAGGCGCAGGGTGGCTTCCGGATCGGGATCGTACCGCCAGAGCTGTTGGATCGCCGCTTGAGCCTCCGGGTCGCGCTTCAAGCTCGTGGCCGCGCCCGGGTCGGTCAGGCGCCAGGGGTCGAAGCCTGGCTCCCGGGGGGTAGGGATGCGCTTCGCCTGAGAGGCGGCGGGAGGGGGCGTGGGGGCGGCGGCCTGTTCCGCGAGGCGAGGCATCGCGCAGAGCTGGCCCACGGTGTGGAAGGTCTCGATCGCCTCCTTGATCGACGGCTCGACGAGCTCGTGGACCGCCAGCGTCGGGTTCGTGCCGTGCAGATCGTCCGCGTAGCGCGCCTTCGCCTCGCCGCCCGCGAAAAGCCCCCGGATCGCATGGTACGCCTTCGCCTGCTTCTCGTCGAAGGGCGGCGCCTCTCCCAGGAACGTCACGGCGGAGCGGGCGTGCTCCCGAATCCCGCGCATCGCCTCCAGCATCCCGTGCAGATGGGAGTTCGGGCAGGGCTCGACCTCGCTCCAGGCGGGCAGGTCGGCGGGCACGGGCACGTCGATTCTGTAATGCGGGTCGGCACCCGCCCGCTGGGCGCGTCCCAGCCACTCGCCCACGGGGGAGAAAAACCGCATTACCTGGTCGGCGGTGATGGGCGGCACGAACCCGACCGTGCCGGGGTCGTCGCGATAGTCCGCGTCGAGGAAGGAGGTCCCGAGGCTCTGGAGCACGTAGGCGTTCCACGCGCTGAGGGCTTCCGCCTGTCCCCCTTCGGAGAGGTCCCAGGCCGTCTTGCCCTCGCCCCGCAGGGCTTCGCGGTCGTTCTCGGTGCGCTCGAGAAGTTCCAACACGGCGAGGCTCGCGCGTCGGTACGCCTCCAGGGTGTCGGCGGAGATCTCCCCCCGCGCGACGGCGCGCAGGCGGGTCATAAAGGTCGGCGTTTGCATCCGTGGACTAAGGGATACCGCATTTTCGGAGAGGTCCTTAAGCCTTATGGGTAGGCCCCCCTCGCTCGGTTAAAGCCGGTCCAGCCTTCCGCCATCGACGCGCATCGCCGTGCCGTACACGAACGACGCCTCGTCGCTCGCAAGGTAGGCGATGGCCGACGCGACCTGCTCAGGCTTACCGACGTCGGCCTTATCGATCGTTTCGACGCCCGACTTCACGTTGGGATTTTCCCACAGCATCGGCGTATCGATGGCGCCGGGCAGGACGCAGTTGGTGCGGATGCCCTTCGGCTTACCCTCGATGGCCGACGATCGGGTGAGCGAAAGGATCGCCGTTTTCGACGCCGCGTACGAGGCGACCTGCGGGGTGGTCTCGACCGCGTGGACGCTCGACACGTTGACGATGGAGCCGCCTTTCCCCATTCTCAGAAACGCCTCTCGGGTGAAGAGGAACGCACCGATCAGATCGACGCTCAGCACTCGCATCCAGTCGTCGACCGTGTGCTCCTCCAACGGCTTGAACACCATCAGGCCCGCGTTGTTCACCACGACGTCCCAGCGTCCGAATCGTTCGAGGGTCTGGTCGACGCATGCCTTGACCAGTTCTTCCTTCGACACGTCGCAGGCCACGCCCAGCCCACCGAAGCCTTCTGCCGCCTGGATCGCCTTCTCTCCGTTAAGATCGGCTACGACGACCTTCGCGCCCTCCGACGCGAAAAGCTTCGCCGTCGCGAGCCCGATCCCGCTCGCCGCTCCCGTTACGATGACGACCTTGTTCTCGAATCTCATTGTTGTCCTTGGTTCGCTTGCGCGGCTTCCTGTTTCTCCGACCCGACCGGCACGTTCGCGGTGGGCTTCCAGTCGAACTCGTGGGGCATCTTGACCGGCATCACCAAGGCCGTGGACTGCGTGGGCAACACCTGATTCCAGTCCTGGATGATCCGCTTGTACTCTTCGCCAACGGGCCGGATGTTCCGGTCGAGGTCGTAGAGTCCGACGGGGCAGACATGGCCGTTCTTCTCGCGCAACGCCGTGTCCCAATCCACTTGGTCCGTCAGCGAGTACCAGGTGAAGCCCACGATGGGAACCCCGTCGTTTCGGAGCCGAAGCACGTTGGCCCACTCCTTCCAGAGCCAGTAGACCGCCTCGTCCCCCTTCGGGCCCTGCACGATGTTCGTCTCGGTGTGCATCATCGGCAGCTTGTAACGAGTGTAGTACTGCCGCGAGATCTCGTCGTAGCCGAACACCTCGCCGCTAGGGCCGGTCGAGCCGTCGGGTTTCACCCGGTGCTCGTTCGTGACGTAGTAGTCCGTCCCCATGACGCAGTAGTGCCGCAGGCTCTTCGACATAAACCAGTCGTACTCCTCGCGCGTCATGCCGTTGTCCATGAGGAACTCGTACATGGACGAGTCGACTCGCTTGCCGTAGTTGAGGTCGAGCGAGAGAAAGCGTCTCGAGTTCATCCGCTCGGCGGGTGCGATCGCCGCCGGGCTCTCCGCGTGGAAGTACTCCGAAGACTCGCTCTGGACGAACAGTGCGTCGGGACGGACGGAGAGGATCGCCTCCATCGCCAGGACGTTCGACCGAACGATGTTCTTCAGCGCCGTCACGAACGAGCGGTCGTCGTGAAGCTGCTCGTTCCACCACCCGTACGCCGCCGAGAACGTCGCGGTGATGAACATCTCGTTGACCGGGGTGTAGAGCTGAACCCAGGGATAGCGCACCGCGAACGCCTTGCAATACGCCGCGAAGAGCTCGGGAAAGGCCGGGTTCTGGAAGTTCTCCAGCCAGTCGGGCACGCCGAAATGGCATAGATCGACGATCGGCGCGATGTTCCGCCGGTAGAGGTCTCCGAACGTCGCGTCCACGAAGGACCATTCGTATTTTCCGTCGCCAAGCCAAGTTCGATGGATGGGCGGTCCGTAGCGCAGATAGCAGATGTCGAGCTCTTCGACGAGGTCGAAATCCTTGCGCCAATGATCGTAATGACCGCAAGACTCCATCTGGTCGACCCTTGTCTTTCCTCCATCGATCGTCGGGTACGAGTTCTCGATCCCGGTGGCGAAGAGAAAGTAGGGGGCTGGCATCGCGCCTTCCTTGGGACCGTGTCCGTAGGAGCAGCGTTCCCCTTAAGGGCGTGGAGCGGGCGTTTGGGCGGCGACGCCGCCCAAACGCCCGGGAGACTTACGAAGAGAGCCGGTTGAGGGCGCTGACCACCGCTCGCAAAGACGCCAGCGTTGTGTTGGCGTCCAGCCCGGCTCCGAATCGCTCGGTTTCACCGCGCCGCAGAGCGACGTAGGCCGCCGCACGAGCGTCCGCCCCCGCCCCGAGCGAGTGTTCGCGGAACGAGACCAGTTCGAACGGCGCGGCGCCCGCGTCGTGGAGAATGCGGACGAACGCCTCGATAGGGCCGTTGCCCTCGGCGACCATCTCCCGCACCTCGCCGTCGACGCGAAGGTGGACCCGAAGGCCGGTGGGTGTCGTCTCCGCGTCGAGAACCTCGTAAGGCTCGTTGCGCTCCAGGTACTCCGCGCGGAAAGCGCCCCAGATCGCGTCGGGCTTGACCTCGGTCGCCGTCCGTTCCGCGATACGCTGAACCACCTGCGCAAATTCCGCCTGCATCGCCTTCGGCAGTTCCAGGCCGTGTTCCAGGCGCAGGATCCAGGCGACGCCGCCCTTACCGCTCTGGCTGTTCACCCGGATGATCGCCTCGAAGGTGCGTCCGAGGTCGCGCGGGTCGATGGTGAGATACGGCACCTCCCACCGGGCGTCCGAAAGCGACTGCATCCCCTTGTTGATCGCGTCCTGGTGGGAGCCGCTGAAGGCGGTGAAGACCAGCTCGCCCGCGTAAGGGTGACGCGGGTGGACGGGGTTGTCGGTAAGACGGGTGACCGTCTCGATCACGCCCGCGAGGTCGGAGAAGTCGAGGCCGGGCTCGACGCCCTGGCTCATCAGGTTAAGGGCGAGGGTCGCGAGATCCACGTTGCCGGTGCGCTCGCCGTAGCCGAAGATCGTGCCCTCGACCCGGTCGGCCCCCGCCATCATCGCCAGCTCCGACGAGGCGACGGCGGTGCCTCGGTCGTTGTGGGTGTGGACGCTCAGAACGATGCTTTCCCGGTTCGGCAGATGGCGGCCCATCCACTCGATCTGGTCGGCGTAGACGTTCGGCGTCGCCATCTCGACCGTCGAAGGGAGATTGACGATCATCGGCTTCTCGGGCGTCGGCCCCCATACGGCGGCGACCTCGGAGCAGATGCGCAGGGCGAAGGGAAGTTCCGTACCGGTGAAGCTTTCCGGGCTGTACTCCATGCGCACGTCGGTTTCCGGCATCGCGTCGGCCAGCTCTCGGATAAGGCGGGCGCCCTCGACGGCCAGTTGGGTGATGCCGCTCTCGTCCATTCCGAATACCACGCGCCTCTGGAGGGTGGAAGTCGAGTTGTAGAGGTGGACGATCGCCTGCTTCGAGCCCCGGACCGCGTCGAAGGTGCGTCGGATCAGGTGCTCGCGCGCCTGGGTCAGCACCTGGATCGTCACGTCGTCGGGGATCATCCCGCCGTCGATGAGGGTCCGCACGAACTCGAACTCGACCTCGCTCGCGCTGGGGAACGCGACCTCGATCTCCTTGAATCCGAGCCGTACGAGGAGGCGGAACATCTCAAGCTTCTCCTCCACGCCCATCGGCTCCACGAGCGCCTGGTTGCCGTCACGAAGATCCACCGAGCACCAGACGGGGGCACGGTCGATGGTCTTGTTCGGCCAGGTGCGGTCGGGCAGGTCGACCGGCGGAAAGGGGCGGTAGCGGCGCCAGGCTTCGACGGGCATTCCCATAAGGGTACCGGGCGGGCGCCTCTGGGAACGAACCCGTCCCCGGCGTGGCCGTATAATCAGAAGAGTCTATGCGCGCCGAGACGCACCCCCAGGAGGCCGAGCGGCTTTCCGCCCTGCGCGCCTATGGCGTCCTCGACACGGCGCGCGAGGCCGAATTCGACGAGATCGCGGCCCTCGCGGCAAGAATCTGCGAAGCCCCGATCGCCCTTGTGACTTTCCTGACCGAAGATCGCCAGTGGTTCAAAGCCGCGGTCGGCACGGATCTCGACGCGACGCCCCGCGACGCCTCCTTCTGCGCCCACGCCATCCTCCAAAAAGAGCTTTTGGAGGTGGAAGACGCGTCGGTCGACTCCAGATTCGTGGACAATCCGCTCGTGACGGGCGAACTCGGCGTCCGCTTCTACGCGGGGGTTGCCTTGGAGACGTCGGACGGCCTGCCGCTCGGCTCTCTCTGCATCCTCGACACGCATGCCCGGCGTCTGACCGATCTCCAACGTGAGACGCTCCGGGTGCTGGCGCGGCAGGTGATGGCCCAACTCGACCTGCGACGCAAGGTTCATGAGATGGCGGCGCAGTCCGCTTTGCGGACCGAGAGCCAAACGCGGACCCGTACCCTCTTCGACGCACTCGAAGAGGGCTTCTGCGTGATCGAGATGATCTTCGACGCGCAGGAGCGGCCCGTGGACTACCGATTCCGCGAGTTTAATCCCGCCTTTAGCCGCTTTACGGGCATCACTCCCGAAGACGCGCTCGGCGGGAAGACGGTCCGTGAGCTTTATCCCACCCTCGAAGAGCGCTGGTTCGCCACCTACGGTCGCGTGGCGACCACCGGCGAATCGGTCCGGTTCGAGAATCGGGCGGAGGCGATGGGCAAGTGGTTCGACGTGCACGCCTTCCGCATCGGCGGCGAAGGGAGCGTCGAGGTCGGTGTGCTTTTCAAAGACGTCTCGGAGCGGAAAGCCCAAGAGACGGCCCGCGCCGAGGAGCGAGCCCGCCAAGATCGAACCCTTGAGAACGCGGAGGTCGCGACGTTCGACTGGGACGCCCCCAACGACCGTGTCTTCGCCAACCCGCTTCTCGCCCAGTTTTTCGACGTTCCGAAGGCCGACGCCCAGGGCGCGCCCATCGCCCGGTTCTTCGCCGCTATCCACCCCGACGACGTGGCGCGCGTCCAATCCGACATCGGGGCCTCGCTCGCGTCGGGCGGGCGCTACGAGACGGAGTACCGCGTGGCTGGAGATCGGGAGCGGAGCGTCCTCGCACGAGGCGACACGACGCTGGATTCCGACGGTAAGCCCGTACGCCTCTCCGGCGTCGTGCTCGACATCACGGCGCGGGTCGAAGCCGAGCAGGCCCTGCGCGAGCGCGACCGGCGTCTTCGCGAAGCTTACGACCTCCTGGAAGGGATCACCGAAGGCACTCAGGAGCTCATCGTCTCGATCGACTGCGACTACCGCTTCACCAGCCTGAACGAGGCCTATCGCCGTGAGTTCGTGCGGGTATTCGGCGTCGAGCCCCGCCTGGGAGAAAGTCTGCTCGACGCCCTCGTCCATCTGCCCCAAGACCGGGCGAACGCGAAGGCGATGTGGGGTCAGGCGCTGGCGGGCGAGAGCGTGGACTTCACCGCGGAGTTCGGGGATCCGGGGCTCGCCCGCCGGACGTTCGATCTTCGCTTCTATCCCGTTCGGGACCCTTCGGGCGAGATCGTCGGTGCGGCGGAGATCGCCCGCGACGTGACCGATCGCGAACGGCTCGTCGCCGAACTCGCGGCCGAGCGGGAAAAACTCGACGCCTTGTTCCGCATGTCGCCCTCCGCTATCGCGGTGATCCGCGGCGACGATCTGAGGTTCGAGTTCGCTAACGACGCTTACCTGAACATCGTCGGACGGGAGTCGCTCGTAGGCAAGCCCCTGTTGGAGGCCCTGCCGGAAATCCAGGGACAGGGCTTCGACGCGCTGCTTCGCGAAGTGATGGCGACGGGCCAACCCTTCTACGCGGCTGAGACCCCCGTCCTCCTCCAGCCGGAGGCGGACCGACCGTCCCGGACGATCTACGTCGATCTGCTCTGTCAGGCGATGCGCGAGGCCGACGGAACGGTATCCGGCGCGTTCGTGCATGCCGTGGACGTGACCGACGGAGTTCAAGGGCGCCAGGCGCTCATGGAACGCGAGGAGCTTTTCCGGACCGTGTTCGAGCAGGCGCCGGACGATGCGATCCTCGTCATGGATCTCGACCGCACGATCACCGCCTGGAATCCCGCCGCCGAGAGGATCTGCGGTTGGACCGCCATCGAGGCGATCGGTCGGTCCGGCGACCTGATCTTTACCCCCGAGGATCGGGCCAAAACCGCCCCTGAACGGGAGGCTGAGGGCGCGAACCGGGCGGGGAAGTCGGTCGACGAGCGGTGGCACCTGCGCAAGGATGGTTCGCGGTTCTGGGGAAGTGGCACGATGAACGCCCTCCACGACGAAGACGGAGCGGTTCGGGGCTACCTCAAGGTGTTCCGCGACACGACCGAACGTTACGTCGAGGCTCAGACGCTCGCGTTCCTGAGTCTCCTGACCGAGGCGGTCATCGACGAGCGGGAACCCGACCATATCCTGGGCACCGTCGAGCGGATGTTGGGGCAGTACCTCGACGTCTCACGCGTCACCTTCGGCGAATTCGCCGAGGACGAAGAGACGTTCGTGGTGAGGCAGGAATGGGGGCCGGGAGTCGCGAGCGTGCTTGGAACCTACGGGCTTTCCACCTTCGGGGCGGACGCCGCCGAGACCCTCCGCGCGGGGCGGACCTACGTCGTTCGCGACGCCGCTCAAGAGATCGGCGAAGGTTTGCTCCTGGGTGCGGGCCAGGGTATCGATGCCCTTTCGACCGTTTCCGTGCCCGTTACGAAAGAGGGGCGGCTGGTCGCCGTCTTCGTGGTCCACGACCGCGCGGCCCGGGACTGGACCGACGACGAGATCGGGCTGATCCAGCAGGTCGCCGACCGGCTCTCGGCGGAAATCGAGCGAAGCCGAGCCGAGCAGGCGCTCCGCGAGGCCAAGGCGACCCTGGAGGAGACGGTCGAGAAGAGGACGGAAGAGCTGAAGCGGACGGTCCAGGAGGCTGAGAGCTTCAACTATTCCATCTCGCACGACCTGCGCTCTCCGCTTCGGGCGATGGTCGCGACGGCGAGCATCCTGCTGGAAGAGGCAGGCCCGGACCTCGGCGAGGAGCACCGCGAGATGCTCGTGCGGCAGGCGGAGAACGCGAAGCGGCTGGGCCGCCTGATCGACGAGCTGCTGCGTCTCTCCCGGCTCGCCCGCGTCCCCGTCAATCGGGAAGCTTTAGACATGAGCGGCAAGGCTCGACGGGTGTTCGACGAACTAGCGAGCGCCGGCGAGACCAACGGCTGCCGGTTGGACGTCCAGGAGGGGATGGCCGCTCAAGGCGACGCGGGGCTTGTCCGCACGGTGCTCCAGAACCTGATCGGCAACGCCTGCAAGTTCTCGCCCAACGGCGGCACGGTCCGCGTGACGGAGACCGACGGCGTCTTCTCCGTCACGGACGAGGGTGTGGGTTTCGACATGCAGTTCGCCCCCAAGGTCTTCCTGCCCTTCGAGCGCCTGGTGGCCGAGTCCGAGTTTCCTGGAACGGGCATCGGCCTCGCGAACGTGAAGCGTATCGTGGAGAGACACGGGGGGCGGGTGGGGGTGGAGTCGGTTCCGGGAGCGGGAACGACGTTCTGGTTCACCCTCGAAGACGGACGGGTTTAAAGGCCGTCGGCGAAGACCGGGTCGGGAACGTGGTCTCGGCCGCGCGCGATGTCGCGCGCCATCGCCTTCGCATAGGCGCGAAGCACGGGTTCGGGATCGTTCAGGGCGGAGCCGCTGAGCGTCCAGACCACCACGTCCCGCATCTCCGGGTTCCACTCGACGACGTGGTACAGCCCGTGCATCGCCGAGCGTCGCCCGATCCGACTCGGCGCGGCGAGCACGGAGAGGAGCGCGGGACCTCCCCAGTCCCCCGAGACGTGACCGCCGAGGACGACGCCCGCCTTGTAGATCGCCCGGCACGCGTCGTCTTCCGCGTCCCAGAGAAGAACGCGCATCGCCTCGACGGCGTCCCCTTGCTCCTCGCGCGTCCGGGCGAAGGAGGGGAGGTCCTCGAAAAGATCGAGCACGCACCACTGGGCCGAGCGACGCTGCGGGTGCTGGCGGTCGCGCAGGATCTCGAGCAAGGCGGGGAAGAAGAGGCCCGTGCTGGCGTGGGTCTCGATCTCCGTCGCCGCGTCCGCGGCGACGTCGCGGTCCTCGCAGTAGAGGAGTCGCAGAAGGCCGAGCGGGGGCAGATCGCGCAGGGGAGCGGTGAAGCGGCCCGGCAGTCCGAGAGCCCGTCCTGCGGCGAGCTGACGTCGGAATAAAGGCTCCGCCTCCTGGCGTAGCCGCTGCAGCATCGCCTCGATCGAATCGCCGCGCGCCTCGTGCCAAAGCTCCTCACAGCGTCCGAAGACGCCGTGAGACGTTCGCGCGACCCTCACCTCGAACGTTTCTCCGTACGCTTCGAAGCTCGCCCGCTCCGTCCAGTCGGCGGCGCCGACGTGATAGTCCGGGCTGACGGGATGGGGGGGCCAGTGGAGCTTAACCCGGTGGCATCCTTCACGAACCGCCGTGGTGCCCAGCCGGGCGACGGCCTCGCCGGTCGCCCGGCGCAGGTCGTTCGCCAGCGCATGGGCGGCCTCGGGCGTCGCGATCGGCATTACCCTTTAGTTTACGCCCATCGGGCGACTTCCGATGACGGGTTTTGCGTCGACGCTCCCTTGTTCTAGACTGAGCAATACGGCTATAGTCGGCTCTATGTCGCAGTTCGACGGCCTGGGGCTTCATCTGGGCAACCTTTCTCGACTCTCCCGCGCAAAGACGCGCTCGATCTCCCCGGAGAACTTCCGGGGCGAGAAGGGCAAAGGGGGCATGGCGACCGAAGGCACCGGTAAAAACGCCGCGCGCGACCTCGGCCAAGGCTGGAAAGTCTCCCCCAGCGTCGTCATCGAGGCTGGCGCGACCTTCGAGGTGGCCGACATCGAAGGGCCGGGCGCGATCCAGCAGATCTGGATGACCCCGGCAGGCGTGCCTTGGCGCGAGGCGATCCTCCGCTTTTACTGGGACGATGAGGAGACGCCGTCGGTCGAGTGCCCCGTGGGCGACTTCTTCGCCTGCGGCTGGGGCAAGTTCGCCCAGGTCTCGTCCCTGCCCGTCTGCGTGAACCCTGGCTCCGCCTTCAACTGCTACTGGGAGATGCCTTTCCGCCGGCGATGCCGCATCACGATGGAGAACCGCTCGCCCGACAACATGGTGCTCTACTACCAGGTCAACTACACCCTGACCCCGGTGCCCGAGGACGTCGCCTACTTCCACGCCCAGTTCCGGCGCACGAACCCGCTCCCCTACGAAACGGACTATACGATCCTCGAAGGCGTAAAGGGGCAGGGCCACTACGTCGGCACCTACATGGCCTGGGGCGTGAACAACGACAATTGGTGGGGCGAGGGTGAGATCAAGTTCTTTATGGACGGCGACGGGGAGTGGGCCACCGTCGTCGGTACCGGGACCGAAGACTATTTCTGCGGCTCCTACGACTTCGACGTGCGTGTGAAGCAAGGCCCCGGCGCGGAGACGATCGAGTACCAGGAGTTCACCACTCCCTACGCGGGGTTGCCGCAGGTGATCCGGGGCGACGGACACTACCGGGTACAGCAGCGGTTCGGGATGTACCGATGGCACATCATGGACCCGATCCGCTTCGAGGAGGATCTGCGCGTGACCATCCAGGCCCTTGGCTGGCGCTCCCACGGCCGCTACCTTCCCCTCCAAGACGACCTCGCCTCCGTCGCCTTCTGGTACCAGGCCGAGCCCCACGCCCCCTTTCCGAACTTGCCGGATCGCGATTACCTCGAAGTGATCTGATTCGTTCGCGACGGGGCGTCGGACCTGTCGCGGGCGACCGCTTATCGTTGGTCCCTCTCCTTGCCGCGTGAGGGGGCTAGTTGGGGCTGAGCAAGCCCGGCGGCAGGATACGGGTGCCGGGCGACGCGGTCTACCTGCCCCGAAAGGGGAAACTCAGTTCTTCAAGTCCGCCCGCATCAACACCACCTCGTACGGGTCCCAGGTCGACATGGGGAAGTAGATCGCGGCGCCGTCCCTCGTCTTCCGGAAGAAACGTGGGATCAGGTGGGGCGCGTACTCGCCGCCGCACTCGTTCGCGCGTCCGGGGTCGGCCATCGGGTCCGGGCCGTTGCCGACGTGCAGAATTTGCCGTGGCCGTCCTTCGGGTCGAAGAGAACGGGGGGGGGGCGCTCCAGGGGCCGATCGCCCGCTCGGCGGTGCGTAGGAGGATTGCCGCGCGGCTGTCCGCTGTTGTCGGCCATCAGCCAACGCTTGAGGGGATCGTACCACGCCACCGGCAGTTCCCCAACCACGTTGTGCTCGACGACCGGTTCCGCGTCTGATTACACCGTGCTCCAGCCTTCCGGCGACCGATAGCGGATCGCCGTGAGATCCTCCACCCGGTCGAGAGGAACGCAGGCGAGGCGGGGGCTGGAACGGCGGTATTCCCGTCCGCCCGCCCACGTGATGGGCGCCCCTCCTCGTTCGAAGGGAAGCCCCGGCGTTTTCGCCGCGTCCACGCCCGCAGGCGAGACGTTGATAAAGCTCTCGCCTGAAAGGTCGTACACCTTACGCTAGGCCCGCCCGTCGTCGCTTCGGTGGTGTAGAAGCCGTAGAGGTGGCCGCCCGCGCTGAAGCCGCCGTTTGGGCATCTCGAAGCCCTTGAGCGAAACGACGGGGATGTCGACCGCCTTGTACCGCCCATCCGGGGCGCTCACGAAGTGAGGGTGAGGCCGTCCTCGGGATTGCGGTCGGAGCTGAATGCGATCGCGTCGCCGTCGACCGGCCGGGTGTGTTCGGTCCGGTGGGTCAGGTATCGCCGAACAGGAACACGAGCCGCCCCTTATACTCGAACGACGC
>CAZEWR010000060.1:0-20784 GCA_964516175.1 uncultured Fimbriimonas sp. | reverse complement strand
GGTTTGAGGTAGCTCTCGTAGAGGTCGTAGGTGAAGACCGTGTTGAACGCGGTGACGTTGCCCGCCATGCCGCTCATGAAGGAGGCGATCAGGGCGGTAAGCCCGAGGCCGAGCAGCCCCGTTGGGAAGTAGTGGCCTAGCATCACCGGGATCGCGAGGTCGTAGTTGAGGGTGCCGTCCGGCTTGCTCGGGAGGGTGAGGCCGCCGTGCGAAGAGGTCAGGGCGATGGCGATCACGCCGGGCACGATGACCAGGAAGGGGAACAGCATCTTGGGCACGGCGGCGATCAGCGGCACCCGCCGGGCGGAGGTCTCCGACTCCGCCGCCATCGCGCGTTGCACCACGAGGAAATCCGTGCACCAGTAGCCGAACGAAAGGACGAATCCGAGTCCCATCGCAAGGCCGAACCACTCGACGCCCATCGGGTTCGCGCTCGCCGAACCGAGGTGCCGCCAGGAGTGCGAGAAGGCGTCGGGGGCAAAACCGAGGGACGTGGAGTGGGCCTCCAGGCGCTGGGTGAGGCCGCTCCAGCCGCCGACGTCCCGCAGGCCGAGAAAGACCAGGGGGGCGAAGCCGAACACGATCAGAAAGAACTGGAGAACCTCGTTGTAGATCGCGCTCGTAAGCCCGCCGAGCGAGATGTACCCCAGGACGATGAGGGCGGAGACCAGGACGCTGAAGCTGAAGTTCCAGCCGAGGAGAAGCTCCAGCAGCAGGGCCATCGCGTACATCGAGATGCCTGAGGAGAGCACCGTCATCACCGCGAAGGTGATGGCGTTGAAGGCGCGCGTCTTCTCGTCGAAGCGGAGCTTGAGGTACTCCGGGACCGAGCGTGCCTTCGAGCCGTAGTAGAACGGCATCATGAAGATGCCGACGAACACCATCGCCGGGATCGCGCCTACCCAGTAGAAGTGGGACGTCATCATCCCGTACTTCGCGCCGGAGGCGGCCATGCCGATCATCTCCTGCGCTCCCAGGTTCGCGGAGAGGAAGGCGAGCCCCGCGATCCATGCGGGGATGGACCGTGCGGCGCTCAGAAACTCGGCGCTCGTCTTCATGTGGCGCTTCAGCCCCCAGCCGATACCGAGCACGAAGACGAAGTACAGGGCGAGGATCAAGTAATCCACGGCGCCCATCTGGATTCTCATAGGGGTGCCTGGGAATACGAGGTCATCGTCGCGCGAGTGCCACCAGACCTGCGATCCCCGCGAGGTAGAGCGCGAGGACGACGAACGAATCGATGCCCATCCGAAGGATCTGGCGACGGGGACGGAAGATGAGTCCGTACACGTAGACGGCGGTCAGGACGATCCCGAGGGCGGTGAGGTACACGTCCGCGTGGCCCGCTCCGGAGAGGATCGAGTGGCCGGAGACGGCGGTGCCGACGACGAACAGGACGGGCAGGAAGACGTGGCCGCCGAGGACGTCGCTGACCGCGAGCGTCTCCTGGCCCGAGCGCGCGGCGGCGAGGCAGGAGGAAAGCTCGGGCAGCGCCCCCACGAAGGCGAGGACCGTCGCCCCGAACACGACCCCCGAGAGGTGAAGACGCTCCGCGATCGAATCGCCCGTCTGCTCGAGGACGACGCCGCCCGCGAGGGTGACGGCGGCGGCGAGGACGAGGGTGAGCACGGGGCGGCGCAAGGGCTTTTCGGCCTCGTCCGGGTCAGGCGGGTCGGGCGCCGGGTGGCTTTCCGCGACCTCCCAGGGAAGCCCCCGCCGCGCCCTTGCCAGCGTGGCGACGCCCACGCCCCATCCGGCGAGGATCAGAAAGCCCGCCGGGGTGGTGAAGTGGCCGATCATCGTCGGCGGTAGCGCGGTCGCCATCACGATCACCGCCAGCATCGCCATCACGAGCACCCCCTCCAAGACCAGTTCCAACGAGGCGGCGCGCGTCGTCAGGGGACCGCCGTCCCGGGTCACCAAGGCGTCGACCAAGGCCAGCACGGCGGTCTGGGCGGCGATGCTGCCCAGGAGGTTGCCCGTAATCACGTCCGTCCGCCCCGCCCGCGCGGCGGAAACGACGATCGCCAGCTCCGGCAGGTTGGTCGCGACGGCGAGGATCAGCAGACCGCCGAACGCGTGGCCCAGGTTCAGCTTGCCCGCGAGGTGGTCGGTCGTCCGCGCCAGCCAAGGCCCTGCCAACCACACCACACTCGCGGCGAGGGCGAAGAGAACGATGAGAAGAGGCAACGGAAGGTGGGCGAGCAACGAACGTGGGACGACGTCGGACCGACCGTCGTTCTCACCCTCTCGACCCGCCGGGCGCGACGCGCCGGGTACGCCCTTTGGGCAACCTCGAACCGAGCGCGACGCCGAACGCAAGGGGGACCTCCGATCGACCGGCACGCATCGCGAACCGCCAGACGAGCGTATGTATAAGAGGTATAATCCAGGTTCCAAAGGGCTTGGAAAACCGCGCGAACATGGCAGACAACACCCCTCCGAACGACGACCAGCTCCAGCACATCGACGCCATCTCCAGCAAGGTCGAAGGCGACTACAACGCCTCTCAGATCCAGGTGCTGGAAGGCCTGGAGGCCGTGCGCAAGCGCCCCGGAATGTACGTGGGCGACAACGGTAAGCGAGGCCTGCACCAGCTTTTCCGCGAGGTCCTCGACAACTCCGTCGACGAGGCCCTCGCCGGCCATTGCGACACGATCGAGGTGATTCTCCACTCGGACAACTCGCTCAGCGTCAAGGACAACGGGCGCGGTATCCCGGTGGACAAGCACGAGAAGATGGGCGTCTCCGCCCTCCAGGTCGTTATGACCGTGCTCCACGCGGGCGGCAAGTTCGGCGGCGAGTCGAGCGGCTACAAAACGTCGGGCGGCCTCCACGGGGTCGGCGTGTCGTGCACCAACGCCCTCTCCGAATGGATGGAATCGACCGTCCGGCGCAACGGCAAGGTCTACCGAATCCGATTCGAGCGCGGCATCCCCAAGGGCGACGTGGTCGAGATCGGAACGGTCCCCCTGGCCGAAACCGGCACCCAGCAGCGCTGGCTCGCGGACGACACCGTCCTCTCCACGACCGAGTACGACGTCCATCTCCTCAAGACCCGCATGAAGGAGCTGGCGTACCTCAACGCCAAGGTCAAGTTCGACTTCCAGAGCGAGCAGAACCCCGAGGACGACGAGACCTATTTCTACGAGCGCGGCATCCCTCAGTTGGTCGAGGACCTGAACGACGCGAAGGAGACGCTCACCCCCGTCATCTACTTCCGCCGTGTGCGCGAGAGCACCGAGGTCGAGATCGCGTTCCAGTACCACGACGGCTACAACCAGACCGTCCTCGCGTTCTCGAACAACATCCACAACCCCGACGGCGGCACCCACGTCTCCGGGTTCCAGATGGCCCTCACCCGCGTCGTCAACGCCTACGCCAAGCGGATGAACTTCCTGAAGGAGAAGGACAACAACCTTTCCTCCGACGCGATCATGGCGGGCCTCACCGCGGTCATCTCCCTCAAGCTGGAGAACCCGTCCTACAACTCGCAGGATAAGGTCAAGCTCGTCACCCCCGAGGTGCAGGGCCTCACCAACTCCCTCGTCGGCGACGGCCTCACCCAGTTCCTCGAGGAGAACCCCAAGCCCGCGAAGTACATCGTCGACAAGGCGATCACCGAGCAGCGCGCCCGCGAGGCGATGCGCAAGGCCGCCGAGAACATCCGGCGCGGCAACGCGATGGACTCCTTCGGCCTGCCCGGCAAGCTCACCGACTGCATCTCCAAAAACCGCGACGAGTGCGAACTGTTCCTCGTCGAGGGCGACTCGGCGGGCGGTTCCGCCAAGGGCGCCCGCGACCGGCAGACCCAGGCCGTCCTGCCCCTGCGCGGCAAGATCCTGAACGTCGAGCGCGCCCGCCTCGACAAGGCCCTCGACAACGAGGAGATCAAGTCCCTCATCGCCGCCCTCGGCGTGGGCATCGACCTCTCGATGGGCAAATCCAACGCGGTGCGCGCGGAAGAGGAGGACGGAGAGCGCGAAGCCTTTGAGATGGCGGTCGTCGAGACCAAGAAGGGCGGCAACGGCGGTTACGGAAGCAAGAAGGACAAGGAGAAGGACGAGCCGACCTTCGACATCACCAAGCTCCGCTACGCGAAGATCATCATCATGACCGACGCGGACGTGGACGGCGAGCACATCCGCACCCTGCTCCTCACCTTCTTCTACCGCTACATGAAGCCCCTCATGGACGCGGGGAACATCTACCTCGCCCAGCCGCCCCTCTTCGTCGTGAAGGTGGGGAACAACGAGCGCTACTACGCCGCCAGCATCGAGGAGCGGGATGCGCTCATCAAGCAACATAAGAAGAAGAAGGACCCGACGGTCACCCGCTTCAAGGGTCTCGGCGAGATGAACGCGGAGGAGCTGGAGGAGACCACCATGAACCCCGCCAACCGCAAGCTCGTGCAGGTCATGATGGACCCTGAGATGGAGATCGAGATCGAGCAGATGTTCTCGCGGCTCATGGGCGACAAGGTCGAGCCCCGCCGCAACTACATCGAGGCCCAGGCGAAGAAGGTCACGAACGTGGACTGGCACTACTAGGACCTGTCTCTAACCTCTGGGAATCCCTCTCCCTTCCGGGGAGAGGGATAGGGGCGTTGACCTCAGGCTCGTCTCCTGGGATGGTTCCCCTTGGAGGGAGGCGCGAGCGAAAGGTGGCTCCGCCTCCGGGCGTGGAAGACCGCAGGGGGAGAAGGGCCAAGGCGCTCGACGCCGACCGCTATAATCGAGAGGAGGAATCCACGATGACCGCCGAAGAGGCCCGCAAATTTCAGGATGAGTGGCTCGCGTCGCGCCCGAAGTGGGTCGAGCAGGATGAGAACGGCGACGACGTGTCGCTGATCGAGGAGAGCCTTCGGCTGAGCATGACGGAGCGGTTCGAACGGTACAAGGCGGCGGCCAAACTGGCGGTGGCGATCTTTGGAACGGCCCAGCGTCCCTGATTTCGAGACGGTCTTTAACCGCCTTCTGGCCGAGGATTGTCGATTCGTCCTGATCGGCGGCCTCGCGATGATCGCCCACGGTTCGACACGCAACACCTTCGACACCGACATCTCGATCGCGCGCGGTCGAGAGAACGCGGTCCGGATCGTTCGGGCTTTGGCCCCCCTGAAGCCTCGCCCCCGCGATTTCCCGCCGGATCTTCCATTCGTGTGGGATGAGACGACCGTGCGGAGCATGAGCATCGCTACCCTGACCACGACGGCGGGCTATCTGGACTGGCTGACCGAGCCTGAGGGGGTGGACCCCTTCGCGAAGGGGTTCTCGCGCGCGCGATCGATGGAAACATCATGGGACTCAAGGTGAAGGTCGCCTCGGAAGAGGACCTCTACGCGATGAAAAAAGCCGCCGGACGCCCCAAGGACCTGGACGACGTGCGCTTTTTGGAGACGATCCTCCGTAAGAAGCTATCCGGCGGCTAGGTTTCCCAACCGCACCGCCACCGCTTCGGCCTTGAGGGCCAGTTCCATCGCGAGGAACGTCCGCTCCTGGGGCGTGTGGGTCCAGGTGCGGTTCTGGACGTCCGCGACGAGTTGACGCCCGTAGGGCAGATCCAGCCCCGTGCAGTCGACGTAGCGCTCGCCCTGGGCATCCACCAGGAACAAGTGATCGCCCCGCTTCTGGCGCGCGACATCGACGTACTTGCGAAGCTCCATATACCCTTCCGTCCCGAGAATAGTCAGCCGACCGTCGCCCCAGGTCGAGAGGCCGTCCGGGGTGTACCAGTCGAGCCGCACGTAACCGTGACCGCCGTTCCCCCGCAGGGTCATCTCGCCGAAGTCCTCCAGGCCGGGACACTGTGGATATCGGTAGTTCGCGACCGTGGACGATACCACCTCCGCCTCTGTCGAGCCCGTGAAGAACGGGAACTGCTCGGCCTGGTGCGAGCCGATGTCCGTCAGGATGCCGCCGTAACGCGCCTTCTCGAAAAACCAGGCCGGGCGGCTTGCCAGGTTCGCGCGATGAGGTCCCAAACCCAGGGTCTGAACGACGCGCCCGATCGCTCCCACCTGCGCCAGACGCCCCGCCTCGACCGTCGAGGCGTTGTCGTAGTGTTCGGAGAAGCAGACGGAATAGATCCGTCCGGTTTCCGCTTGGACGCGCCGAACCTCCTCCAGCTGGGCGAGGCTCGTCATACCGGGCTTATCGACCATCACGTCCTTGTCCTGCCGCATCGCCCGTACACCCAAGGGAGCCCGTTCGGAGGCGATGGACGCGGAGAGGATCAAGTGGATCGAGGCGTCTTCCAGGATGCGCGCTTCCCCGTCCGCCTTGGGGATCGTGTCGAACTTGGACGCGAAGGCGGCGGAAAGCTCCGCCTCTTCCGCGTACCACGTCACGAACTCCGCTCCCGCCCGCAGCAGGTGGTCCACCATGCCGTAGACGTGGCCGTGGTTGATCCCGACGACCGCGAAACGGACCCTCACCGGCCCACCGCCTTAGATCCTGGCGCCGAGAAGATCGACGCCCCGGTCCCACGGCACGTCGAGCCAGGCCGCGACCGTCGCGCCGACCGCGTCGTAACCGTCCACGTCGCCGATCGGCTTCGTCTCGATAAGGGGCGACCAGAGGACGACCGGCGCGTATTCTCGCGTGTGGTCGGTGCTGTCGTCCGTGGGGTCGTTGCCGTGGTCGGCGGTCAGGATCAGAAGGTCGTCGGGATCGAGTTCGCCCAGGAACTCGGCGAGGAACGCGTCGAACCGCTCCAGGCACTTCGAGAAGCCCTCGGGATCGCTCCGGTGGCCGTAGCGCATGTCGAAGTCCTCGAAGTTGGCCCACACGAACCGCGCCCCCTCGCCGCAGGCGGCGCGCAGGGCGGCGGCGTGCTCGTCGTTGCTCTGGGTGCGGGGGCCGGGCAGAAAGCCCCGCCCGCCGAAAAGCTCCGGCACGACGCCGATCCCGCGCACGTCGCCCGCTGCGTCCACGAGGTTCGACGGCGGAACCAGAGGCCAGTCCTTCCGCCGGTCCGTCCGCACGTAGGCGCCCGGCTCACCGATGAAGGGCCGGGCGATCACGCGCTGGACGCTCGACAGCTCGCGCCCGATCTCACACCATTCGTAGAGGCGGTCGATCGGAACGACGTCCTCGTGCGCCGCAACCTGGAACACGGAGTCCGCGCTC
Organism: uncultured Fimbriimonas sp.; assembly: GCA_964516175.1. Taxonomy (GTDB): domain Bacteria; phylum Armatimonadota; class Fimbriimonadia; order Fimbriimonadales; family Fimbriimonadaceae; genus Fimbriimonas. Next base: position 13,654 of record CAZEWR010000060.1, on the reverse strand, counting down.
GTGTAGAGAATCGGCTTCCCCGTCCGCCTGCTCTCTTCGCCCAGTTCCGCGACGATCTCCGTTCCGCTCGCGGGGCGGTTGCCCAGGACCCCGACCCCGATCCGCCGCTCGAACTCGGCGACCATTTCCGCCGGGAAGCCCTCCGGGTAGGTCGGAAACCGCTCGGGAACGCGGATGCCCGCCATCTCCCAATGCCCCGTCACGCTGTCCTTCCCGCCCTGGCTCATCGGACGCAGGCGACCCCACTGCCCTTCCGAAGGCTCGGAAGGGATGCCCGCCGCCGCGAGCAATCCAAGACGGGCGAGCGTCGGGGCGTTGAACGGCGCGGCCTCGTAGACGTGCGCCAACGTCGAAGGACGGTGCGTGTCTCCGAACGTCGCCGCGTCCGGCGCGGCGCCGACCCCACATCCGTCGAGAACGAGAAGAAGGGCGCGGCGCATAGGGGAAGCGTACCGAGCCTCAGCTCACGTACGCCGAGCCGTCTTCCACCCGCGCGGGATGGAGGACGTACTTGCCGTCCTTGGGCACCGCGATCCGGTCGAAGTCCAAGGCCAATTGACGCAGATACGCCCGGAACTCCGGCCCCCGCATCGCCCGCCCGTGGCCGGTCACGACGATCTCGGGCTCGAGGGCGACGAGGGTACGGACGGTCTCGCGCGCCCGCTCCCAGTCGTTCGTGAAGTAGGCGGGCGGCCCTTGGAGTTCGAGTTTCTGGGTTAGGGCGGCGTAGAGCGACTCCTGGTCCGTGGTGACGAACGCGTCGGCGGCGATCAGAACGCGGTCCGATTCCCGCCAAAGGGCGACCTGCCCCACCGAATGGCCCGGCGCGGCGATCCACCGCCACTCCGGCATCCCCGGCACGGTTCCGTCCTCCGGAAGCGCCTGGAGACGAGGCCGAAGGTCGATCGGCCCCCGAGGATAGGTCGGCGAACCCAAGGCGACCATCCCCCCGCCGACGCTCGGATCGGGGGGCGGGTAGGCGCTCCGTCCGTCGAGGTAAGGCATCTCCAGAGGGTGGGCGTAGACGGGGCAGTCCCACGCTTCCGCGAGTTCTTCGACCGCCCCGACGTGGTCGAAGTGGCCGTGCGTCAGCACGATCGCGGCGGGCCGCGCCTTCCCGAACCGACGTTCCGCCGACTTCCGGATCTCGCCCTCCGAAGCGCCGCCCACGCCCGCGTCGACGAGAGCCCAACCCCGATCGCCCGCATCGGGAAGTCCGACGTACAGAAGGTTGACGAACACGATGCGCTTGTAGGCCACGTCGGGTCGAACCTCGTGGGTTCCGTCGCCCCGCACGCTGTCGCGCGCCGGATCGTCGGCCCGCAGGCTTTCGTCCAGGGGCAGCCTTCGTTCGTCCATGCGCCACGGACCCGAGGTTGGGTCGCAAGGTTCCGCCGAAAGCGATAAGCTGGTGCGATGAAACGGTCCCACCTTGGCGTCCGGTTGGCGGCCTTCGCGACGATCGCCGCCGCCACGCTGGGGCTTTAAGGAGCGCGTCCGGATGGACTCTCCGCGCTCCACCGGTGGCCGATGGCCGTCTGGACGCCCATCGCGCTCCTTCCCTTCCTCTCCTTCCGGTTCCGACCGCTCCTACGCCCCTTTCTCCTCGCGCTCATCGGGTGGGGGGTGGCGCTCCACGTCGTGCGCGAACCCTCCGCTCTCGTCTTCCTCCCGCCTCAGGCCTCGGCGACGGGAACGTTTCGGATCGTCTCGCTAAACTGTTCGGCGGGTACCGTCCCGGCGGCGGACGAAGCGTTCGCGCAAAGAGCGGACGTCGTGCTTCTTCAAGAGGTCGGGGCAAAAGAGGAGTTCGTCGCCGCCGGACGAAAGGCGGGTTATCCCTAGGTCGCCTGGAGCGTGGACGACGCCGTGTTCGCCCGCCGTCCGCTCCGCGACCTTTCGAGCGGCTTGGACTTCGCGGCGGCCACCCTGAATCTTGGAGGCCATCCGATCCGGGTGATGGCCCTTCGGCTGGCGCCGCCCGTTTTTCGGCTCGACCTCTGGAGTCCAGAATGCTGGCGCGCCTACGCCGACGACGCTCGCCAGCGGCGCGCGAGGCTCCAAACGCTCCTTCCATCGGAACCCTGTCTTTTCGGCGGCGACTTCAACGCGACGAATCCCCGTCTTGTCACCGACGACCGCCCCCGCTTCAAGGAGGCGGGCCGCTCGGTGGCCCGCGGCTGGCGCGGCACCGGAACGAACGACTTTCCCATGGTCGCGGTGGATCAGATCTGGGCCTCGCCGGAGTTCCGCTGGAGCCAGTCGTACGCCAAAAAGACCCAGAACTCCGATCATCGGATGCTGGTCGCGGAGTTCGAACTCATCGAGCCCTTCTAAAAACCCGACGCTCCCTCCCCTAGCGCCGCGTACCCCTTGAGTCTCGCGTCGTCTGGAAACCGCTCACGGAGTTCGCGCAGGGCGCGGAACTCGATTTCGCGCCACGGATAGGGCGGATCGAACGGCAGGCGGGCGGCGGCGGCGATCTGGAAGGCGGCCTCCGCCTCCATTCGACTCCCGACGAGCAAGGCCCAAGCGGCGAGGTAGCGAAGCATCGCGAGGTCGCGGTGGCGCAGCGCCTCGTCGATCCAGCGGCTCGCCTGGGCGTAGACCCCGATCTCGAGGAGAAGGGCGGCGACCTCGATCAGCGACTCCGGCTTCTCCGCCAGCGGCGCGACGAGCGGATTCGGCTCCTTACCTTGGGCAGGCGACTGGGCGAGGAACGCCTCGGCCCGAAGGGCGGGCTCCAGAGGCGCGAGGTAGTGGGCGTTCGGAAGCTCCGGCCCCTCCTCGTCGGTCGCCGAATGTCGCCGCGCCATCGCCTTCGCCCACCAGTTGAGCGGGTCGTCGCCGTTGTAGAGCAGCGCGTTCTCAAGGTGGAGATCGGCCTCCTCGTGATCGCCACGGGCGAGGGCGCGGTGCCCGCGTTCCAGGTGCGCGAGGGAGCGGTGGGCGGGCGAGAACGCCAAGCGCAGGAGAGCCGCCTCGTCGAGCGTGCCGACGCTCGGGTCGTCCAACCCGACCGGGGCGGCCTCCCCGCTCGGCAACTCCTCCGCCGCGTGGGCCTGGGCGCGCAGGAGATCGCGTCCTTCGGCCTGGATCGCCAAGGCGACGGGGGCGGAAGCCAGCCCGTCGAGCGGGATTTCAAGAACGTGCTCGGGATAGAGATCGGCGGGGGCCTCCAACGTCTGGCCGTCGGCAAGCCCCAGCAGGAGGCGCGCGCCGGAGACCGGCTCCGTCGCCTGGGCTTGGACCCGGACGGCGTCGTGGAACGCCGCCACGTCGTCCGCGACGTGGGGCAGGCCGTCGAAGCCGGAAAAGGGAGTCAGGACGGCCTGCCAAGCGTCCGTCTGGCGCGCACCCAGGAGCCCGGCCTTCGAGAAGCGCGACCACACGAGCCGTCCCTCCGCGAACGCCCCACGCTCCAGAGCTTCGGAAGCGACACGCAGCCCCGCGCGTCTACTCGCGACGTACGCCACCCGCCCGTCGAAAGCCGCGTCGCCCAGGTCGAAGGCGAGCGCCCCGTTGTAGGGCAGGGGGCGGCGGGTCCGGTTGAGAACGCGCGCCTCCAAGCGCAGTTCCGCGCGCTCGGGAGGCAGCTCGATCCGCAGGTGGAACGAAAGCCCCGTTCCGCCCGCGCTCTCCGCGATCCAGATCGCCTCCGGCGGCTCCTCGATCTGATAGTCCACCGGGCCGAGGTCGTTCGGACGGTCGTCGACGTCCAAAAGGAGCTGGATCCCCGCGGTGAGACGCGCCCCTCGCCGCCCCCCCGGCCGGGGGACGAGAGGGCCGGCGTCCAGGATCTCCGTCCCCGTACGCTTGTCGAAGATCGAGACGATCCGCCCCCCGAGACCGGGCAGGATCGAGACGCGCAGGTAGGCGTTCTCCAGGATCGCCGCCCCGAAGCTTCGCGTCTCCTCGATGCCGGTGGGCCGGAGGCGGGGGTAGGGCGAGGCGGGGGCGACGGCTTCGAGGAGGCCGATGCGCAGGTCGAGCGCGTCTTCGAAGGCGTCGGTCGGCATAGCTTGGATTAGAATAGACCCTATGGGGCGCTCTCTCCTCAAGTGGCTCGCCGCTCCGGCGTTCGCGATCGGCCTGGGATACTTCATCCTCGGCCCCAAGCTCGCCGGGGACGGCCGCCTGAAGACCCTGGTTCAGAAGGGCGCGGAAGCGGTCAAGCTCGCCCCTGGACAGAAGCCCTTAGACGAGGACGAGCCCGTTTCCGAGGAGGGAGGACGGCCCGACGCGGAGGCGCCTAAGGTGAAGGTCGGGGTCAAGCCGGTCGAAGAAGGCTCGAGAGGGCGATAGCGGCGACGCCCTGAACGTCGCCGCCTAGAAGTCGAAAAACTCCCGGGCGGTCTGGGTCGTCCGTGCCGCGACCTCCTCGTAGGAGCGTCCTAGCGCCTTCGCCAAACCTTCGGCGACGTGGCGCACGTGGGCGGAGCGGTTCGGCTTGCCCCGGTGCGGCACGGGGCTCATGTACGGGGCGTCGGTCTCGACCACCAAGCTCTCGAACGGCAGCGACCGGAGAACCGCCCGAAGCTCCTCGGCCTTGGGATAGGTGACCGGGCCGTCCACGCCGAAGCGAGCCCCGAGGGCCGCCGCCCGCGCGCCCTCCGCCGCGCTTCCGGCGAAGCAGTGAAGGAGATACGGATGGGGCGGGCGCGCCTCCAGCACGTCGAGCAGGTCGCCGTACGCTTCGCGGGCGTGGAACACCACGGGCTTCCCCGTCTCCGAGGCGAGGTCGAGACCGTCGCGCAGGGCGGCGTGCTGCACCGTCCGCTCGGCGTGGGCCCAATGGTAGTCCAGGCCGATCTCTCCCAGCGCGAGGACGCGCGGGTGGGCGAGCAGCTCGCGCAGGCGGACGAGCGTCGAGCGGTCGTAGTCGGCGGTGTAGTTCGGGTGCCAGCCGACGATCGCCCACACCTCAGAGAACCGCTCGGCGAGGGCGACCGCCCGCTCCCAGTCGTCCGGGGCGGTGCCGACGACGATGAGCCGCTCGACGCCGAGTTCGAGGGCCGCGTCGATCTCCGCGCGCGGGTCGGGGAACGCCTTGGCGTCGTTGAGGTGGCAGTGGGTGTCGATCAGCATCGGAAGGGGATAGGGCTATTAAGAACCATGAGGCGCGAGGTGGGGCTTCCAGAGCGGCCTTCCGAGCGTACGATCTTTCGGTTCTCACGAGAAAAACGACGGGAATAACGCGTTTTTTCGCGCTCTGGGTTCGGTCGACGGTGGGTCGGAGATGGGGTGCGGTCGGAGTCGGCGGGCATGAGGATCGATCGTTGAACAACGGCGGTGCCCTTCGGTGATCCCACGCGCCGGCAGGCGGTCGGCTTCGGCAAAGCCGACCGCCACGCGCCGGGCGAGCCCGGGCGGCGCACTAGGCCCTAACGCCCAGCGCCGAGGCAGGATAGCGCCATCGGCCTACCAGCGGCCGCTGCCCGCCCTGACGAGGCGGTAAGGTGATCCTCATGTCCCAGAAGATCCGCGTCGTTCTCGCCGATGACGAGCCGTCGTACCGAAAGGCCCTCGAGAAGACCCTCCAACTGATGGGCGAGTGCGATCTGATCGCAGTGTGCAAGGACGGCCAGGAGGCGCTCGACGCCTGCCTCGCCGATCCCCCCGACGTCCTGCTGACCGACATCAACATGCCCCACCTCACGGGCATCGAGGTCACCCGCAAGGTGCTGAAGAAAGAGAAGGGGATCAACGTCGTGATCCTTACCGTGAAGGAGGACGACGATACCGTCTACGAGGCGTTCCGGGCGGGCGCCCTGGGCTACCTCCTTAAGACCAGCACCCCCCAGGACGTCGTCGAGGCGATCCGTCTCGCGGAGCGCGGCGAGGCGAAGATCACCCCCCGCATCGCGACGAAGGTCCTCGAGGACTTCCGACGAACGAAGGAGGAGGACGTGGAGGACGAATCGGAGATGTACGTCCTGTCCGAGCGCGAGGGCGAGATCCTCGACCTCGTCGCCCAAGGTATGCGCAACAAGGACATCGCCGCCCACCTCTCCATCGCGGAGAAGACGGTGAAGAACCACGTCAGCAACATCCTCAAGGCCCTCCAGGTGAACAGCCGCACCGAGGCCGCGATGAAGGCGGTCAAGGCCAAGATGTCCGAGAAGAACTAGGCGGGCTACGCCTTCCAACGTCTTGAATCCACCCCTTTCCGACCATCGTTCAGACAGGGGTGGATCTCCCATTCAGGTCCGTTTTCCGAAGTAGACGGGTTAGCGGGTCATCGTCACCTTCGAGTACAGCGGCGTGAATCCCACACGCTGGGCGTTCCGGTAGGATGGCGTGCCGGGTACCGCCCCGATCAGGGCGAACCGCCCTCGACCCGCGTCGCGAAGGCGGCGGTGGAGCAGGGCGGTCTGGAGCCCCCGCCCCCGGAACGGGACGCGGGTGGCGGCCCCGCCGAGCATGACGCCTTCCTCGAACTCCCAGAGCGAGGCGGTGGCGGCGGGTTGGCCGTCCACGAACGCGAGGTACTTGCGCCCCGTCGCGGCGGCCACGACCCGGACCACTTCGTCGGGCTCGTACGAGGCGTCCTCGGTCTCGCTCCAACTGCGCCCGGTCGTCTCCATCCAGGTCGCGAGATCGCCCTCGACCTCCACGATCTCGACCGCGCGGTCTCCCTTCGGTTCGGGCACGTCGCCGACCCACTGGGCGAGGTCGGCCTCGAAATGGGCGGGACGGTAGCCCGCGTCGACCAGCGCCCGGAACGTCTCGCCGTGGGTGAAGGGCGTCGCCGTCGCCTCCCAGGTTTCGCACCGAGCGTTGAAGAACGCTTCGATCGCCTGCGGGTCGCCCGCCTCGCGGTAGGCAAAGCCCACGACTTGGGTCAGCGGCGATCCCGCGCCCGCGAACAGGGCGAAGCCCGTGCCGAGGTCCGCCCCCACCGCGTCGGAACGAACCCGCGCGGCGGCCTCCGCCGTGGCGCGGAGGTTGGCGACGGCCAGACGGTGGACGCGGTCGGCCACCTCGTCGGTGAGAATCATACGCAAGAGTCTGACGCGGATCGGTCGTCCGTTATGGGCCGGTCGCCCTATGACGGATGACCGTGCCGTGGGCGTCGGATGCCCTCGTGCCGACGCGGAGCCTTCCGAAGAGACGGAAATCCCGTACAAGCCGCCTACCGCGACCGAATCAATCCCCGAATCGCCACGACGGGGCCGCGCCCCGCCGGAGTGGCGCGTTCGTGAGGACGGCGCGGATCAGGTCGACGGGGATCTGCCCCTCGTGGAGGATCGCGTCGTCGTACTGTCGCCGCGTCATTCGCTTCGAGTCGACCAGCTCCCGGCCGAGGGCGCGGAACTGGAGACCCCCCATCAGGTACGCGATCTGGTAGAGCGGCCCATAATCGCCGGAAAACGAGCGGCGCACCTCCGCCTCGGCGGTCGAGCGCTCGTGCCCGACCTCGTCCACCAGCATCTCGACGCACTGCGCGGGCGTTAGGCGTCCCAGGTGGAAGCCCAGGCTGAACCGTACCCGCGCGCAACGGTGCATCCGCCAGAAGAGCGCGCCGACCCGCTGCTCGGGCGTTTTGGTGAAGCCGGTGTCCCAAAGCAGCATCTCCCAGTAGAGCGCGTTGCCCTCCCAGAAGAAGGGCGTCCCGAACTCGCTTCGATACGGGCGGTAGCGCGCGGCCATGAAGCCTTGAAGCTCGTGGCCGGGGATCAGTTCGTGGAACACGGTGGCGCGCGAGAAGTAGGGGTTGTTGCCCCGCATGCTCATGAGCTTCTGCTCCTGGGTCATGCCGTCCGTCGGGTAGGAGACGAGGATGTTCTCGCCGCCCAGGAAGAAGGGGCTTTGAAGCTGCCGCTCGGGCGAGAGCATCTCCATGCGCCACGTCTCCTTCGCGAGCGGCGGCACCGTGACGAGGTCCTGCTTCTCGACGTACTCCTCGGCCTCGCGGGCGAGGTCCCGGATCAGGTCGGGCTGCCGGCCCGGCTCGACGTAGGCGTTCTTCACCTTCTCCAGGGCCTTCTTCCAGTCGTCCCCGAAGCCCATCTCGCCCGAGGCGCGTTTCATCTCCCGAAGGCACCAGGCGTACTCCTTCTCCGCGAGGGCGATCAGTTCCTCGGGCGTGTAGGCGATCCGCTCGCCCCGGAGTTCGGTCAGCAGGGCCTCGCGTCCGATCGGAAAGCCGACGATGGTCGTGCGGTCGCCCTCCGCGATCCCGACCAGCCGCTCCCGTACGAACGTTGTATGACGATCGAGGGCGGCGGTCGCCGCGGCGTAGGGCGCCTTGCACCACCAGGTGAAGAGAGGGTCGTAGCCGTTGTAGAAGCCGTACCAACGGTCGAGCCGCCGCCGCAGGTCGCCGAGGGTCCGTACCGTGCGACTGGCGGTGGCGCGGGTGACGGCGGTTTCGGATCCGGCGGGGGCGGGGTCGACGCCGTTCGTGACGGCGAGGCTCCGCTTGGCGAGCCGATCGGCCAAGTCCTTGGTGCAGGCGTCGATCGCCTTCGCCAAGGCGTCGAGCCGCGCGGCGGCCTCCTTGGGGTCGACCGGCTCCAGACGCAGGCGCCGTTCCTCAAAGCCGCGCAGATCGTCGGCGAACGGCAGGAGGGGCGCGGCCTGCCGGTCGTACTCCGCATCGAGTTCGAGGGCGCGGTTCCGGCGGCGGAGGTCGTCGTCGAGGAGCGTCACGTCGATCTGGTCCTCCCTCGGCAGGCGGTCGAAGTCGAGCGCGTCGAGGGCCTTCTGGGTTTCCGCGTAGAAAGCCCGAAGGCGCGCCGCGCGGGCGGGAGAGCTCGGGATGGGATAGGCCCGCTCGATCAGACTCCGATCCTCCGCGTAGCGCGCGACGATCGTAGGGAGGTCGGGATCCGGAACTCCCTTGAACGGGAAGAGGGCTCCGAGCGCGAGCAGGGCGAGGGGCGACATCGGCCTATTGTATCGCTCGTAGCCGAAGGGCGATCGAACAACGTTCTCCGGAGAAAAGTTCCGGACGACCGACCTATCGGACCGTTTTCCTCGTCTATCGATTAAGGTGGCGTACTCCGCCCTAAGTTTCGAGCGCTTCCGAGTTCCATCGTCCGAGGCATTCCACTTATGAAACGCGCCTTCACCCTCATCGAGCTCCTCGTCGTGATCGCGATCATCGCCATCTTGGCCGCGATCCTCTTCCCCGTCTTCGCCCAAGCCAAGGAGGCGGCGAAGAAGACCGCCACCCTCTCGCAATACAAGCAAGTCGGGACCTCGACAAGCATCTATACGGCTGACGTCGACGATACTTTCCCGCTCGGACAGTCGTTCGACAGCGTCAAGGGAGCTTGGCGATCGGTCAACTACCACGCGGTGCCCAACGGATGGACCTCTTCGGGAAGCCGAAACGTGGAGCCCCGCAAGACGGAGGAAGCGTCTTTCGTGCTCAACGCGCTCCTTCCCTACACCAAGAACAGCCAGATCTTCGGTGCGAACGGACTGGCGAACACGGACGTGGGTGCGGTTCAGGCGGCAGGCGGCGGCTCGCCGGCGAACGTCAACATCACTTACAACGGTCTGCTCCATGCCTACAGCGCGACCGCCGTCGCCTCCCCTTCCAAGCTGCCCCTTTTCTGGGCGGGCAACTACAAAGAGAACGTAAAGGGCATGACCACGTCGAACCCGGTGCTCGACTGCACGGCGATCGACACGGCGTGCCGCTTCAATCCAAGCGGCTATGCCCAAGGAACGGCTGGAGACAACGGAGGCACTTACATCTGGTACGGCGCATCCACTGCAGCGAACTCGACTGTCTGGGTGTACGGTCATGGCATGCCGTTCGTGATGTCGGATTCCTCCGCCCGCTTCATCCCCCTTAACGCCCCGAAGGATCCGCAGTACGCCCAGAACCAGAACAGCAGTCCCTTCTCTCAGTTCGACTCCACGGCCGGCGCTCCCGAAGCCTCGCCCGCGTGGATGACCGACTGCAACGTAGGAGGAACCTACGCTGCGGCAGGCGATAAGATCTGGCCGGCTTGGTTCCGCCCAGACTCAGAGTTCAACTACACCAACGACCAGTGCAACTACCACGGCTAATGAAGTCCAAACCGTTTCTCCTTCTTGTCGCCTTCGCCTCGGTAGCGATCGTCGCCGGCTGCAGCGGAGGCGATGGAGTTCCACCGATTCAGGGTGAGATTAAAACGGGGCCCGCAAAGGCTCCTTCGAACGGGCCTGCCCGGTCCGCTGGCCCCGCGAAGCGAAGCCTGGATTAACGAGATTACGCGCCTCTACGGCAAGTGTCGGGTACGGTCCTTATGTCCCCTGCAGAAGTAGGGGACTTGGGACGATCCCGACGCCCGCTCATGAAAAAGGCCTTCACCCTCATCGAACTCCTGGTCGTGATCGCCATCATCGCGATCCTCGCGGCGATCCTCTTCCCGGTTTTCGCGCAGGCGAAGGAGGCGGCAAAGCGGACGGCCATGCTCTCGGGCGTCAAGCAGACCGCGACCGCCGCGCAGCTCTACCTGGGGGACAGCGACGACGTCTATCCCATGGCGTGCGTGTACTACCGAGGAGGCTGGTATCCCAGTTCGGCTTTTCCAACGCCGTTCGACTGGAGGCCGGGAAGGCCAGCAGACTACGCACCCTCCATGCAGGTCGGCTGGGCAAACTCGATGCAGCCGTATCTGAAAGGTTTTGATCTGCTCGCGATGCCGGGAGCGACCGACATCAAGCTGCTGGATACCGACGACTTCTCGGTCGCCCTGCGGAAGATCGCGAAGACGAACCTTCAGATGAACGGGCTGTTGAACACGTACAACGCGTCCGGCATCGCCGCTCCCGCGCAGCTTCCCGTCTTCACCCAGTCGAACGGCAAGGTCAACCTGCTGGGCTACGCCTCGTCCAACCCGGCCCTCGCCTGCGACCACGGCGACCAGCCCTGCCGCTACGTCGCTCCGGCTCCCGGATGCGAGAACTCCGCCCAGAACGGCGCCGTCTCGGGCTTCTCCTATCCCGTCGTGACGACGAACGGCGCCAACCCACGCACCGCCCCGATGACCACGTTCGGGCGGGGCCAGGTCTGGGCGTTCGCCGACGGCCACGCGAAACTCCAGAAGGTGGGCATGAACGTGGACGGCCGGACGGACTACCGGACCGACCCTTGGAGCCAGTACCACCCCGACGGCAGCATCCGCTCGGAGTGGCAGGACACGGATTTCTGCCACTCGCTGCTGTTCATGCCCGACTTCGACTTCCAGAACTTCGGAACACCCGTCGAGTGGAGGCGCGATGACCAGGTGGAGTAGATCCTACGGACCTATCCTCGTGGCCGCCCTCGGCCTTGCGGGCTGCGGCTCGTCCGACGACGCCCCTCAGCAGGGCGACAACCCCGTCGCCGCGAACGCGAGGTCTTCGACCGAGATGGGCGATCAGGCGGGCGCTCGGACGCGGAGCGCGCCGCAACGGGGCGGAACGAAGCTCAGGACGGCGGGCGAGTAGGCGCGAAAAGGGCCCGCCCCGGATGCGCTAGACTAGGGGCCTATGTCGATCACCCTCGATGAGGTGCGGCACGTCGCCCGCCTTGCCCGCCTCCAGCTCGAAGAGGGGGAGATCGTCACCCTACAAGGCGAGCTGAACGCGCTCCTGGGCCACTTCGCGGACCTGCGCGACGTGGACACCTTCGGCATCGAGCCGACCTCCCACGCGGTGGCGGTCCAGAACGTGTGGGCGCCCGACGTCGCCCGCCCCGGCCTGCCCCGCGAGGCGGCCCTGCGCAACGCCCCGCTGAGCCGCGCCGGGCTGTTCGTGGTGCCGATGATCATCGAAGAATGAGCGGACTCACCTCTCTCACCGCCGCCGAACTGGCGAAGCGCCTGAAGACCCGCGAAGTGGGCGCGGTCGAGGTCGCCACCGCGTTCCTCGACCGCGAGGACGCGTTCGGCGCCTACCTCGCGGTCGATCGTGCCCGCTGCCTCGCCGAAGCCGAGGGGGCGCAAAGGACGCTCGACGCGGGCGAGGGCGGGCCGTTGACCGGCGTTCCCGTCGCGGTCAAGGACAACCTCTCGACCGACGGCATCGAGACGACCTGCGCCTCGAAGATCCTCAAAGGCTACGTGCCGCCGTTCGACGCGACGGTGGTCGCCCGCCTGAAGGCGCAGGGGTTGCCGATCCTCGGCAAGACGAACCTGGACGAGTTCGCGATGGGCTCCTCCACGGAGACGAGCGCCTACAAGATCGCGACGAACCCGTGGGACCCCACGCGTACCCCCGGCGGCTCGTCGGGCGGCTCGGCGGCGGCGGTCGCGGGCGGTCTCGCGCCCCTCTCGCTCGGTTCCGACACCGGCGGCTCGATCCGGCTTCCCGCCTCGTTCTGCGGCCTCGTCGGCTTCAAGCCGACCTACGGGCGCTGCTCGCGCTACGGCCTCGTCGCCTTCGGCTCCAGCCTCGACCAGGTCGGCCCCTTCGGCTGGACGGTGGAGGACGTCGCCCTGCTCGCGGAGGCGACCACGGGCCACGATCCGCTCGACGCGACCTCGCTCGACCACCCCGCCGTCTCGGCGCGGGACCTGGAGAACGGAACCCTCAAGGGTCTGCGCGTCGCGGTACCGACGGAGATGTTCGGCGACGCGACCGATCCCGGCGTCCGGGCCGCGATCGACGCCGCCCTGGAGACCCTTCGTCAGGAGGGCGCGGTCGTCGAGGAGGTCTCGATCCCTACGATCCGCCTCGGCGTCACGACCTACTATATCATCGCCCCCGCCGAGGCCTCATCGAACCTCGCCCGGTTCGACGGTGTGCGCTACGGGCCCCGTTCCGAGGGCGGCGGCCACATCGGCGACGTCGAGCGGACGCGCGCGGAAGGCTTCGGCCATGAGGTCAAGAGCCGCATCATGATCGGCACCTACGCCCTGTCGGCGGGCTACTACGACGCCTACTATCTCAAGGCGCAGGGGGTCCGGGCCCTCATGACGCGGGAGTTCAACGAGACCTTCGCGAAGTACGACGTGGTCGCCGGGCCGACCTCGCCCGTCCCGCCGTTCCCGTTGGGCTCGCTCAGCCACGATCCGATGGCGATGAAGCTGCTGGACTACTGCACGATCCCCGCCAACATGGGCGGCTTCCCCGCGCTCAGCCTGAACTGCGGCTATGCGGACGCCCTTCCCGTCGGCCTGCATCTGATGGCCCCGGCGATGGCGGACGAGCGGCTGCTCCAGACGGCGCGTTCGATCGAGAGGGTCTTGTCCGGCAAAGGTCTGGCCGACGCCACGCGACGGCCCTCGCTTCCGTAAGGACAGGGGATGGACGACCTTCGCCGCCAAGACGCCCAGCGACTGGCGCGCGAACTCGTCTCGCCCACGCGTCTGATCGTGGGTCTGATCGTCGCGCTCGCGGTCTGGATGATCTTCTCCGTCCAGGCCAGCGGGCTGGCGAAGGTCTCTGTCGGTTGGCTTTTCCTGGCGCTCTCCTACTACGGCTCAGCCGCCGTAGCCTCGGAGCGGAAGAAGTGGAGCAACGCCCGGATGGGCGCCCTATGGGCCGGTTGCGAGGACCGGATGCGACGCTTCGAAGAGGTGCTGAGCCGGATGCGCAAGGAGCAGGTCGCCGACCTGAGCGAGATGCCGAAGACCATGCGGAAGGTGTCGCAGTCGCTCTACGCCGCGTTGCGGCGGGCCGATCTGATCGTCAGCGAGGTGAGGGCGACGGAGAAGAACGCCGCCGG
>CAZEWR010000059.1:0-22369 GCA_964516175.1 uncultured Fimbriimonas sp. | reverse complement strand
CGGCCAGCTCGACACAGTCGGGACACGACTCAAGCGCCGATCTCTCCAAGTCGAGCTCGTCGTCGGGCTCGGCGGCGTCGACGAACGCCTCGCTCGCGGTGACCCGCATCGAGGCGCAGTACTGGCGGGCCCGGACGTTGACCTGCGCCTCGCGAAGGGAGCCCTCGGCGTCGACGTAGCGCGGGTCCTTCGCCTGGATCGCCTCCAGGAAGCTCTGCAGGTTCTCGCCGTAGCGGTCCGCCCGGTCGAGCCCCTGCCGCGCGTCGTCCTGGGACTTGGGCGAGAGGTCGCCCGCGCGTTGCCGCCCGAGGGCGTACGCGTCCCCATGGCCCCGAACCAGGATGCCGTGGAAGGCGTCGGCCCACGTTTCCGGATCGACCCGACCCTCGCCGAGAAGGGCGGTCAGCCGCTGCAGGTCCAGCGCGTGGCCCTTGACGACCCTCGCGTACTCGGCGTCGTTCGGGATCTTGGTCCGGACCTGCGTGTGCCTCGGGGCGGGGGCCTTCTTAAGAGCCGTCATCCTCTCGCCCTAGGCCGAGGGCCTCCAGGGTGCGGCGGCTCGTCTGCATGCGCGCCTTCGCGGTTGCGGGGCTCGATGCCGTCGTCCCGGCCGTCAGGTCGGTGAAGTAGAGCTCGTCGCCGGGCTTCGCCTTGTAGCCGAGTCCCTCAAGGGCCTGGGATCGCATGATCACGCCCTTCTGGTAGGCGTCCACGAAGCGCGTCCACCGTTCCCCCAGGGGTTCCTGAAGCTCGACGACGTTGCGCGTGTCGAACGCGGCGCGCTCGCCGCCCTCCTCGTCGAACGATCCGGGAAGCTGGAGCGTGAAGGCGTCGGCGAACTCCGTCCAGAGGCCGAGGAGCTCGCCCCGCACGAAGTAGCGGCGCGCCTCCTCCATGTTGGCGAAGGTCGAGCGGTCCAGCCCCGCGCCGAGGCCCGCGACGATCGCGGGAACGTTGAGCACCATCGAGATCCGCTCCTCGGGGATCTTTCGCAGCTTGTCCAGGACGAGCTGCTCCGGGGAGAAGCCGAGGGTCTTCACGTCGGCGCGGAAGCCCGCGACGAACACGCCGCCCCGGTTGCCGCCCTTGCCGAACTTCGCGTTGATCTTGCGCTCGACCGCGTCCGCGTTGTCCGGGCCCGGGTCCTTCTCGCCCGTGGGGAGCACCGCCCACCCGGCGATCGCGGGGTTGCGGATGATCTCCGCCGAGTACTCGTCGGCCTCGTTGTCCGTAAGAGCCTGGGCGAAGAGGCACTTGGTGGCGCTGCGTCCTTTAAGCGGGTTGTTCGGGTCGACGCCGTCCGCGACGTGGACGATCTCGCTTGGCTCCCGCCGCTCCTTGGTCCCGTTCTGCAGCGTGATCTCGTAGTGGCTGAGCCGTCCGGTGCCCTTGATTGGAACGGGCTCGATGGCCCAGTGCGGGACGTACCAGATCTCGGTGGGATCGCCCGCCGAGTCCAGCGTCACCTGGAAGTAGGCGTTGCCGTCGAGCTTGTAGCTCGCGACCGCCGCCTTGAGGAGTCGGGACGCGCCCGTCTTCTCGCCCGGGATGGGGCGGAGCATGCGGCGGGCGAAGGGCGTCGCGTGGTCGTACTCGTCCTTCCCGTCGGGCCCGGTGGTCGCCGTCGCGAGCCTCACCGTGACGAACTCGCGGCAGATCGTGCCGAGGCAGCCCTGGACGATCGTGTTCTGCTCGAAGGCCTCCCGCTCGGTAGGAAGGCTCTTTCGGACGCCCCCGGAGTAGACGGTCGTGCCCGCCACGAGGCCCTGTCCGAACCAGCCCTTGAGTGCGCTCTGGACGCGTTCGGAGATCTTCATTTCAGTACACGTTCCAGTTGTCCTTGAACAGGAACTCGGGGGCGACGGCCAGCACGAAGCCGTCGCCGTCGTCGGGGGAGCGGTGCTTGTCCTTGCGGAACCTCTCCTTGTCCACAAGGGCGCGAAGGCTTTTGCCCGAGCGATTTACCCAGCCGTACTCGCGCTCGGTGAGGTCGCCCTCGAGCTCGTTGGGCGGGTTGGAGAGGGAAATGCCACGAAGGGTCTCCGCCGCCTCGGCGTACATCTCGGTGACGATGTTGTCGTACTTGTCCTCGTCGCTCGCGTTCGAGCCGAACTGGACCTCGTGGACGACGAAGCCGTACTTCGCCGCCTCCCCAGGGAGAAGGCCCGGCGGCGCGGCGAAGAGGGCCTTGAGCTCGGCGTCGGCGTTGAGCATGTCGACCGTGCCGCCGCCGTAGCCGCCCGATCCGTCGACGCGGATCGACACGTGCGTCGCGCCGGCCTTGCGGGCCTCCTTGGCGGCGTCTCGGGCGGCCTCCCAATAGTCGTGGGTCTTGCCCTGGAAGATCTGTTTGGTGCGCCTGGCCGCCTGTCGGTGCAGGAGGTAGACGGTTCCCGCGTCCTTCCCGAAGCGGGCGACGTCGATCCCGATCTGGGCGTGGGTCGCGTCCGCGTCCGGCGAAGGGACGCGCTTCTTCGCGGCCTCGTAACGGCCGGGCGTGACGAACACCTTGTCCGCGAGGTTCGCGGGGGCGATCCCGAGGACGCGGAAGCAGAACTCCGCGTTGGGCTTCCAGACCTGGCCAGCGACGTAGACGACGCCCTGGCGCTCGACGGGGAAGCCGACCTGGAAGGTGTGCTCGTCCTCGTCGTGCGCGTCGACCGGATCGCAGTGCTTGGCGATCATCAGCGCCGCCCACTCGCGCTTCGTGGCGCCGGGGACGACGTCGCGGCCTTCGACCACGTTCGGGTGGTCGAGCACCGAAAGGCGGTAGTTGCGGGTGGTCGATTCCTTCCCGCGCTTGTGGAACTCGGAGGTGCGCGACTGCGGGTTCGCCAGCATCAGCACGAGGCCGACGATCCCGCCCGTCATCATCGCGTCGACGGCGCTGAAGAAGAACGGGGGTACGCCCTCCGCCTCGTCCAGGACGAAAAGCCAGTAGTCGTTGTGCTGGCCTTGGACGCGGGCGGTGCCCCGGCCCCCGCTGTCGGAGGTGGTGCGGCCGATCGCCCAGTGGTCCTCCGCGAGGATCATCTTCGGCGCGTCGGGAAGCACGCGGCCCGGCAGGTCGAGGCCCCGCCGCATAGACTTGATGTCCTTCCAGAGGAGGAGTTCGACCTGGTCCTTCGTCGGCGCCGTCGTGATGGTCACGGACGGGGCGAAGCTGTCGAAGAACCAGTTGACGAAGCCCGCCGCGACGTACGTCTTGCCGACGCCGTGGCCCGCCTCGAGGCGGAACACCTTCTGGTGCGGTTCCCCGGCCAGCTGGGCTCGCACCGACTCGCCGACGTCCTGGACGAGCTCGAGCTGGCCGGGCTTTCCGTTGCAGCCCGCCCAGGGCTCCATGCCGAGGACGCCCCGCATGTAGCCGAGGGGGTCCGCCTGGTAGTGGACGAACCGCCCGCCCTCGTCCGACGCGAAGACCTCGTCGAGGTAGGCGAGGGCGTCCTTCTCGGCCTCATCCCACTTGGTCCCTGATCGATTCGCCAAGCCTCTTCACCACCGCCGCGATCGTCTCCTTGGGGATCTTCTCCGCCCGCATCGCGTCGACGATCTCGCGCAGCATCTCGGGCCGCTCCAGCGTCACCTCCGAGCGCGTGGGGACGCCGAGCCTCGCGCAGTACTCGATCGCCCATCGAAGCTCGTCCAGGCTCGGATAGCGGTAGCCGGACACCTCGCCGGTGCCCGTGTTGATCTTCGGCACGACCTTGAGCCCCTGCGCGACGGCGGCGACCCACTTCGTGCCCCCCTCCGCGCCCTTGAGCGCGACCTGCCGAACGACGTTGGGCTTGCGTCCTCCTCCGGGGTGGCCGCCGAGGTCGGCTCCTGCCCACAGATTGGGATGCTTGTCCTGCTTAGACGGCATCGAACCTCAGCATCGCGTCGGTGATCAGGGGCGGGGCGGCGAGCTCGCGTACGATGGTCCTCCCTCCAGGAGTGATCTCCGCTCCCCATCGGGCCAGGTCGCCCTCGTTGAGCTCGGCGTAGTGCGGCACCGTGCTCCATAGAGGCTCGCCTTTGAGGTCGAACCGGGGCGAGCCGTGCTCGTCCTCAGCCTGTCCGCAATGGGCGAGCTCGTGGTTTACGAGGCGGCAGATATCGCGAACGCCCTGGAAGCTGTCCACGTCGAGGGTGACCACGAAGTCGGGCTCCATGCCGATCCACTCGACCATCTGCTGGACGCGCTGGGCCTTGCTGTGCGGCTCCCCGGAGGGCTTCCACACGCCGCCGAGGCCCGCCTTGCGCTCCCCTTTGACCTTGATGGAGGCGTTGGTGAGCAGGAAGCAGACCGTCGCCGCCTGGAGGTGGGCGAGGCGAGGGTCGCAAAGGTCGCTTTCCGAATCGACGAACGTCGCCCGCGCCCACTCCTCCCACTCGGGCGAGGGGACGGTCCAGTCCCTTCGCTGCATGAGGATCGGCGGGATCGCGGGGATGGGAAGCATTCGGCGCTAACCTTGAGGGCGTGATCCACTCCCTCTTCCTGGAGGTCGAGAAGCGGAAGGGGAACGAGCCGCCAGTCTCCGTCGGCACGGCCGAGTGGTCGGCCCCGTCGTTCCCCACGCGGATCGACTTCGTGGAGGACGTGGAGTACCTCTACGGCCTGATTGAGCCGCCCTACCACGTCCACCGCGCCTACTCCGTGGTCCGGACCGACCTGGACGTGCTCGTCGTCGAGTCGGACTGGCCGCTCGATCCGCCCGCGAGGGTCGGCCAGGAACTCTGGGACAGGATCCTGTCGCTTCCGGACGTGGCGTAGGGCGAAAGGCTTTATCTCCTGAGAAGGGCGCTAAGATAGGATCGGCGCTTTTGCCGACACCATGAACCTGATCCGCTCCGTCTCGCTCCTCGCCCTCGCCTCGTGCGCCCTCTCTGCGCACGCCATCCTCCTCACCTTCCCCGACGTCACCCTCGCGGCTGGCGCGGCCGGTTCGTCGGCGACGAGCTCGATCGTTACCACCCAAGGCCCTTTGGGCGATTACGGACTCTTGACGTTCAACCTCGGAGCGGGATCGGCGAACCTCGACGACCTGATCGTGACGCTCAAAAATGTGAACGGATCGACCAAGTTCTCACCACTTCCCGGCGCCACGTCGAGCACGGGCCTCTACTCGGCCTACGTCCCGACGAAGTTCATCGGGACGAACATCGTGCCCTACTCGATCACCTTCGAGAGCGCCGTCGCGCTAAGGTCAGACCAGTCGATCACTAACATCACCTTCGATGTGGCGTCTTTCGCCAATGTTCTACCGGGACCCTCCGCCGCCTTGCCTTTCGCGCTGATGGCGATCAAGCGGCGCCGCGCTAAGCGGCCTGCCTGATCGGAGCGGCCGTCCGAGCGGGGGCGGGATTTCTCGCCCCCGCGTCGATCCCAGGGCCGCCTCCTGTCTTGGGCGTGTAGCTCTTGAGGACCATCGGTCCCGCAAAGCCATGGGTCGTCGCGTTCGTGGTCCCGAAGGAGTTGGGGATCCACATCCCTATCCTCTTGCCTGACAATGAGGGAGGGGAAGCGTCGATGCCTCCCACCGTTACGACCCCATCGACCTTCAGCTCGTAGAATCCCGTCGTGGGATCCTGCGTCATGATGAGCGCGTAATTGCCCGCAGGCAACACGGCCGGACCGCCTCGACCCAGCTCGATAAGCTGCGGATTTCCGTAAGTCCCGTCTCCGTTGTCCGCTCCGGCCACACGCTTGAGCACCCGCCACCCGATCCCGTGGACGTGCCCGACCTGCAGCATCGTCATACCGTTCTGAGGCCGGGCCGTGTCGACGCCGAAGAACATCTCGCGCCCGTCCCTCGGCTCTGCAGCCGCGCCCGTCGAGGGGTTCGCCTGCGCCCAGCCCCACTCGAACGTCCACCGGACCGCCGGGACGAAGGCGACCGAACCACCGATGTAGTTCGCCCTTGAAATAGCGGAGAAGCCGTTGTTCGCCGCCGCCTGGTTGACCAGGCGGTTGGGCGAGACGTAGAACGTGAGCGACGGCCCTTGGTTCGCGAACTGCCCGAGGTCCTGGAAGACCACGTCCGACGGCGTCGAGCCGATCGCCGACGCGATCTTGCCCGAGACGGCGTTGTTGTTCGTCAGCGACCCTTGGAGCGTGATCGTGAAGAGGGTGAGGATCTTGTACGCCATGGGCTTAAACCTTCGGGATCGTCTCGTACACGATCGTCGCCTGATTGTCGAGCGTGCCGCCGCCGCTCGTGAGGGGTAGCAGCTCGATTCCCGCGTAGCCCCGGACGGTGATCGTCCCCCTGAGACGAAGCGTCGAGCCCGTCGGCACGTTGAAGATGGCGTCCGGGTTGCCCACCTGGGCGGCGGAGAAGAAGCCGCTCGGAGGACCCTGCCACGCCTCGACGAAACAGTCGTTCAGCGTGAACTCGACGGTCGCGACGGAGTAGTCCGTCGACTGGCCCGCGACGCTGAACGATCCCACGTTGGGGACGGAGAACAGCGCCGTCGCCCTAGGAGCCGCGTTCGTGACGATGGTGCGGAACCCGCAAGCGTTGAAGAGCCACCCAGGCAGGTGGGCGCCGGTCGCCGCGCCCGCGTTGCACGCCGTGAACCCCCTGGTGTCCCGGTCGGTCTGCTCGAAGGTATAGCCTAGGAACGTGATGTTCTCCGCGATCGGGAACTTCTCGAAGCCCTGTTGCGCGGTGTAGAAGGTGGCTGAGATGGGGTACCGATCACGGCATCTTCCTCCCGGGTTCTTGAACAGGATGTTCTTAGGCCAGTTGAAGCCCGGCACCCGATGGGTGTCGAGACCAGACGCGCTCGCGTGGAGCCAGGACTTGAGCTCGATCGCCGTGTTGTGGTCGTCGGCGCCGACGCCCTCGTAGACGCCGTCCGTAACGCCCCCGACGGTCAGGTAGTCGTGGTCCACGACCCCATGGACCTGCTCGTTCGGGAGGCTCCAGTTGCCGTTGCTCCCGTTCTCGCCGACGCTCTGGCCCGTCGGGTTGTCGTAGTGGCTGAGCCGGAGGCCGCCGTGGTTGCGGTCGCTCAGCGGCTGGGCGGTGTAGCCGCCGTCGCTCCCGTTGAGCTGCTCGACGTCCTGGCAGGAGTACTGCATGAGCGTCCCGTGGCGACTCCAGTAGGAGCGGGCGTTCCACCACTTGACCCACCGGCAGCACTCGAGCTTGGGACCGTACGAGCCCGAGTTCATCTCGGGCGTCTGCCCGGTGCGCGAGTTCATCACTCCGTCCGCCTTGACGTTGATGCATCCCGAGATCGTCATCGAGAAGTTCTGCGCCCAGTCGACGTGCACGTCCTTGAGGGTAAGGCCGTCCACGAGGCAGAACTCCGTCACGTTACCCACCGGGCGGTTGTTCGGGCTCGTCGGGTCCTGCGCCTGCAGGAAGATCCTCTCGAGGCCCACGTTCTGGGCCATGACGTCGCCGAGATAGATGAGGCGGCTCGGGTAGAGGGTCGTCCTGTCGAGGCTCGACGCCTCCTTGTCGCCGGGCAACGCGTAGTAGGCGGTGTTCGGGCCCGTCTCGCGTCCGAGGCCGCGCACTTCCGGGAAGGGGTAGGGGCGGGTGCGCCAGTTCGCGACTTGGAGCCTCAGGTTCGCGACCGTGCCGCCGCCGCTGACCGACTCGACGTAGACGATCTCCCGCGCGATGTACTCGGCCGGGGTGCCCGCGCTCGATCCCACGGTCCAGTTGGTCGCGTTCTGGATGGCGGCGAAGCGCTCGTCCGCCACGCAGTAGTAGCCGGGCTGGAGCGTGCGGACCTCGCCGGTGACGTTGTTCGACTGGGCGCTCTGGACGATGAGGCTGGTCGCCCCGCGCGGGGCGTCGAAGGCGATGTTCCAGAACGACCGCTGGACCGTCCCGATCATCGCGGCGAAGTTCGCGCCCCGGATCCCGATGCTGGGCGTGACCGTCCTGACGAGCTGCGTACTCGCGCCCGGCATGAGGGCGATCTTCGTCCGGTGGTTCAGGCCGCCGCAGCCCCGGAGGGTGAAGTTCGACGGGAGCAGGATCGGCGACGCGACGTGCCAGGCCTGTGGGGAGAGGGTGAGGTCGTTGAAGCCCGCAAGGACCCTCGAACCGATCGTGTCGTTGACGTACTGGGCCTGGTCCTCGTAGACCGCCGATCCCACCGGCCCGGCGGTGTCCTCGTTGTAGAGCGAGAGGTCGTAGGCGACCTTGCCGTAGGGGCCTCGAGCGAACGGGGCGATCTTTCGGGACACGCTAGTTCGGCCTCACGCCGGAGGTGCCCGCGGCGACCGCGCTTGCGGTCGTGAGCACGATGTAACAGCCCTGTCCAAAGGCCCACTTGAAGGAGATCATCTGGTTTGCCGTCACCGTGATCGCCCCGTCGCCCGGCAGCTTGTTCGTCGCCGCGCCGATCAGATTCACGTTGTTCGTGTCGTAGATCTTGATCGAGCCCGCGACGGGGAAAAAGATGTTGGCCAGGACGCCGATGCCCGTGAAGACGAAGCCGCTGCTACCCGCCGCAAAGGGGACGGTGGGGTAGTACTCGTTGATCGCGAGGTGGTCGGTGTTGGGCCGCTCGCCATAGAGGAGCGTGCCCTGCGTGACGATCTGGCGTCCGCGCGAGTCCGCCTGGGCCTCGGTCGCCTGCCCGTCGTTGTAGTTGGGCAGGTTCGCGTTGTACTTCGCGCCCGAGCCGCCCTCCTGGATCGCGACCTTGAGGTTGCCGGCGGCGGTGAGGGCAGCAGGGAAGAGGCTGACGATCTTCTTGAGGCGACCGATGACCGTGTTCGAAGTGGCGGGATCGTTCGTCGAGCCCTGGGCCTGGTCCGCGCCGTCGGCGACGGTCGTGGGTCCGCCCGAGCCGCCGCCGGGGTTGCCGCCGCCGGAGGAGTTGGTGAGTCTCAAAGGGTTCGCTCCTGGGGAAAGATCGTGGCCGTGCCGTCGACGGCGAGCATCGCGTAGACGTCGCCCGTTCGGGAGTCGCCCTCGATGCCGGATCCCGCCGGGCACAGCTTGCCGGCCGAGACGACCTGGGCCGCGCTGGGGATCTCGCCGAGGCGGACCTCGACGAACCACACGCCGGAGCCGGTGTTGTTCTCGCACTGCCAGCCGTCGCCGCCGAGGCGGGCGGGGAAGAGCTTGGCGGGGTTCGAGCCGGTGATCTCGACGGCCGAGTCGGGCAGCTTGCGGGCGGGTTGGCTGAAGGGCATGGGCGTGAAAGAAGGAGGGCCGCGCCTCCTCTTTGGGAAGCGCGGCCCTCGTGGGGTCTAGGTGCGAAGGCTCAGGCCCGCTTGCGTCGGCGCAGGGCCATGAGGGCGAAGGGCAGGGCGGCGGCGGGGCCGGGGACGGCGGAGGAGATCTCGTTGAAGCGAACGTTGTCGATCGCGACGTAGCCCGAGTTCTGCGAAAGGGTGACCGACGTCACCTCGGCTGTCGTCGTGAGCGTCTGGAAGCTCTGGGTCGACGTTAGGCTGAAGACCTGGACGCCGCC
This sequence comes from uncultured Fimbriimonas sp., assembly GCA_964516175.1. Lineage (GTDB taxonomy): Bacteria > Armatimonadota > Fimbriimonadia > Fimbriimonadales > Fimbriimonadaceae > Fimbriimonas. The sequence continues at coordinate 12,937 of CAZEWR010000059.1, read as the reverse complement.
GCCGACGAGGTTCAAGGTGACCGTCAGCGGGTCGGTCGGTACGCTGAAAAAGCTTTGCCCGTAGTCCAGGCCGCCGAAGGTGAACGCGCCACCGCCCGTGCGGGTGATCGTCGTGGACGAAAATCCGTAGATGAGCGACTGGGTGCCGTTTCTCGCGCCGGGGCGGTTGTCGCCCCAGATGTACTGCGCATCATAGGAGGCGGTGAAGGTCAGGCCTTCGCTGTCCAGGGGATTTACTTTGGTCTCGACCGGCGTGTACGCGTCGAAATTCACGACCGCGGCGTGCGCGGACAGGGCGGCGGAGGCGAGGGCGAGGAGAAGGGCTGGGCGGAGGTGTCGCATGGTAGGCGGAACGCCGGGGCCCATTGTGCGGGCCTTTTAGGGCCGCCCCCGTCTACATTCCGCTTATATTTCGCGACCGCTCCGATCTTGACGACCAAGCCGCAGGAAACCGCCACCCCGCCCGGCACGCCTACGTGCCAGGCGGGCTTTTCAGTCGTTCGCGGCGAGGTTCGCCTTGAGCGCGGCGGTGAACGCGTCGTCGGCGTGGACGGCGATGTCCGGGTCGGTCCAGTTGGGATCGAACACGGCCTCGGCGCTCTGCAGGACCTGCTCGGCGGTCTGCGCGAACTGAGCTTGGATCTCGGCGACGTCCTGGTTCCGTCGCCCGGGGAAGCTTCGGATGGTGGACTGGGAAGGGGTGAGGGCGCGGATCGCGGTGGGGCGACCGACCGAGCGGGCGAGCAGGATGAGGCTCGCGAGGGCGTTGATGCTGAAGGGGTTCATGGCTGACCAGCGGGAGGCGGGACGGTCCGGCCATCGTCCGCGATCGGGACGCCAGGGCCGGGAGTGGGGACGGAAGTCGAAGGATCGACGACGGCGCCGCCGATCCGGGTGAGGCTCCCCTCGGGCTTGCCCGCGACGACGGGAGCGGAGGGTGCGTCGGGGTCCTTGTTCGCGTTGGGATCGCGGGCGGGGACGAAGGTCGACAGGAGGAAGCCCACGACGGCCACGCCCCACTGGCGGGGCGTCTCGGGTAGGTGGCCGAGGTTCTGGACGTAGACCGCGAACGCGACGAGGAAGGCCACGACCTGCTTGGGCGTGACCTGGAAGTGGCTAAGGACGTATTTCATGGGGCTCAGCCGGCGGCGGCGAGGATGCGCTGGAAGCAGGCGCGCATGGCCTGGGGATCGTCGGTCGCGAGGCCGTTGCCACACTCGGCGATGGTCGTGCGGCGCACGCCCTCAAGCTCCTTGATGTGGGTCTCGAGGATGAGGATCCTCGCGTTGAAAGAACCCGTAAGCCGCTCTTCCTGAGCCTTGAGCGCGGCCTCGATCTCGACCTTCTGAGCCCCTAGGGCGGCTTCGGAGGCGAGGCGCTGTTTGGCCCCTTCCGCCTGGATCCAGTCGTAGGCCTTCTTGAACACGCCGCCAAGCAAGCCGATGAGGACGAGGGCGGCGGCGACGAGCGGATAGGACGCGGCGAGCTGCTCCACTACCTGCCCGCCTTCGCCATGAGGGCGACCGCCAACCCTAGGGGAGCGACGGCGAGCACGAACATGAGGCCGACGTCGGGATGCCCGTTGAGCCCGCCGATGACGCCGATCATCCCGGCGTGGAGGGAGAAGGCGAGGCCGCCAACCACCTTCGCGTCGCGGCGGAACAACGAGAAGACCATAAGCGCGGCGACCACGAAGCTCGCGCCGGTCGCCGCGTCGCCGGTCACGTCGTGGACGTCGGCGAGGAGGCCGGACGTCCCGCCCCCTCGGTAGAGCTGGATCGTCCACATGACCGCCAGAGCGAGCAGGCAGAACGAGACTAGGCCGCGCCCGATCCGGGCCGCCGCCTCCACCTCGAAGAGATCTCGGTCGGGAGCCTGCGCCACTAGATCAGCCTCGCGACGTCGATGAAGACGAGGCCCGGCGCCTTGACGGCGCGGACCTTGCGGGCGGTCTCGTAGCCCTCCCTGGAGCCGTCGTCGTTGGTGTTTCCCTCGATCGTGCGGAACGTGCCGTCGGCGTTCGTCCCGGCCACGAAGCCGATGTGGGTGCGTCCCTTGAGCACGTAGGCGAAGAGGCAGCCGCGCTTGGGGGCGGGGAGGATCGCCTTCTTCGCGACCGACGCCGCGTGCCAGTTGACCACGGCGGCGGGTCCCTTGACGGCGGGCTTTGCGCCGGCCTCCCGGAAGCACCAGAAGACGAAGGCGGCGCACCAGGCGTAGCCGGGGTTCAGGCCCGCTGAGGCGAGGTAGGCGTCCACCCTCGGGCCTCGGTTGCTCCCCTTGGGCTCCTCCTGGGCCTTCCAGTGGTCGCACTCGTCGGCGGCGAAGAGCAGGGCCCGCTCCGCGGGCGAGAGGCGCGCGAGGGCCTCCGGGGAGACGCCGCAGGGATTCGGGCGGACGGGGATGCTCATGGTGGCCTCGATAGCTGGGCCCGTGTGCTCCCATGTGCGCGGCGAGGCGCGGGGCAGGGACGGGCGTTGGGTTGGCGGTGATCGCGGCATTTGCCGACGGACGCCTGGCCGCTCTAAAAAGGCGGCTTTTTGTGGTTCGCCTCGGTGACCGCTCAAACGCGGGCGAGGGCTTTCAACCGGCGCGAGGCCGGAAGGTGTGGGATCTGGGCGTACACAACGCGAATGGCGCTGGCTTCGACCTTTCTAAAGTTGCTTGTTTAGGGCCCATGTCCTCGTTAGGGAGGTCACTTCGTTCGGTAGCGCCGCAAGCTATGAATGTCCTCAAGTGGGATGGTAAATGGGCGCGTCAGACGCCCGAAAGGCTTTCATCAGCCCGGCCTCGCGAAGCACGCGGTCGGGCCTTTTTCGTTCTTGGATGGGGCAAGAAGGCAGGCAAGTCGCCCCAAGGCTTGCTGGAAGCGGCACAAAAAAGACCCTCGATAACGAGCGCCTCGAGCGTGCGTGGAAATCAACGATCGTGGACAGACTGACTAGAGCCCTCTTCGGCGCCGTGACCGCGATGATGGTCCTTAGCCTCGCCCTCCTCATCCTCGCGCACCGTGGAGACGCCTCGATGCGCGACCTGAACGGTGAGATCCCCGTGGCGCGCATCGACGTTCGCTGAGGCCGGTGGGCCGATGACGGCGGAGGCGGCGACCAACCTGTCGATCTTGCCGACCTACAAGCGCCGACGTCGTGGAATGGACCCTCCGATGGCGAAGCTCTCGAAGATCCAGCCTCTGCCCACGCTGATCGTGGTCATGGCGATCACGACGTCGGTCGTTACCGCCCTGACCCTCAGCGCGCTCTAGGCGAGAGGGGCGCGCGGGCGTTCCCCAAAGCACGGGCGCCCGATCGTGCCCTTGTCGTCACAAAATAAGACGGCGCGCCCCTCGGAGGAGGTCCGGGCGCGGTTCGTGCCCCACCATGGAGTCGTCCTCCAATGGGCGGTAAATGGGCGCGTCAGACGCCCGAAAGGCTTTCATCGGCCCGGCGCGAGAAGCAACGCGTCCGGGCTCTTTTTCTGGGTAGCGGTGGCTTTCAAGATGGCCGAGCAAGTCGCTCGGCACGGTTCGATTCTAGGCGAGCTTCGGTCGCCCGCAAAGTCCCCCTTATCGTTTACGAGGGCCTCGTTGGTGACCTGGGTCACATCGGGAGTCGAACAACGCAGCGGCGGGGTGGTCTAAGTCCCCGTTGCCTGCCGGTTGGCGGGCCTAGGAGAGATCCCCATCGCGGCCCCCGCACTCACGTGCGGCGGGTCGCCGCAGCGTCGGGACTCAGTCCTTTGGCGCGTTTTCCATCGCCTTCTGCCCGCGCTTGTACGCGTCGAGCATGAAGTCGAAGGTGGTCCCGTGTGCGATCGCGGCGGCCTCGAGCTTCGCCCTGCCGCGCGCCTTCGCGGTCTTCAGGCTGGACTCGCTTCGGCCCTGCGCCAGGGCGAGCTGCCGGAGCGGACGCTTTCCCGGGAGGAACGTCCAACCCCAGACGACGGCCTCGAGTGGCGCGAGATCCCCCCAGCCGGGGAAGCCAGCGGGACCGGACGGGGCGAGGGCCATAACGCACGAGGGCCGCAGAACGCCCTCTCAGACGTGCCTACGGCCCGCTCTCCACTAGAAATAGACCACAAAGAGGCCTGAAATGGTTTCGTTTTGCCCTTTGTTGCGCTCCGGTGCGCAAGAAGGGCTAAGGGAGTTACTTCCGTACCGCGCGCCGCCGCTTAATCGCCATGAGGGCGAACGGCAGGGCGGCCAGGGGGCCAGGGACGGCGGACGGCGTCAGGCCGCCCTGGATGCCGAACGTCGCCGAGGACAGCGCGTTCACCCGTAGAACGCCGGCGGTGGTGAGATTAGGCTCCTCGGCGGTGTCGGTCGAGAACCCGGACACGCTCCTCAGAGGAAGGGCTCGATCGAGTCGCGCCCCCGCGATCGACGGATCGTACACGGTGAAGGCGTCGGAGTAGAAAAAAAGGCCAGGAAGGCCTGGGAACTCGCTCAAGAGGCTGAAACCGAAGGAATCTCGGGCCAGGAAGGCGCGGGACGGGGTGAGGTACGTGGCGCTCCCGAACGAGCCCGAGACCGTGAGGCTCTGTAGGACGAGGGTCTGGACGCCGCCCGAGTCGATCTGGAGATCGTCGGTGTCGCCGACGCCGACGATCGTGCTGGGCACGTCGGTGAAGCCGATCCCGTTGAGCGATCCGGAGAGGACGCCGTTCAGGGTGTAGGACACGGCGACGGCCTGGGACGCGGCGGCGAGGGCGAGCAGGCCGAGGAGAGAGAAAGAGCGAAGCGTAGAGGATTTCATCCGAGGACCCGCCGGGACGGGCCACGTCGCTCGCCCCGGCAACGAAGAGAGTACAGGCAAGGTTCCCGCTTTCCGCCACGAGCCGAATTTATTACAGGATTGACCCGGTTGCGCGCGTTAGCTCCCCCACTCGCCCCCCGAAGATCATCGCCAGCGCGCACAGGACCGCCAGGAAGGCGAGGAGCAGGACCACGCCGAGAAGGGCGGTCTCGCTCAAGCGCTCCGCCTCCGCCCGCGCTCCCGGGTTTCCGCAACCTCGGCCTGGATACGCACGATCCGCGCCGATGCCGACTCCGCTCTCGTCGGTGGCTCCGGGTTGAACCCGCTTGGGTAGTGCCACCACAGCGCGTAGAGGAATCTCGCCAAGGTCGCCTCGCCCTCCTCCTCGAGCAAGCGAAGCTCGACGTACCGAGCCCGCAGGTGGACGTCGGCCTCCAGGAAGAGCGGCGTCGCCTCGACCTCGCTCGCCGCCTGCTGGTCCGCCGTGGGCTCGACCTCGACCACCGGCGCCTCCAGGAAGTCCGCGATGCCCTTGGAGTCCGCGAGCTGGCTCTTGGTCCCGCCTGGGCGGATCGGGGCCTCCTTCGGCGCGTTGACCCGTCCCCACGCCTCGCACATCGATTCTGGCGTCGGGTACCTAGCCCGGATCTCATACTCGCGGTACGGCTGGCCAGGGCACGCCGTCTGGTCGCGACCGACCGGCGTCGCCTCGGCCTGGGCGTTCGGTTCGCCCAGCCCCTCCACCGGCGGCAGGTCGTCCCAGCTCGCCCCTCCCGCGTGGAGCAGCTCGCCCTCGTCGTCCCGAGGCGCGAGGTTGTGGCCCCGCGCCTCGTCCGCCAGTCCGTGGCGCGCGTTGTAGAGCCGCCGCTCGATGTCGGACTCCTGACCGTCGAGCAGGGAGGGAAGGGGAGTGGGTTCGTTCATGATGCCCTCCGATTGGCTTCGGAGATCAGGCGAGCCATCTCGCATCGGGAACGTCGCGCCGTGCCAGGCTCGACCTGCTCAACGATCGACGCGTGACCGAGCCTTTCGTCGGGTTCCCGGTCGATCCTGACGAGCATGAGGAGCACGGGCGCGTAGCCGCGTCCGCAACCGCCGTTGCCGACCCACGTCCGCCATCCCCCCTTTCGCCAGACCTCGAACGCGCCAGCGGCATGGCATCGGGCGATGTGCCCGCTGAAGTCCAACATGAAGGGGTAGATGTCCGCCCCCCTGCGGCTGAACTTGAAGTTCGTGAACTGATCCGGGATCACCCTCGCCCCTCCCGGATCAGTCCCGCCCGGAAGAGGGCGACTAGGGCGCGGGCCCAGCACTCGGTCTCGGTCCGGCCGTAGACGAGCATGGGGACTCCCTCGGGGATGCGCATGTCGGCGTCGCGCGGGATGACGCACAGAGGCCAGTCGCCATCGGCGTCCGGCTCGGCGAGCGTCGGGGCGCAGTACGACCCTCGGAGGACCGAGCGCACCGCGTCGTGGAAGGCGAAGGCTAGGTTGGGGTACTCGCCTTCGCCGTGCCAGGTGAAGAAAGCCTCTGAGGATTCGACCCAGAGGAACTTGGACATGTCGGTCAGTCCAGCGCGCCAGCCAACCGCCACGCAGGCCGCCGCCAACTCCGCCAGGTCGAGGGGCTCGTTCACTCGATCCCCCGGCAGCGCATGACCGCTACCCGCCCGAACATCGCTCCGGCCTCGTCCACCCACTCGCGCGGCAGAGCGGCGCCGTCCGCCTTCGCGGCGCGGTCCAGGATCCCGGCCCACCGGTAGAAGGCCTCCTCGTAGACTTCCAGTTCCATCGGGTTCATCTCATCCGGCCTCACGCCGGCACCAGCAGGTCCTTGTCGCGGTCGAACAGCAGGTCGATCACCGTCCCGGCGCCCTTGAAGCGCGAGTGGGTGATCGTCATGCGGGCGTCGCAGCCCTCCTTCCTCCGCTCCTCGTCTTCGAGCTTCTCGATCAGCAGGGCGAGGCCGCAGTCCTCGAGCCACCCGCGCCCGCCCTTGGTGATCATCCTCGTGCCCATCTTCGCGTTGCCCTGGGTGATCTGCGAGCCGACCCAGATCACGAGGTCGGTCGTCTCGGCGTAGGCGCTGATCTTCTTCGAGCAGTGGTTCGTCATCGCGACGGACGCGGCGGCGGGGAAGCCCTTGGCCGTCAGCTTCTGGGCGTAGTCCACGAACACCTCCTGGAGCGGCGTGGCGCTTCGCATCCGACGCTGTCGGTAGGTCTCGATCGCCGCGACGATCTGGTCGACGTCGTCGCCGCCCAGGCGGGTGCGGTCCAGGATCTCCAGGCTGACCTGCCTCTCGAGCTCGTACTTGGCGTTGACGAACTCGGCCTCGCGGCCCATCGCCACCGCCGTCTCCCTCTCCGAGCAGCCGCACCGCGCTCTCAGGAACTTGCGCTTGAGCCGCTTCGGATTGAGGTCGGCGAGGGTCACGTACAGGCACCCCCTCAGCTCCCAGGCCGCGTGGACCGCGAGGCCGACGAGCTCGGTGGACTTGCCGTGCTTCTCCTCGGCGACGACGACGCACATCTGGCCCGTGGGCGCGCCCCGCGTCTCCAGCCGGGCGTCCACGTCGCGGATGCCGGTCGACAGGCCCCGGTCACCGCCGCTCTCGTCGATCTCCGACATGGCGATCACGCCCGCCGCCGAGCCGCCGACCTGCTGGAACTCCTGCGATGCCCACGAGGCGATGTCCGCCGAGCTTCCGCCCTCGTGGTCGTCGACCTTGCCCAGCGTGTCCCTCGCGGACTGCTGGATCCTCCGAAGCCGGGAGAGCTCCAGGATGGTCTCGGCGAAGCCCGACACGCCGGAGCCGTCCGGCACCGAGAGGTCGAGCTCGTTCAGGTACTCGGACCCTCCGACGTTCGCGAGCTCCCCTCGGGCCAGAAGCTCCTGCCTCAGGTTGGGCAGGCTGGCCTCCTTGCCGCCCCGACGAAGCTCGCGCATCGCCCGGAACATCGTCCGGTGGGCGGGTCGGTACAGGTCGCTCTCGTCCACGAGCATCAGGCCCTTGTCGGCGGCCCGGACGCTGAACGTCATGGCCCCAAGGAACACGAACTCGATCTCCGGCGAATAGAGCGGGCGGCTGTCGCTCGGCATGAAGCTCATCGGCTCACCTCGGCCTCGATCCGGTCCAGCTCGGCCTCGTGGGCCGCCCTTTCCTCGTCCGTCCACTGGCTACGGGGCTTGGGTCTCGGCCCGGAGTTTCCTCGGAGATGTAGGTTCCCGGAGGGCTCCGCCAGCCTTCGTCTCCAGACCCGCAGAACCCCCTCCGGCTCGAGCTTCCTCCAGCCCTTCGTCTCGGGGTCGTCCAGCACCCCGACGAGGTCCCGAAGCGCCACGTGGTTCGTCCTCAGGACCTCGGCCAACACCCCCACCTGTTCGGCCTTGACCGGAGCCACGCCGGGAGAACGGTTGCCCTCGATCCGGGACAGGCCCCGGCGAAGATCGGGGTCGTCGAGCCAGTCGCCCAGGGGTTGCCAGCCTCCGAGAAGGGGCACGAGATCGGGGCCGGCGGCGGGCGTTCGGCTACCGCTAGGTAGCTCTGTACTCTGTACTCTGGGCTCTGTAATAGGGACAGGGGCGGGACTCCCCAGGGGAGTCCCCTGAGGCGTCTCCGAGGGTGTCCCCCCTTTGTCCCCTGGGGACACTTCGGGGGAAGGTGCGGGTTTGTCCCCCTTCTTTCCCCGCTGCTTCTGCTTCTTATCACGCCAGTGCTCGCGCCTTTCCTCGACCTGCTCCTTGGTCCGTTGCCACCGGGACCAGCGTTCGGGCTTGACCCGGTAGCCGCCCTCGACCCTCTCCCACAGGTCTCGGGCGACGAGGGCCTGGGCGGTCTTCTCCACGCTCTTGAGGCCGATGCCCAAGAGCGGCAGGGCGTCGGTGGGAACGTGTCCGTCGAGCAGGTGCTTCTTGGAGTAGGCGAGCCCCTTCACATAGAGGCTGAATCCCTCCGGGCCGACGGCGAGCATCTTCGGGTCGTCGTAGACCTCTTCCGAGATCTTGATGAAGTCGCTCAAAGCACCTCCTCCGTTCCGATCCAGACGGCCAGGAACGCGCCGACAGCCGCTCCGATCTTCGCTCCGGCCTTCGGGTCGCCGAGCATGAGACCGACCGCGTATCCTGCGCCTACGCAGGCGAGCACGAGGACGAGAAGTGCGAGCGCTACGAGGACGCGTCTCACGCCTTCCTCCCGTGGGGACGCAGCTGGTCCGCCGTGAAGAGGCCCTTGGGGGTGGCCTTCTTTCCGCCCTTCTTGGACACGGGGACGCCGGCGGCGCGCAGGGCCTTCTCGTCCTGCTTCCGCCGCCACTCGGCGCGCTCCTCCGGCGTGATCTCGCCCGCGCCGATCCCCTCGACGAGGAGGGAGACCATCGCGCGGCCGCCGTGCTGCTCAGGTCTGCGGAGCATGGTGGGCGGCATCTGGCGCACCGCCGCGTCGTCGTCGTCCATGGTGAGCCCGGCGTCGGTCAGTCCGTCCAGCGCGGCCTTGAGCGCGCCTTGGGCGTTCGTGCCGTCGAGGGGGCGGTAGCGGCCGTCCTTCGCCCTGGGGGCCATGAACCACGTGGCGGTGACGACGATGGAGCGGAACGCGGGCGCGCCGAGCCCCGCCGCGAGGCGGACCTGGCGGGCGGCGTCGCGGGCGTGCTCGCGGTGCGCCTGGACGTCGCGGTTGGCCGCCATGCGGTGCTTGCGCGAGTTCTGGGCGCAGCCGACGGGCGGGAGAGGGATCTCGATGGTGAGCGTCATGGTGTGGGCGCCTCCGCGCCCTCGGGCAAAGCGGTCGCTACCGACTTCTTGATCGTCGCGGCGGAAACGGACATGGCCTCGTCCCAGCCGACGCCGTTCCACCTTCGGACGCGGTGCCCAAGGTGGGAGAAGCCGAGGTAGTACAGGGTCGAGCCCGTGCCGGGATCTCGGCGGCACGGGTGGGCGGTCTGCTCCGCGAAGTCGCGGGCGATCCGCTCCGGGATGGACGGGGGCTTGAGATCGAGCGTCGGTTCAGGCTTCTTCTCAGGCGGCAAGACCCACCCCCTTTCGCATCTCTCGCTTCGGTCGAGCGACCATCTCCGGCACGTTGGCCAGGACGATCGCCTGGGCGACGGGCGGGCAGACGCTGTTGCCCACCATCCGGACCTGCTCCGTCTTGGTCAGATCGACGCGCTTCCCGGCGGGGTCGAGGTAGTGGTCGTACACGTAGCCGGGCCGGAAGCCCTGCGCGGCGTACAGCTCCTTGGGCTGGAGCATCCGCATGGCGATGTCCGAGACCACGAACGTCTCCTCCCCGATCCGCACCGTCACGAGCCCGAAATTGTCGAGCGTCGGGATCGTGCGCAGAGGGTCCGAGACCGCCTGACCGTCGCCCGTCGAGTAGTAGGTGGAGAGGAAGCTCGCGACGAGCGCCGCCTTGCCGCCGCCCGCCCCCGTGACGGTGCCGATCGGTTCGTCCGCCGCGTGGCCGACGCTGTTGCCGAAGTCGCGCTGAAGGTGCGCCGCCGCGATGCCGTGGTGGGTGCCGCCCGCGCTGACCGTGTCGAGAGGATCCTGCGGGTCGGCGTCGGTCGAGGTGCCGCGCTGCTTGGTGAGCGCGACGCCCACGAGGCTCTGGAGCGAGCCGTGCGCGCAGACGGTCGGGTTCGGGTCCAGGAGATCCCGGCCCGGCCCGGTGTAGCCGCCCTCGTTGTTCTGGGCGAGGAACGAGGCGACGACGCCGAAGCGGTTCTCCGTCCCCTGCACCCTCAGCGGCTCGTTCGGATCCACGCCGCGCGAGTCGCCTCCCGGCCCGCCGTAGTAGGTCGAGAGGTGGGCGGCCACGACGCCGATCGGCGCGGCCCCGCCCGGGCGAGCTGCGTCCGACGAGTTCGCCGTCACCGTGCCCATCGGCTCGTCCAGGTCCTGCCCGGTCGAGCCGGTGCGGAACTTGGTGACGTGGGCCGCGACGACCGCAGCGTCGCCCTTGGCCGTGATAGTCTGATAGGGAGCTTCGACCGAGCGCTCGGGCGATTGGCCCGCGCGACCGCCGACGCCGCTCAGGATCGGGGCGACCACCGCGTGATGGGTGCCGCCGGCCACGATGGTCCGGGTCGGCTCCTCGACCGAGTAGTCGGGCTTGTCGCCGTGGTTGCTCTTGACCATCACCGGGGCGGCGAGGGCGAAGCCCCCGGAGCTGGTCGACGTCCGCAGCGGCTCGTCGGGGCTCCAGGCGTTCGGCCCTCGTCCGGTGGTCTTGCCGTTGGCGACGTTCGACACCACCGGCGCGACGACCGCGTGGGCGTCCCGCGCGCTGGTGACCGTCTTGAACGGGTCGCCCAGGTCCCAGGCCCGCTGCCAGCTTCCCCCGTGGTTGAGGGTCACGAGGTAGGGCTTGGGGTTCCTCAGCACGTAGCGGTCGACGCCGCGCGCGATGCGGCGCAGCGTGTTCTCGGCGAGGGGACGCACCGGCGCCGCCTGGCCGTGGGCGACCCCCCAGGCTTTCGCCTCCGCCTTCGTGGCGAAGATGCTGCACATGGGGTAGCTCCAGTCGATGCACTCCGCCGCCGTCCGGTAGGGCTTGAGCTTCCCGGCCTTGACCCCCAGGGAGTCCGGCGCGCCGTGCGCGGGCTCGGGCCACACGATAGGACGTCCGTCCCGGCGGGCGACGCAGAACCACCGCTTGCGGATCGTCGGCGCGCCGAAGTCGCACGCCCGGAGCTCGCGCCACTCCACCACGTAGCCCAGGGCCTCCAGGTCGCGGACGAACTTGCGGAACGTCTTTCCCCGCCGCTTGGGGCAGGGCCGCAGCGCGTCCTTGTCGCCGACGAGCGGTCCCCACTGGGTGAACTCCTCGACGTTCTCCATGAGGATCACGCGCGGGGCCACCTGGCCCGCCCAGCGCTTCACGACCCAGGCGAGGGCGCGCCGCTTCTTGCTCGCATGGCGGATGGGCTTCGCGCCCCGGGCCTTGCTGTGGAACGTGCAGTCGGGGCTCGCCCAGAGGACGCCGACTTGCCGCCCCTTCGTGACCTCGCGCGGGTCGACCTCGAACACGTCGGCCCGGTAGTGGAGCGTCTGCGGGTGGTTGGCGCGGTGCAGCTCCACCGCCGCGGCGTCGTGGTTGATCGCCACGTCCACCGGACGGCCGAGGGCCTGCTCGATGCCCGAAGAGGCCCCGCCGCCGCCGGCGAAGAGGTCGACGATCATCTCGTCCTCCAGCGCGTAGAGGAGCGGCTGGCCGAAGAGGCTCATAGGCTCTGCCCCCTAACGCTCGTCCCTTTATCGCCCGATGATCCTTCTACAGGAACGGGACCGCGCACTGCGGACTCGTCCGGAGGCCGCCCGGCTTGCCCCGCCTCGGAAGCGGCCTCCCTCGATATCACCCGCGCGGCGAGCGTCTCCTCGAAGACCTTGCGGCCCACGCGCATCAAGATACGCTTCGCCTCGGACTCACACACGTTGCGCTTTAGGTGGTGCTCCGCGATGGTGAAGCCGTACCGTCCCTCGAACGCCCGGAAGTAGAGGACGCCGTCGCTGCCGCGGTCGCGGGCGGTGAACAGGCGCGCGCCGTCGAAGCCCGGCACGTCCAGGCCCTTCGCGTCCGTCGCCTCGACCATCCCTCCCGGCGTGTACCGACGGTAGATCGTCTTGGCGACAGGGGGGAAGAGGGGAGTCTCAGACAACGTCCACCCCCTCCAGGTCCGCGACCGCCTTGTCGAGCTTCGCGAAGACCTCGCCCCAGTTGGCGTACGGCGCCGGGCAGGCCGCCCTCAGGGACTCGCCCAGGAGGAACCGCCGCTCGGCCTCCAGCCGGTCGACCATCTCCACCGAGGTGCGGGCGACGATCGGGTAGCCCAATGGGCTCTGGAAGGCGTAGAACTCGACGCGAGGCTTCGGAAGGGCGACGGGGGCGGGAGCGGGCCGACGCATGAGCCGACCTACTAGGTCGAGGCGGCTAGCGTGCACCGGCCACCTCCGGAAAGGCGAGGTGCTGGGCGCCGTCGAGCGTGTGACCGCTGGCCTTCACGCCGATCTTCTGGAACACGAGCCCTTCCTCGATGTCGCGGTCCCACCCGACCGTCTTGGGATCGTCGAAGTCGGGGAAGCCGTTGCCGTCGACGATGCGGCGGCTGTAGGCGGACTCCCACTCGTGCTGGTCGTAGTGCTCCAGCGCGTCCCACTCCCCGACCTGCTTGAAGTGGAAAGGCACCC
>CAZEWR010000058.1:0-22918 GCA_964516175.1 uncultured Fimbriimonas sp. | reverse complement strand
GGCCTGGATCCTTAGTCGGTCACCACGATCTCGTACGCGTCGTCGAACGGGACGTAGGGGCGCGCGAGGCGACGTACCAACGGGACCGGAGGCTTCGTGGGCCGGACGCGGAGCCAGGGGGACCCGGGGTCGACCCGATCCTCGTACGAATCGAAGACGACCGTGGCGCTCCGGCCTCCGCTCGCGACGTTCTGCACCGCGGCTTCCCAGGCCAGGAACCGGGCGTCGCCGCCCGCCGGGACCCGCGCCCCGCTCAGGCCGTTGTCGGAGCGCACCGAGACGGCGGCCCGGCTCCGGTTCGCCACCCGCACCACGACCAGCGAGGGCGCCCCGAGGGCCTGCGTCCGGCGGGACGACGCCCGGACGAAGCGGCAGAAGCCCAGCACGTCGAAGCGTCCCCGCCGTCCGTTCCGCGCGGCGAGCCCTTCCGAGTCGACGTCGAGCCACCCGCCCCGGCTCCGGAGGGTCAGCCGGATCCCCCCCAGCTCGGCGGGGGCGCCCTTCCGGCGCGAGAAGAGGCGGACGGTGGCGTCCGCCTCGGCCTGCGAGAAGGGCCAGGGCCGCAGGTGGCCCCGGGCCCATTCGGTACCGTTCGACTCGAGGCCGCTCTCGAACCCGTTCCAGAAGAAGACGGGCCGCTGCACGGCGATCGCGAGGGCGGACAGAAGGAGGGTCATGTTCCGAGTCGGACGCACGATCCCCTACGGGACCGTCACCTCCAGGCTGCGCACCAGGAACGCCAGCTCGTCCGCGGCCTCGGCGATCTGCTTGGCGGTGGGCTTGCCCGCGCCGTGGCCCGCGTCGGTCTCGACCCGGATCAGGACGGGGTTCGGCCCCGCTTGGGCGGCTTGGATCGCGGCGGTGTACTTGTAGGAGTGGGCGGGCACCACGCGGTCGTCGTGGTCGCCGGTCGTGACGAGGACCGCCGGGTAGTGGGCGCCCGGCTTCAGGTTGTGCAGGGGCGAGATCCGGTAGAGGTTGGGGAAATCCTCCGCGACCTCGGGCGAGCCGTAGTCGCTCACCCAACCCCAGCCGATCGTGAACTTGTGGAAGCGGAGCAGGTCCATCACGCCCACCGCCGGGAGGGCGGCGCCCCACAGGTCAGGCCGCTGGTTCACCACCGCCCCGACGAGCAGGCCGCCGTTCGAGCCGCCCTTGCAGGCGAGCTTCGCGGGCGAGGTGATCCCCTCGGCGACCAGATACTCGCCCGCCGCGACGAAGTCGTCGTAGCAGTTCTGCTTGTTCTGGAGCCGTCCGCCGTCGTGCCACGCCTTGCCGTACTCGCCGCCGCCCCGGATGCAGGCGACCGCGAAGACGCCGCCGAGGCTCAGCCACTCCGCCATCTGCGAGTTGTAGCCCGGCGTGACCGCGATGTTGAAGCCGCCGTACGCGTAGAGCAGGGTCGGGTTCGTGCCGTCCCGCTTCAGCCCCTTGCGGTGGGTGACGAACATCGGGATGCGCGTCCCGTCCCGGCTCGTGTAGAACGCGCGCTCCGTTTCGAACTGGGCGGCGTCGAACGCCACCGAGACCTCGCGGAACGGGCTCGACTCGCCCGTCGCGAGGTCGAGCCGGTAGACGGTGGGTGGGCTCGTGTAGGACGTGTAGGTGTAGAACAGGTCCTCCGCCTCGCCCTGGGCCCCCGAGACCCGCGCCGTGCCCAGGCCCGGAAGCGCCACCTTGCGGACGGGGTTTCCGCGCAGGTCGAACTGCTCGACCGCGCTCGTGGCGTCCTCCAGGCGCGTGACGAACAGGGTCTTCCCCGCCAGGACCGCCGACCCGATCGCCGCCTCTCCGGCGGGCACGACCGTTTCCCAGCGACTCGCGTCCTTCGCGTCGACCGCGACGACGCGCCCCGTCGGCGCGTCCTTGTCCGTCCGGAAGAGGAGCCGGTCGCCGTCGTTGCCGAGAAAGTCGTAGCTCGCGTCGTTCGCGTCGAGCAAGGGCTCGACGGCCGCGCCTTCCGCGCGTAGGTCCTTCAGGTAGATCCGATTCTCGCGCTGGGTGCCCTGCCAGACGGTGACCACGAGGTGGCGGCCGTCCTCCGTCGCCTCGCCGCCGAAGCCCCACTCGGGCTGGTCGGGGCGGGCGTAGACGAGGGCGTCGTCCTGCTGGTCCGCGCCCAGGCGGTGGTAGTACAGCTTCTGATGGTAGTTCGCCTCCTGCAGGGCCTCGCCCTCGTCGGGGGCGTCGTAGGCCGAGTAGAAGAAGCCCGCGCCGTCCTGGGTCCAGCTCGCGCCGGAGAACTTTGACCAGCGGATGACGTCCGGTAGGTCCTCGCCCGTCTCGACGTCGCGCACGCGCCACTCCTGCCAGTCGGAGCCGCCGACGGAGACGGAGTAGGCGAGGAGCCGCCCGTCGTGGGTGAACGAGGCGCCGCTCAGAGCGGCGGTGCCGTCCTCTGTGAAGAGGTTGGGATCGAGCAGAACGCGCCCCGGTTTCGCGAGGTCGTCGGTGACGTAGAGGACGGACTGGTTCTGCAGGCCGTCGTTACGCGAGTAGAAGATGTGCCGTCCCGCACGCTCCACGCCGCCGAAGCGCTCGTAGCGCCAGAGCCGCGTCAGCTCCGCCTCGATCCGCGCCCGCTCGGGGATCGCGTCGAGGTAGGCGTGGGTCACCTCGTTCTGCGCCGTGACCCAGGCCTTCGTCGCCTCGGCGTTCGCGTCCTCCAGCCAGCGGTAGGGATCGGGCACGGTCACGCCGTGGAGCGTTTCGACGACGTCGCCCTGGGGCGAAGCGGGGTACTGCATGGGTAGATCGGATTGTAGCGTCTCCGCACGGATACACTCGTTTCGGAAGGTCGCCTTCCCTGCCCTATGATCTATCCCGACCGTCCCGCCCTGGTTCTCGCCCCCATGGAGGGCATCACGGACGCGCCGATGCGCGCGTTCGTCGGCTCGTGGGGCGCCTTCACCTACGGCGTGTCGGAGTTCCAGCGGGTAAGCGGGATGGCCCTCTCCGCCAAGGCGTTCCGGCGCGAGGCCCCGGAGGTCTTGACCGGTGGCAAGACCCCGACGGGGATGCCGGTGCAGGTCCAGATCCTCGGCGGCGACCCCGAGCGGATGGCCCAGTCGGCCCGGGCGGCGGTCGCGGCGGGCGCCTGGGGCATCGACCTCAACTTCGGCTGCCCCGCCCCGACCGTGAACCGCCACGACGGCGGGGCGACGCTCCTGAAGCATCCCGAACGGCTCGAAGCTATCGTGCGGGCGGTCGTGGACGCGGTGGACGTGCCGGTGTCGGCGAAGCTCCGGTTGGGCTGGGACGACCCCGACGCGATCGATGAGAACGCGGCGCGGGCGGTGGCGGGCGGGGCGGCGTGGATCACGATCCACGCTCGGACCCGAAACCAGGGCTACCGACCGCCCGTGTTCTGGGAACGCATCGGTCGGGTGCGGGCGGCGGTGGGCGTCCCGGTCGTGGCGAACGGCGACATCTGGACCCTGGACGACTTTCGGAGGTGTCAGGACGTCACGGGCTGCCGCCACTTCATGCTCGGACGCGGCACCCTCGCCAATCCCGTCCTGCCCGGCGAGGTCGCGCGGGAACTGGGTCTGCCGTCGCACCCCTACGAGACGCGCTGGGAGCCCTTGCTGCGGGGCTTCGTCGAGTGGTGCGACGGACGGGAGACGCGAACCCTGGCGCGGCTCAAGGGCTGGCTCGCGATGGCGGCCCGGCACGGCGCCTTCGACCGCTTCGACGCCCTGAAGCGCTCGACCTCGGTGGCTCAGATCCTCGAGGGCGTGGGCGCGGACGTCGTACCCGCCGGCTAAGTCTCTACCCGTGGACGAGCGTCCAGTCGACCTGGATCGCGCCGACGCTGCTGACGATCACCGTCGCGCCGTTCTGAACCGAGGCCAGCGCGGACGTCCGGAGCGTGTACCCCGCCGGGATGTCCCCGTAGGCGTAGGTCCCCGCCGGAAGCAGGAGCACCTTTTTCGCGCCCCCCGTCGGCCTCACCACGTAGCGGGCCGCGTTCGCGGCATCGGACACGGCGTTGCCGTTGCGGTCCTTCGTCTGGGTCAGAGAGAAGCCCAGCCCGGGATCGGGGCTGGCGAGGGACCAGCGCACGAGCGAGAGGTCCTGGGCGATGAGGTCGCTCGCGACGCCGATGTCGCCGCCGACCGACGCGTTGTCGAGTTGGAGCTTGGTGACCTGCCTTTTCGCGCCGGTCAGGCGCGAAAGGTCGAACGAAAGGACGCCTCCGAGCCGGTACCGCGTCCGGTCGTCGTCGCCGTACGCCCGAAGGCCCGCCGCGAGGGTCACCACGGAGTACCGGAGGCTCGGCCCGACGAAGAGGTTGTCGCCGCCGCCGGGCCGCAGACCGATCAGAACGCCGAGGGACGCGTCGTTCCGGTACCGAAGCTCCTGGTTGACGCCCACGAAGCTGGCGACCCCGCCCGGCCCGAACATCCCGCCGGTGACGACGCTCGCGCTGGTCGTGCCGCCCAGGAGGCCGCTCGTCACGATCTGGTCGAGGTCGGCCCCGCCGAACAGCCTCAGGTCGGCGGAAATCTCGCTTTCCGCCCGCTGGGTGGCGATCTGTTGGAGTCTCTCGTCGACGGCCGGGCTGAGCGCCACCTCGACCGTCCCGGCGGAAAAGTCGCGCTGGAGCAGCCCGACGTCGGTGCCGCCGACGAAGCTCACGCCGGCGGCGAGGTTAGCCTGGGTCTCGGCCGCGTTCGGGAAGAACAGGTCCACCGAGCCGAGGTCGGCATGGATCACGAACCGGTAGAAGCGCACCGGTGCGGGACCGCTTCGGACGAGGAACGGATACGCCTCGATGCGCCAGACGATGTCGTCTCGAGTCGGATCGGACACGATGGGGTTGGCGCCCCGGACCTGGGCTCCCGAGACGGTGAGGCTGTAGCGGATGCCGCGCGTCCGCAGGAGCCCGGTCACGAGTCGGAAGTCGCGCGCGAGGGCGTAGTAGTCCCGCCCCCCGACCGCTGGGACCGCACCGAAGACGGTCTCGTAGCCCACGCCCCCAGGCTGGGTCCAGTACTGGGCGAACGTGGCGTCGGCGAGGGCGAGGTCCGACGGATCGACGCCCAGAGAGGCGTCCTTGAGAACGGCCCGCGCGCCGGGAGAGAGCTTGGTCAGCCAAGTCCCCGCGAAGAGGTCGCGGTTCGCGACGCTGAAGACGAAGGGGCGGGTGGCCGACTTGGCGCCCGGAGCGGAAGCGTCCATCACCCCCTCGCGCAACGAACGGACGAAGCTCGCGTCGGCGGGAAGGTAGTCCCAAGCGAGGTGGACGCGGGCGCGGCGCGCGTCGTTCACGAAGTCGATCACGCCGTTCGCGATGGAGAGCCGGATCGCGTCGACGGTCGTCTGCCGGGTAAGGGTCGGCTTCGTCGCGGCGTCCGGGTCGCCGTTCGACGTGATCTGGGCGCCGGCGAAGGAGGCCGGCAGCGTGAGCGCGAAAAGGCCGATCTTCGAGAGGGGGTTCATCGTGTTAGACGAGGTGCGCCGGGTAGACGAAGGCGTTGCAGGTTCCGTTCGGCTGGTTTTGGGTGAAGAGGAGCATCCCGACGAGCGCCCCGCCGTCCTTCAGGACCACGCGGGCGCCGCGCGTAGTGGGTAGGAGGTTCTGTCCGAAGTCCACCCGGTAGGTTTGGACCCGGCGCGTGAGATCCGGCCAAACACGAAGCACCTCCAGACTCTGCACGGTGCCGAGAACGCCCGATCCCACGCTTTCGAGGGTATTGTCGTCGACCGTCTCCAGTTCGACCACGTCGTTGAGCCGCAACGCGGCCTGGGCAGCGCGGCCCGAAGGCGCCCGAGCCGCGCCGTCGGAGGCCACGAACGCGAGGGGCTTCACGTCGAAGTCGTCGCTCGGAGGCCAGTCGTAGGCCGCGATCGTTCCCACCGGCCCGCCCCCGGAGTCGACGACGGGATCGTCGAGCAACGTCCCAGACGTCGCCGGAAACCCGAGCGTCTCCGCCCCGCCCTCCTCCAGAACGAGGCACACGTCGAGCGGAAGGATCAGGCGGCCGCCGTCCGCGCCGTACAGTTCGCGCAACGGGCTTACGCTGCGTCCTTGTCGCCTTAGCTGCATCGTGTTCGAAGCCTCGGGTGATTTTACATCAATTATGCTTTTAAGTGGAGGCAGGAGCGTTGAAACCCCTGAGCGCCCGCCGTATGGATCCGGGCGGTGGTTTAACCGTATATTAGATCTACGCATGTCCGGTCGAAGAAGCCCCTCCATCGTTCTCCTCTCCCTCGCCGCCTTCGCCGTCGCCGCCCAGGCCCCCGGCCCGCGCGTCGCGACGGTCCGCCCCCTCAAGGCGTCCGGCATCTACCGCCTGGGCAACGTCGCCGGATGGACGGTCGGCGGACCTCCCGGCACCTACCACTATGTCGTCAAGCGGGACAACCAGATCCCCCTGCAGACGGGCGACCTCGACCTCACGACGGGCGAGAAGCGCATCGAGGTCTCACTCAAAGAGCCCGCGATGCTCTACCTGGAGCTGACGCCCCCGGCGGGTGGACGGCCCGCGACCTACGGAGCCGCGTTCGAGCCGCGCAAGCTCCGCCCCGTCGCGCCGAGGCCGAAGGACTTCGACGCGTTCTGGACGCGCAAGCTCGGCGAGTTGCGCGCCATCCCCGAGAACGCCGTCGTCACCCCCGGCGAAAGCGACCGCCCCGACGTGGAGTACGCGACGATCCGGATGGACGGCCCCGGCGCGGGCCACACCTACGGGCAGATCGCCCGCCCCAAGACCCCGGGCAAGTATCCCGCCCTCGCCCTGTTCCAGTGGGCCAGCCCGCCCTACCCGCTCCAGAAGTCCTGGGCGACCGGACTGGCCGCCAAAGGCTTCGTCGTCCTGAACATCGAGCCCCACGACGTGCTCCCCACCGAGCCGCCCGCCTACTACCAAGCCTTGCCTGACGCCCTGAAGAACTACGCGTCCGTCAACCGGGACGACCGCGAGCGAAGCTACTTCGTGGACATGGCCCTGCGCGATGTGCGCGCGGTGGACTACCTCGCCAAGCGGCCCGACTGGGACGGCAAGACCCTCGTCGTCACCGGCACCAGCATGGGCGGCCAGCAGAGCTTCTACGCCGCCGGGCTCAGCCCCAAGGTGACCCACCTGATCGTGAACGTTCCGGCCGGGGCCGATCTCAACGCGGCGCTCCACGGCCGCCAGGAGGGCTACCCCTTCTTCTCCACCGCCGAGCCCGCGACGATGGCGGTCGCCCCGTACGTGGACGCGGTGAACTTCGCCCCGAAGATCCACGCCACGAGCCTCGTCGCGATGGGCTTCACCGACAACGTCGCCCCGCCCGCCGGCATCTGGACCGTCTTCAATCTCATCAAAGGTCCGAAGGAGGCGGCTCCGATGGTCGACTCGCCCCACAACAACTACGCCACGCCCGAGCAGCAACGGCCCTGGACCGAGCGCTCCAACGCCTGGCTCGACGCGCTGGCGAAAACCGGCAAGGTCGAGGTCCGCAAGGACGCGGGTAAACCCTAAAGGCCCTCGCGATTTATGGTTAAATGGGCATCGTTCCCCTGAGGTAACGATGCCCATTTCCAAGGAACTTCTCGTCCCGTCGCTCGTTGCGCTCGCCACCGCCGCCGTGGCCTACCAGGGCCTTGGTCCGACCGGCCCGCCGCCGCCCTTCGACGACCACGCAGAGATGATGCGGCGGCTCGGGATCAAGGCGATGCGCCCCGGGCCCGACCCGAACGATCCCGCCACGTCCGACGAGGCGACCGCCAACCGCTACCGGGACACGCTGCCCGACGTTCTGCGCCTGAACGACGGGACGAGGGTGACGATCGCGGCGCAGTGGCCCCGGCGCCGCCGGGAGATTGTCGAGCTTTTCGAGCGCGAGGTCTACGGACGCGTACCGAAGGACGCCCCGAGGGTCGATTGGGAGGTCACCGGGATCACGCCGGGCGCGAGCGGCGGCATCCCCACCGTCACGAAGACCCTGATCGGCCACGTCGACAACCGCCGCTATCCCAAGGTGAAGGTCGACATTCAGGCCAGCTACACCGTTCCCGCGAACGCGATGGCCCTGGTGCCGATAATGGTCGAGTTCGGCGGTTCCGGAGCCTTCGGTCGGCGCGGCGACGCGAAGCCGTGGAGCCAGCAGGCGATCGAGCGCGGCTGGGGATACGGGAGCATCGATCCTAAGTCGATCCAGCCGGACGACGCCCACCTGGAGCGGGGCGTCGTCGGCCTGTGCAACAAAGGACGGCCCCGAAAGCCTGAGGATTGGGGAGCCCTGCGCGCTTGGGCCTGGGGCCTGAGCCGCCTGATCGACCACTTCGAGCGGGACAAGGCGTCGAAGGTCGACCCGAAGCGGGTCGGTATCGAAGGGGTGTCGCGCTACGGAAAGGCGGCCCTCGTCGCCCAGGCGTTCGACCCGCGCGTGGCGGTCGGATTCATCGGCTCGTCCGGCGAGGGCGGGGCGAAGCTCCACCGCCACGTCTTCGGCGAGGCGATCGAAAACCTCGCGGGCGGCGAGTTCTACTGGATGGCGGGCAACCTCATCAAGTACGGCGCCGCCGACCCGCCCAAGACCGTCGCCGATCTCCCGGTCGACTCGCACGAGCTGATCGCCCTCTGCGCCCCCCGACCCTGCTTCATCTCTCACGGCATCGTGGAGAAGGGCGACGCGAAGTGGATCGACGCCCACGGTGCCTTCATGGCGACCGTCCTCGCGGGGCCGGTCTACCGCCTCCTAGGAAAGCGGGATCTCGGCACCCCCGGCGACTACCTCACCGACCCGATGCCGCCCGTCGACGCACTGATCGGTGGCGACCTCGCTTGGCGACAGCACGACGGCGGCCACGAGGTGACGCCCAACTGGCCCGCCTTCTTCGACTGGGTCGCCGCCTACGTACCCGCGCCGCCGCTTCCGCAGGACCGAACGCCCTACCGCCCGCCCGCCGACGTACCCGCCTCACGAACCGACTCGAATTCTCTGATCGCCCACGCGCAACTTCTCCAGAAGGCGGCGAAGGGCGGGATCGACGTCTACTTCGAGGGCGATTCGATCACCCGCCGCTGGGGCACGAGCGACGCCGCATGGAGGGCGAACTACGAGAACTGGAAGGCGAACTTCTGGGGCTGGAACGCCGCCGACTTCGGCTGGGGCGCGGACTCGACCCAGAACGTCCTCTGGCGACTGGAGAACGGCGAGCTCGACGGCGTGAACCCGAAGGTCGTCGTCCTGCTCGCGGGCGCCAACAACGTCTCCTCGGGCACGAAGCCCGAGGAGATCGTGCGGGGTCTGAAGGCGATCGTCGAAGTGTGCCGCAAGAAGGCGCCGAACGCGACGCTGATCCTGACCGCGATCTTTCCCCGGCTCGACAATCCCGCGCTCCAGCCGACCGTCGACGCGGTCAACCAAGGGCTGGCGAAATTGGTTGACGGCCGGCGTGTCCGCTTCCTGAACGTGAACGCGAGACTAACCGACGCGAGCTGCTTTATCGACGGCCTACACCCGAGCGTCAAAGGGTATCAAGTCTGGGCCGACGGTCTGCGGCCGATCTTGACCGAGCTTCTCGGCCCGCCCGCCGCGACCGATCGCGCTCCCGCTGCCACCGGCGATCCGAGCGCCACCCCTCCCAGGCGGTTGAGCTCCGTTAAAGCCTAAACGAGAAGCGTCTGTCGTCGGAGGCTTAGCCTCCGACGACACGCCTACGGCGAAGAGAGGACAGATCCTAAGACGGCCAGTAGTTGATGGCGAGCCAGTATTCGGCGGTCTTCGCGATCACCGAGAGGTAGCCGTCGAAGTCGAGCGGCTTGCGCACGAACGAGTTAGCCCCGGCGGCGTAGCAGGCGGCGGTATCCGAGGGCTCGTCGGAGCTGGTAAGGCAGACGACGGGCATGGTCCCGGCCCGGTCGCTGTTGCGCACCGCCTGGAGCACCTCGATCCCACCGATCTTAGGAAGCTTGAGGTCGAGGAGCACGAGGCGCGGGGAGTTGTCGAGGTCCAGGTCGTCCAGCTTCCGGGTGAGCATCTCGACCGCTTCCGCGCCGTCGCGCGCGACGGTCACGTTGATCGGCAGACCGCACTGGCGAAGACCGCGCAGGGTCATCGCCTCGTCGTCGGCGCTGTCCTCGACGACGAGGACGCCGAAGGGACCGGAAGGCTTGGTGGAGAGAGGCATGGCGGAATCCGTCAAGGCTTAGGTAACGTGTAAATGATAGCCTACTAGAGTGTTCGTTTCCCGCAACGAAAGCTTTTTAAACGGCGTTCCTCCTGTGTGCCCGATCCAAAGCATATCTTAAGCGACATCTTGGCGCGCCCGACGAGCGCCGCGTTCTACGAGATGGGCCGTACGCTCCGGGCCGCTTTCCCCGATCGTTGGACGATGGAAACGGAGGATTGGTCTTTCCAGGTTCAAGGCTTCGCGGCGAACGGCGGGTGTGAGCTTCGGGAAAAGGAGACGATGCCCACTCAGTGGAGCTATGGATGGAGCGAGCGGTCGGAGACGATCTACGACACCCTGGAAGATGGGGCGCTCTCCGCGACGTGGGAGGGCGACGAGTTCCTTCTCGTCCGAACCGGGCTTTACATCGACTCCTCCTGTCGGGAGCGACGCTGGTGGATCGTCGGCCCGGGCGAAGACCGAACGCGCGCCTTTTTCGAGGCGGTCTGCCGCTGGGGAAGCGAGGTCCACGGCGAGGTGCTGGTGTTCAGCGACGGGCGTTGGAGCAAGAGCGAGGAGCTTTTCGACTCGATCCAATCCACGTCTCTCGACAATCTGGTCCTGCCGAGCGCTCTCAAGGACGAGGTTCGGGAGAACGTTCAGGGCTTCTTCGGAGCCCAGGCCACGTACGCCCGTTACGGACTGCCGTGGAAGCGCGGCCTTCTCTTCCTCGGCCCGCCCGGAAACGGAAAGACCCACATGATCAAAGGGCTCGCGAACGAATTGGAGGTTCCCTGCCTCTACGTACGCAACTTCACGTCCCGATACGGAACGCCGCACCTGAACATCGACACCTGTTTCGCAAAGGCGCGCGACCTCGCCCCCTGCCTGCTCATCCTTGAGGACCTCGATTCACTGGTGGACGACGAGAATCGTTCGGCCTTTCTGAACGAGATGGACGGCTTCTACTCGAACCGAGGCATCCTGACCCTCGCCACGACCAACCACCCGGAGCGCCTCGATCCCGCGATCTTGGACCGGCCCTCCCGATTCGACCGCAAGTTCACTTTCGAACTTCCCGCCGAGAAGGAGCGGCGGCGCTACCTCGCCCGGCAGAACGACGGCCTGGAACCCGCCCTTCGAATGGACGATGCGGCTATCGACGAGGCGGCGCGGAGGACGGAGGGCTTCTCCTACGCCTACCTCAAAGAGCTGGTCCTCTCCTCGATGATGGCCTGGATTCGCGAAGACGGCAAGCAGGCCATGGACGAGGTTCTGCCCGCCCAGATCGGCTCCCTGGCCTCCCAGATGCGAACGGAAGCCGAACGTCCCCCGGCGTCCCGACGCAAGGTGGCCGAGGAGGAGGACCTCGATTAGCGCGGACCGTCCTCAGCGGTCGCCGTAGCCGTCCGGGTGGGCGGCGTGCCATGCCCAGGCGGTGCGGACGATGGCGTCGAGGTCGGTGTATTCCGGCGTCCAGCCCCAGGCGTCCTTCACCGCTGCGCTCGACGCGATCAGGATCGCAGGGTCGCCCGCGCGGCGTGGAGCGTCGTCGGCGGGAACGGGCTTGCCTCCTACCCGGCCGACCGCGTCGAGCACCTCTCGCACGGAGAAGCCCTGGCCGTTGCCGAGGTTGTACTTGCGCGAGTCGCCGCCCGCGCGAAGGTGTCGGATCGCGAGAAGGTGGGCGGCGGCGAGGTCGAGAACGTGGACGTAGTCGCGGACGCACGTTCCGTCGGGAGTGGGCCAGTCGGTCCCGAAGACCTTCAGCGCGCCTCGGCGTCCCATGGCGGCGTCGATCGCGAGGGGAACGAGGTGTTCCTCGGGCTTGTGGTCCTCGCCGATCTGCGAGTCCGGCGCGGCGCCGCAGGCGTTGAAGTAGCGCAGGCAGACCGACTTGAGGCCGTGGGCGCGGTCGTAACCGTCGAGCATCCGCTCCACCGCGAGCTTGGTGTCGCCGTACACGCTCGTCGGGCTCTTGGGGTGAGCCTCGTCGATCGGCGTGTACTGCGGCTCGCCGAACACGGCGGCGGTCGACGAGAAGACGAGCTTGCCGACGCCAGCCGTACGCATCGCCTCCAGCAGGTTGAGGACGCCCGCCGTGTTGTTCTCCCAGTACTTGCCTGGAGCACGCTCGCTCTCGCCCACCGCGATGTACGCGGCCATGTGGATCACCGAGTCGATGTCCTTGTGCTCGGCGAACACTCGGTCGAGGGCGGCTCGGTCGCGCAGGTCGGCCTGGACGAAGGGGCTCTCGCCGACGGCGGCCCGGTGGCCGTTCTCCAGACTGTCCATCACGAGATGGGACTCCCTCGCCTCGCGCAAGAGTCGCACCATGTGCGAACCGATGTAGCCCGCGCCGCCCACTACCAGGATCATAGTTCTGAGACTACCTCCGGCGATCAATGCTCCAGTCCGGCTTGACGGCGACCGATATGATCGATGAGCCCTCGAGACGAACGGTCGACTCCGTTATGGCTCGCAGAACGGGCGTACACCATAGCGCTTCGGCAGGGGTTCTGCCCTAAGTAGAACCCTTGCCTGTTTTCGCCTTAGCCGCCTAGAGGGATAGATGATCGGAACTGGCTTTAACGACGCGGAAAGGATGCACCTTAGCTCTGCAGCCGCCGGTACGCTCCCGCCGAGTCGGTACGGACGACCAGGATACCGGTGGACCAAACGGATCTTCGACATCGTCGTCGCGCTCCTGCTGCTGGTGATCCTCTTTCCTCTCTTTGTGGTCGTCGGGTTGCTGATCGCCGCGCACGACGGCTTTCCCGTGATCTACCGCCACCGTCGGGTCGGCCAGCACGGACGGACGATCCACATCCTTAAGTTCCGCTCGATGGTGAAGAACGCGGAGAAGGTCCTTGAGGCGGATCCCGTCCTCTACGCGGAGTTCCTGAAGACCTTCAAGCTTGAGCACGACCCGCGCGTCACGAAAGTCGGCGCCTTCCTTCGAAAAACCTCTCTCGACGAGATCCCCCAGCTCCTCAACGTCCTGGCGGGCGAGATGTCGCTTGTCGGCCCCCGGCCCGTCGTACTGAACGAGTTGCAGCGCTACGAGGATCGCGAGGACGTCTATCTCGCGACGTTCCCCGGTTGCGCCGGCCTCTGGCAGTGCAGCGGTCGCAGCGACACTACCTATCAGGAGCGGATCCGGCTCGACCTGGAGTACTACGAGAACGCCTCCTTCTGGAACGACGTTTCGATCCTGATCCGTACCGCCGTCGCCGTCGTGGCGAAAAAGGGCGCGCACTAAGGCCCGCCTCCCCGCCCCCGCCATCCGGTAAAGCCCGGTTCCGAGTCCCCCGCGCGCCCGGCGTGTTACAATCCCTCGGTGCGGATCGCCCGGGCCCTGTCCCTACGCCTGCTCTACGGCCTTCTGAGCCTGCTGTTCATCTCGTTCGTCACCTTCGTCGCGGGCGAGGCGGCGCCGGGCGACGCGGCGACGATCGAGGCGGGCGAGAAGGCGAGCCTCGCGGACGTCCAGCGCATCCGCCACAACATGGGCCTCGACCGGCCCTGGCCCATCCGCTACGTGGAAGGCCTCGCCAAGGCGTCGCACGGCGACTTCGGCAACAGCTATACCGGCACCAAGGAGCCCGTCGGCGACGTCATCGAGCGGACGCTTCCGCTCACCGCCCTCCTCGCCTCCCTCTCCATCGTGCTCGCCTCCGCCGTCGGCATCGTCCTGGGCACGATCTCCGGCGTCTACCGGAACAAGGTCCCCGACCGACTGATCCTCACCCTCTCCACCCTGGGCGTCACGATCCCCACCTTCGTGCTCGCGCCGGTCCTGGTCTACGTCTTCGCGGTCCAGCTCAACCAGCTTCCCGCGACCTGGAAGTACGGCACCCCAGGCGGCGTCGCCTACTACCTCGTGCTTCCGGTGGGCATCCTCGCCGCCCGGCCCGCCGCCCTCATCGCCCGCCTCACCCGCGCGAGCATGATCGAGTCGCTCCAGCAGGAGTTCATCCGCACCGCCATCGCCAAGGGCGTCCCGCGCGGACGGCTCTACGTGCGCCACGCCCTGCGCAACGCCATCCTGCCCGTGGTCACCGCCATCGGCACCACCTTCGGCGTCCTGCTTACCGGCTCCTTCATCATCGAGTCCGCCTTCAACATCCCCGGACTCGGCCAGAAGACCATCGAGGCGATCAAGTCGCTCGACATGCCCGTCGTCCAGGCCTGCGTCTTCGTGACGGGCGCCCTGTTCATCCTGATCAACACCATCGTGGACATGCTCCTTCCTCTCCTCGACCCGCGCATCCGGGAGAGCCAGGTATGAGGCGGCTTCTGCGGGATCCGCTCCTCGTGATCGGAGGGCTGTTCCTCCTCGCGCTCGTCCTGTTCGCGGCCTTCATGCCGGCGATCCGTACCGCCCAGCTCCGCCCGCCGGACGACCCGCGCTTCGACGCGGTGTTCTCGCAGATCGGCAAACCGTTCCTGGCCCCGGGCGAGAAGGGCGCGACCCTCGGCACCGACGACATCGGGCGCGACGTGCTCGCCCGGCTCGCCCAGGGCGCCCGGGTCTCGCTTGTGGTCGGCGTGACGGTGCAGATCTTCGCCCTCCTGCTCGGGATGCTCATGGGCGTCCTTGGCGTCTTCGCCCCGAAGTGGCTCCGCGCCCCGGTGCTGCGCCTCACCGACGCGATGTTCGCCTTCCCGGACATCCTGCTCGCGATCCTCCTCGTCGCGACGATCTCGCCCAAAGCCCTGGAGAACGTGCCGATCATCCGGAACTGGCCCGACGAGTGGCTGGGGGTCGTGCCCGTCGTCGTCGCCCTCGGTATCACCGCGTGGCCTTCCA
Organism: uncultured Fimbriimonas sp.; assembly: GCA_964516175.1. Classification (GTDB taxonomy): domain Bacteria; phylum Armatimonadota; class Fimbriimonadia; order Fimbriimonadales; family Fimbriimonadaceae; genus Fimbriimonas. Next base: position 7,997 of record CAZEWR010000058.1, on the reverse strand, counting down.
TCGCCCGCCTCGTGCGGGTCCAGGTCGCGAGCGTCAAGGACCGCGAGTTCGTCGTCGCCGCCCGCGCGGCGGGCGCTCCGACGGGCTACCTCGTCGTGAAGCACATCCTGCCCCAGGTGCTGCCGCTCATTCTGGCGGTCAGCATGGTCGAGATGGCGGGCACCGTCCTCGCCGAGTCGTCCCTGAGCTTTATCGGTATCGGCGTCCAGGCCCCGAACCCGAGCTGGGGCAACATGATCAACAACGCCCGCTCCGGCGACATCACCGCCCACATCCCCCTCCTGCTCCTGCCCTGCGTCCTGCTCTCGCTCACGATCTTCGCCCTGAACTTCGTCGGCGACGGCCTCCAGGCGCTCTTCGACCCGAAAGCGCGGCAGTAGCGACCTCAATCCGCCCGGACTCTACGGAAGTGCGAGAAACGAACCGTCTTCCCGCCTCCACGGCCCAGCGTTAGGGCTCAGCCCTCGATCAGCCGCCGGAGACCGCTGTGGTAGCCGTGCAGAAAGCCCACCGCCTGCTCCTGGCGACGACCGACGTGGACCTTCGCCACCGAGCGCAGGAGCAGCGTCGCGTGGCCGTCCGGCTCGCCGTGGGGACCGACCCGCTCGATCTCCACGCTCTCGGCGCCCACCGACCGCACGAAGCCCGTGGGACCGTAGTCGTTCGCGTCGACCACGTGCACCACGACGCGCGCCTGCTGTGCCTGCTCAAGCTGGCCCGCGAGGCCCGGCTCCGTCGACGCCGGAGGAAAGTCGCTCGAGTAGGCGTTCTCGCGATACTCGAACAGCGTCTCCATCTTCCGCAGATAGAGCGTGTCCACGTCCACGCGCGACACCTCGCCCGTTCGGACCGAGCGCCGCCCGTCGGGCTCCCCCCGGTTCGTGAGGCAACGCAGGGAGACCTCGCCCATATCCGCGTCCTCCACGAAGCCGACCTCGTAGCGCTCGAAACCCTCGCCCTCCGCGTAGACTGCCACCACGCGCCCTTCCTGCCGCGCTTTCCGAAGGGTGTGGAGAAAGCCGGTCTTCCCGTCGTTCGACATACATAGACTTTCCGCCGACCGACGCGGAACTCCAAGGGCCCTGCGACGAAACGCGCAAAACCTCCGTCCCGAAGTTCCGGAAGGCGCGACTTTGATTCTGAGAACGGTGTAAGGTGCCCCATCCTTATGAAACGCGCCTTTACGCTCATCGAGCTGCTGGTCGTCATCGCGATCATCGCCATCCTTGCGGCGATCCTCTTCCCCGTCTTCGCCCAGGCGAAGCTCGCGGCGAAGAAGACGCAGACCCTAAGCAACCTCAAGCAGATCGGCCTCGGTTTCCAGATGGACTCGAACGATGTGGACGACACGTTGCCGCCGTTCTCCAACAACGCGAACGACACGGTCAACTGGTCCGCCCTCCGATTCACGCCTCCCGGCATGATCGCCCCCTTACATCAAATCGGGCGTCAACAGCGTGACGGGAGAGATCAAAGACCTCTGGGCCGATCCGATCACCAAGCCGATGTTCGCCGCCAGCCAGAAGATGAAAAACACCTTCGGCTACAACATCTACGGCCTCGGCGGCCTCACCCGCACCTGCCTCACCGTTCCGGTCACCTGCGCCGCCCGCCCAGCCTCGTACGGAGAGTTCGCGGGAACGCAGGTCAACGCTCCGGCTAACTTCTCAAGCCTTAAAGCGTCGGCCGAGACGATCCTGGAGACGACGGGAGAACAGTTCGTGCGCCCTCCCGTGCTCGGCGTCCTGAACGCGGGCGCTAGTGGCAACGCGGCCGGGCTTTCCGGGATCGCGGACGACGGTGGAGATGCGCTCCTCAACAGCGGCCTCACGGCGGCTTCGCCCGACAAGGCGGTTCGCGAGAAGCTTTACGTCGGCGGAGACGCGTTCGTCGTCTACTGCGACGGCCACGCGAAACTGCGGAAGAACGCCTCCCTGTGGAGCGCCCGGTACCGCAGCGTCGACGGCAAATGGAAGGGGGGCGTACCGGACGGCCCCGCCATGAACCGGGGCTGGTCGCGCGACTGGCCCGAGAACCGAATCCTTTCGGGCGGGATTCCAGCCCGCCCGAACTACCGCGCTTCTAGCGCGACCCGGAACTGCTCGCGGTAGAGCCGCGCATAGAGGCCGCCCTGCTCCAAAAGCTCGGCGTGGGTGCCGCACTCGGTGATCACGCCCCGCTCCAAGACCACGATCTGGTCGGCCCGCACGATCGTCGAGAGCCGGTGGGCCACCACGAACGACGTGCGGCCCCGCATCAGGTTGTCGAGGGCCGTCTGGAGCGCCGCCTCCGTCGCCGAGTCGAGCGACGAGGTCGCCTCGTCGAGGATCAGGATGCGCGGGTCGGCCAGCAGGGCTCGCGCGATCGCGAGCCGCTGCTTCTCGCCCACCGACAGCTTCACCCCCTCCTCTCCGATCCGGGTCTCGTACCCTTCCGGCAAGCCGAGAACCGCCTCGTGGATCGCCGCCGCCGCGCAGGCCGCTTCGACCTCCTCGTCCGTCGCGTCGATCCGCCCGTAACGCACGTTCTCCCGGATCGTCGTGTTGAACAGCACGCTCTCCTGCGCGACGACCCCCACCTGCCGCCGGTACGACTCGATCCGCACGTCCCGAAGATCCTGCCCGTCGACGGTCAGCCGCCCAGAGGTCGGATCGTAGTTGCGCAGGAGCAGGGCCGTCATCGTGGTCTTGCCGCTTCCCGAGAAGCCGACGAGCGCCACCGTCTGCCCCGGACGCACGTCCAGCTCGATCCCTTTGAGCACCGGCTGCCCCGGCTCGTACTCGAACCACACCCCCTCGAAGCGCACCCGCCCCTCGATCTTCGGCATCGCCAGGGCCCCCGGCGCGTCGTGGATCGGGTTCTCCGTGTCCAGGGTCCGGAAGATCCGGGCGAGGGCCGACTGGGCTCGCGCGATCGGGTCGAGCACGGTCAGGTAGCGCACGATGGGACCGTACACGTAGCCGACGCTCAGGGAGAGGAACGTCACGAGCGTCCCCGCGCCCATCCGACCCTCCAGGCACTGCCATCCCCCGTAGCCCAGCACGAGACCCGTCGCCACCCCGCACAGGGCGTCCGCGAGGGTCCAGAGCCCGCCCCCTAGCCTTCCCTGCCGCACGTTCAGCCCCATCAGCTCGCGCGTCGTGCTCATAAAGGCCCGCGCCTCCGCGCGCTCCTGGCCGAACCCCTTCACCGTCTGGATGCCGACGAGCTTCTCCTGCATCTGCCCGTACATGGCGTCCCGCTTGCCTCGGATCTCCTCGCTCGTGTCCTGCAGAGGCCGCCAGAAATGGCGGAAGTTCCAGACGTAGAGCGGGGTGACCGAGAGGGCCATCAGGGTCAGCAGAGGGTCGATCCGCAGGAGAACGACCATCACGAACAGCAGCTGCGCCCCGTCGCTCAGAATCTGGGAGCCGTTCGTCGTGATCAGCTGGTTGACCGTCGCCGCGTCGTTGATCACGTTGCTGACGAGCTTGCCCGTCTGGTTCTTCTCGAAGTAGGCCAGCGGGAGCCGCTGCATATGGCCCAACATCCGGTCGCGCGTGACGATCAGGAACCGCTGGCCCAAGGTCGAGATCGACACCCCCTGTGCGTAGCCGAGGATGCCCTGGAGGGTCGCCGTGCCCGCGATCAGCACGAGGTAGAACAGCGTATTGACCCGCTCGCCGCGCTGGAGCCGGTTGACGATGTCGCCCAGGATGATGGGCGGCAGGACGGCGAAGCCGCTCGTCAGGGCCGTCAGCAGGGCGCACAGGGCGACCAACCCTCGGAAGGGCCGAAGCTCGTGCACGAGACGCCGCAAGGGTCCTCGCTCCGGTGCCATGGGCTAGTGTAGCCCCATCGGGCGACGGGCTTCCGGCCGTCGCCCCTCGCATCACGGACCTACCGGTTTCGGAAGAACCGCTCGACGCGTCCCTGCTTGCGCGCCGCGAACGCGGACGAGATCGCGCCCGCGTCGAAGCCCGCCGGAGGCGCGCCGGTCGTCGCGTAGACGTACAGCGCGGTGCGGTACACCCCCGCCACGCTCGCCCCGACGACCGCGAGCGCCAGCCAGTAGACGACGGCCAGCCCGAGAACCGCGACGATCGCTGGCGTGTAGCCGGTGAGGCAGGCCGCGACGAAGGGCACGATCGGCACGAGCGCCGCCACCCCGAACACTAGGCTCACGCCGCCGTTCCCGATCAGCTGCTCGCCCCAGGTCCGATTCAGCAGCGCGGTCGATTCCTTCAGCGCCTCCACCGGTCCCTTCCCCTCGACCGCGACCACGGGTACGACGAGGTAGGTCACCACGTTCCAGGCGGCCCCGATCAGGCCCACGATGATCTTGCCGACGATCTCGACGCGCTCGCTCACCATCTGGAGCACGAGGCCGATCGTGGCCGAGAGAAGGGTCCAGCCGAGGATCGGTCCCATCCGCCCGGCCGCGAAGCGGACGCCGTCGCGGAAGGTCGGCCGCTCGCCACGCATCGACGCGTAGGTGCAGCTCGCGAGACCGACGTTGAAGAAGATCACCACGAAGTAGCTCAGCAGGTAGAAGATCGCCATCGGCACGTACGCCACCGCGTCCAGCACGACGTGTTCGCCCTGCTTGTGGAGCGCGAACAGCGCGATCGGCACGAAGAACGACACGGTCAGGGCCAGCGTCACGGCGCCCGACACCACGGGAAACGCCATCAGCGCGGGCGTGCCGCGCAGGACGGCGACGCTCTGGCGGGCCAAGGCGAGACTACGAGACCAACGATCACCCATTGCGCCCCCATGATACGACAAAAGCCTCTCTCCAACGTAAAAAGACCTACTGCGAGAACTCCCGACGAACGAGGGCCCGGCGGAAGCGGTTCTCCCACTACGCGAACTCCCGGACCGCCGCCGCCCAGCGCTGCGCGAGGGCGCGGGCCGCGCGGTCGCTGCCGGACTCGGCGTGGACGTGGACGATAGGCTCCAGCGCGTCGGGACGCATCAGGGCCCAGCCTTCGCCTTCCCGCACCTTCAGGCCGTCGAGGGTCTCCACCGCCGCACCGTCCGCGCGCTCCGCGAGCCGCCGCATCAGGGCGCCCCGCGCCTCCCAGCCGACCCCGACCCGCTCCCGCGCGACGAAGAACGGCGGGAGCGCCCCGACCCGTTCCCGCAGGCCGACGCGCTGCGCCGAGAGCAGGTTCACGAGCCGCGCGAAGGCGAACGCCGCGTCGAAGCCCGGATGGAGGGCCGGGAACGCGAAGCCCCCGCCCTCGTCGCCCGCCATCTCCACGCCCTCGTCCAGCCCCGCCTCCAGCAGGGAGCGCACGTCCGTCCGCGTCCGCACCACCCGCGCCTCCCCGATCGACCGAACCAGCCCGTCCGGCGCGGTGACCGAGAGGGCGATCCGCGCCGAGGGCGACGACTCCGCCACGAGGCTCGTCATCACCCCCATCAGCGCGCTCCCCGCGACCCGCTGCCCCGACCCGTCGACGAGGATCATCCGCTCGCCCTCCTCCGTGAACAGCACCCCCAGGTCGTAGCCCAGGGTGCCCACGATATGGGTGAGGTTGAAGACGTGGCCCTCCAGCTCGTCCTCGTTGCGCGGAGCGCGCTTCGCGTCGTTAAAGGCGTTGAGGGCGATCGACTCCACGTTCAGCCGCTCCAGCATCGCCGGGAAGTAGAGCCCCAGGGCCGAGTAGCCGTAGTCGCACACCACCCGCAGCCGCCGACCGCGCGGCGCCTCGCCCAAAAGCCGGAAGAAGTCCGTCTGGTACTCCTCCACCGCTCGGCTCGCGAACTCGATCTGGCCCAGGTCGTCCGAGTCGGTCCGGTGGAAGTCCTCCCGGAAGAACGCGCTCTCCACCTTCCGCTCGACCTTGCGCGGCAGGTACGCCCCCCGCGCGTCGAACATCTCCACCAGGGTCACCCGCCGATTGCCGGGAAGCTTGCGCACCGCCATCGCCCCCGCCGCCCCGCTGGCCTTCACGAAGTGCCGGGCCACCGGCGCGGCGGTGCCGCGCATGTCCAGCACGTCGCATCCCACGCTCAGGAGCGAGGAGATGAGGGCCCGCTTGATCATGCGCGACGAGCGCGACGAATCGCGGCTCGTCACCACCCGGCACGGCGAGGAGACCGTCGAGCCGAACGCCGCCCCCAGCCGACACGCGAAGTCCGGCGTGATCTCCAGGTTCGAAAGACCCGCCACCCCCAGCTCCCGGAACAGGGCGCCGCGCCACTTCGCCCCGGAGACGAGGTTCATCGTGATCCGCGCCCCCCGCTCCACCACCTTGTCCGGGAAGATCTTGACCCGCGCCGACACCACCGCCCCCGCGTCGACGTTGCTCCGGTCGCCCACTACCGCGTCCTCGTGGACGATCACGTCGCGCTTGAGCATCGCCCGCGACCCCACGATGGCGGAGTGGACCTGCGCGTGGTAGCCGATGTACGCCCCCTCCCAGACGACCGCCCGGTCGAGGTTCGCCCCCTCCTCCACCGTCGTGTTGTCCCCGATGCAGGTGTACGGCCCGATCCGCGCCCCCGCCTTCACCCGCACGTTGCGCCCGAGGCACACCGGCGGCACCAACACCGCCGAAGGGTCGATCGAGGCGTTCGGGCCGACGTACACCCCCTCCTGCCGCATGGTTCCCGGCACCGGTAGGTCGACGCGCCCGCTCAGCACGTCCTCCTGGGCCTCCCGGTACTGGCCGAGGGTGCCGACGTCGGCCCAGTACTCGTCCATGACGTAGCCGTAGAGCGCCTTCCCCTCCGCCAGCAGGCGGGGAAAGATGTCGGAACTCCAGTCGTACGTCCCGCCGGGCTCCATGAGGTCCAAAACTTCGGGCTCCAGGATGTACATCCCCGTGTTCACCGTGTCGCTGAACACCTCCGACCAGGCGGGCTTCTCCAAAAACCGCTGGACTCGCCCCGACTCGTCCGTCACCACGATGCCGAACTCCAGGGGGTTGGGCGAACGGTACAGCACGAGGGTCGCGACCGCCCCCTTCTCCCGGTGGAACGCGATCGCCTTGCCCAGGTCGAGGTCGGTCAGGGCGTCGCCTGACACGATCACGAACGGCTCGCCCTGGAGCGCTGCCTCCGCGTTCTTGACCGCCCCGGCGGTGCCCAGGGGCACGTTCTCCCGGACGTACCGCATCCGCACCCCCAGCTCTTCCCCGTCGCCGAACGTCTCCTCGATCTCGTCGCCCAGGTAGTACAGCGTGGCGACCACCTCCTCCACCCCGTGGCGGGCGAGATGGCGCACGATGTGCTCCATGATGGGCCGGTTGGCGACCGGCACGAGCGGCTTGGGCCGCCCCGAAGTCAGGGGCCGCAGCCGTGAACCCTCGCCGCCCGCCATCACCACCGCGCGCATAGCGGCTAGTTTACGTGCCCGCCCGCCTTCTCGTCCCAGAGACTCCCCAAAGGGCTGCCGCCCCCCCCCTTCGGGTCGGCGCGAAAGCCCTGGGCGGACCGACGACGCCCGGGTGAAAGCGGCCCGAGCGCCGCGTCCGACTCCAGGCGCCGGATCGTTCTATCGCTTGGAAGCCAGCGGAGGGATCGCCTCCGCCATCCCGAGCCTAAGCTCCCAGGGCGCTTTTTCGCCGGAAAGCCCAGGAGCCCTTATGGCGCGGAAAACGAACCACCCCCAGAGCCGAAGCCCGAGGCGAGGATCGCACGCGATCGGCTCTTGAAGCCGCACGAACTCGCGGCGGCCAAGGCCCGCGTCCCCGCTAAACGGATGGCGACCCTCCGTGCGTGGTCGAAGCCGGGTCAGGAACGGTGACTCACCGACACCGAGGAGTGGACGAGGCATAGACCGATCAACGCGCTGTAAAAGGAGCCGCCTTTACCGACACGCCGAGATCTTGCTCTATAGATGATCAAAACCTCGCATATCTGCTAGTTTTCGCTTACACTGCCAGCACCATAAGCTTAATACCGTCAAAGGTCGAAGGATCGGAACGGCATTAAGCATAGGCCTAAGCCGATGTCCTCACCCTCTCCTCCGCCCCTTCGCCGGGGTTTCGCCTCGCTCGCCCTGC
>CAZEWR010000057.1:0-24057 GCA_964516175.1 uncultured Fimbriimonas sp. | reverse complement strand
CCTCGTGCGCGGTCTGATGGAGCAGCCCGCGATCTGGGGCGTTCCCCTGGCGATCGTTACGATGGTCGTCGCCTCGATGGCGACCCGCCGGGCCCTTCCGGCGGACGTAGACACGAAGATGCTTCGCCTCCACGCCCCCGAAGAACTCGGCCTAAGCCGGAACTACATCGAGGAAGGAACGGGGCACTAAGGAAGGGTGAACCGGGAAGAGGCTCGCCTTCCCGGTTCACGTCTTACTTGATCTCTACCTTCGCCTTATCCCGCAGTCGCTTGAGAATGTTCGGGAGCGCGCTGTTGGTGTACTGGCCTTTCAGTTCGGCGATCTCGGTGGGCGGGGCGTCCTGGCCCCGGGCGAGAAGGCGGAAGATCTGAATGCCGTTCCCGACCTGGGTGGGTTTGGTGTAGCCCATCGGCTTGGTCGCCGCGAGGCCTGCCCGAACGTTCTCGGGGAAGATCTCGACCGCGCGCCAGCCCATGACGCCGCTCTGGGCGACCGCGGCGTTAGCCTTCGCCACGTCGTCCCAAGGTCGCCCGGCAAGGAGCTTGGCGTAGGCGGCGTCGGCCCCCTTGATCGCCTTGCTCAAGGCGTCGGTCGTGCCCGCTCCGGTGGGGAAGGAGATCGCCGCGACCTTCACGAACTGCGTAGGCTGGAACTCCGAGTCGGCGATCTTGTTCAGGAGCACGAAGATGTGGACGCTCAGCGCGAGACGGCTCATGCCGCCCGGCTGCGCCGCCACCGCCGACTCCACGGTCTGGCCCGGCTGGAGTTGGGTTTTGATCGCCGCGAGCTGTTGGTCCATCCGGGCTCTCACCTCGGCGTCGCTGACGGTCAGGTTCTTCCGCGCCGCTTCCGCATCGACGATCTTCAGGACGACGAGGTCGTTGAGGGTGTCCCGCGCCTTCCAGGCCCAGAGATACGGCTCGGCCTCGGCGGCGGTGATCGGCGCGCCGTCGACGATCGCCAGAACGGTGTCTCCGGCGGGCTTGGGCGGCGGAGTCAGGCTCTGCGGCGCGACGACCGGGGGCGAGGTCGTCGGCCCCTGGGTCGCAGGGCCCTGGGTTTGAGGCGCGAGGACGAGAATGGCGGCGAGCGGAAGCACAGGATAGTTTGACGCCCAAACGGCGTTGGGCCGCTCGGTCGTTGCCCGTCTTTTCCCAACGACCTCGGGCCGAGCGATCTTAAGACCCTAGCGCGGCACCGGCACCCGGTCGACGATCTCCTTCAGCACCCCGTCCGTCGTAAGACCCTCGACCTCCGCTTCGGGGCGCAGCAGGACGCGGTGGCGCAGGGCAGGGGCGGCAAGCTCCTTTACGTCGTCGGGGATGACGTAGGCCCTTCCGCGCAGGGCGGCGAGGGCCTTCGAGCCGCTGAGAAGGGCGATGCCCGCCCGGGGCGACGCGCCCGCCCGGAGTTCGTCCACGTCGCGGGTGGCGCGTACGACGGCGAGGATGTAGTCCAAGACCGGAGCGTCCACCGTCTGAGCGGCGACCTCCGCCCGTAGAGCGTCGAGATCGCCCGCGCTCACCACCGATCGGACGCCCGCCTCATCGAGGGCTTGAGGGCGGAAGCCCGCATGGTGGCGGCGGAGCACATCGCGCTCTTCCGTCTCTTGCGGGTAGTCCACAAGAATCTTGAGGAGGAAGCGATCCTGCTGCGCCTCGGGAAGCGGGTAGGTGCCCTCGAAATCGAGCGGGTTCTGGGTGGCGAAGACGACGAAGGGGGAGGGAAGCGGGTGCGGCTCGCCGTCGAGGGTGACGCGTCGCTCCTCCATCGCCTCCAACAGGGCCGACTGGGTTTTCGGCGGCGTTCGGTTGATCTCGTCCGCGAGGAGGATGCTGGTGAAGATCGGGCCGGTCCGAAGCTCGAAGTCAAGCTTCTGGGGGTTGTAGATGCGAGTTCCCAGAACGTCGCTGGGCATCAGGTCGGGTGTGAACTGGATGCGGGTGTAGTCGAGCGAAAGGGCGGCGGCCAGCGAGCGGACGAGGAGCGTCTTCGCCACGCCGGGAACGCCCTCCAGCAGGACGTGGCCGTTGGCGAGGAGGGCGACGAGGCAGCCTTCGACCACCGCGTCCTGCCCGGCGACCGCCTTCGCGACCTCCGCGCGGAGGAGGGGGGCGACTTCGGAAACGGTGGGCATGGTCCCAGATATTAGCACTCCCGCGTGACGTCGCGAAGGCGTCGGAATCGTTGGGATGATTCGATTGCCGCAAAGGAAGGCGTGGGCGTTGGTGGTCCTCTTCGGAGCGGCGGTCGGTGGTTGCCGTGCGGTTCCGGTGGCCTCTCCTGGACCACCGGTCGCGGCAAAGGCCCCTTGGCCGCCTCAGTATCCGGTGAAGCCCAACGAGTTCGTGATCTATCGGGTCTTCGGTCGCATCCCGATGGTTCTCGATCGGGATTACGGCGTCATGCCGATCAACGACGGCGACGAGCGAAAGCCCCGCGCACGGTTCATCCTCGCCATCCGGAAAGAGCGGAAGCTGATCGATACCCACAACTTCGCGACGTTCCGCAAGGCCCTTCGACGCATCCCCCGGGGGACGGCGGTCTATCCGTACGACACCTGCATCGTTCTGAGGTCGTATGGCCTCTCCGCGTCGGACTTTCGCCGCTTCGACCGAGCCATGCGCCGGTTCAAGCATCTGAAGCCCGAAGAAGGGCGGGGCATCTGCATCTGCATCTGCATCTGCATCTGCGAAGGGTAAGGGCTTGGACAACGCCCGACTTGTGCCGGGCATCAAGGATCTTAGGGCGATGATCTTGACGAATCCCTCCGACAAGACGTTGCGTACGAGGGACTGTGAGTCTTATGCTCAGCCTGTTTTTCGGGTCGATCGCATTCATGATGTTCGCCCAAGTCTTCAACGCCTTACGGGTCCCCTCGTCGGCGTTCGACGCGGCTTCCGAGCGGTCGCTTGAGGAGGTTCGGCGCTCGCTCCAGGCCTCGGCAACGCTGATGTTCGCTATCGGCCTGGTGTTCGCGATCGCCGGGGCGACGGCTTGGGTGAGTTGGCCACTTGGATTAGGAATCGCGTGCGTCCCGTTTCTACTTGGCATCCTCCTCTACCTCACCGGTGGCCTTGAGATCATCAGCCGACTGTCGGTCGGTGATTGAAGCGCCGAGGCGCCCGGAACGCGCGAGCGAGGTATCACCCTGGAGTGGAGTCCGCCCTCGCAACCATCCGTCAGGCCGTGCGCGGCACACCCTACGAAGACGATCTCTACCTGGTGGGCGGAGCGGTGCGCGACGATCTGCTCGGGCTCCCGCCTCAAGCCGACGTGGACCTCGTCGCCACCGGTCCCGTCGAGCCGCTCGTCGAGCTCCTACGCCCCGCGTCGAGCATCCCGCCCGTGGTGTACGAACGGTTCGGGACGGCGATGTTGCGGATCGAGGGCGTCCCGGTCGAACTGGTCCGGGCGCGCAAGGAGAGCTACGAAGGACTCTCCCGCAAGCCCCAGGTCGAGCCCGCGACCTTGCACGACGACGCCCTACGGCGCGACTTCACCGCGAACGCCCTGATGCGGCGGCTGTCCGACGGCGCCCTGCTCGACCCGACGGGGCGCGGCTTCGACGACCTGCGCGCGCACGTCCTGCGGACGCCTCTCGATCCGGGGGAGACGTTCCGCGACGACCCTCTGCGGATGCTCCGGGCCGTCCGCTTCCGGTGGAAGCTGGGCTTCGAGCCCGCGCCCGGCCTCTACGACGCGATCCGGGAGAGCGCGGAGCGGCTGACGATCGTCAGCGAGGAACGCATCCGCGACGAACTGCGGAAGATGATCCTCCAGCCCTCCGCGCCCGACTCGTTCGCCGACCTCATGGCGCTCGGTTTGCTCGACGTCTTCGCAAGGGAGCTTCGCCCGATGGTCCGATGCGAGCAGGGTCACTGGCACCACCTCGACGTCTGGAACCACTCGCTCCTCGTGTTACGCCACGTCGCCCCGCTGGGCGACGAGACCCTGAGCTGGGCCGCCCTGTTGCACGACGTCGGGAAGCCCGAGACCCGCAGCGTGGACGCCCACGGCCACGTCCGTTTCTTCGGCCATGAGGATCTAGGGGCCCGCCGCGCCGCCGACCTTCTCCGCCATCTCCGCTTCTCCGTTCGCGAGATCGAGCCCATCGCCCGCCTCGTGCGTAACCACATGCGCCTGGGGACGTTTACCGAGTTCTCGCCCGCCGCCGCGCGCCGCCTCCTACGCGACCTCGGCGAGGACGTCGAGCGGCTCCTGAGGCTCGTCGACGCCGACGCTTCGTCGCTCGCTCCTGGAGTCCGCCAGCTCGACCTCGCTCCCGTCCGGTCGCGCCTTGAGGAGGTGCGTGCCGCCACCCCGACGGAGACTCTCGTCAGTCCCTTGAGCGGTCGCGAGATCATGGCGATCGCCGGGCTTCCCGCCGGGGAGGCGGTCGGGCGGATCAAGGCCCGCCTGACCGAAGCCGTCCTCGACGGCCGCCTCGCCCCCGGCGACAAGGACGCGGCGCGGGCGTTGGTGAGTGGAGGGTGAGGGGTGATTGGTGGATGGTGGCTAGTGATTGGTGGAATAGATCACGGGAGCTTACGCCTTAGCGAGCGGGTGAGTCCAGAAAGGAGACGTCCCACCTCCTCGCATCGGGCGAAAAGGGGTTGTGTAGGGACATCAAAGCCGAGACGGTCGATGAGTTCGAGAAAGGTGTCCACCTCCCGTAGGCTTCCGGCGGCGATCGAGAGAAAGTGGAGTAGACCGCGGGTTGTTCGTCGTCCGCTTCCTTCCGCGATGTTCGCAGGAACCGATGCGGCAGCCCGCCGGATCTGGCCTGTCGAGCCATAAATCTCTGACTTCGGCATCGCTTCGGTCGAGCGGGGGATTTCGACCGCGAGATCCATCGCCTTCTGCCAAACCTCAAGGTCGCGATGTGACCTGACGAAGGCGTTCCCAGTCACTTCCTCACCGCTCACCAGGCACTACCCTCACTCGCTCGGGTTGTAGCTCGCGTAGAAGTTGCCCGCCAGCGCAGAGAGGCCTAGGGCGATGCCCAGGTTGACCGCCGCGACCGGGAGAGCGACCACGAGCGGGGAGATGTGGTTCAGGAAAGCGAGCCCGATCATGGCCGCGCCCGGCACGAGGACGATGGCGATGCCCAGCATCAGCATCAGTCCCCGGAACATCCGTTGAGTGGGGTCCTCGACGTCGGGGAAAAGGACGATCACCATCAGGACCACCGCCGTGAGCATCACCGCGAGGGCGGGCGACAGGAGCGTCCCGGCTAGGGCGTGGGGCCAAGCGGCGGGCGCGAAGGCGACCCCGACGACGGCGGCCAGAGAGGCGAGGACCGTCGGGGCCACCGCTTTGGCGACGACCTCCCAGAACACGGTGGCGCCGGGGGTGAAGGGAAGCGGCTTCTGCAGGTCCACCCGGCGCAGGAACTCGATGAAGCCACCCTGGCCGCTCGCCAGGCACATCATGTAGACCATCATGCCCTGGATGGCCATCAGCGCCCAGCCCGCGCCGCTGCGCATGTTCCGCTCGCCTGCGGCGCCCCACATGAGCAGCCCCGTCGTGGCGAGGAACACGAGGCCGATGGCGACGAGGCCGGAGAGCGATCCGCGCGACTGAAGGATGGCCTCCTTCCAGAGCAGGGCCATCGGCCCGCGCACCCGAAGGCCGCCGATACGCCGCGCGATCCGCCCGTGCTTGATCTTGCCCTGACGCGCGCGCTCCGCCTGCATGCCCATGACGTCGCCCTTCTTCTGGAGCGCCCGCAGGTTCTGCCCGGAGTCGAATCCCCGAACGGCGGCTTGGTCGTACATCCAACCCACCTGGGTGAGGGCGACCCGAAGAGCGACCGCGACCACCGCGAGCAGACCGAGGAAGCCGCCGAGGGCGTAGACCATGTCCCCCCGGAACGAGCCCATCACCGCCCAGGTCGCGAGCGTGACGGGCGCGAGGACGATGCGGACGAGGGGAGCCTGCGCGATCCCCAGGAGGGTATGGACGCTCATATCCATCCGAAGCCGGACCGCGATGTAGGCGGCCAGTCCGAGGATGATCGAGGCGATACCGACGTTGATGATCTTCCGGTTGCGGTCGCTCTGGAAGTCGCTCCGATTCACGAACAGGCTCGCCGCGTAGCCCACACAGACCCAAACGAGCGAGACGAGCAGATACGCGAGGAAGAAGGCGCGCAGAATGTCGCCTCCCTGCTTGGGATAGTCGCGGAAGAAGGGCGCGAGGGCCGGAGCGGCGTTCTTGTAGCCGATGGCGGCGATGAGAAGGGGAAGCAGGAGGGTCGCCAGGGTGTCGCGTGCGATGCGGAAGACGAGGACGACCTTGGGCGAGACGGGCGTGGGGAACAGCACGTCCACGTCGGCCGCCTTGAAGCCGCCCTTGTACCCCAGGACGCTCGTCATAAGTAAGAGCGACATCACCCCCACGAGCCCGAACACCGAGGCGTCGATAGTCGCCTGGGAGGGAAGGGTGAAGTGCGGGGCGCCACCCGGAAACTCTCGGACGCCGCGCGACGAGCCGCCGAGGCGGCCCAGGATGAGCTGCCAGTAGTAGAGGCCGAACGCGACGAGGGCGATCAGCCGCTTGGGGCTGGTGACCGCGCGCTTCACGCCGTTCACGATCGTGCGCGAAAGCAGGTATCCGAGGGGGCGGACGTCATTCATGCGTAAGTTGGATAAAGACGTCCTCCAGCGTCATGGTCTCGCCGCCCGGAACGAGGCCGCGCAGATCGGCGACCGTCCCTTCCGCGATCTTCCGTCCCTTACGCATCACGATAACGCGGTCGCAGAGGTTCTCTGCGGTGTCGAGCAGGTGGGTGGAGACGAGAAGGGAGGCCCCGTCGTCGCGTGCCCGACGCAGCTCGTCCTTCAGCTCTCGCGCGCCCTCCGGGTCGATGCCGATCAGGGGCTCGTCGAACAGCAGCACGTTCGCGTCGTGCACGAGGGCGCACGCTACGCTGAGCTTCTGGCGCATGCCTTTGGAAAGGGTCGCGACGAGGGCCTCCTTCTTGTCCGTCAGGCTGTATCGCTTGAGCAGGGTCTCGCACCGCTCCTCGTAGATCGGGAGGGTATCGAAGCACATGGCGATAAAGCGAAGGTGCTCGTCCACCGTTAGGAGTTCGTAGAGCGAAGGGACCTCGGGCACGAAGGAGAGGCCTTTTTTCGCCTTCGCCTGGTCGGCGACGACGTCGTGGCCGTTGATCAGGATCTGGCCCTCCGAGGGGCGGAGGATGCCCGCGACGCAACGCAGGGCGGTCGTCTTGCCCGCGCCGTTAGGTCCGAGGAGCCCCACGATCTCGCCGGCCTTGAGTTCGAAGCTGAGATCGTCGACGGCGCGGTGCGCCTTGTACTGCTTGACGAGATTGCGGACTTGGAGCATGGAAGACTGAGGCGGGCGCTCGCCGGGTCCTTTTCGCCCCAACGACCTCATGACCCTACCGCATTCCCGAAATGGGGTCGGCGCTCGACGCCTTTCTGCCAACGCGGGATCCTCACATTCGTCGCAGGGCAAGAAGGTACGGATCTACCGGACGAGATACTCGCTGGCCTGATCCAGATGGTAGAGGTCGTGGCCGGAGACGAACGCGACGTACCTTTCCACCGAGGTGCGCCCGATTCCTGAGACGAACTCGCGTGCCCAGGCTTCTGGCCCGAGCGCTTCCAGAAACGACACCGTCGCCCGGCTCCGTTTCGCGAACGCGTTCAATTCCTGCCGAATGTCCCGCTCCGTGAATCGCCCTTCCCGGGCGCGGGCGATCACGTCGACCCGGTCGAAGGTCGGAACGTCCCGCTCGACCGCTCCACGGAGCCGTTCGAAGTAGACGTTCTCCGAGTCGGCGATGTGGGCCACCATCTCGACGAGGGTGAACCGATTCTCGCCAAGCGCCTCGCCGTGGCGTTCGGCGGGTATGGCGCCCACGATCCGGCCGAGGATCGCGGACGTGTGGCGGAGAGAGAGGGCGTAAGGCGTCACAGGGAGGCCTTATTCCTTCCCGTGGACCGCCTTGAGATGCCACGTCGCTTGGTCGAGGTGGTAGAGGTCGTGGCCGGAGAGGATGGCGAGGTACTCCTTGATCGTCACCCGCCCCAGACCCTCCTTGGTGAACGAGCGCCCGAGCTGCTCGTCGGTCAGCTCTTCGAGAAACGTGATCGTGTCGCGGCGGCGGTTGGCGAACACCTCCAACTCCTTGTGCGGGTCGCGGCAGTCGTACTTCTTGTCCAGGGCGCGCTGGCCCTCGTCGACGTCGGCGACCTCCACGCCGTCCGTCTTGAGCGCGGCGCGCATGCGCTCGACGTACACGTCCTCGAAGTCGGCGAGATGGCAGACCATCTCCAGGAGGCTAAAGCGGTCTTCGGCGATTCGTTCGCCGTAGCGCTCCGCAGGGATGTCGTCGACGATCCGCTCCAGGATCGTCGGGGTGTGACGAAGGGCCAACAGATAGGCGTTCATCCTGTGGGCAAGCCTACCCTTCGGCCTCGGGCCTCGTAGTATCGTTGCAAACCCGTCCCCGACGGGTCTAATAAGAGACCATGGAACCCAAGCTTGTGCGCGTCCCGACCGAAGACGACATCCAAAAGGCCATCGCGGCCAGCGACAAGGGCATCAGCGAGGCGACCCACCGGGCGCACCTGACGCTCTGGCAGGGCTACGCGAACAAGACGAACGAGATCCGCAAGGCTCTCGCCGAGCTGGAGGTCGATCCCGCCAAGGCGAACCAGATCTACTCCCCGCTCCGCGCCCTCAAGGTGAACTATGCGTTCGCGCTCGGCGGCTATAAGAACCACAACGTCTATTTCGACACCCTCGGCGGCGCGGGCGGCCCCGCGACGGGCGAGGTGGCAGGCTTGATCGACGCCGCCTACGGCTCGTTCGACGCCTGGAAGACCGACATCAAGGCCACCGGCATCGCCTCGCGCGGCTGGGCGTTCCTCGCCTACGACCGCGACGAAGGCACCGTCTTCAACTTCGCGGGCGACGGCCAGGACACGTTCCCCCAGTGGAACTGCGAGCTGATCCTCGCCCTCGACGTGTACGAGCACGCCTACTTCCTCGACGTGCAGACCGCCCGCGCGAAGTACATCGACAACTGGCTCGGCCAGATCGACTGGGACGCGGTCAACGCCCGCCTCGCGAAAGCGAAGTAATCTCCAAAAGAAGGTCGCGCCCATGCCTAAAGAAGGCATGGGCGCGACCGCACGAACCCTCGAGCGTTCGAAACTCTCATGCTGCAAGAGATCGACCAGGCGCTGACGCGGCTTCTCCTCCTCGACCTGGAGAAAGGACAGGGCTTGCCCAAGGACGTCCGGGTGACCGTCGGCGATCCGCCGGACGAGCGCGGGGGCGAACCCACGCTGAACCTGTTCCTGCACGACGTGGTGGAGAACCTCGTCCAGCGCGACCAGTCGTTCGAAGTTCGACCGGGGAGCGAGCTTTGGACGGTGGGGAAGAGCCGTCGGCCCACGCGGGTCGACGCCTCCTACCTGCTCAGCGCCCACGCCCTGGACGCGGCGACGGAGCACCGGCTTCTCGGAGCCGCCCTGCGCACGATGCTGCGCCATGGCTACGTGCCGCCGAGCCTTCTCGGCGAGGCGCTCGCGCCCTTTGGGGACGAGGCGGTCGCGCTTATGGTCGCCCAGCGCGACGGCCGGGCGCACCGCGACGTGGCGTCCATCTGGCAGGCCTCGGGCCACCGGTTGCGCCCGGCGATCGGCATCGTCGCGACGGCGATGATCGACCCGTTCGAGACGAGGACGGTCCGCCTCGTCCGCGAGGCGGTGTTCGGCTTGGCGCAAGGGGTTCCTGCCGAAGGCGCGGCGCGCCAGATGGACCTACGTAGCCTGCGCGTGAGCGTGGCGGGTCGCGTCGTCGACGACGAGGACGACCGCTCCCTGACGGACGCCGAGCTTTCGGTGGACGGCGCGACCGTCGGGACCGTCGACGCGCAGGGGGTTTTTCTCGCCCGCGACCTCGCGCCGGGACGGCACACGATTCGTGTGGACTCCCGAGGCTACGCGCCTTGGGAAGGGGAGGTCGACGTCCCCCTGCCTCTGCGCGGCGAGGCGTTAGAGCCCATCGAGGTGCGACTCAAAAGGGAGAAAATGGCCGCGACGAAACCGGAGGGGTTTCAGGCCGAAGGAACGTTGCGACATCCTGATGGCCGTCCGGCGGCGTACGTCCCGGTGACGATGGGGGGACGCACCGCCGTGACCGACGCCGAGGGCCGCTACGTCTTCGAGTTGGAAGGGGCTGAAGAGGCGATCGTCCTGCTGCCGGAAGCGGCTGGGGTCGCTCCGTAGCGGTTTCCGCGATTTGTAACCTAATAGACCCGTTCTCCCCAAAATTACCTTGAGGATAAGGCTAGGGCGGCGCAAAAACCGATCTCTCCACTAGACGCAACCTGGGGAAAGTACTGTAACATGGCCCCAGACCCCGCACGGGGATCGAGGAGAGGACTAAGAATGCCAGAGTATTTGGCGCCGGGAGTGTTCGTCGAGGAGATCGACAGCGGAAGCAAACCCATCGAAGGCGTGGGCGTCAACACGGCGGCCTTCATCGGCTACGCCAAGAGCGGCGAGTTCAACAAGCCGACCTTCATCAGCAGCTGGACCGACTTCTGTCGGAACTTCGGCGAGGACGACGACAACGTTCTCGGGGGATTGTCCAAGGAGCTTGGGAAGAGCCCCATCGAACTGCTCAGCGCGAAGCGGGTTTCCAAGAAGAGCCTGCTCGACTTCGCCCAGACCCAACTCATGACGGCCATCGCCTTGCGAGGCGGCGCGCCCGCCGACGGCAAGGTCGGCACGTGGTCGGAGTTCGTCCGAAAGTACAACGTCTCCCTGTTGCCCCAGCCGTTCATGGAGGGCAGCTATCTCGCCTACGCGGTGCGCGGCTACTTCGACAACGGCGGCGGACGGGCCTACATCGTCCGCGTCGCCCGCGACCAGGACCTGGAGACGTTCCGCGCCCCCGCCCCGGCGGCGGTGGCCGAACCGGCCCGCAGCGCACAGGTCGTCCTCGGTCCCTACACCGTGCGTTCGCTCGACGCGGGCGCCCAGGGCAACGGCACGACGGTCGAGATCCAACCTCCCGCCGAGGGTGAGGGGTTCGTGGTCAAGATCAGCGGCGGCGGACGGAGCGAGACGTTCGGTGACGGCAAGCCGCTCACCAGCCTCAAGGGCGGCCTGAAGTCGAAGATCGTGGAGGTCGTGGCGTCCGTCGAGATCGACGCCCCGGCGCCCTTCGGGACCTTCACCCTCAACGGCGGCTCCGAGGCTACCACCCCGGCCAAGGTTTCCAGCCTGCCCCTGGCGGCGGAGATCGATAAGGTCCAGGTGGAGGACTTCGTGGGCGACGAGGCGCGCCGCAGCGGCCTCGGCGGACTGAGCGCGATCGACGACATCAACATGATCTCGATCCCCGACCTGATGGCGGGCCTGTTCCAGCGCGAGAGTCTGGGCGTGGCGGGCTCGGAGGTCGAGGCGCTGGTGATGGACGAGCGGCGCAAGCAGCAGATCATCAACGTGCAGAGCATGCTGATCGCCTATTGCGAGCGCATGGGCGACCGGATGGCGATCCTCGATCCGATCCCCGGCCTCAATCCCCAGGAGATGAAGGAGACGACGATGAACGCGCCGTTCTCCAGCGACCACGGCCAGGCCACGATCTACTATCCGTGGATCAAGGTGATGGACCGGATCAACCCGCACTCCAAGTCGACCGTGTTCTGCCCGCCTTCCGGGCACATCGCGGGCGTGTGGGCGCGGGTCGGCGTCGAGCGCGGCGTCCACAAGGCCCCCGCGAACGAGTCCCTGATGGGCGCGGTCGCGTTGGAGTGGGACGTGACGAAGGGCGAGCAGGAGATCCTGAACCCCAACGGCATCAACTGTATCCGCGCGTTTCCCGGCCAGGGCATCCGCGTCTGGGGCGCCCGGACGCTGGCGACGGTGGGCAACCCGAGTTGGAAGTACGTCAACGTGCGGCGGCTCTTCAACTACCTGGAGCGCTCGATGGAGCGGGGACTGCAGTGGGTCGTGTTCGAGCCCAACGACCCCGACCTATGGGGGCGCGTGCGGCGCAACCTCTCGGCGTTCCTCTTCACGGAGTGGAAGGAAGGCAAGCTGTTCGGCACGGTGCCGGAAGAGGCCTTCTACGTGAAGTGCGACGCGGAGACGAACCCTCAGGAGATGATCGACCTCGGACGGCTCTACGTCGAGATCGGCGTCAACCCGGTGAAGCCGGCGGAGTTCGTCATCGTCCGGATCGGACAGTGGAGCGGCGGCGCGGACCGCACGGAGCAATAAAGACCCATGGCTGAAGGCATCGGCGCGCTGCGCTTCTATCTTGAAATCGACGGCATCACGGAAGGCTATTTCCGTGAAGTCAGCGGCCTGGACTCGGAGACGGAGGTCATCGAGCACCGCGTCACCGGCAAGGGCGGCAACCTGATCGTCCAGAAGGTTCCGGGCGCCCTCAAATGGCCCAACATCGTGCTGCGGCGCGGCGTCACCGACGACCGTCGCCTCCACGATTGGCGCGCCCAGATCGAAAAGGGGCTGATCGAGGAGAACCGCAAGAACGGCTCGATCACCCTCTACAACCCTAAGAACGAGGCGGTGGCCCGCTACACCTTCAAGAAGGGTTGGCCCTGTAAGTTCAAAGGCCCGGCTCTCGACGCGAGCAAGAACGAGATCGCCATCGAAGAGCTGGAGATCGCGCACGAAGGCCTGGAGCGGCAACAATAGCCTCGATGGCCCGCGTCCCCTCCGCACTCCAGACCGAATTCGACTTCACGCTCCCCCGGGGCTACGTGTCGCCCGACGGCTCCTTGCACCGCAAGGGGCGGATGCGGCTGGCGACCGCTATGGACGAGATCGCGCCCCTGCGCGATCCTCGGGTCAAGGCGAACCAGGCGTATCTCGTCATCATCCTCCTCGCCCGCGTCATCACGCGTCTAGGCGAGGTCGAGGTGATCGATACGGGCGTGGTCGAGAATCTTTTCTCGGCGGACCTCGCGTTCCTCCAGGACTTCTACCGGAAGATCAACGAACTGGAGCCCGAGGACGGCGAGGAGGCCGCGCCGGGGGAATAGTCCGCTACCCCTCGGAAGCGCTGTACGAGGAGGTAGCGTTCATCGCCTATCATTTCCACTGGCCGATGGAACAGATCATGGATCTGGAGCACAAGGAGCGGCATCGGTGGGTGGAGGAGATCAGCAAGATCAACCGGCGGCTGTCCGGAGATTAGCGTTAGGTCCGTCCTGACGTCGTCAGGACCGAGAAGCCCACTATGCTCTCCATCCGCACCCTGAACTGCCGGGTCACCGTCGCGACGAAGAAGAAGCGGTCGCCCACGGCGGCGACCGCCGGGCCGACCCAACCGTCGATGGCCTACCGCGAGGCGCCGTCCGCCTCGACCGGCCAGAGCGATCCGCCGGAAGCCGAGACCGTAGCGGAGACGCCCGCTCCCGCCGCCGCGAAGCCGACGGGCGGAAACGTCCGGAGCGCCGATCCCCAGCAGGTCGCCGACCGCGTGTACGAGATCGTCCGCGACGAGATCCGGCTCAACCGGCTCCGCCGGGGTGGCTAAGATGCTCGCAGGCGTTCTCGACGATCCGATCGGAGCGGCCGGGCGAGGGGCGGCGGCCCTCGCGGGCGAGATCGTCGACGGCGTCGGTGTGGCGAAGGACGCCGCCGTCTCGACCGCCAAGGGGATCGCGACCTCCGTCGCCTCGACGGGGCAGAGGGCGGCGGGATTCGCGGGCGACCTCTTCGGCCACCCGATCGACGCCGCCCTCGGGATCGTCAACCAGGCCCGCGACTTCGCCAATCGCCAGATCGACCGTCTTCTCCGCCCTCTGGCGGGCGCCGCCGAGACGGTGGGGCAGTTCGGCGCGGCGGTGATCGCGCGGGCCGAGGGGTTCGTGCAAGAGCGGATCGCCCGGATCGCGTCGCGCGCCGCCGGTCTCCGGGACAACGTGATGGAAGCGGTCGATTGGGTTTCGACCCACGGTCCCCCGCTTCTCGGGCGCGTCCGCGACTTCACCCAGCGACGAATCGAGAGCCTGCGAGCCTGGAAGGCGCGGTTCCGGCAGCGGCGTCAGGACATTCGCCTCGTCAAGCGGCGCGTCGTCGCGGAGATCCTCCAGACCTTGGAGGATGAGCTGGAACGCGACGCGGTCGAGCTGGAAACGCTTGGCGCCCACCAATGGGCGCGTACCGGCATGGTTCTGGAAGCCTTGCGGGACAACACCCAGCGCCACCTCACGATACTTGGGGAGCAGACGGAGGCCCAGATCGGTCGCGTCCGCTCGCTCGTCACGAGCCTGAACTCCGGAAGGGTCGCGATTCGCGACTGGGTAAGGACGCAACGCGCCAAGGTCCTGGGCTTCGTGCAAAGCCGGATCGCCGCCGCGATGACGATCCGAGATCCGCGCGAGATCGAGAGTTGGGCGGCGACCAGCGTCGCGGCGGCGGTGAGTCTGGCCACGGAGGTCGGCGGCGACCTTGTCTTAAGGCGGCGCTCGGTCCTCGAATTCGCCGAAGGACGCCGCAACGACGCCGCCGCGATCCTCGATGGCTTGGGACAACAGTTCGACACCGTGCTGGAGTGGCGGCGGGAGAACCGCGCCATCCGTCGGTCGGCGGTCGCGGACGTGCGCGAAACCCTCGCGAAGGTCCGCGACCTGATGCGTACGAGCGGAGCGCGGGCGGTGGGTCGGACGCATCAGGTCGCGCTGCAGGGAATGGAAGAGCTCACCCGTCTGAAACGGGAGGATGGATCGGACCCCGCCCGCGAGGCGGAGGCGATCTACGAGGATCTTCAGAACGAGCGTCGCGAGTTCGAACGGGAGATCGGCGTCGCGACGCTCGAGGTCGATCTACCCGCGACGGAACACTCCGAGAAGACCGTCGAGCCTAAGTTCCAGAACGCTCATGAAGACCGCTCCGAGGTGTCGGAGACTCCTCCAGGCGAAACGCCGCGCGAGGTCGAGAATCCCGCGCCTCGGAGCGTTCCTAGAACTGGGCCCGCCGCTCCCTCAAAGCTTGAAGTGCCCGTTAAACCGACGCCCGTTCATGCCGAGGCGGAGTATGCGACGTCCAAGGCGACAACGCCCAGCCTAGCGGCGACCCACATCGCTACCCCGAACGAATCGCAGACCTTTCGGAGCGACCAAGCCACGATCGTCCCCGTCCCCCCGACCGTCGACGCTTCCGCGGCCGTGCCTCGGAGCGTCCCTGCCGCCGAGCCGATCCTCTCGCCGCAGAGCCGGGTCAAGAAGGGCGAGTCGGTCCCTCCCATGACGCCCCGGCCCCAGGAAGGCAAGCCCAGCTCGACCTTTCGCCCGACCGACCGCAAAAGGGACGAACCTGCCCCGAAAGCCGCGAAACAGACCACGCCCGGCGTTCCGACGCCGCCCGGAACCCAGAACGGGGAGGGCGTGCGGACGCAGGCCACGCGTCAGGACGCCCTCGTGGAGAAGGCGGAGACGATCCGGAGCGAACCCGCGCCGAAGCCACTCGAAGCCGACCACGCGCAGCCCAAGCCGACCATCCAGCGGCGGGGAACCGGCCCCCAGCCCGTCGCTGACGCCGGGGCGCTTCGGAAAAGCCTGACCGCGGCTTCGGCGGGCGCGCCACTGTCGTCGGACGTGCGCCAGACCTTGGGGGGGCACGTCGGTTTCGACCCGTCGATGGTGCGCGTCCACTCCGGCGGCATCGCGGCGGCGGCGGCCCGCGCCCTGAACGCGGAGGCGTTCACGATCGGCCACGACGTCTTCTTCGCCCAGGATCGCTTCGATCCGACCAGTCCCAAGGGACTTGGCCTGATCGGTCACGAGGTGACCCACGTCGGCCAGCAACTCGGCAAGCGGGGCGACCGGGCCCAGATGCATTCCCGCTCCGGCGGCGACGCGATGGAGCAGGAGGCGCAGGCCGCCGGAGCCCGGATCGAGCGCGACCTGGCCTACGCCTCCAGCCTTCGGGTGGCCCGCTTCGTGCGCCATTACGAGCCCGAAGGCGACGGCGCCATCGAGCCCGCCGACGCCACGCGGCTCGACGCCATCTCGACGCAGGCCTTAAGGAAGGCGGGTCGCCTTCTGGCCCAGAGCCGCCGTCCCCGATCGCTTCGCATCGACCAGCTCGACGTCGAGGTGTCGCTCGACCTCGCCGAGATGAGCGACGACGAGGCGGCGGACGCCTGGGCCGAGGCCATCGTCGCCGCCGCCGAGGCCCACGCGGCCAACGTCCGGAGGGAGACGGAGATCGCCCCACCCGCGACCCGCCAGCTTCTCCAGCGCGAGGGGACCGACCCTGCTAAGCAGGCGGCTCTCGACTCTATCCGCGCGACCGACCGGGACCACGACCTCGTGCGCAAGGCCGCCATCCGGGAGAAGGTCGACCCGATGATCGAATCCAGCAAGGCCAAGCAGCGGGACCAAGACCAAAAGGAGAGTCAACTGGAACAGGATCCCGGCCCCGGCGGACGGGCCGCGGCGGCAGGCAGGGCCCTCGCCCGGGGCGCCGTCAACGTCCGCCCCGAGGATCGGGGCGCGATCGAGGAGATCCTGAAGGAGGTCGGCCTCAACTCGCTCGAGGAGTACGACGTCGCGATGAAGGACTTCCTCGCCGCGTTCGAGGCGATGGGGCGGAAGATCGTCGACTACCTGCTCAACGAGAACCAGCGGATCATCCAGGAGCAGCAGACCCGCTACCTCAAAGAAGACGAACTCAAGTCGCTCCGGGACGCCGCCAATCGGCTCATGCCCGCGCTCGACGCCTACATCGCCGAGTTCAACTCGGACCTTGGGGCGGCTGGCGAGCGCTATCCCTATCTGCCGCTCATCAGTCCGATGACGCGCGACAACTACGACGACCACACGGAGTCGGGGAAGCGCTTCCGCGGGTGGACGGACGAGGAGGCCAAGCGACTTTCGGAGCGGCTTCGGGCCTTCCAGGACGCGCGCGATAAGGAAGGCGACGTCCACATGATCCTTCTCAACCGCGACTTCGATCCGTCGAGCGTCCTGGGCGACGGTGCGGCGGGCGTCCACCTCTTCACGAAAGTCCATGAGATCGGGGAGAACGTGAAGTACGTTCGCGAGAACATGACGAACGAGAAGGTCTGGGGCATGCCGCTCGTCGTCGGCCGCACGAAGGCGCAGATGGGCGTCGACTCGAATCCCGGCGCGACCAAGGGGGTGGACGAGAAGGTCAAGACCGTCGCGAACGACAGCGCGATCTCCAACGCGCTGCAGGCGGGCGCGGCCATCGCCCTGGCGATCACCGCGATGGTGGCGAGCGGCGGTCTCGCGGCGGTCGCGCTCGTCGGTTCGGCGGGATTGAGCGTCAGCGGCGCCGCCCATCACCTTTCCGACTACCGGTTCGAGGATGCCGCCAGCCACTCGGCGCTCGACCAAGCCAAGGTCGTCTCAAAGGACGATCCCAGCCTCTTCTGGCTCGCGCTCGACCTGATCGGCGCCGGGCTCGACGTCGGCGCCGCGCTCGGGGCCTTCAAGACGCTCGCGGTCGCCGCGAAGGCGGCGATCGCCGACCGCACCGCGATGAAGGAGCTGGAGGCGGCAGCCAAGAGCGCCTACGCCAAGCTTCCGACCAAGCAGATCTCCGAGAAAGACTTTGTGAACCGCCTTCTCGAAGCCGCCGGCAAGGGGGAGGCGGGCGGCAAACTCGCCGCCCAGCAGAGCCGCCTGCTGAGCGAGCTGATCGAGGCCACCAGCCCCCGCGCCACCGCCATCCTTCGGGGCGACGCCAAGACGATCGAGGAGGTGGTCAAAGAGCACCGCAACTGGCGCGGCCTCGTCGGCGGCCTTCAGTCGGGCGGAACCGACGCGGAGAAGATGGCCCAGGAGATCGGCAAGTACCGCAACGGCCTGATCGAGGACCTCAAGGCGCGCGGGGCCAGGCCGCTTGAGGACGCCTCGGCGGACGTCGCCTCCGACTTCGACCTGAACGTCGTCGGTCCCGACGCGGGGCAGAAGGTCATCGACTTCGAGAAGGAGATGGCGGGCCGCTTCGGCGAGAGCTGGAGCGAGGCTCTGCATCTGAATTTCTATACCGACCGAAGCCAGCTCCTTACGTACGAAGAGGCCCTGAAGCTGGTGGTGCCCGCCCGGCGGGCGCAGATCGTCCAACGCGTCACCGCCCAGTCGGAGAAGTACAACTTCGCCAAGATGCTGGAGCACGCGGGCGACAACCCGCAGGCGATCCGCGAGCTGGAGGAAACCATGAAGGCGGCGGGGGTGAAGTACTCCCTGGACGATCTGCGTAAGGTCGCCGCCGACCTTCACGCCAAGGGACGCGAGGCCCTGCTCACCGAGATCGATGCCGACCTCAAGGCGCTCAGCGAGCTTCCTGCGGGCGATGCCCGCCGCGTTGCGAAGGCGGAGGCGATCACCGAGAAGCAGATGCAGGCCAACTTCCTCTCACGCGAGGCCTACATCGGTCCGGCGGCGGTGCGCGGCGGCGCCGGATCGATGGGTGAGGCGTATCAGCAGGCGGTGTCGCAGCTCGAGATGCTTGGCCACGTCGTCCACGACGCGGGCGGCAACGTCCCGAACGCGATGCGCGCCTACGAGTTCCAGAAGTACGTCAACCGCTACGTCGCCGCCGCCCGCCGAGCGGGCGTCAACAGCCCTGCCTTGGACTACTTCGAGGGCTTCTCGACCTTCGTCTACAAGCGCTCGCGTTCCGCGAACGCCGCGACGGGCCACCTTCCCGGTGGGACGACCGTCGCCGACGAGGCCTCGGGCGTGCAGGTTTCCGAGTCGTTCCTCGTCGACCAGTACAACGCCTTTCGCGCCGAGGTCGACAAGACGTTGCCCAAGATCAAGGCGAACGCCGCGAAGGACCCGGCGGGCGGTTGGAAGCCGGAGGCGCAGGCCCCGCCGGGTCCGACTTCCGCCCCGATGACCGCGCGTCCGGGTACCCCTGCGCCCCCGCCGCCGGGCGCGCCCGGCGGCACGGGGGGCAACCCCTCGCTTCCACCGGGGAACGTCCACGAGGCGGCCGCCGCTCGCGACTTAAAAACCCCCGCGCGGGCGATCACGACCCCGCAGGGGGAGCGAACCGTCATGGAGAGCGCCGGCTCGAAGAGCAGCGCGACCGGCGCTAACGTCGGCGTGTTCCGCGCGAACGTCGCGGGCGTCGGCCACCCTGTTGTGATCAAGGTTTACCGAACCGGTCAGCGTGCCCAGATGGAAGCCGAACTCGCGGCGGTCCATGCGGCGGAGAAGACCGGTTTCGGTCCGCACGTCTACGGCGTCGTCGATGCGGGCGAGGGGCGAGTCGGCTTTGCGATGGACGAGGTCAGCGGCGGCTTCGCCGACATGCCGGGAATCGGACCGGGCAAACCGGGCGCTGAAGCCGCCCAAGCCGAGATCATGAGGAACGCGCGCAACATCACCCCCCAGACCTACTCCGACGTCGCCAACTTCCGCGACAAGCTTTGGAGGGAGGGCTTCTCGTACCAGGGCTCCGACCTTCAAGGCTTCGTGGACGCCCAGGGACGCTGGCGTCCGATCGACCTCCAGGCGGCGAAGCCCGTGCCCGCTGGGGCCGACGAGCAGGCGGCGGCGTGGTCGAAGCACTTCGACATCTTCAACGACTATCTGGCTCAGCTCGCGCGGCGTCAGGTGGAAGCCCGCGCCGCGGCGGCCGGAACCGGAGGACAATAGAAAGACGACATGGCAGGACGCGACGAGAGCAGAGGCAAGGACGTCCACCTGGGACTGCGGTTCTGGGTCGAGATCGACGGCGTGGAGATCGCGGGGTTCGACGAATGCTCGGGCCTGACGATGGAGACGGAAGTCACGGAATACGCCGAGGGAGGGCTGAACACCTACACCCACAAGCTGCCCGTGCGCACGAAGTACTCGAACGTGACGCTCAAGCGCGGCATGGACCCTTCCGGCGACCTGTTCAAGTGGTACACCGACTGCATCGATTGGTACGCCGAGGGCGAAGGCGGAGCCAAGCGGCGGCGTAACGTGACGATCACCCTCTACTCGCCAAAGGGCGACGCCGTGATGGCCTATCACCTTATGAACGCCCACCCGACCAAGTGGACCGGCCCCGAACTGAAGGCGGCGGCCGGAGCGGTCGCCGTTGAGACGCTCGAGTTCGCCCACGAAGGGCTCGTCACCCGTTCCAACCGCCCTTAAGAGTCGCATGAGCCTGCCCGCTGCCCTGCAACCGCCGCCGTCCGTGGCGCGGATCGCGCGCTTCCTCGAAGAGCTCGAGAGGCGCCACCGGGGTGTGCTGCCCACGCCGATGGTGACGGGCGACGTGGCCTCGTTCACCGAATGGATCGGGACGCTGGTTCGTCCGACGCCCGTTCGAAGCGAAACCGAGGCGGTTCGCGACGCGACCCGGCCCACGTCCGTCGCCGAGCCCGACCTTGCCCGCCCGCCCGTCGATACCGGTCTTCCGGAAGCCGACGAGATCGAGCGTGAGGTGCGGGTTCACGAGCTGATCGAGCGCTCGGAGACGGTTCGGCTGGAACAGGGGCTCCTTCGCCGTCCCAAGGCTCCGCCGGTTCGACCGGCGGAGATCTCCATGTCCGAGATCGTCCAGGTCTATCCAACCTTCGCGACCTACCTCCTCACCTCCGGCAAGGGAGCCGTCGGCACGATGGGCGTGGCCGACGCGCCGACGGCTCCCTCCACGCAGGCTTGGTCTTCGTTCGGCGGCGCCCCGATGGAAGCTCCGGGGAACGTTCTTGGTATCCAGGGCACCCCGATGCCGCTCGCAGGACCGTCGCCTCTTCCGCCGAGCGTCGGCAACGCCGTTCCGGTCGCGGGGAGCCCTGGGGAGGTCGCCGTCCGCCCGCCCATCGGTTTCGCCTGGAACGAGCCCGTGCGCCGGGACGTGCTGGGGGCTTTCGGCGGCCCCGCGCGGGCCGAAGGGTTTACGGGCGTCGCCCTTGGAGAGGATCCGATCGGTCTCGTCGACCCGCTTCTGGGCCAGATCACCCTCGTCGCGCCGCCGGTCCGGGCGGAGGTTCCGGGGGGCGGGGCGGTCGAGTTCGCTTGGCGCGACATGGGGCGTGGGATCGGACCGCTCGACGAAGGACAGATGGAGGTCCTGCGAACCGCCCTTCCCGAAGGGACGCGCGCCCTCTATCCGGCGATCCCGCGCGAACGGCTCGGGGGCAACGCGGTCAACCTGCGCATCGCGCCGTCCGTCGTCCAGACCCTCGTGGAGCGCGGCTACGGCGATCGCCGCCTGGTGGACGTACCGACCGTCGTGCGCCGCGCCCAGGACTTCCACGGCGGCACTCCCGCCGCCATGCCGCTACCCGCGCGCCCGGTCACGGGCTCCTTGCCGGAGCGGGCGCGACGGCGGCAACGTACTCTGGACGTCGCGGGCGGTTCCTTCGAGCTGGCGACCACCCTCGGTGGAGCGACGGAGACGCGCCACCTCGCGATCGCCCGCCTGGGATTCGCCGACCTTCCTCGCGCTCCGATCCTGAACGTCACCGGCTTCGATCGCTTCGACCGGCGCGTTCTCGGTCGGTTCAACCGACTCGATCCCGCTCCTGTCGGGCCTTCGCGGGGCATCCTCGCCCTTCCGAGCGTTTCCGTGCCCGCCCTCGCTCAGGCCGCGCGCCACGCTCCGTCGTTCGCAACGGCGGGCTCTGTGTCGGGCCGCGAGGCGGCGACGACCTTGCCGCTCTTGGCGTCGCTCATCGTCTCGCGCTCGGCTCCGGGAGCCCCGGCGCGGGGTTTGACGGGAATCGCGACGCGAACGGCGCCCTCGTCGCCCGTCGCTTCGTCCGCGTTGCCCTATGCCGCGCCGTCGGCGGCCTTCTCGCCCGCCGCGTCGGCTTCACCTTCCGCCCGCGCCGTCGTGCGCCCGACCTTCGGCGCGGCGTCCCGACTTTCCGGCGCGCCCGCGCGCCCGGTCGCCCCGCGCGTCGCTCCGAAGCCTTCGATCGGGCCGATCGGCTTCAACGCGACTATCGGGCGGTCCGCGAGCCCCGACGCTCCGAAAGTACGTCCCGGTTCGCCCGCAACCTCCTCCACCGCCGCGAGGACGACGCCTGGAGCCGGAGCCGTAACAAGCCCGCCGCGCTTCGGCGGCTCGATGGGAACGCCGTCCTCGGCGGGATTGCGGACGGCGACTCCCGCGATACCCGCCCCCGTCCTCCCGCCCCGGTTTGCCGAAGCGACCAACTTCCGCGAATCGCACGTCGCCGCCCCCGTGATGGCCCTTCCCGCCGCTCGTCACGCCGAGCCGATGGAGCCCGCCGAACCCGTCATGGTCCAAGCGTCGACGGGCGGCGCGTCACCCGCCCAGGCCACCGCTCCCGCATTTGCCGCGTCCCTCCCGAAAGGCGGCCTGCCGGGGGGGGCGGGAAGCGAGGTCAACGCCCTCGCCAACGAGGTCTGGACGCTCCTCAAGCGTCGCCTCGCCTTCGAAAACCAGCGCGCCGGAGGCCGCTAAGCCCTCATGAGCCTGACCAAAGCCACGATCACCAACCTCTTCAACAACGAGACCCTCATCTGCCTCTTCAACCCGACGGAGTACACCGTCGCGAAGCAGAACAACTGGCAGGTGAAGGGCGTCGTCGGGCGCAACGTGCCGAAGGTCGATTTCACGGGCGGCGGCGCGCGCTCGATGAGCGTCGAACTGCTGTTCGATGTGTTCGAGAACCCCCTGGGCGACGTACGCGACCACACGGAGAGGCTCTGGGCGATGACCCTCATCGATCCGAACCAGAAGAACACCCAGACCAACAAGGCCCGTCCTCCCCACGTCCTGTTCCAATGGGGCGAGAACTGGCACTTCCGGGCCGCCATCACGAACCTTTCGATCCGCTACACCCTGTTCCGCTCGAACGGCGTCCCCGTCCGCGCGACCGCGAGCCTCACCCTGCTGGAGGCGATCGACGCTACCGCCCAGCCCGGCACGAACCCGACCTCCCGCGCCGAGCCCGGCCTCAAGCGGCGGGTCGTGCGTCCCCGCGACACCCTCGCGACCCTCGCCCACGAGGAGTACGGCAGCCCCAGCCACTGGCGCGCCATCGCCGAGGCGAACGGCATCGACGATCCACTCGACCTTCGTCCGGGCCAACTCCTGAGCATCCCGAACCTTCGCTAGCCCATGCCCCCGACCCCCGCCATTCCCCAACTCGCGATCAAGGTCGACGGCCGGCGTATCCCCGATCAGGCCCTCCAGGACGTTCTCGAATGCACGGTCGAGAACAGCCTCCACCTGCCCGACGCCTGCACGATCCGGGTCCACGACGCGGAGTTCCACTGGATCGACCAGGATCTGTTCCACGAGGGCAAGCCGGTCGAGGTGCTTTTCGGCCAGGAGCGTGAGCCGCTCGTCACCGTGTTCCAGGGCGAGATCACGACGCTCGATTTCGATCTCGCCGGGCAAGGCGTGCCGACCATCACCGTTCGTTGCCTCGATCAGTCTCACCGCCTCCACCGGGGAAGGGAGCGGCGGACCTTCGAAAACCAGACCGACACCGACGTCGTGCGCGGCATCGCCCGCGAGATGGGGTTCCAGATCCAGACCGAAGACACGCGCGAGGTGCACCCTTGGACGATCCAGAACAACCAGACGAACTGGGAGTTCCTCCAGATGCTGGCCGCGCGCGACGGCTACCGGCTCTTTATGGCCGACCGCGACGTCCTCCACTTCGAACCGGTGCGCGACGAGACGGCGAAAGAGACCTCGCTCGACTGGGGCGGCGATCTGCGCTCGTTCCGCATCCGCGCCTCGGCAGGGCCCCAGGTAGACGAGGTGGTCGTGCGGGGCTGGGATCCGCAGACGAAGCAGCCTATCGTCGGAACCGCGCGCCGCCCCCAGGGCGCGGCCCAGACGGGGAAGCGGAGCGTGGGCGGCGCGGTCGCCCGCCAAGCGTTCGGCGCCGCCCGCGAGACGGTCGTCGACCAGACCGTCACGAGCCAGAAGGCGGCCCAGCAGGTCGCCCAGTCGCGCATGGACGCCATCGGCGGGGGCTTCGTGGAGGCGGACGGCCTCTGCTTCGGCCACCCCGAGATCAAGGCGGGCGAGGCGGTGAAGATCAGCAACATCGGCCGACGCTTCAGC
>CAZEWR010000056.1:0-25187 GCA_964516175.1 uncultured Fimbriimonas sp. | reverse complement strand
TTTAGGGTCCAGAATTTCAGATAGTCACACACTGTCGCGTACGAGCGTAGGTCTTGCCAACCTGTTTTAGTCCCAGAATGGAGGACTTGCGCAACATCGAGTCCGTCCCGCTTGCCGATAATCTTCTGGATATTCTGGTGTCTCGGTGCGCCTGCGGCTGACCTCGCTGGTTGCATGGGATGAGCCAAAAGTCCGGCTCGTAATCGTTACGTTCCACAGATTAGACTAGAACCAGATCTTGATCAGCTCCTCGCTGACAGCGCTGGGCGTCAGAACTCCGCTCTCCGTGATGATGCCTGAGATAAGATTGGGTGGCTGTAAAGACATCATTAGCTCAAATTGCATTAAAAGGCGCAGTAAACCCAGAAGGAACAAATGAAGTGAGCAAGGCAAACGAACCGTAAAGTCCACAGCATCCTGCAGTCCATTCATGTCCTTCTCCTCCGCCTTCTTAGCCTTTTCCGCCTCATTCTCAAAATACCCCTTCAGATCCTCATTCTTGACAAACGGCGTCTTCTCCTCCCACCTCGACTCCTCCCCCTCCATCTCGACCCCCTCATCCTCCTCACTGATACTCTCCATACTACTCTCCATACCCCTCCTCTTCCCACCCCGCTCCCCTCCTTCCTCCGTCTTAAACTCGATAACCCTCTGCTCAATCCCCAGATCATACTGACTCAGCGGAAACAGCCTCACAAACTTGTGACTCTCCGCAACCACGTAAAACGGCTTCCCCGCCGCCTTCGCCAACATCCCAATCTGATACGTCCCCAACCTACTAATGATCCCGCCATTCTCCACGACCCCCTCGGCGCCCACAATAACCATATCCACCTTCCCCAGCGCATACGCGACCGCCGCCTCCGGAATCGTCGCGACCGGCACGCCCCGTCTCCTCAACGCGTCCACAATGTCCGCGCCCTCCGCATCCGCCTCCCTCCCCGTCCCCACCCTCCCAGCCACATTCTTCGTCTGCGCGAGTCTAGACGGCGACACCGACCCCCCCCTATTCGTCTCCCCCAACACATAAATCACCCGAAACCGCACACTCCCCTCCCCCCCCCCCGCGACGAGGATGGCTCATCAGCCATTCCCATGCCTCATCGGGCGTCATCCGGCCCACTTCAATGAGAGGCTCCGGCGGCTTGACTTCGACCACGGTCCCTGTAGGCCAGTCGACGGGTTGCTGAAGCACCAGCGCTTTGCCGTCGTACACCGCGGTGATCCGGTCCATGCTTCTACTGTACGCCATCCCAGACGGGCGTCTCCGCGAAGACGTCCGGGATCATTCGTCCTGGAGGGACGAGCCAGATAGGCAGTTCGAGACGCATCTCGCGGGCGGTCCGAGCGATCGCCTCGCGAGCCTCGGCCTCGGCATAACGGGGGGAGAGATGGGTGAGGACGAGCCGCTCGGGGCGGGCGGCGCGGGCGAGGTCGAGCACCTCGTCGAGGCACGAGTGAAGCTGCGTCCGCTCGGGTCCGCGCTCGATGTCGGCCTGGCGCAGGAAGGTCGTCTCGTGGAGAAGGATCGGCTGGCCCGCCCAGGTTTCGGGCTCCATCGGCCCGGTGTCGCCGGAAAAAGCGAGAAGAGGCCGTTCGAGAGGCTCGGTCGTCACCTCGCGGTCCATCGTCGCGAGGACCGTTCCGGGCGTTCCCGCGTATTCCACTTTCAGCTTCCTCACGGTTCGGACGACCTTGTAGCCTAAGGAGCGGATTCCCTTCCCCGGTACGTGCGTATTCTGGACCGGCACGAGAGCGAGGTCGCCTTCCAGGCCGACGCGCTCGTCCGGCAGAACCCGCTCCCAATTCACGTAGGGCCCCGCCCAAGGGTCGAAGCGGCGGCAGAAGTCGGCTAAGAGAGGAATCCCCCGGCTGTCCGCAGGGTAGAGCACGCGCAGACCGTTGTGGCGCGCGTGAAGCTGTTGAAGCTGGAGCAGGCCGGTGACGTGATCGCGGTCGGAGTGGGAGAGGGCGACCGTCTTCGCCTTCCTCCCCTTCCCGCCCAAGGCCGCCGCCACCCCGTCGCCCGCGTCGAAGAGGAGCCGTAGCTCCTCGACGAAGATCCAGGTGCTGTAGAGGGCGGTGGAGTAGGCGGCGATCTTCATCCGCGCGTCACGATCTTGTCCAGCGTCGCCTCCATGATGGGGCCGGTCTGGGCGGAGACGCTGAACACGAGGGCCTCGCGGTAGATGCGCTGGGCGGGGTGGTCGAGAGAGTTCGCGGCTCCGCTGCTGCTCACGACCGCCGCATGGGCGCACCGGACCATCAGGTCGATCATTCGGGCGCGCAGATCGAGCCGCTCCGCGACGTTCTCACCGGACGCTTTGCCCATCCAGCCTTCCGCCTCTTCACGGATGGCGTCGCGCTCGGCTTGGAGCCTGGCCCTCGCCCGCTCCGCGAACTCGAGCTTCCGCCTTGCCGCGTTGCCCGCGAGGACGTCGATTCCCGCTTGGGAGCATCCCAAGGCGAAGGAGCCCTGTTGGGCGATGTTGATCTCGTCGTTCTGGGCGATCCAGCCTGCCGGGCGAATCGCGATCGTCCTCTCGTCCGGCAGGAAGAAACCGTCGAGATCGACCGCGACGGTACCCGCCGCCATCATCGCGGCGAGGCGCATGGGCCGCGTCGGGCATACGCCCTCAGCCTCCTTCAGCGGAACGAGGCCGAAGACCGCCTCTCCGTTCGGCAGGGCGGCGCCCACCACGAACTCTTGGAAGAAGCCGAAACCCGTTACCCATGGCACCTTCCCATCGATCCGGTAGCCGCCTTCGACCCGCTCCGCCCGCACGATCGGAGGGCCGGGTCGCCGAAGCTGGCTGAAGCCCACGCCGACGAGGTGGGTCCCATCGTGCATCCCCGGCAGGTACGTCTCCGCGAGCGCCCGGTTCGGACTCCCCGCGAGCATTCCGGAAACGCCCTGGTGCTGGGTCTGAAGGAACGCCAGCGCGCCCGACGCGCGGGCGACGATCTCTTGGAACCGCCGGATCTCCGGCCCGGAAAGGGCGGGGCCGCCAAACTCTTCCGGGCGTCCCAAGGCCAGCATCCCCTCGCGCGCCAAAACCGACAGGCCTTCGGCGAGGGCCACCGGGTCGCCGTCCATCGCCTCCGCCCGGGGCGCCACCTCCTCCCGCAGGACCCGCTCGGCCCGCTCCAACAGGGTTTCCATCCGAAGGGTCCTACGTGGCGGGTCGGCTTAGGATCGCCGAGGAACATCGCGAAGGGTCGGCGAGTCCGAACAAGGAATGGCTACCTTTACCGTGACCCGCCGTGCCGAGCGAGGCGAGAAGCCCAAACACCTTCGCCAGAAAGGCTTCGTTCCGATGGTGGTGATCGACCGCGCCCACCAGCCGATCTCGGTCAAGGCCCCTCTCGCCGCTCTTCAGGCCGCCGTGCGCGGAGCCGATTCCCACGGCGTGATCGAGTTGCAGGTCGAAGGCGAGCCGGGCATTCGCAAGGCGATGCTCAAGTCGATCGACGGCGACGCGCTGGCGCGCCAGGTGCTCTGCGCGACCTTCCAGGAAGTGAACGAGAGCGACCTAGTCAAGACGGACCTTCCGATCGTCTCGATCGGCCATCCCGCCGAGCCCGAAGACGGTGAGAACGCGATGCTCAGCGCCGTCACCACGTCGCTCCACATCCGCGGCAAGGTCTCCGATCTGCCCGACCACATCGAGGTCGACGTCTCGAAGCTCGCGCTCGGCGAGCACATCAGCGCGAGCGACATCACCCTACCGACGGGAATCGAGCTTCTCTCCTCGCCCGACGTCGTGCTGTTTACGATGGCCCGCGTGGTCGAGCCCGTCCTTGAGACCGAAGAGACCGAGACGACGGCTGAGGGCGAGGTCCAGGCCGAGGGCGACGCGGGAACCGCCACCAACGACGAGGCATAGCCCCTCCCATCTCTCGAAGGGGACCTTTGCGCGGCAAAGGTCCCCTTCTTCTTGTGAGATCGACAAGGATCGAGGACAATAGAGCCCATGCGCCGCCGTCGCGTCCTTTCCTACGCTCTCCTCGCCTTTGCGACCACCGCCGCCGCCGGCGGCTACGCGGCCCATCGTCTTCTCGACCGCCCGGGCGAGACGGCGCTCGCGCTCGTTCCGGCCGACGCGATCGGCGTCGTCGCGCTCGATCTCGTGCCCGCTCCGGATCAGGTCTTGGCGTTCAAGACGATCGACGACGTGATCGCCAAGGCTCCCGACACGGAACCGGGCAAAGCCCTGATCGGCACGCTTTTGAAAGAGTTCGCCGGAGTACCCGAACTTTCCCCCCTCACGGACCAAGTGGACCGGAGCATCGCCCTGGCAGGACTTCCGAAGCCGGGCAAGGCGCCGGACGATGCGGAGGGCGTGGTCCTGATGCCCATCAAGGACCCGGCGGCGGTCGCCGCGTTCCTAGCCACCAAAGGTCAGAAGGAGACTGTGAACGGTACGGCGCTGGTGCGGATCAAGACGAAGACGAAGGGCGATCTCCACTTCTGGCTTCAGGGCTCGACCCTCGTCGGAGCCGAACAGGCGTGGGCGGTGGCGTCGGTCGCGAAGGTGGGGCAAGGTCAGGCTCCCTCATTAGCCGCCGATCCCGCCTTCGCCGCCGCCCGCGCGAAGGCCCTTCCGTCGGCCAATCTGCTCGTCCTCGCCTCGCCCGAGCTCGCAAAAGGGAGCGACTGGAGCGTCGCCTCGATGACGATCCGCGACACGGGCGTGGAAGTCGCGATGAGCGGCCAGACGGACGATCCCGACGTGCGGAAGATCGGTTCGCTGGAGCCTCTCGACGCGGGCGTTCTCACCGCCTTGCCGCGCGGGGCCTACGGCTTCTTCGCAAGCGCCCAGCCCGGCCCGGCGATGCTCGTCGCAGGCAAGGAGCTGGACGAATCGGCGGCGGAGATGAAGAAAGAGATCGATATCGACCTCAAGGAGGATGTCGTCCCGGCGCTGAGCGGCAACGCCCTGGTCGCCCTCTATCCGAGCTACGGTCCCGACGCGGGCCTCGACCTGCTCTACGTGATCGACGACGCGAACGGGGCCGATCCGGCGCGTCTCGCCCGCAAACTGGAGCGCGTTCTCGGCGAGAAGCTCGACGAGGCGGAGCCCGGCACGAAGGACAAGTGGATCGAGCCGTTGCCGACTCCTGGAATGGAAGGCGGCCGCTTGGGCGACGAGCCCGCGATGGAGATGGAGAAGGCGATGCGCGGACTGGAGAAATCCTACTTCCGTCCTCTGACCCTCTCGCGCGGCAAGACGGTCGCGTGGGCCTACGTGGGCAAGAGCGTGGTCTTCGCCACCTCGAAGAACCTGCTCGACCGCGCGGTCGCCCTCCGCAAAGCGCCGTCCGACGACCTTAGCCTCGCGAGCGACCCGGCTCTGGGCGCGAATCCCCGCGCCGCCGCCGACGGTCAGTTCGCCTTGGCGATCAGCATGAAGCGGCTCGCGGAGGGCATCCGCAACACCGTCGACCCTTCGCACATGAGCCTTGAGACGGCGAAGATCTACCGCAAGAGCCTCGGTCTCTTCGACAACGTGACCGAGCCGCTCGCGATCCGCGCGAACCTCGGGGCCGGAGGTCGCTACCAAGCCTACGTCTCGATCCCATTCGACTGGTCGAAGATCAAGGAACTGGGGATCTAGGAATCAGGCGGAGAGGCCGTTGGAAAACCTTCCGACCGACGACCTCTCCCCCACAGCCCAAGTACCCTTATAGGATGAAAGTCGGAGTGGTCGCCCTCCAGGGGGACTTCGAGAAGCACGTCGCCGCCCTGCGGAAGGTCGGGGTCGAGGCGGTCGAGGTGCGGACGCCGGAGGATCTGGCGAGGGTCGAGCGCGCGATCCTGCCGGGTGGGGAGAGCACGACGGTGGGGCTCCTCATGCGCCGCTTCGGCCTAGGCGAAGCCCTTCAGCGGGCGACGCAGGACGGGATGCCGCTCTGGGGGACGTGCATGGGCATGATCATGCTCGCGAAGGGCGTCGAGAGCCGCCCCGAGCAGTACACCTTGGGACTTCTCGACGTGGACGTGCGCCGCAACGCCTTCGGCGCGCAGGTCCATTCGTTCGAGACCGCTATCCCGGTCGAGGGCTTGGACGAACCCGTGATGGGCGTCTTTATCCGCGCTCCCGTCGTGGTCCGTTGCGGCGAAGGGGTCCAACCCCTCGCCGAGCACGACGGCCAAGTCGTCGCGGTACGCCAGGGCGCGGTGCTCGGCACATCGTTCCACCCCGAGCTGACCGACGACGTCCGCCTGCACGAGTGGTTCGTGAGGCTCTAGGTGGCGCACGATTCTCCCGAGAACGACGGGTGCGTGCGGGTACGCGGCGCCCGCGTCCACAACCTGAAGAACGTCGACGTCGATCTTCCCCGCGACGCGCTCGTGGTGTTCACCGGCGTTTCCGGTTCGGGCAAGTCGTCGCTCGCCTTCGGCACCCTCTACGCCGAGGCGCAGCGCCGCTACCTGGAGTCGGTCTCGCCCTACGCCCGGCGGCTGTTCCACCAGATGGCGGTGCCGGACGTGGACGATATCACGGGCCTGCCGCCGGCGGTCGCCTTGCAACAGCAGCGAGGCTCCCCGACCACGCGGTCGTCGGTCGGGAGCGTCACCACGCTCTCCAACCTCCTGCGGATGCTCTACTCGCGAGCGGGCGACTACCCTCCAGGCCAAGGCATCCTCTACGCCGAGTCGTTCTCCACGAACACGCCGGAGGGCGCGTGTCCCCGTTGCCACGGCCTGGGGCGGATCTACGAGGTGACCGAGGGCTCGATGGTGCCCGACGACTCGCTCACGATCCGGGAGCGGGCGGTGGC
Source organism: uncultured Fimbriimonas sp. (assembly GCA_964516175.1). Classification (GTDB taxonomy): domain Bacteria; phylum Armatimonadota; class Fimbriimonadia; order Fimbriimonadales; family Fimbriimonadaceae; genus Fimbriimonas. Next base: position 18,401 of record CAZEWR010000056.1, on the reverse strand, counting down.
GGCCTGGCCGCTCGCGTGGCACGGCCAGAACCTGCGCGACATTCTCGTGACGCTCGGCTACGACGTGGACGTGCCGTGGCGCGATCTGCCGAGGGCGCAACGGGATTGGATCCTCTTCACGGAGGAGCAGCCGACGGTTCCAGTGTACGCGGGCCGGTCGCCCGTGGAGACGCGTCGGGCCTTGGACCGCAAAGAAGAGCCGAGCTACATGGGCACGTTCAGCAGCGCCCAGCGGCACGTGCTCGGGACGTTCGCCAATACGCAAAGCCCACTGATGAAGAAGCGCGTGGAGCCCTACCTGCTGAGCGCAGAGTGCCCGCTCTGCCACGGGAAGCGGCTCCGGCCCGAGTCGCTCGCCGTAAAGTTCGCGGGGCTCGACATCGCGGAGATGTCGCGGACGACGTTGGCCCGGATCGCCTCCCTCTTCCGTCCCTACGCGGACGGGAGCCGAGAAGACGACGACCGTTCGGGGAAGGCGATCGTCGTGCGGCGGATCGCAGAGGATCTCTGCGCACGGCTCGACGTGATGCTCGACCTTGGGCTCGGTTACCTCTCGCTGGACCGGAGCACGCCGACCCTCTCGCCGGGGGAGTTGCAGCGGCTTCGGCTGGCGACCCAGGTTCGCTCCAACCTGTTCGGCGTGGCCTACGTGCTGGACGAGCCTTCGGCAGGATTGCATCCGGCCGACACCGAGGCGCTCCTCAGGGCCTTGGACCGACTTCGAGCCTCGGGAAACTCGCTTTTCGTGGTGGAGCACGACCTCGACGTGGTTCGCAGGGCCGACTGGATCGTGGACGTCGGTCCGGGCGCGGGCGAGCAGGGCGGAAGGGTCCTGTACAGCGGCCCACCGGAGGGGCTCCGTTCGGTCGACGCCTCGGCGACGCGTCCCTATCTTTTCGGTGGAGGGGCCAAGGCCGACCGTGCGCCCCGCGTACCGACAGGATGGCTGGCGCTTCAGGGTGTGACACGCAATAACCTGGAGAGCCTCGACGTCGTCTTCCCGCTGGGGGTTCTCACGTCGGTGACGGGCGTCTCCGGCTCGGGCAAGTCGAGCCTGGTGAGCCAAGCTCTCGTGGAACTCGTGGCGGAGCGTTTGGGCCAGTCCGCGCCGACGGAAGACGAGACGCTGGACGGGCTGGAGGAGCCGACCGCGGCGCCGACCGAAGGAAGGATCGCGAGCGGAGTCGAGGGAATCCGACGTCTGGTCGTCGTCGATCAGAAGCCGATCGGGCGGACGCCGCGATCCAACCTCGCGACGTACACCGGCCTGTTCGATCCCATCCGGAAGCTGTTCGCGGCGACGGCGGAGGCGCGATCCCGGCGGTACGACGCGGGGCGGTTCTCGTTCAACGTGGCGAAGGGCCGTTGCGAGCGGTGCCTAGGGGAGGGGTTCGTGATGATCGAACTGCTCTTCCTTCCCAGCGTCTACGCGCCCTGTCCCCAGTGCGAAGGAACCCGGTACAACGCGAAGACGCTCGAGGTCCGCTACCGGGAGAAGAACATCGCGGAGATCCTCGCGATGACGGTGGACGAGGCGTTCGGGTTCTTCGCGGAAGACGAAGGGCTGTCCCGATCGCTCGACATCGTCCGTCAGGTCGGTCTCGGCTACATCCGCCTCGGCCAGCCCGCGACGGAACTGTCCGGCGGCGAGGCGCAACGGATCAAGCTGGCGACCGAGCTTCAGCGCCGACAGCGGGGAGACACCCTCTACGTGCTCGACGAGCCGACCACGGGACTCCACCCTTCCGACGTCGAGAAGCTCGTGGTCCAGCTTAGGGGCCTCGTCGACGCGGGCAACACGGTAATCGTCGTCGAGCACGATATGCGGGTCGTGGCGAGCAGCGACTGGACGCTGGACATCGGTCCGGGAGCCGGGGGGGAGGGGGGACGCGTGGTGGGACAGGGTGTGCCTACGGAGGTCGCCGGTTCGAAGGAGAGCCGTACCGCGCCCTACCTCGCGAAGGCTCTGTCCATCCACGAGCCCATAGGATCTTGAAATCCTCTTGAGTCGGACACCTTGAACGAAGGCGATCGGGGCGAGGGGTAGGATAGGCCGTGTTCGGGATGGCGGTGTTGGCGGCGTGGACGATGGCCGGAGGCGGTCCCAACCTGGTGCCGGAGCGCGCCTCGAAGGCGCCGGACTACTTCTGCACCTGGAACGTTCAAGGCTACGCCTGCGACTACATCGGGGCCTTGCCGACGCGCGCCCTGATGACCCAGGCGAGCCTCTTCGGAAAGGGTCCGCTTCAAGGTTGGCTCGACTTCTATCCGAGCGTGCGGAAGGATCTCCTTTTCGTGATGGACGACTCTTGGGACGTCCCGGTCGACAACGACGAGCGGGCGTTGGGTCGGCTCCAGCTCGACGAGGGCAAGTTTCCGGGGTTTCGCGGCACTCCCGAGAAGCGGCTGGCGGCGCTGAGCAAGGCGGTCGTGGCGAAGGGCTGGCGCGGGCTGGGCGGATGGGTCTGCGCCCAAGAATGTCCACTGCTACTCCAGAAACCGCTTCGGGAGTATTGGGCGGATCGGCTTCGGGAGGTGTCGAAAGGAGGCATGGCCTACCTCAAAGTCGACTGGGGAAAGCACGCGGGGGACGTTGAGTGGCGCCGGATGCTGGCCGAGCTTCGGGTTGCGAACGGTCCGAACACGGTGATCGAATCGGCGCTGACGCCGGACTCGATCCGTTTCGCCGACGTCTATCGCACGTACGACGTGGAGACGGTGATCTCCGCGCCGTCCACGCTCGACCGTCTCGCCAACCTACTCGCCTCTTCGGCGGCGAAAGGGAGCCCGACCCTCCTCAACTGCGAGGACGAGGTCACCCTCGGGGCGGCGTTCGGCTGCGCCTACGGCGTCATGCGCCATCCTTTTGTGGGCGCCTTGCCCGATGGCCGACAGGACTTCGTGTTCCCGCCGGCCTGCCGGGACCTCAAGCGGCGGATGGACGAGGTGGCGCGCGCGGTTCGTTGGCACCGGATCGCCCCTCCGTTCGCGGCGGGCCAGGGTGATTTCGTCCGGTCGCCCCAGACGGCGACCGACCGTTGGACGATGCAAGCGGGCGAGTCGTGGACGGACCGGGCGGCGGGGTCCACCGCCACCGCCACCGCTCCCACGATCATGGCGCGGGGCATGGAGCTACCCTCGGTCGAGTGCGAGGAACCGGAGCCGCCTTTCGTCGTGGCGGCCCGCTATCCGAACGGCTGCCTTTCGGTCGGGGCGATCGGAAGAGGTCTCGGGCGCACCTACCGGACGCCGCTCGCCGACGTGCGGATCGCGGGCGCCGCGGCGGGCCGTCCCATCGGGGTGTTCGGCCACTACCGGAGTCTTTCGATCCGATTCGACAAGCCGATCCGGGCGAAGGCGGTCTGGGCGCAGGACCTCGCGGCGGGCCGGTCGGAGAACGTGATGGATCAGGTCCAGATCAAGGGCGGCGTCCTCACCTTGCCGGGCTCGCTGATCGACCGGGTAGGCCTATCGGCGGGGCATCGTGGAGACCTTTCCGATCCGGGCCTCGTGCTCGTCGTCGAACGCTGAGGCTCTCCTCAAGAGACCTGCCGAGCGGCGGGGCCAACGCGATGCGGTGAAGCGCGTTCGGACCGACGGCAAGGTGGACGCGCTGATCTTGGGTCTGGCCACCCTGACCTCGGTCGCCTTCCAAGACGGCAGTCTATCCATGACGAATATGTCGCTCACGGGGCGGGACAGGTCCTGAAGCCTAGGCGCCGGGACCGAAGTTTGCCCCGATGATCGAGCTGGGAGCCGAAGCGCCTGGACTGCTCCGCCGACGCAAGCGCGCCTGAACCAGACGGCACTCGGTCACCTTCCAGGCGCGTATGGACTATGCTAGCGACATGTGCGAACAGGACCATTTCGAGAACGATCGGCAGGACTTCGAGTCACGCGGCCTCGTGACGCGAAGGCAGTTCGGCATGATGGTAGGCGTCGGGGTGGCGATGATGCTTCCGGGCGTCGCGAACGCCGCGACCGTCACCGAGTCGGATGTGACCATCACGACCCCAGACGGGATGGCCGACGCCTACTTCGTGCGCCCTTCCAGCGGCACGGCGCCCGGCGTTCTCATCTGGCCCGATATCTTCGGGCTCCGACCGGCCTTCCGCCAGATGGCGAAGCGTCTCGCCGAGTCGGGCTACGCGGTCTTGGTCGTCAATCCGTTCTACCGCTCCCAGAAGGCCCCCACCGCCGAGAAAGGGGCCGCAACCCCCATCGCCGAGGTTCGGCCGCTGGCGCAGAAGCTGAACGAGACCACCCACGTGACGGACGCCAAGGCCTTCGTCGCGTGGCTGGACGCCCAGCCCTCGGTCGCCAAGGACCGGCTTATCGGCACGCAGGGGTACTGCATGGGCGGACCGATGGCGTTCCGGACGGCGGCGGCGATGCCGGATCGCGTGGGCGCGGTCGCCACCTTCCACGGCGGGGGATTGGTCACGGACCAACCTAACAGCCCGCACCTCCAGGCCGCAAAGAGCAAGGCCCAGTTCCTCGTCGCCATCGCGGCCAACGACGACGCACGCTCTCCGGACGATAAGATCGTGCTGAAGGAGAGCTTCGAGAAAGCCCATCGGCCCGCTGAGATCGAGGTCTACGAGGGAGCCGCGCACGGATGGTGCCCCCCGGACTCGTCGGTCTACAACGAGCCGCAGGCCGAGAAGGCGTGGGCGCGGCTGCTCGCGCTCTACAGGAAAGCCCTGTGATCCGCTTCCCTTGAGTGCGCCGGCCGCCCTACTGCGGCTCGGCCTGGGCGATTACGGCTCGAACCGTCTGGCGGCAGAACTTCAGGGCGGCGTCGGAATCCCGACGGGGGAGCGTTCGCGCGTCCGCCACGATCGCCGCGAGGTCGCGCCGGATGCCTCCCATCGCCTTCTGGGCGTCGATGCGGTCCTTGCCCTCGGCCCGTTCGGCAACGCGGCTCAGCCCTTCGATCGCCCGGGTCACATCCGAGACGACGCGCTTCGGCCCTCGGTACGAGTGCGTCAGGATGGTGTGGATCGTCGTCTCCATGTCGCGGTAGCTCTGGCCCGCGAAGATGTGCCAGATCGTGCCGCCGCCCGTCGCCGTGTTGCCCACATCCTGGGCGTTGATCGAGAACGACTCCAGATGTCGACGGAGCGGGAAGGGTCGTCCTTTGAGAAGCCGGTCGTTGCGCCAAGCCAGCGCCTCGCCGTAGACGGTGAAGCCGCTTCCCGTCGCGAGCGTCGAGTCACCGTTCTTCTTCAGGACCAGATCCTCCCAGCGCTTCGGTCCCATCGCCAAGATCTGTGCGTAGCTGTACCCGAAGCTGGTGGCTTTGTCGGTCTGGATCGTCACGGCGACGAGCAGGGCGGAGAGCAGAACCATCGTACGCAGGAGTATCCCTTAGGTGCTCATTTCGACGTCGTCCCACTCCTGCGACGCGTCGAGCAGCCATTCTAGGACCTTGCGTCGTTCCATGATCGCGTCGATACCGAAGACGCCCGTGTCGTAGCCGTTGAGGCCCCCGTCACGGGCGTACCAATGAGCCCGGTAGTAGAGGTCCCGCATCGCGTACAGCTCGTCGTAAGACCTCAGACGCACCCGCCGTGCGAAGTCGCGACCGCTCTCGCCCTTCGGGAGGCTCGGCAGGATCTTGTACATCTCGACCGGAACCTCCTCGCCGATCGGCAGGGCGTCCGCCAAGCCTCCCGCCCAGAGCAAGGCGGCGATCGCCTCCTGGCTCCAACTCAGGTTGATCCGTTCCTGATCGGCCAGTTCCTCCGTCTCCTTGCGCAACGTCTCCGCCTCGTGAGGGGATAGGGTCTGCGTCAGCCCGTTCGCCACGATCCACTCGCGAAGGACCGACGCGGGCGCCTCGTACGCGAAGCCCACGAGAGCGTTCAGGACCATCGCGCGCCGGGCGAGTTCGTCGCCCGTGCGGGCGGTCGTCCGATCGATCGTGGGCAGCCATTCGATCGCCCTGCCGCCGAGCCGAGCCACCTCCACCATCGACCGCGCCTTCACCGCCTCTGGATCGAGCGGCGCGTCTTCCCTCTTGCCCCAGAACCTCATGCGGCCTTCTACGGAGCCACACGGCGAGGCGGCGGCGGAAACCCCTCTTTCGTCCGTTCGCCTCAATCGGGAAAGGCGCCATAGTCGACGCCTCCACCTCAAGACCGCGCGATCGTTCAAGGTCGGCGCCTCTAACATCGAGTGGGTACGGGCGGTGGTCCGGGCGAAGACGGCACGGTACCCTCCGGCTATGGGTCTGTTCGGAAAAAGGAGACTGAACGGGCCGAGCCGCAGTCGACGATCGAACGAAGCATGAACGAGCTTCGGCTCAGGACCCAGGCCCACGTGGGGACCTGGGGCCCGACGAGGCGTCCTGGAGCGCCGACCTGGACGCCGGACGCATCGGGTTCCTCAACCGGAAAGTCATGAGGATCGTCGCTCCGGTGCAGGTCGTCGGAACCTACAACGCCGAGGACGGGACGGGACGTGGCGGTGGGGTTGGGACCATCCTTCGGTTCCCGAATCGATCGCGGCTCACGCGCGGCTCGCGAAGGCCTTCGACGAGCGTTACAGCCTTGGGGCGTACACCGAGCGCAAGATCGAGTGCGGCGAGGATCTCGCGTGGGAGTTCGCGGCGGTCGCCTGCCATCTCGCGGTCGCGGAGGGCGCCTATCGCGGTTCCTCGGGACCGACGACGGTGTTCATGACCTTCGGCACGGTTACGATCAGCGCGGCCTGACCCAGGTCAGGGCCTCAGAATCGCCCGGGCAAAGTTCCGAGGCCACAGTTTAGACGCTCCCTGTGGTGACTCTTGGCCCTAAAGCGCTTCAGATAATGAAGCTTCAAGTCTATACTCCAGGGGTGAGTCTGCGAAGTCTCTTCAAGCCCTGCGGTCTGACGGATTCGGTCCAAGGGTGGCATGCGCGTTAGCCTTCCGCCCGCGCTCTACGCCCTCGCCTCGGGCGCGTTCGCGATCGGCGCGACGGAGTTCATGCCCGCCGCGATGCTGCCGGAGATCGCCGGAAATCTGGATGTCAGCCTTTCGCGGGCCGGTCTGCTGATCTCGGGCTATGCGTTCGGGGTGACGATCATGACCCCGGTCCTGACCTCCGTTCTGGCCCGGTTCCCGCGCCGAGGGCTTCTCATCGGGCTCATGGCGCTGGTTGCCGTCGCCAACGCGCTGGCCGCCCTCGCGCCGGGCTATGGCTTTCTGCTCGTCGTCCGGTTCCTCACCTCGTTCTCCCACGGCACCTACCTCGCGACGGCCACGACCGCGGCGGCAGGGCTCGCGCCGAAGGGCCGGAGCGCCCAGGCCATCTCGGTCGTCTTCGCCGGCCTGACGATCGCGATGGCGACGGTGGTTCCCCTCGCCGCCTGGATCAGCGCGACGCTCGGATGGCGGGTCGCCTTCACAGGGGTCGCCGTTCTATCGGTCGGCGCCGTCGGAGCGATCGCACTCTCCGTTCCCGACTTTCCGATGGGCGCCCAGCGCGCCTCCGGGCGGGACATCGGCCGCGCTCTGCGGGAGCCCCGGCTCCAGTTCGCGTTCGGGATGACGATCGTCGGCTTCGCCGGGACGTTCGTCGCGTTCACCTATCTCACGCCCTACCTGAAGCAGGTGGTGGGAATGTCGGCGGGCGGCAGCGCGCTTCTTCTCGCCTCTCTGGGGATCGCCGTCAGCGTGGGCAACCTGTTGGGCGGACGGTTCGTCGAGGGCAGGATCTATCCGGGGTTGGCAACGCTGTTCGGCCTGCTCGCCCTGAGCCTGTTCTCTATCGGACTAACGGCGGGTTCGCCCATTCTCACCGGCATCGCGGTGGTCCTTTTCGGGATGGTGATGCTGAGCACGGGGGCGGGGCTGCAGTCGTTGGCGATCCGAGAAGCGAGCCTTCTCGGATCGGGGGTGGCCGACGTGGCCTCGGGGCTGAGCCAGTCCGCGTTCAACCTCGGGATCGTCTTGGGATCGTTCGTGGGGGGCCGGGTCGTCGACTCCACGCTCGGGCTGCGCGGCGCCCCTGTGGTCGGCGGGGGCATCGCGGCGCTGGCGGTCGTTCTCACGCTGGTCGCGTGGTCTTTCGAAAGGCGAAATCCGCACCCGGCCGAAACCCATCCGGTCGAGCCGATCGCTGCTTGAACGGTGAAGAACATCCGAGTGGATGAGCGACAGCTTCTCCTCGGGCTATGAACGGCGGTTCGTGAACAAAGGGTCGGCGGACTAGGATCAGCGAGGGTCCTGTTCTCCAAAATCAACCATGCGGAAGCGCTCCCCAGTGGGTTCGGGGCAGGAGAGGGCCATCCTGTGGGCGCTCTCCGCTTCGTCCGTCCTCTGCGCAAGCTCGAACACGAGAGCGAGCTTGGCCCACGCTTCCCTAGGCGTATCGTAGTCCGGATCGTTCAGGGCCTTTTGGAACGCTCCGATCGATTCGTCGTACGCGTCGTTGACGGCAAGGAGGATGCCAAGCTCGTACCATACGTGCCCTCGCAGATCAAATTCTGGGTCGTCCAGGGCTTTGCGAAGAGCGACCGTCGCGTCGTCGTACTCGCCCGCGCCCTTGAGCATGAGGCCGTAGAAGTACCAATTAGATCCGGATGCGTCGAACTTCGGATCGTTAAAAGCCTTTTGAACCGCCTCTTTCGCCGCCCCAAACTCGCCCTTGGCGCCGAGAACGAGGGCAAGGCCGTTCCATGCGTACGCAGGCCGGTCGAACGCGGGATCGTCTAAGGCCCTACGGAAGGCGACCGTCGCTTCGTCGAACTCTCGCTCTAGGTAGAGCACGGAGCCTCTTATCACATGCACGACCGACTGGAACCTCTCAGGAACCTCCCGCTGCGTCTCGGCTAAAAAGCGGAGGGCGTCGTCCGCGCCCGTCCGCTCAAGCCGACTCGCCTCGATCAGTTTTCTCGCCCAGGACCAGTCTTTGACGTCGGCAAAGGCGATCACGGCCTTGAAGGCCGGATCACCCGGCGACGTTTCGCCTTTGAGCCTCGTCTGTTCCTTCCGGGCCGCCCAGAAAAGATCGCTAAAATCGCGGTCGTCTTTCGTCCAGTTCATCCCTTGGCTGTATACCGGAACACCCGATCATGACAAAGAGGGCACAAGCATCCCTGGCGGCGGGATCGCCCAAAGAGGATAAGCGGCGTTTCAGGAGAGACTTCAGAGGAGCCTCTGGTAGGGCTCCTCTTAGCGCTTCGCCTATCGTCAGGCGATCAGGTCGAAGCGGTCCAGGTTCGTGACCTTGGTCCAAGTGGCGACGAAGTCGTGGACGAACCTCTCCTGCGCGTCGGCGCCGGCGTAGACCTCGGCGACGGCGCGGAGCACCGCGTTCGAGCCGAACACGAGGTCGGCGCGGGTGGCGGTCCACTTCGCCTCTCCGGTTTCGCGATCCCGTCCCTCGAAGACCTCCTGGCCGTCGTTCGCGACCGACTTCCACTGCGTCTCCATGCCGAGCAGGTTGACGAAGAAGTCGTTGGTGAGCGTGCCGGGGCGGTCGGTGAGGATGCCGTGCTTGGATCCCTCGACGTTGACGTCGATCGCGCGCAGGCCGCCGATCAGGACGGTCAGCTCGGGCGCGGTGAGGGTCAACAGTTGGGCCTTGTCGATCAGTAGGGCTTCCGCCGGAACGGCAGAGGGGGCCTTCTGGTAGTTGCGGAAACCGTCGGCGAACGGCTCGAGGCCTTTGAAGGAGACCTCGTCCGTCTGCTCCGCCGTCGCGTCGGTGCGGCCAGGATGGAAGGGGACCTTCACATCGAAGCCGCCCGCCTTGGCCGCCGACTCGACGCCCGCGTTCCCGGCCAGCACGATCAAATCGGCCAAGGAGACCTTCTTGCCGCCGGTCGCCGAGGCGTTGAACTCGTTCTGGATGCCTTCCAGGGTCGAAAGGACGCCCTGCAGCCTCTCGGGCTCGTTGACGCGCCAATCCTTCTGCGGGGCGAGGCGGATGCGGGCGCCGTTGGCGCCGCCGCGCTTGTCGGAGCCGCGGAAGGTCGAGGCGGAAGCCCAGGCGATGCGGACCAGATCCGATACCGAGAGGCCGGAAGCGAGAAGCTTGGCCTTGAGGGCGTCGGCGTCGTTCTCGTCGATCAACGCGTGGTCGACAGCGGGCACCGGGTCCTGCCAGATCAGCTCCTCGGCGGGGACCTCGGGGCCGATGTAGCGCGAGCGCGGACCCAGATCGCGGTGGGTCAGTTTGAACCAAGCGCGGGCGAAGGCGTCCTGAAAGGCCTGCGGATCCTCAAGGAAACGGCGAGAGATCGCCTCGTAGACGGGATCGACGCGCAACGCGACGTCCGTGGTCAGCATCATGGGGACGTGCCGCTTTTCCGGATCGTAGGCGTCCGGGATGGTTCGCGCGGCGCCCTTGGCGAACCACTGGTGGGCGCCCGCCGGGCTCTTGCTCAGGACCCACTCGAACTCGAACAGGTTCTTGAAGTACTCGTGGCCCCACTGGGCCGGGGTGGACGTCCAGGTGACCTCAAGGCCGCTGGTGATCGTGTCGCCCGCCTTGCCGCTGCCGAAGCGGTTGTGCCAGCCGAAGCCGAGCGCCTCCACGTTGGCAGCCTCGGGATCGTCGCCGACGTTGTCGGTCGGACCGGCGCCGTGGGTCTTGCCGAAGGTGTGGCCGCCCGCGATGAGGGCGACGGTCTCCTCGTCGTTCATGGCCATACGGCCGAACGTTTCGCGGATGTCCCGCGCGGAGAGGAGCGGGTCGGGGGTGCCGTCCGGGCCTTCGGGATTCACGTAGATGAGGCCCATGTGGGCCGCCGCCAGAGGGTTCTCCAGGTTGCGGTTGTGGACGCCGCGGTTCGCGTCCTCGTCGGAAGGGAGAACGGAGTGGTCTTCGCCTTTGACCACACCCTCGACGCCCTTCCCGTAGCGGTGCTCGTTGCCGAGCCAAGTGGTCTCGCGGCCCCAGTAGACGTCCTGATCGGGCTCCCAGGTGTCGGCGCGGCCGCCGGAGAAGCCGAAGGTGGGGAAGCCCATGCTCTCCAGCGCGACGTTGCCGGTAAGGAGGAGGAGGTCGGCCCAGGAGATCTTCTGGCCGTACTTCTGCTTGATCGGCCACAGCAGGCGGCGGGCCTTGTCGAGGTTGACGTTGTCGGGCCAGCTGTTGAGGGGCGCGAAGCGCTGCTGCCCACGACCGCCGCCGCCCCGGCCGTCTTCGAGACGATAGGTGCCCGCGCTGTGCCACGCCATGCGGACGAAGAGGGGTCCGTAGTGGCCGAAGTCGGCGGGCCACCAGTCCTGCGAATCGGTCATCAGCGCGCGGAGATCGGCCTTCAGCGCCTCGTAGTCGAGCTTCTTGAACTCTTCACGGTAGTCGAAGTCGCCGCCGAGCGGGTTCGACTTCGCCGAGTGCTGGCTCAGGAGGTCGACGCGAAGCTGGTTCGGCCACCAGTCACGATTCTGGGTGCCGCCGCCGGCGACCGGGACGGAGGGGGTTTCCGAAAACGGGCATTTCGATTCGCTGGACATGGTTTTTCGTTTTAGGGCTTTTGGCGGCACGAGGGGCAGAGCCCCCAGTACACGACCTCGGCCTCGTCGATGACGAAGCCGTGACTTTCGGAAGGCTGGAGACAGGGCGAGACGCCCACGGCGCAGTCGACGTCGACGATGGTTTGGCACCGTCGGCAGACCAGGTGATGATGGTTGTCGCCGACTCGGGTTTCGTAGAGCGCGGGGCGACCGGCAGGCTCGATACGGCGGACGATTCCCGCCGCGACGAGGGCGTTGAGGTTGTCGTACACGGCTTGGCGCGAAAGCGAGACCAGCCGCCCACGCGCGGCGGCGAAGATCGACTCCGCGTCCTGGTGCCGACCTTCGTGCTCGATCGCGTCCAGCACCGCCAGCCGGGGCGCGGTGAAGCGCAGCTTCGACTTCCGCAGCAGTTCCTCAAGGCCGGTGGACACGGAAACGATTATAGCCCTATTATCTGGATGATGTCCAGATAATAGGGCCGATCCACGCGCGAACCTTCGCGTCACATCATTTGGTAGGGATCGACGTCGAGGACGATCTGGACGCCTTCGGGGGTGAGATCCTTGAGAACTTCGAGGACGGGGCGGGGGGAAGCGCCGGGGCCGAGTTTGACGAGGGCGTGGTGGCGCCAGCGGTTGGCGGCGCGCTCGACGGCGCAGGCGACGGGACCGAGGGTCTCCGCCCCTTCGATGCGGCGGAGGCGGCGGGCGGCTTCCTCGGCGGCGGCGGCGACGGCTTCGCGGGACTCGCCACTCAGGACGACGTTGACCAAGCGCCGGAAGGGTGGATAGCCCGCCTCATCGCGCTCGGCGCGGAGGTTTTCGTAATAGCCCACGTAATCGTGCCCTTTGGCGTGAACGATGGCGGGGTGCTGGGGATTGAAGGTCTGGACGATCACGACGCCCGGCCTTTGGCCCCGCCCCGCGCGGCCCGCGACCTGGGAGACGAGTTGGAAGGTGCGCTCGCCCGCTCGGAAGTCGGGCATGTTGAGACTCATGTCGGCGGCGATGACGCCGACGAGGGTGACGTTCGGGAAGTCGAGCCCCTTGGCGACCATCTGGGTACCGACGAGGATCTGGGTGTCGTTGGCGCGGAAGGCGGCGAGGGTCTCCTCCAACGCCCCCTTGCGGCGCGCGACGTCGCGATCGAGGCGCGCGACCTTGTAGGCGGGAAAATCGGTGGCGATCGATTCCTCGACCTTTTCGGTGCCGATCCCAAAAGGCGCGATGCGGATGCCGAGGCAGCTTGGGCAGGCCTCGGGCGGGGCTTCGTGGTGGCCGCAGTGGTGGCAACGGAGGCGACGGTCGCGGCGGTGGAAGGCGAGAGAGACGCTGCAGTTGGGACAGCCGAACTGGTGGCCGCAGTCGCGGCAGACGAGGAAGGGAGCGTAGGCGCGGCGATTGAGGAAGAGGATCGCCTGCTCGCCCCGCTCGAGGGTGTGGACGAGACGTTCGCGCAGGTCGTCGCACAGAATGCTGGGACGGCCGTCGCGATACCCTTCGGTAAGGTCACGGACGAAGACGTCCGGCAGCTTCGCCTCGGCGGCCCGTTCGGGCAGGGACAACAGGGTCAGGACGTCCCGCTCGGCTTCGGAGTAGCTCTCGACGCTAGGGGTCGCGGAGCCTAGAACGACAGGGCAGCCGTGGAGGCGTCCGAGGCCGAGGGCGACCCTCTTGGCGTGGTAGCGGGGGGCGGTCTCCTGCTTATAGGCCTGCTCGTGCTCCTCGTCGACGACGACGAGGCCGACGTCGTTCAAGGGAGCGAAAAGGGCGGAGCGGGCGCCGAGGACGACGGAGACGTCTCCACTCTGAATGCGCCGCCAAGTGGCGAGCCGCTCAGCATCGGCCAAGTCGGAGTGAAGGACGGCGACCCTTTGGCCGAACCGCTCCCGTAGGCGAGAGATCGCCTGCGCAGCGAGGGCGATCTCGGGAACGACGTAGAGGACCTGCCGACCGATCTTGAGGGCCTCGGCGGCGGCCCGCAAGTACACCTCGGTCTTGCCGGATCCGGTGACGCCGAACAGGAGAAAGTCCCGCGACTCGCGCGTCCGGACCGATTCCACGACGGCGTCGATGGCGATCTGTTGGATGCGGTTCGGCTTCGGGGCCTCGACCTGGGGCGCCGCCTCGCCGCCCAAAGTCCGTTCGAGGAGGCCATGGTCGACGAGAGCGCGCAGGGTCGCGTCGGTGACACCCGCCATCGCCTTGATCTCGGGGGCGGTGAGCGCCGACCGCTCGGCCTCCTGCATCTTCATGAGGACGAGGGCTTGGGCGGGCTTGCGCTTCCCTTCCCGGTGGAGGAACGCCTCGACCTTCTTCGCGTCGGCGGTGAGGTGGAGAAGGTCGGGGGCCTTGCGCCGCTCGGCGGCGTCCTGGAGGCGCAAGGTCTGCCGGACGAGCCCCATCTTGCGTAGGGACTTGAGGGCGCGGGCGACGCCGGGCTCGAGCTTCTTACCCTTGCTCTCGCTCCGGGGACCTTGCTCTTTAAGGACACGGAGGGTCTCCCGTTCGAGAGGCTTGAGGTCGGCGGGGGCGGGAAGCGTGGTGGCCTCCCAAAACGCGACGAGACGTTCGCGGACGCCGGGAGGCGTGGCGGCGGAGAGGGCGACCGGAAGGGGACAGAGGGTCTCTTCCGCGACCTCGCGGCAGAGTTCGACCAGAGGCTTGGGGAGTTTGAGCCCCTCGACGCGACCCGCGACGTCTTTCAGGGCGAACGCGAGGTCCTCTTCCCGGATCTGATGGTCCCGGACGACGAAACCGAGGGCTATCCGGGGACCTAGGGGAACGAACACCGCCTCGCCGACGCTCAGGCCGGGGGCGTGGCGGTAGGTGTAGACCGCCTCGGCCCCGCCGTTGCGCGGGTCGAGGGCGACGTCGACGACGCGCACGGCGGCCATTGAACGTAGATTACCGTCTAGCGGTATTCCTGAGCGGGTCGTGATCGAGGATCGTATTCGGGCGAGAGCACGCTCCCCTTTCGGGCGTGATCGCCCGAAGACAGGCCCTTCAAGGAACCGAAGTGTCGTCTTGAAGACGAGAGGTCGGGGCGATCATAACAAACGTTCGATCGGGCGCCGAACAGCCGGCAACGAACCCACTCGATGGGGAACGTCGTCCCACAAGCCATGGCCCAGCCTCCCCGCGCTCTCGCCATCGTTCTCGCCGGTGGCGAAGGCGGACGGCTCAAGCCCCTGACCGAAGAGCGAGCGAAGCCCGCCGTGCCTTTCGGAGGCGTGTTCCGCCTCGTAGACTTCGCCCTCACGAACTGCCTGCACTCCGATCTTCGCGACGTATGGGTCGTGGAGCAGTACGAGCCGCACGGGCTCAACGACCATCTGGCGAACGGGCGACCGTGGGACCTGGACCGGACCGAAGGGGGACTTACCGTTCTGCCGCCCTGGCAAGGGGCGGGCGACGACGGGTTCGCCAAGGGGAACGCGGACGCCCTGAAGCGTCAGGCGAAGCTCATCGCACAGTTCGCACCAGACGTCGTGCTGACGATGAGTGCGGACCACGTCCTGCGGCTTGATCTGCGAGACGTCGTGGCGTTCCACGTGCAACACGGCAAGGGACTGACGATCGTCACCAAAGAGCTTCCGGACGAGGACGTTTCGCGCTATGGGATCGTCCAGACCTCCGGAGAGAAGGTGACGGGCTTCGACTACAAGCCCGAGAGGCCGAGGGGCCACACGGTGGCGACGGAGGTCTTCGCGTATTCCGGACCGGATCTCCTCAAGGCTCTGAAGGAGGCGGGCGAGGGGGATTACGGCCAGACGCTGGTTCCGTGGTTCGTCGAGAAGGACGAGGCGCGGGCGTTTCGGCATACGGGCTACTGGCGAGACGTCGGAACGCTGGAGAGTTACCTGCAGGGCCACCTGGACCTCATCGACGAGGCGTTCGAACTCGACTCGCCCGATTGGCCTCTGCGGACGCGCTCGTTCGCGCGGGAGCCCGCGCGAATCTCGGGGACGCTCCGGCAGGCGCTCGTCTCACCGGGAGCGAAGATCGAGGGGACGGTGACCCGCTCGGTGGTCGGGCACGGGGCGACGGTCGAGGCGGGCGCGGAGGTTGAGGAGTGCGTGATCTTGGACGGAGCGCTCGTTCAGAAAGGGGCTCGTCTGACCCGTTGCATCGTGATGGAGGGCGCGCGGGTCGTGGGCTCGCACGAAGGGACGCTGGCAGAGCCCAAGACCATCGAGGCTTCCGGTCCACAATAGAGGCTTGGAAACGCTCGAAGGCTATCTGAAGCGCGCCCTGCTCGCGCGGGTGTACGACGTGGCGCGGGAGACGCCGATCGAACCGATGCCCCGGCTAGCGACGCGTCTCGGTTCGGGCGTGTGGCTCAAACGCGAGGACGAGCAGCCGGTTTTCTCGTTTAAAATCCGGGGAGCGTACAACAAGGTCGCGCTTCTGCCGCCGGAAGCGCGAACGCGGGGCGTAGTCTGCGCGTCGGCGGGCAACCACGCGCAAGGCGTGGCCCTCGCGGCGCGGCGGATGGGATGCCGGGCGGTCGTCGTCATGCCCCGAACGACGCCGAGCATCAAGGTCGAGGCGGTCCGGGCCTGGGGAGCGGAGGTGGATCTGGAGGGCGACGATTTCGACGCGGCCTCGCTCCACGCGCACCGGCGGGCGGAGGCGGAAGGTCTGACCTACGTGCATCCCTACGACGACCCGGATGTGATCGCGGGCCAGGCGACGGTCGGCGTGGAGATCCTTCGCCAGCATCCCGGTCCGCTCGACGCGGTGTTCGTGGCGGTGGGCGGCGGCGGGCTGGTCGCGGGGGTCGGAGCGGTCGTGAAAGCCCTTCGCCCCGGCGTGAAGGTGGTCGCGGTGGAGGCGGAAGATTCGGCCTCCATGACGGCCTCGCTCGCCAAGGGTGAGCGCGTGACTTTGGAGCGGGTTGGACGGTTCGCCGACGGCGTGGCGGTGAAGTGTCCGGGAGTCGAGACGTTCCGGGTCGCCCAGCAGGTGGTCGATGAGTGCGTCGTGGTGTCGAACGACGCGATCTGCGCGGCGATCAAGGACGTGTTCGAGGACCGGCGGGCGATCCTCGAACCCGCTGGAGCCCTCGCGGTGGCGGGGCTCAAGGCGTACGCAGAGCGGCACGGGCCGGGGGAGTACCTCGCCATCGCCTGCGGGGCGAACCTGAACTTCGACTCGCTCCGCCATGTGAGCGAGCGGGCGGAGATCGGCGAGCGGCGCGAGACGGTGTTCGCGGCGACGATTCCCGAGCGACCGGGCTCGTTCCGAGCGTTCTGCGGCGCGTTGGGAGCCTTGGCGGTGACGGAGTTCAACTATCGCCTCGCGCCGGGCGAGGAGGCGCACGTCTTCGTGGGGGTCCGAACGGACCCTGGGAAGGACATTCTGGATGAGCTTCGCACCGAAGGCTACGAGGTGCTTGACCTGACGGACAACGAGCTGGCGAAGCTGCACGTCCGGCACATGGTCGGCGGTCGGGCGCCTGTCGAAAACGAACGCCTGGTCGCCTTCGAGTTTCCCGAGCGTGCGGGAGCGCTCGGCGGCTTTCTGAACGCGATGGAGCATCCGTGGAACATCAGCCTGTTCCACTATCGCAACCACGGTTCGGACGTAGGCCGGGTGCTGGCGGGCATCCAGGTGCCGCCGAAAGACGAGGCGGCGTTCGGGGCGTTCTTAGAGAGGGTCGGTTTCGAGTGGACGGACGTGACGAACGACCCGGCGTGCGCACGGTTCCTACGCTGAGGGATCGGGCTTCCACTCGCGCTCCCACGAAGGGATGAAAAACCGCGTGGCGGGCTCGAAGCCGAGCGTGAGCGGCGCGAGGTCCTGCGTGATCGCTTGGACAAGGCTGAGCGATCCGGTCAGGTCGAACCGGCACGTCTCGTACCTCGGGTCACCCGGCTCTTCTGGCACGAAGATGCGGAGTAGCCAAGTGCAGTCGGCCGGAAAGATGGCGAGGGAGCAAAGATCGTCACCGACACAAAACCCGGTCGCCGCTTCATCCGACTCAACCTTCCGGTCGATCTCCGACCAGTCGAAGGGGCTTTCTCTGGAGGGACATTCGTCGTGGAAGAACCAGTCCTTGAACCGGCTCAGCCCGGACGGAGACGTCGTTCGCAGGCGCGCGGCCACCGTCGAGACGGCCTGCCGGAGCGGGGTGAGCCGAAGTTCTTCGCTCGCGACCGTCCAGCCGTCGAAGGGCGCTTCGCCCTTGTCCAATCGTACGGTCAGCTCAGGCGTCATCGAACGGGAGCGTACCGTTTGAGACGCGCTATCCTACATCGATGAAACCGCGCCTGATGTCTATCGAAGACAAGTCTGGGAGATTGAACGGAGTGGGCCGAATCGGCTGGGTGACGTTCTCAAAAACGGGCCGGACCCTGCGTTACCGAGGTCTGGAATTTCAAAGCCCGAAGGATGGTTACAAGGCCAACGACGTCGAGACGGCCTCGGGCGACGAGCACTGGATTTCGGGGCCGAAGCGGGACGGCGGCGATCGTCTTTACCGGGGAGGCGGCGTCGGGATCGACGAGGACGCCCGTGAGGCCTACTGGCGAGAAATCCGAAGGCGGCCGCAAGACCAGGCGCGAGCCGTCGCCGTGTCGTGATGACGCCTCCTCATCTGCATCAGTCTCGACCCGCGTACCGAGGGTCGTGAGAATAAGACGACCGCGCCCGTACGCCGATGGCAGCATGGAGGCGGCGGACGAAGTACCGAGCCGGAGCGGATGCACATGAAGATCGGCGGCCACAAGGAGAGATCGCCCAAACGCATGCCAGGGCCACACGGTCTTTCCAAGACGCTCGGATCGTCCGCTCCACAGGCCTACTCTACTCTTCGCTTAGGGTTCCATCCACGATCGTGCATCGACCTAGCCTTCCCAATCTGCCGGGACGACGACACGCATTCCTTTATGGACGCTCCGGCACTCGATAGGCGGCTGGGTGCAGACCTCACCGTCGACCGT
>CAZEWR010000055.1:0-28456 GCA_964516175.1 uncultured Fimbriimonas sp. | reverse complement strand
CGAGCGCGAACCGGAGCGGGTCGCCGCCCTCGCGGCGGACGCCCGCGCCAGCGCCCGCGACGCGGCGGACGAGCTGCGCTTCCTCGTCCAGCGGCTCCGCCCGCCGTCGCTCACCGGCGGCTTCCTGCCCGCCCTGCGCCAGTACGCCCACGCCTTCGCCGGGCGCCACGGCCTGACCCTCGACTTCGAGGTGAAGGGCGGCGTGCGCCCGCTTTCGCCCGAAACGGAGCAGGCGGTGTTCCGCATCGTCCAGGAGGCCCTCAACAACGTCGCCAAGCACGCCTGCGCCAAAGGCATCGTCGTGCGGCTCGGCTTCTCCTCGGACCGGCTGGACTTCGTCGTCCGCGACGACGGCTGCGGGGTCGGCGAGGCAACGGAGGGCACCGGACGCGCGGGAATGCGCGAGCGGGCCGAAGGATGCGGCGGCGGCTTGGCCGTCCGGCCGGGAGCCGAGGGCGGGACGGCGGTCGAAGGCTGGGCTCCGCTAGGCTAGCCCTCCTCTCCCCTCACTCGCCTTTGAGCTGTTTGCAGACGTCGCGGGGATGGTTCGTGATGATCGCGTTGACCCGCAGGGCCTTGAGGCGGTCGACCTCGGGGCCGGGGGGGACGGTCCAGACGAACAGCGGGATCTTGCGTCGCCGCGCCTCCGCCGCCAGTTCGGGCGGGCAGTTGCGGTAGTCGACGCCGAGGCCGTCGCCCTTGATCTCGCGGAGCCGGTCGAACACCGGGGCGAGGTTCGCCGGGTCGACCTTCTTCCCCACGAGCCACACGCTCGTCAGTTCGGGCGCGAGGGCTTCGACCTTCGCCAATCGCTCGTCGTGGAAGCTGAACACGATCGACTGGTCCTCCAGCCGCTCCTTTCTCAGGTGGTCGACGACCATCGGCTCGATCCCTTCGCCTTCCTTGATCTCCACGACGAGGATCGTGCGGTCTTTGGTGGTCCGGGTCAGTTCAGGGAGCGAAGGCACGCCCGCCGCCTTCATCGTCGCCCAGGGCGTCTCCGCGATCCGGCCCTTAAGCGGGGTCGTGCGGTCGAGGGTCGGGTCGTGCATCACGACCATCTCGCGATCCTGGCTCAGGTGGACGTCGCACTCGACCGCATCGGCCCCCGAGGCGATCCCCGCCTCGAAGGCGGGGATCGTGTTCTCCGGCTGGTACGCCGCCGCGCCCCGGTGGCCGACGACGAGCGTCGAGTCCCAAGAACGGGCGAGGGTCGCCTGGGTCGAGGGCTTCACGAACAAGAGCGTAGCCAGCACGGGGATCATCGCGTGGTGTTCAGGCAGTTGTTGGCGTTGCTCCAGCCCGTCGCGTCGGGCACGTCGGCGCACAGGGGGTTCAGCGCCAGCTTGCCCTGACGCGAGCGGAGCCAGCTTGCCTTACGGAATTTCGCGCTGGTGTCGAGCATCGCGAACACGGAACCCTCGCGGTGGCGGGTCGCGATCTGGGAGTAGATCTGGTTCCAGGACGTGCCGCCCGGCTCGAAGTAGATCGCGTTGTTGTCCCACACGCCCGCGCCGGAGAGACCCGTGTCGTCGTCCTCCGCCTCGCTCTTGGACATGCTGTAGAAGATCGTGTCGCTCGGGTACTCCCACTGCGACTCGTTGCTGCCCTTGCCCGCACCGGTCGTATCCGCCGGACCAGGCGTTGGGCCGTAGTTGAACAGGAACTCGTCGTTCCGCGCGAAGTGGCCGAAGATGGTCGGACAGTTCTCGGCGGTGAAACCTCCGGCCTGCGTGTTGAAGGTCAGACCCGGGGTGGCGTTGGTGAGGAAGTCGCCCTCGATACCCGGCGTGGCGCCGCGGCTGTTGCTCGGAAGATCGGACGGCTTGTAGTCTGTGAAGTGGCGCATCACCGGCTTGGCCTGGGAGGAGGCCGGATCGAGGAAGATGTCGATGCTCTTCGCGTAGGGCATGAGGTCGACGTGCAGATCCCAGAACTTCCGATTGACCCGTCCGTCGGAGTCCTGCATGTAGAGCACGTTGCAGGTTCCGAGTTGCTTGAGATTGCTCAGGGCGACCGTGGTCTTCGCGGCGGCCTTGGCCTGGGCGAAGACGGGGAACAGGATGGCGGCGAGGATGGCGATGATGGCGATAACGACGAGAAGCTCGATGAGAGTGAAGGCGCGCTTCATGCCTCGATAGTCTTCCTGTGTGCCCATTAAGGGACGGCTAAGGAAACGTTAGGGACGCGTTAGGGGAAGTCCTCTCCCTAACGCGCCCCTAACGTTATCGGGGCGCCGGCACCCACCGGACGTCCGACACCGTAAACGTCGACCCGTCGTCCCGGTCCCTGCCCGTCGAGGGCGCGAAGACCCGCGACACGATCGTTCCCGCCTTCGGGTCGATCGTCAGCAGCCGCATCGGGTTGTCCTCGTTCGAGTGGTACGCCTGGAGGAACTGGTAGACCGCGTTCCCCTTCTCCCCCTCGTCCTTCCGGTAGCCGTGCGTGCCGGTGTGTCCTGAGAAGACGAGCCGCACGTTCGGACACTTCTTGAGGAAACGATCGAAAACGTACTGCGGGCTGTTATCGCCGTAGCCGCCGTTGCGCGGCTCGATCTCTGACTTGGCGGTCAGATGCGAGTGGGTGACGACGATCACGTTGTGGTGCGGGTGCGCGTAGGCCACGCCGCGCGCCCAGTCGACTGCCCCCGTGCGGGGCCAGAGTTCCAGGTTGATCGCGAGCCACTCCAAGCCGCCCGCCCGAAAGGTCTGGTAGGCGTTGTCGACCTTGCCCGGCTCGTAGAAGCCCTGCATCCCCTTGTGGCGCGTTGCGGAGAAGTATCGGTTGAAAGTCGTCGTGAGCCGCTGGTTGTCGTGGACGTTGCCGGGCGCCGCGCTGCCGCCGGGCTTCGTCGCCGCCGAGTCGTGGTTGCCGATCGCCAGCGCGTAGGGCACCCCCGCCCGGTCCAAAACGTCAAGGGCCGCGCTCGAGCGCTCGTACTGATCGTGATCTGGGGTGTCCCAGTTGTTCAGGTCGCCGCACTGGAACACCATCTTCAGGTTCAGGTCCTCTCGATGGTCCACCAGCCACTGGAAGCGACCCCGCAGCCGCCCGTCCTCCGGCTTGAGAACCTCCTGCTGGGTGTCGGGGACGACGGCGAGGGTGAAAGGGCGAGCGTCGTCCGACGGGATGGCGGGCCGGATCGCGAACAGGGCGAGAAGGGCGGTCGCGATCATCGGTCGTCCCAGGAGTTGCGCGCGTCGGCGTAGGGCCAGCCGATTTGGGTCGCGAACATCGGTCCGATGAACGCGGTGACCTTGCTGTACTTCGCGTGACCGTCGCAGTAGATCACGTTCAGTCCTCCCGAATGCCGCGCGGCAGGGCGGCGCAGGAAGTTCGTGTCGTTCTTGCGATAGCGGTCGACGGAACCGCCGGTGAAGTCGCTGGGCGGCGCGACGTTCCAGTCGGTCGAGCGCACCTCGGTGTTGGGCCAAGTCGTCGCATCGTAGTTGCCGATGATCTTGGCATCGAAGCGGCCGGTCTCACAGATCAGGAACGTGCCCGAGCTATCCGGAATGCTCGTCAGCGACTTGCTGGGGTTCGGATCGGTCTGGACCGCCGGAGGCCGACTCGCGGAGTAGGGACTCCCGACAAGATTGAGGTTCATCCCGTAGTTGCCGGAGCTTTCCGGCCCGCCCATCACGTAGCCGTTCGGGTCGGCGGCGCGGAGCTTGGGAACGTAGTAGCCCGTGCCGCTCGTCTTCGCGGGACAGACGAAGACGCCCAGATTGCGGATATAGGGATAGACGTCCTGGAACCAGCGACTCTGCTGATCGCCATAGCGCCACGATCCCATGGGAAGCACATCGTCGGAGTCGATCACGTACTGGTAGACCCCAAGCCCGAGTTGCTTGGCGTTGGAGAGACACTGAGTCTTCTTCGCCGCCTCCTTCGCCTGGGCGAACACGGGGAAGAGGATCGCCGCCAAGATCGCGATGATCGCGATGATCGCGATCACGACGAGTAGCTCGATCAGAGTGAAGGCGCGCTTGACCACACCCCCTATTTTTACGGGGCGTGGTTAAGCGAAGGGCAAGAGAACGTTAAGCTTCGGGGCGTGCTTCCACCGGTCCGCTCACGACCCGCAACTCAGGGGAGCCGACGGGGTGGTGGCAGTAGAAGCGGCGCTCCCCTTCGATCGTCGCGGACGGGTCGATCTTCGCGCAGTCCTCCCGCGCGTTGGGGCAGCGACCCGCGTACCGACAGCCGACGAAGCGGGTGCGCGGATCGGGGATCTCGCCGGGGGGCGCGTCGGGAAGCTCCAAAAGCCTCTCCAGGCTCGGGGCCGAATCGAGGAGGGCTTTGGTGTAAGGGTGGCGGGGATTCGTGAAGATCTCCTCCGACGGTCCCTCCTCCACGATGCGGCCCAGGTACATCACGGCCACGCGATCGGCGAGGAAGCGGACGGTGGTGAGATCGTGGGAGATGTAGAGGAACGAGCAGCCGTTCGCGCGCTGGACCGCCTTCAGGAGGTTCAGGATTTGGGCGCGGATCGAGAGGTCGAGGGCGGCGGTGGGCTCGTCGCAGATCACGAGCGGCGGCTTCAGGGCGAGGGCGCGCCCGATGGCGACGCGCTGGCGCTGGCCGCCGGAAAGCTGGTGCGGGTAGCGCTCGACCATCTGGGGGTCGAGGCCGACCTCCTGGAAGATCGCGCCGGGATCGCCCTTGCGGCGGGCGATGCGCAGGGGTTCCGTCGCCGACCGTCCGACCGTCCACTTGGGGTTGAGGCTCGCGTAGGGGTCCTGCCAGACCATGGCGACCCGCTCCGCGTTCTGAGGGGCGACGCCCCGAACCTCCTTTCCGTCGAGGACGATGCCGCCCTCGACCAGGGACTGGAGGCCCAGCACCGCCCGCGCGAGGGTCGTCTTGCCGCAGCCCGACTCGCCGACCACCGCGACCGTCTCGCCGCGTTCGACGGTCAGCGACACCCCGTCGAGAGCCCGGACGGAGCCGCCCGGACCGCCGAACTCGACACGGACGTCCCGGATGTCGAGGAGCGCGCTCTCGCTCACTTGGGCTCCTCCCCCATCATGTTCTGGCCCCACTGGAGCCGACGGCCCAGCTTGATCAGGAAGTCGTCCTTTTCCACTCGGATCAAGTTTGTCACCCTCGGGCTCTTTCGCACCCGCACTACGTCGCCCGGCAGGACGTGTAGCCGCTGGGCGCCGTCGGTCGAGAGCATCGAGTCGCCGTCGCCCTTGTGGACGGTGAGCGTGATCTCGCGCGTCGGGCCGAGGACGAGGGGGCGGGAGGCGAGCGTGTGGGGGGAAAGCGGCACCAGACCGATCGCCTCGCAGCAAGGGTCGAGGATCGGCCCCCCGGCCGAGAGGTTGTAGGCGGTCGAGCCCGTCGGGGTGCTAAGGATCACGCCATCGGCGGGGTAGCGGGTGAGGATGTAGCCATCGACCATCACGTCGAACGTGAGCAGCCGCGAGCTGACCGCGCGCTGCAGCACCGTCTCGTTCAGTGCCTGAAGGGTCGCGATCGGGCGGCCGCTCCGGATGAGCTCCGCCTCCAGCATCATCCGCCGCTCGACGGCCAGCTCTCCGGCGGCGAAGGCGTTGAAGACGCCCGGAAGTTCCTCGCCCGTGCACTGGGTCACGAAGCCGAAGCTCCCGTAGTAGACGCCGAGGATGGGGGTGCCGCGCTCGCTCGCGAGGTGGGCCGCCCGGATCACCGTGCCGTCGCCGCCGAAGGCGATCGCGAGGTCCGCCTCGCCGAACTCCTCGGAAGGGACCATCGAGAGGGAGGTTTGACGTGCGGTGGCGGGCTCGGCGGCCACGACGTGGCCGCGCTTCGTCAGAGAGGCGGCGAACCGCTCGGAGGCACGTAGGGCGTCCGGGCGGTGAAGGTTCGCGACGATGTGGATACGCAAGGGGATGGGGGGGCGAGGGAGAAACGAGAGAGAAGGGCCAGAAGAAGTCCGTTTCCCTACACTTTACTCTCCACCCTTCCCGTACGTTCCTGTGGCTACGCACCCTTGAGGCGGCGTAGGTTCCGCTTCACGTCCGCATCGTTCGGAGCAAGGCGGGCGGCCTTCTCCAGGGAGGCGATGGCCTCCTTCTTCCGGTTCGACCGCTCCAGCGTGATCGCAAGGTTGTTGTAAGCCGGGACGTACTTGGGGTCGGCGGCGATGGCGCCGCGGAACGCCGCCTCCGCCTGCGGGAGCTTGGACTCCATCAGGTGGATCTGGCCGATGCCGTTGAGGGCCTCGGGACTGTCCTTCTCCGTCCGGAGCACCGTCAGGTAGTGGGTGCGGGCTCCCGCCGTGTCGCCTTGGTCGAGGAGGGCGTCGGCGAGGCTCAAACGTATCGTCGTCCGCTTCGGATCGACGTGGAGCACGTCCTTCCACGCGGCGATCGCCTTGTCCGTGTCGCCCGCCTTCGCCGCAGCGGCTCCGAGGTTCATCTTGGCGACGAGCGAGTTGGGGTTGATCCCCGCGAGCTTGTCGAAGGTGGTCTCGGCCTCCTTGTACTGGCCCCGGCGGAACTGGAGCATGCCAAGGTTGTTCAGGGCATCGACGTCGTTGGGCGAGATCGCGAGGGCCTTGTCGTACGCGGCCCTTGCGCCTTCCGAGTTGCCGGTCTGGGCACGCAGAACACCGATGTTGTACCAGTAGGTCGAGTTGCTTCCGGCCTTCGCCTCCGCCGCCTCGTAGGCGGCGAGAGCCTTAGTGCGGTCGCCCGCACGGGTATAGATCCCTGCGAGGGCCATCGCCACGTCGGGGTCGCTCACGCCCGCCCGCTCCAGATAGGGCCGCGCCTCCGCCTCCCGCTTGACACGCACGAGGGCGAGTCCCGCGTTCCGGGCGAAGGCGACGTTCTCGGGCTGGAGATCGCTGGCCGCCTTGAAGCTGACCGCCGCCCCGCCGTAGTCCTTGGCGCCCTCGTAAGCCACGCCGAGGTTGTTCTTTACGAACGGGTCGTTGCCTTTGAGCCCTTCCGCCGCCTTCAGCTCGGTGATCGCAGCGGGATAGTCGCGGCGCTGGATATGGATAACGCCCGTGTTGTAGCGGGGCTCGAACATCGTCGCGTTGCCCGCCGAGACCTTGCCGTAGGCGACCAGAGCCTTGTCGTACGCCTTGGTCTGGAAGTAGGCGTTGCCCAGGTTGTTCTGGACCTCGAGGTTGTTCGGACGTCCGACGGCGGCTTTCTCGAGCGGCTCGATCGCCTTTTCGGGCTGGTTCGAACGCAGATAGAGAAAGCCCGTCCAGCTCTGGACATCGACGTTTGCCGGATCCTGCCTATATAACTCCTCGAACCGGGCGAGCGCTTCGCCCGTCTTGCCGTCCTTGTAGAGTTGGCTCGCGTCGTTGATCTGCTGGGCGGTGGCCGGCGTCTGCGCCGAGGCGAGCCCGACCGCGAAGAAGAGCCCCGCCGCGAGGAAAACGTGGCGGAGTGAACGAACTCTCGAAGTAAGCATGGCTGGAACGACCCTTAGACGGAATCTACTCGATTAAGCGTTCCATGATCCCCACCCATGATTCGGGGCAGGGCGTTCTCGAACGCGGCGTGAAGCTCCTTGTGGCTCCACTCGGCGCCGTTGAGCGCAAGGCCGGAGCCCGGAGCCGTCTTCCCGATCTCCCGAACGGTAACGACCCCGCTCGGAAGATCGTTCAGGCTCCGCACCGCCACGACGACGTGCCCCGGAACCTCGGCGAAGGGATGGCCCTCGATCGTGGCCTCGACCCGCAGGCCGCCCTTGAGCGCGATCTCCGCGAGCGCGACCGCGAGCCCGCCGTCGGCCACGTCGTGCGCGCTCAGGATCGTCCCTTTCGCCGCGCCCTCCGCGAGGAACGCGTAGAGGGCCCGCTCGCCCGCGAGGTTCGGCATCACCGGATAGCCGTCCTCCTGGTCGTGGACCGCCGCGAGCCAAGCGCTGGCGCCCACGCCGTCGTGCTCGGGGGCGCCTTCGACGACGGAGAGGAGCACGAGGGTGGCGGGCTCCTTCGCCGCGAGAGTCAGCCGGTTCGCGGCGTCCTCCAGGACGCCGACGGCTCCGATCAGCGGAGTCGGCGGAACCTCGCCCAGGTCGCTCTCGTTGTAGAAGCTCACGTTGCCGCTGATGACAGGCGTGCCCAGAGCATCGGCGGCGTCCGCGATGCCTTTGACCGCGCGGTCGAACTGCCAGTAGACGCGGCCGTGCTGGGGGTTGCCGAAGTTCAGGCCGTCGGTGAGGGCCTTGGGAGCGGCGCCGGTGCAGGCGACGTTGCGGGACGCCTCGCAGACCGCGAGCAGGCCGCCCCGGTAGGGATGGGCTTGGACCCAGCGCGCGTTGCCGTCGAGAGCGACCGCGACGCCCTTCTTCGTGCCGCGCGGAGCCAGCACGGCGGCGTCGGCCGCGCCGGGCACGACCGCCGTCTGGGTCTGGACCTGCTGGTCGTACTGCTGGTAGACCCACCGCTTGCTCGCCACGTCCGGGAAGGCGAGTACCTTTAGAAGGTCGGTGTGAAGATCCACCGGATACTTCGACGCGTCGAACGAGGCGGCGGCGCGAAACGCCTCCGGCTCCTCCATGGGGGTCGAGTAGGTCGGGCAGTGGTCGGTGAGGAGGGTGGGGTCGAGCGACGCCTCGACCTTTCCGTGGCGGGTCACGGTGAGGAGGCCGTCGTCGGTCACGTAGCCCACGACTTCCGCTTTCGTGCCCCACTTGCGGAAGATGTCGATGACCTCCTGCTCCCGCCCCTTGTGGGCGACCGCCATCATGCGCTCCTGGCTTTCGCTGAGCATCAGCTCGTAGCCCGTCATGTCCGACTCGCGCATCGGAACCTTATCGAGATCGATCGTCATCCCGACCCGCCCCTTGCTCGCCATCTCGACGGTCGAGCAGGTCAGGCCCGCCGCGCCCATGTCCTGGATCGCGACTACGGCGCCGGTGGCAAGGGCCTCCAGGGTCGCCTCGATGACGAGCTTCTCCGCGAAGGGATCGCCGATCTGCACGTTGGGCCTCTTCGCCTCGCTGTCCTCGCCGAGGGCGTCGCTGGCGAAGGTCGCGCCGTGGATACCGTCCTTGCCGGTGGCGGAGCCGAGGTAGATGACCGGGTTGCCCACGCCGCTCGCGGCGGCGGTGGTCACCTCGTCGAGGTTCAGGAGGCCGACGCACATCGCGTTGACGAGGGGATTGCCGCTGTAGCGAGGGTGGAAGGCCACCTCGCCGCCGACGGTCGGGACGCCGACGCAGTTGCCGTAGCCCGCGATGCCCGCCACGACGTGCTCGAACAGGTAGCGGTTGCGCGACTCGACGGCGCCGTCGCCCTGGATGGGGCCGAAGCGCAGGGAGTTCAGTCCGGCGATGGGCCGGGCGCCCATCGTGAGGATGTCGCGGATGATGCCGCCCACGCCCGTCGCGGCGCCCTGGTAGGGCTCGACCGCCGAGGGGTGGTTGTGCGACTCGACCTTCATCGTGATCCCGAGGCCGTCGCCGATGTCGACGACGCCCGCGTTCTCCAGGCCTTCGCCCTCCATCGCCTTCTTGTACTCGGCGAAGTAGGCGAGGACGGGGCGGCTGTACTTGTAGCCGCAGTGCTCGCTCCACATGACCGCGAACATTCCCAGCTCGGTGTGGGTGGGCTCGCGACCGAGCAGCTTGAGGATGAGGTCGTACTCCCCGTCGTTCAGTCCCATGGACGTGTACACTTCGGGCGTGATGAGGGCGGCCATTGCCGCAATTATAGCTTTCGCGGCGCTCCTGATCGGGCTTCTCGTCCTTCGGGGCGGTGGAACCGTGCCGATCGGGACGTTTCGGGGCGAGCGGACGATCGCCGTCTTCCCCGGAACCGATCCGGCGGTCGCCGATCAGCTGCGTCGCGTCGAGCTTGTCCTAAAGGGCGAAGGCGACGCCGTCCTGACCGACGGCGGGATTCCCTACGAGGGCCACGCCAACCGGCGCGGCGAGGCGCTGACGATGGATGTGCTGGCGATCAACGGGGTCAACATCGACCGCCAACCCGCCGGAACGTCCCGGACGCTGACGTTCGCGGTGAGCGCCGACGGAACGATCACATACGACAAGGTGAGACTGAAGAGAGTGGTCGGTGGATAGGGGTCGGGGTGGAAGGAGAGCTCGCTCGCTTACTCATCACTAACCGCTACCCACCCTCTACTCACCCTCAGGCGGCCTTGCGCCAGGTTTCGGCCTCCTCTTCCTCCTTCATCGCCAGTTCGGGATTGACCCACAGCGTGAGCATAGGGGCGTCGAACTCCTCCATAAGCGGGGCGGTTTTGTAGGCCCGCCAGTAGACCAGGCCCGCCACGGCGGCGTATCCGACGAGGTAGAACGCGAACATCGATGGAACGTTCCACGAAAACCGCGCCTCCCAAAGACGGGAGGAGTACCGGGATACGCGGCGGACGGCTCGGAAGGACGATCGTCTCGCTCGTCGTAATGATCGCACTGGGGTTCGTCCTCACGCTCCTCAACGTCTTCACCTCCCGGCGCGACGTCGCCCTCGCGACCGGCCCCAAAGGCGAAGCGCAACGCGCGTGGCTCGTCGCGGCGGCCGACCGGCCCGACCTCGCCCAGTTCTTCAAGAAACTGAGCCACGAAGACCGGGTCGCGATGGCCCAGGCGGTCGGGCGCTACGACGACGCGCCCCTCGCCAAGCTCGCGGGCACCCTCCTGGCGGACTTCGACGCCGACGCCCGCGCCGCCCTCGTGAAGGCCCTCAAGGAGATCGTCGTCGCCCATCCGGAAGCGGTCGCCGATCAGTTGAAGAACAAAGGCTCGTTCCAGACGCTCGGCGTTTCCGACGCCTTGCGGACGCAGGGCGGCCGGGTCTTGCCCGCCGTGGTCACGATGCTCGCCAACGGCGACGCGCGCCCCGCCGCCGTCGCCTACCTCGTCCAGGCCGGACAGGCGTCGGTCGCGCCGCTCCTGCCGGAACTCGCCGACGAGAACCGCGACGTGCGCCTCGCCGCCGCCGACGCCCTGGGGCAGCTTCGCGCCCGTGAGGCCGTCGCCCCCCTCCTGAAGAAGCTCGACGCCGCTCCGCCGGAAGACCGCGCGCCCTACCTCGCCGCCCTGGCGGCGATCGGCGATCCCTCGACCGAAGGTCTTATGACCTCGGTTCTCGGCGACACCGCCCGGCCCCTCGTGGAGCGGACGCCCGCCGCCCTGGGGCTTGGTCGCATCGGGGGGGCGGCGGCAGCCCAGGCTCTCTGGCCCTTCGCGTCGTCCGACGACCCCGGCCTCTCCAGCGCGGCGGTCGCCGCCCTCGGGGTGGTCGGCTCGCCCGCCCTGGTAGATCGCGCCGCGCCGCCGCTCCTGCGCCTCCGGGTAGCGTCCCTGATCGATGGTCCTGAGGCCGACAACGCGATTCGCCAGGGTCTCCGAACACCCGCGACCGTCTTGGCGGCGATCGAGGCGGCGAAGGACCGCCCTTCCCTGCTTCCCGACCTCGCGGCCCTGCTCCCCGGGGGAAGGGCCGACGGCGGCCTCGCCGCCGCCCTCGTCGCCGCGCTTTCCGCCACCTCCGAGGGCAAGACGCGCCTCGTCGTCTATCGGGGCGACCCGACCTACGCGGGATTTATCGAGCGGGTCGAGAACGCAAACCTGTAGCTCAGGAAGAGATAAGGAACATCGAACGTCCTTCTGAACAAGATGAGGCGAACAACTGATCCTGGCGAATAAGCCCAGGGGCTCGTTCCACGTTGCGGCGCCTTCACGCGGCCTCGATCCTACGTAAGCCTCCCCCCACCGGGAGAAGGGAGGGCTTTGCTAGGAGAGATGCCGTCTTTGGGCTGCGGGTAACCTGCCCCCGACATGCCGATCCCGATCGCGCTCCAGCTTTATTCCGTTCGCAACGACGCGGCCCAGGACCTGATGGGCGTCCTCGAGAAGGTGGCCCGGATGGGCTACGACGGTGTCGAGTTCGCGGGCTACCACGGCCATTCTCCCGAGGCTCTCCACGCTAAGCTGGAAGAGGTCGGCTTGAAATGCGAGGGTACCCACACTCCGCTCGACGCCCTCCAGCCGGGCCGCTTCGACGAGACCGTCGCGATCCATAAGACGCTCGGTTGCGAGTACGTGATCGTGCCGTGGATTCCTAAGGAGAAGCGCGACTCCGCCGCCGCCTGCGCCAGCACCGCCGCCGAGTTCACAGAGCTGACGAGGAAGCTGGAAGACGTCGGTCTGCGCCTCGGCTTCCACGCCCACGGCGACGACATGACGCCGCTCGACGACGGGAAGACCGCCTACCACCACCTCGGAACGGGCACCCCGGAGGGCTTCATCATGCAGTACGACACCGCCAACGGCATGAGCGGCGGCGCCGATCCCGTCCAGCCGATCAAGGACTTTCCCGGTCGCAACGTCTCCCTGCACCTCAAGGGCTACTCGAACACGACGGGCCACGGCTCGATCATCGGCGAGGACGACGTGCCGTGGACGGAGGTGTTCAAGGCCGCGGAGAACGACGGCGGCACGGTCTGGTACGTGATCGAGCACGAGGACGAGACGATCCCGCCGCTCGAGGCGGTCGACCGCTGCCTTCAGAACGTGAAGCGGCTCCACGGGTAGGGGCCGTTCCTATGCGTCGTAAGGTCCCGATCACGCCCGCCTTCGCTCCAAAGAGAGGATCCCTGCGACGGTGGACTTTGGTGGACTTTCCGCGGCTTCGGCAAGAGTTCTAGGTTCGAATGGTGGACTGGTGGACTTTCCCCCGACGATTCCCCACTCTCTCGCAGGCGCTCGGGCGGGAGCTATATAGCGCAAAGTCCACCAGTCCACCATTCGAACCTGGCCTAACCCCCTTTTGGTGGACTTTCAGAGGAAAGTCCACCAGGAAAAGGTGTGGAAAAGACCGGTTTTCGGCTTGTTGAAACATAACGTCGAAAACGCGTTGAAAGAAGCTTTTCGCACGATATTCTAGCTGGGTTCGCCCATAGATCAGGTTTAGCCACTCGATGTCGTTCTGACTTCCGCTTTGATCTGCACGCGTAGACTTACGATAAAAAACCCGATTCAATACTATAATGTTAACCTGCGCGGCGATGCAAAAGGGTCAAAAAGGTCCTTCCGTCAGACGGATTCCTGGGTTAACCTGAGAGAGTTCTCGTGAGGCTTCTCATGAACCATGCACCCTCGAATGTCTTGACCCTCTCCCTCGTTGCGGCCTTCGCCGCCTGACCGCGTTCCGAAAGAAAAACATGGAACGCATCTTCTTCGAAATGGCCCATACCACCGCGCCCTGCGAGCGTGGCTGGCATCTCATGCATACGGTAGAGGGCGAGCCCATCTACTTCCGCCGCGCCGATCGTCATCATTACCTGTTCGGCCCCGTGCCGAACGGCGATCACACCACTCTCGTGATGTGCGCCCCGAACGAAGGGCCGTGGCTGTGCGAGGCGTGTGGCGCGTTCGTCGTCACCGAGTCCTGCCGTCTGGTCGACGCCGCCTAGCCCCCCCTTTAAGGGAACGTCCCTGCTTTTCTCGGAGTAGGATAGTGGGGATATTCCGCGTCTACGGCAGACGTTCGACCGTCCGCCTTGTAGAAGCAGTATATGGAATCAGTTGAGGTTCGTCCTTCCGTTCGTCGTGTCGCCGTCCTTGGCAACCATCCTCCTCGACGTTGCGGCATCGCGACCTTTACCCACGACCTTTCGCGCGCCATGCGCGGCGCCGGACTTGAGGTGGACGTGGTCGTCATGGACGACGGTTCGGTCGAGGATTATCCCGCCGAGGTCGTCTACCGGATTCCTGATGGCGACCGCTCCGCCTACCGCGCCGCCGCCGAGTGGCTCAACGCCCAGGGTTACGACGCGGTATGCCTGCAGCACGAGTACGGCATCTTCGGCGGTTCCGCCGGTTCGCACCTCCTTGATCTGATCCGCGAGCTGCACATGCCCGTGGTCACCACGCTCCACACGATCCTCGCGGAGCCGAATCCCGACCAGCGGCGCGTGATGGACGAGCTGCTCCAGCTCAGCGAGCGGGCGATCGTCATGACCCGGAAGGGGCTCGACCTCCTGCGCCACGCGCACGGCGTGGCGGCGGAGAAGGTCGCCCTGATCCCCCACGGCATCCCCGACCTTCCCCGCGCCGAGCGGACCGCCGAGCGCGCCCGGCGCGACGTGGGCGACCGGCCCCTCCTCCTCACCTTCGGGCTGCTCTCCCCCGACAAGGGCATCGAGTACGCCATCGAGGCGATGGCGGAGGTCGTGAAGGGCCACCCCGACGCCCTCTACCTTTTCGCGGGCCAGACCCACCCGCACATCGTGCGCCATCACGGCGAGAAGTACCGCGAGGGGCTCCAGGCCCGGATCGAGGAGCTGGGACTCGGCGACAACGTCCGCCTGGACAACGCCTACATGGACGACGACGCCCTCGGGCGCGTCCTGGCCGCCGCCGACATCTACGTCACGCCTTATCTGAAGAAGGAGCAGATCACCTCCGGCACCCTCTCCTTCGCCGTGGGCAACGGCCTCCCGACCGTCTCCACCCCCTACTGGCACGCTGAGGAGCTGCTGGCGGGCGGACGCGGGATGCTCGTCCCGGCCCGCGACGCCGGGTCGCTGGCGGATGCGCTGGTGCGGATGCTGGAGAACGCGGACGAGCGCCAAGCGATCTCCCAGCGCGCCCGCGCCGTCGGCGAGGGGATGCGCTGGTCCGTTGTCGGTACCCGATACCGAACCCTGATGGAGGAGTCCCGCGAGGACGCCGCCTCGCGCCTGCGGCCGATCCAGTCGCGGGACATGGGCGCGCTTCCGGTGCCGGTCTACACCCACCTGGCGACGATGTCCGACGACACGGGCCTTCTCCAGCACGCCTCCTACGACGTACCGACCCGCTCGGAAGGCTACTGCACGGACGACAACGCCCGGGGCCTCGTCCTCACCGTCCTCGCCGCCGAAGAGGGCGGGCCGCAGGCGATGGCGATCACCGAGCCGATCCAGTCGCGCTACCTCGCGTTCCTCGACCACGCTCTAGACCGCGAGACGGGCCGGTTCGTGAACTTTATGTCGTTCGACCGCCGGTGGCTCGAGCGGATGGGCTCGAACGACTCGCACGGCCGCGCGATCTGGGGCCTCGGCGTTCTCGCCGGAGGCGCCCACCGCCACGGCCGCCGCGACCGCGCGAAGGAGCTTCTCCGGATCGCGATCCCCGCGATGGCGGAGATCCAGAGCCCCCGCGCGATCGCCTACGCGCTCCTCGGCCTCGTGCCCTTCGCCGACGCCGATCCGGGCAGCGAGGCGCCCCGGGTGCGCGACCGCTTCGCCGGCCGCCTCTTCTCCGCGTTCGTCGCCCACGGCGAGAAGGAATGGCCGTTCCCGGAGGACGCCCTGACCTACGGCAACGCGCGCCTTCCGCAGGCCCTGATCGCGGCGGGCATCTCCGCCGGGCGCGAGGCTTGGATCGCGCAAGGGCTGGAGACGCTGGAGTGGCTGATGAAGGCCCAGACCGGCCCGGACGGCGTGTTCGCGCCCGTCGGCAACCAGGGCTGGTGGCCGCGCGGGGCCGCGATGGCGGCGTACGACCAGCAGCCGATCGAGGCCGCCGGGGCCGTCTCCGCCTGCCTCGCCGCGCACGCGGCCACGGGCGAGCGCCGCTGGCTCAAGGAGGCGGGCCGCGCCTTCGCCTGGTTCCTCGGCGCCAACTCCGTGAACGCGACGATGTACGACCCGACGAACGGCGGCGGCTTCGACGGCCTCACGCCGGAAGGCCCCTCGCGCAACCTCGGCGCGGAATCGACCCTGTCGTTCCTCACCGCCCTGTTGGAGATGCGCCTCGCGGAGTCCCGCCCGGACGTCGTCGCCAAGGGCGCGATCGGCTACGCGGGATAAGGGGCTTAGAAACGACGCGAAGCGTGTCGCCGGAAGCGAAGCTTTCGAGAGAGCGTAGGGCTCTGCGAAGGCTAGCGCCTCCGGCGACACGCTTCGCGTTCCTTAAAGCGCGGGTAGGCTAGCCTCGTCGATGCAGCCGAACGAGCTCTTCACGCGCCATCCCCAGAACCCCATCCTGACCGCCGCCGACTGGCCCTACCCGTGCCACTCGGTGTTCAACCCCGGCGCGGTCATGCTCAAGGATGGGACGACCCTCCTGATGGTGCGCGTCGAAGACTTCCGAGGCTTCTCGCACCTGACCGCCGCGCGTTCGAAAAACGGGGTCGACGGTTGGGAGATCGACCCCGAACCGACCTTCCGCCCCGACCCGAACAGCAAGGGCGAGCAGTGGGGACTTGAGGATCCGCGCATCACCTACGTCCCCGAACTGGACGACTACGTGATGACCTACACCGCGTTCGGACCCGGCGGTCCGAGCGTCGCCATCGCCCACACCGACGACTTCAAAAGCTTCGAGCGGCTCGGCGTGGTCATGCCGCCCGACGACAAGGACGCCTGCCTCTTCCCCAAGAAGTTCAAGGACGGCTACGCCCTCGTCCACCGGCCCATCAGCCGCGACCAGGCCCACATCTGGATCTCCTTCTCGCCGGATTTGCGCAACTGGGGCCGTTCCCAGATGATGCTCGCCGCGCGCCAAGGCCCCTGGTGGGACGCGAACAAGATCGGCCTCTCGCCGCCCGTGATCGAGACGCCGCGCGGCTGGCTGATGATGTACCACGGCGTACGGCGCCACGCCTCCGGCGCGATCTACCGCACCGGACTCGCCCTCTTCGACAAGGACGACCCCTGCAAGTGCATCCTGCGCGGCGATCCCTGGGCGATCGAGCCGACGGAAAACTACGAGCGCGAAGGCGATGTGCCCTACGTCGTGTTCGCCTGTGGGGCGGTCCTCCAGGACGATCAGGACACCCTCCGCATCTACTGCGGCGCCGCCGACCAGGTCGTGAGCCTCATGGAGACGCGCGTCTCCGACTGCCTCGCTTGGCTGGACCGGTATGGAAAGCCGCCGGAGCCGACGCCGGAAATGATGTAAAGGCTAGTGGCTAGTGGCTAGTGGCTAGTGGCGGGGAGGGTAGTCGCTCGCCGAGGACCCGCCACCCACTTCACCACCCACGACCCACCATCCCTCTCCGTCCCGGTACACTCTCCCCGGAGTTCGCTAGGTAGCGGCCCTCGAAGCCTTCGGGCCGACGGGGAGGAAAGTCCGGACATCAACGAGCAGGGCGCCTGGCGCAAGCCAGGGCGGGGTGACCCGACGGAAAGCGCCACAGAAACAAACCGCCTCGGCTCTCGGGCTGCGGTAAGGGTGAAATGGTAGGGTAAGAGCCTACCGGCAGTCCGGGTGACCGGCTGGCCGGGCAAGCCCCGTCCGATGCAAGGCCAAATAGGGAGGGGTTGACGTTGCTCACCGACCCTCCGGGTTGGCCGCGTAGATAAATCGCTACCCACGACAGAATCCGGCTTATCGGTGGACTCCACTCTCTTCCAAGCGCGTCGAATCGTTCGCGTCCGCACCCCGTAGAAGGAGGGACGTGAGGGAGCCCCTTGATCTGGTCCGCGCTTGGCGCGCCCTGCCCCCCGAAACGGAGGCCGTCCTGGCGACCGTGGTCGCCACCCGAGGCTCCGTCTACCGCCGTCCCGGCGCCCGGATGCTCCTCACCCGCGAAGGCTGGATCGCCGGATCGATCAGCGGCGGCTGTATCGAGTCGGACCTCGTCCAGACCGCCTTCGACCGGACGACGGATGGCCCCGTGGTCGTCACCTACGACGCGAGCGCGCCCGACGACATCCTCCTCGGCTTCGGCCTGGGCTGCAACGGCGCGGTGGACGTGCTGATGCAACGGCTTCCCCCGGACGGCGGCTCGCTCGCCGTCCTTGAGCGCGTGGTCGCCGAGCGCTACCCCGCCCGTTTGGCGACCTTCGCGGACGGAAGCTGGACGGAGGACGCGAAACCGAAGGATGGGGCGATCCTCGTCGAAGAGCTGACCCCGCCGCCCGCCCTCGTCCTGTTCGGTGCGGGACACGACGCGGTGCCGCTGGTCCGGATCGCGGGCGACCTCGGGTGGTCCGTCACCGTCGTCGACGGTCGCGCCGCCTACGCTCAGGCGGGCCGCTTTCCCGGCGCGCGGGTGGTCGTCGCGCCGCCGTCGAAGGCGGTTGAGATCGAGGACGGGGCGGCGGTGGTCCTGATGACCCACTCGTTCAACCACGACGCCGACATCCTGCGCTGGCTTCCGAAGGACCTGCCTTACGTCGGCGTCCTGGGGCCGATCCACCGGACCCATCGGCTTCTGGACGAACTCGGCATCGACGGCGGCCATCTCCATGCCCCGGTCGGGCTCAACCTCGGGGCGGAAGGGCCGGACGAGATCGCCCTCGCGATCGTCGCGGAGATCTTGGCCGTGCGAAAAGGTCGGCCAGGCGGTCATCTTAAAGGACGCATGACCCCGCTCCACGCTCCGGACGAAACCCAGGACAAGGAGGCCGCCCGTGTGGGACGTCTCGGATAAGGCCCCGACCGTCCGCACCGCGACCGCGCGGGCGTTCCTGCGCGCGGCCCCCGACACCATCGCCGCGATCCGGAGCGGGACCGTCCCGAAGGGCGATCCCCTGCCCGTCGCGAAGGTCGCGGCGATCCTCGCCGCGAAGAACACGCCGGACATCATCCCCTATTGCCACCCGCTCGGCTTGGAGCATATCGGGACGGCGTTCGAGGTCAAGGACGAAGGGATCGCGATAACGACCACGGTGAAGACCTCGGGCAAGACGGGCGTCGAGATGGAAGCCCTCACCGCCGCCGCTGTCGCCGCCCTCACCCTGTACGACATGCTCAAGCAGCTCGACATGGCCATGACCATCGAGCGGGTGGAATTAGTCGAGAAACGCGGAGGAAAGTCGGACTTTGCGCGTAGTAGCGATACACCCCCTCTCTCCTCCGAGGGCGAGGAACAGGACGGAAGGCCCCGTGCCTGAAGACCTGACGACCCCATGCCCAACGTCCTGACGCCCGACGTCCTGATCGATCCCCTCGGCCGCCGCATCGACTACCTGCGGGTGTCGGTGACGGACCGGTGCAACTTTCGGTGCGTCTACTGCATGCCCGAGGAAGGATTCCCCGCGCTTCCGAAGGACGAGTACCTTCGGGCCGATGAGACGGCGCGCCTCGTGCGGGTGGCCGCCTCGCTCGGGATGCGCAAGCTGCGCCTGACCGGCGGCGAGCCGCTTTTGAACAAAGGGCTCGCCGACATCGCCCGCGCCGCCCGCAAGTCGGGGATGGAGGACGTCTCGATCACCACGAACGGCCACCTTCTCGCGGAGCAGGCCCGCACGCTGAAAGAGGCGGGCGTCACGCGGGTGAACGTCAGTCTCGACACCCTGCGCGAGGACCGGTTCGTCGCGATCGCGCGCAGGGGCTCGCTCACGACCGTCATGGAAGGCATCCGCGAGGCGATGGACGCGGGCCTCGGGCCGGTCAAGGTCAACGCCGTCGCGATGCGCGGCGTAAACGACGACGAGGCCGCCGACTTCGCCGCCTGGACCCAGCGCGCGCCCGTCCACGTCCGCTTTATCGAACTGATGCCCCTACGTTGGAGCCTGGACGAAGGCCCTTCCCTTCCCGCCTTCAACGCCCACGGGAGCGCGGGTCTGCTGCAAATCCGCCAAGCTCCCGGCTCGATGCTCGGCGACGCCCAGATGCGCCGCATGGCGGTCGGGGTCGACGAGATCCGTGCCCGCATCGAGGCGGTCCACGGCCCGCTCGAGAGCGCAGAGGTCCGCACGAACGGCCCCGCCCGCTCCTTCCGCCTTCCGGGCGCCCCCGGTACCGTCGGCTTTATCTCCCAGATCTCGGACGACCTGTGTGCGGGCTGCAATCGTCTGCGCCTCACCCACGACGGCCATCTGCGCCCTTGCCTCCTGAGCGACGGCGAACTCGACCTGCGCACCCCGATCCGCGAGGGGGCGACCGACGAGGACCTGCGGAACCTGTTTCGCCACGTCGTCGCCCGAAAGCCCGCGCGCCACTACCTGCACGAGGGTCAGCGTGCCCATGGGCGCGGCATGAGCCAGATCGGCGGCTGAGACTTACGGTCGCGGGGAAGGCTACAATAGCCGGAACGGTCTTCCGACCCTCGAACGCCAAGCCTATGAAACGCACCGCCGCGCTCCTTCTCGTCGCCCTTCTCGCCTTCGGTTGCGGCAAGGGCGGCTCGTCTGCCAGCGGTACCCCGACCGCTGGCCAGACCGGGCGGCTGAAGGTGGTCTATATCCCCAAGAACACAGGCAATCCCTACTTCGATGAGGTGGACAGGGGCTTCAAGGAGGCGGCCACGAAGTTCACCATCGACTACACGACGGTCGCGCCCGCCACCGCCGAGGCGACCTCGCAGATCTCCATCGTCAAGGACCAGATCCAGCGCGGCGTCGACGTGATCGCGATCTCGCCCAACAGCCCGGACGCCCTGAACCTCGTCCTCGACCAAGCTCGCTCGCGCGGCATCGTCGTCGTCACCGTCGATGCCGACGTGGACGATCCCTCCCACCGCGACGCCGCCGTCTTGCCCGCCGACTTCACGAAGATCGGACCGAGCCAGCTTGAGCTTCTCGCCAAGCTGATGGGGAACGAGGGCGACTTCGCCATCCTCAGCGCCACGCCCGACGCGCCCAACCAGAACGCCTGGATCAAGGGGATGCAGGCGACCTTGGCCGATTCGAAGTACTCGAAGATGAAGCTCGTCGCCACCGTCTACGGCGACGACGAGCCCCAGAAGAGCACCGCCGAGTGCGAAGGGCTCCTCGCGAAATACCCGAACCTCAAGGGCATCGTCTCGCCCACCAGCGTTGGCCTCGCCTCGAGCGCACAAGTGCTCGACCGCGCGAAGAAGCCTATCCAACTCACCGGCCTGAGCACTCCGAGCCAGCTCAAGAAGTACGTCGAGAGCGGCACGGTGACATCGTTCCAGCTCTGGTCGCCCAAAGACGAAGGATTTATCGCTGCCTACCTGGGCATGACGATCAAGAAGGGCGAGACCAAGCCCGCCGCCGGGAAGGAGATCGATGTCCCGCCCTACGGCAAGCGGAAGTTCTCCGACAAGATGGAGATCATCGGCGGTCCGATCCTGACCTTCGACAAGTCGAACATCGCCAAGTACGACTTCTGAGGGCGCGGCGAGCGCGGGAGCGAACCGCGAGGGACCTTCCGCAGTAGTCCTGAAGAATTTCCCAGCTACGCTAAAAAGGGCTCCGGCGCCTCAAAGCCCCTTTTGGGAATCGGCACGATCGCTCTTGCGTTTCGTCACCGGCCCAACCTTTCTAGAGACCCAAGGCCCGCGAGGGATCGCGGGTGGGCTTTTCGCTTCCAACCCGGTCGTTCAGCGAGAACCGATCTCGGAGAAACCCTCTTCGTCCAAGAGAGTGGTCTTCCCTGCCTTACGCAACGGTTTGGGGAACGAAGAAGAGCCTCTCGGGACCGACTCGCTCGGGGCACGCCAAGCGCTGGAACCGGCTACAAAAGGATCTGGAACACTAGCGTCCATGCCAACGCCGTTCATCATCGCGGACGTCGAGACCAGCCTGTACGAACCGCCCGCCGGTCCACCCGCCGGCCCCCCTGCCCCGGAGGCGCTTCGAAGACTCCTCGAATACGCCGGATCCCCGTTGCCTCCGGAGTACGAGGCCGCGATCCGTCAGCACGATGGGTTCGAGTGCGCGGTCGGAGAAGAGGACGACGAAGCCTTCGTCGTCTTCTTCTCGTGCGAGGAGGTTGTCACGCGGAATGAGATCCACGGCTTGAAGGAAAGGGGAAGCCCTCTTCTCGCGGTCGGGGGGGATGGCGCCGGAGAAGCGTTCGCCATCGACCTGACGAACGGGGAGTGGGCGATCGTCAACTGGGTCGATATCGGCTCGGGCGAGTTCGAGTTGCGCTTCCCGAGCCTGCGGTCGCTCTTAGGCGCGCTCGCGAACGGCACCGCCTTCGAGGGTCCCTCCACCTGAACCGTCCCGAGCGTGAGGACGGACGATGGCCCTAGCCAGGTTCCAAGACGGACCGTGGAGGCTCAGGTCGTCCCCGTCACCGTGCCCAAGACCCAAGACCCAAGACCCAAGACGCCCGGATGCCCCAAGGACGAGAGGCGCGGCGACCTTCGATCCGGTCCTTTCTCGCTTGCGGCGGAGACTTCCGGCGACCGGGCAAAGGGTGTACCATTGGTCTATGTCGCTGCCTATGCTCGCGTTCTTCCTGGCCCAAACGATCTCTGTGCCGAAGGTCGTGGCGACCGTCGACCTTTCCCAGGGTGCGCCCGCGAATCTCGACGAGGCGACCAAGGCCAAGCTGACCGAGCTTGCCAAGACGTATGAGCGGGTAGGCCGCGAAAGCTATCCGGTCATCATCCGCGCCTTGCGTATGGAGAACGACCCGGTAGCGAAGGACGTGCAGATCGTCGTGACCTACGCCTACAAGGGCGTCGCCGCCACCGGCAATTCGGGCTTCGGCGGCCCGAACGGCGGCGCGCGGATCTCCGTCTCCGCCGAGTACGCCCTCACCCATCCCAACGACCTCGGGATGGTCGCCCACGAGATGGTGCACGTCGTCCAGAGCTATCCGACCTACGACCCGGTCTGGCTCGTCGAGGGCATCGCCGACTGGGTGCGCTGGTTTAACTGGGAGCCCCTCGCCAAGCGCCCCCGCCCGAACCCCGAGAAGGCCAAGGCCCGCGACAGCTACCAGACGACGGGCGCGTTCCTCTACTACGTGAGCACGCACTACGATCTCAACCTCGTGCCCAAGCTCAACCGCGCCTTCAAGGAGCGGGCCTATAAGGAGAGCCTGTTCAAGGACTACACCGGCCGGACGCTCGACCAGCTCGACGCCGAATGGCGCAAGACTCTGAAGTAGCGAAAGTCGGCGGCCTTCTTGCCGACGCCCAACCTTCCCCTTCAAGGACGTTTTCACGATATCCCCTTTGTAGGACAAGGGCGTGACGAGAAGCGTGGAATACTCTCGGAAGGGGCGAAAGCGATACTCGAC
The DNA here is from genome assembly GCA_964516175.1 of uncultured Fimbriimonas sp. GTDB lineage: Bacteria > Armatimonadota > Fimbriimonadia > Fimbriimonadales > Fimbriimonadaceae > Fimbriimonas. The sequence continues at coordinate 5,593 of CAZEWR010000055.1, read as the reverse complement.
ATCGATGTTCTGGGGCCGTTCGCCACGCGGGCAGGGGGAGTGCCGGTGCTTTTCGAGGCCCGAAGCGCCGCTGCGGTGGTGGCCTACCTCGCGCTCGCGCGCGGGCGGACGGTCCAGCGCGACGCCGTCGCCGCCGCCCTGTGGCCGGAGCACGAGGCGGTCAGCGCGCGGACGAACTTCCGTAAAGCCCTCCAGCGGGTCCGCAAGGCATTGCCCGGGAACGCCCCGCTGTTCCTCGAAGGCGAGGGGATGCGTCTTGATCCGAAAGGCGTCGAAACCGATCTCGACCGGGCCGACCGGCTCCACCGCATCTACCTGCTGGCCGCTCGACAGTCCGAAGGGGTCGCCGCCCTCGCCGAAGAGTGGAGTCTGCGGCGGCGCCCTTTGCTCGACGGCTGGGAAGGCGAGTGGCTCCAGCCTGAGCGAACCCAGGCGGACCACGTCGCGAACGAGCTGGGAGCCGAGTTGGCGCCCGCCCACGAGGCGACCGGCGACCCCGAAGCGGCCCTCACCGTCTGGCACGAGCTTCTCGCCCGCGTTCCCCACCACGCCCAAGGACTGCAGAACGCGATGCGTCTGGAACTCCAGCTCCGTGGCCGCGAACGCGCCGCCGAGCTGGCCCTCGCCGCCCGCCGCACCTTCCGCGAGGAGCTGGGGGTCGAGATGCCGATGGAGCTTCGGCGCGTCGTCCGCGAGATCCGGAGCGGCGGCTTCGAGCCGGTGCCCCCGCCCGAAGGGCTCCGCAAGCGCAGCGAACTCCACCTTCTCGCGCGGCTGTTCGAGTCGAACCTTGCCGAAGGCCGCCCCGAAGCCCTGGCCCTGCTCGCCCGCGAGTGCACGATCACCCACGCCCTCGCCCACCCCCGGACGATGCTCGGCCTGCTGACCTTCGCCCTGGAGCACACCCAAGGAACCTCCCCCGAGCGCATCCAGATCGCCGCCCTCGCGGGAACGACCGCGAGCTGGTCCGCCCAGTACGAGGTCGGCCATTTCTGGAGCGACTTCGTCCTGGGAGCCACCTCGCCCGACGAGCTGCTTCACGGCCGGGTGTTGAGCATGAAAGGCTTCATGCTGTTCGAGCAGCGCGACTACGCGGGCGCGGAACGGACCCTCGACCGCGCGATCCAGGTCCTCACGGCCCAGGGGCGCTTGGACGACGCCGCCCGAGCGGGCATCGGTCGGGCGGGCGTGCACTGGCATCAGGAGGAGTTCGACCCTGCTATCGCCCTCTACGAATCCGCTGCCGCGCGGGCCGAAGGGCGCACGGATGAGATCGCGACCCTGATGCTCGGCTCTTCCATCGGCAACCTCTGCTTCCTGTACACCACCCTGGGCCGCTGGGCGGAGGCGATCCCCTACGGGCGCGCCTCCCTGCAGCTTGCGGAGAGCTACCCGGGTGTGGGCGCCGTCGTTCCGGGACCTTTGGGACTCGCCCTCTACGCCCACGGCGAGCGCGCCGAGGGACTCCGGATGCTCGGCCAGGGTCTCTCCCGAACCCTGCGGGAGGGGATGGCGCGCTTCAACCAGATCACGCTCGACTACACCGCCGTCGCCTTGGCCTGCGAGGGCCGGACGCGGGTGGCCCAGTGCCTCCTCGCCGCCAACGGCGAGCGCCGGACCGCCCTGCGTCACCAGCGCTCGCCCGCCGAGGCGGGCCTCATCCGCCGCGCCTCCGGCCTCGACCCGGACGCCCGTCCCGAGGGCGAGAACCCCCTCGCGGGCCAGTCGGCGGCCACCCTGAGCGAGTGGGCCTGTGAGGAGCTGGAGCGCCTCGGCGGCTGAGGCGCTATCCGCCTTCAGGAACGCGCACGACCTGGACGAGCATCTGGTAGCCCCGGTACTTGCCGTCCCGATCGGTCATCCAGAAGCGCACCCACTCGTCCGGCTTTACGTCGGCGTGGGCCTTGAAGGTCTTACGGGTCGGGGGCTGGGTCCCCAATGAGCTGCGCGGCATCCCGACGCCACGATCGTAGACGAAGCCCGTCACGTCCAAGCGGATGCGACCGTCCTTGCGGAGGGTGGGTAGGAGACGAGCGCCCGAGTTCAGGTCGCCGCACTCCGCGGTAATCGTCCCATCTAACCCAGAGAGCGTCCGGATCACCGGTTCGGTGAGGACCTTCGCCGCCTTCGGCGTCGGGTCCTTCGCGAAGGACCCGAAGGATTTGCGTCCCGCTTGATCGGTCTGGACGACTTTACAGCGCAGCAGAATTTGCTGCGGAACTCCGTTGGTGAGTTGCGGCATGGGCTCGCTCGCCTTCTGCGAAGTACCCAGGGCGATGGGTATCGAAAGGGCGAGGGCGGCGATCAACGAGGCGCGGCGCACGAGCGGCGAAGCGGAGCGGCGGGGGGTGCGGGGATCGAGGATCATTTCGATTCGGTCGGAGACTTCGGGCGGAGCAGAGGAGAGGAACCATGCACGACGACCGAAGGCCGGACGATTCCCGTCATACCCGGACGCTCGACTTTACAGCCCGTGCGTCATCCGCAGGATCGCGCCCGTCTTCTTGGAGATCCGAACGAGGGCCGTTCCGCCGATGCAGAAGGAGCCCGGAGACCCCAGGTGCGGAACTCCTTCCACGGTCCACACGTCGCGCGCCAAGCTGACTTTGAAGGGGCTTTCCCCCTCCACGGTCTCCTTTCCGTACACGGGAACGAGCACGGCGGCGCGATGGCCGTCGCCGTCGTCGCGTCGGGCACGTAGCCTTCCTTCGGAACGTGATTGTGCTCCCTTGGTCTCGAATATCCGACCCCTGCGACAACGACCGTGACCGTCGCCACCAAGAACGGCCTGAAGCGGGCTTCCACCGGCTTAATCTACTCTAGGCATCCGTTTGTCCCACTCTAGAGTGAGAGTCAGTCGACGTCTTTCTCGATGTACTTGCCACCTTGGATTCGACGGAGTTCGACAAGGCGTCGCGGACGCTTGAAACCCGGTACGTGGCGCGTGATGAGCCGCGTGATCATGTAGATGTCGCCGGTGTAATTATCAGCTCCCTTAGCGGCGTCCTTCACCCGGCTTCTGAAGTCGATGATCCGCTTGCCGTCGCTCACGTAGCCCCGCGCCCTCTGTTCATCGTCGTGCTTCACTCTCTCCACGACCCACTCCAGGTTGTTCGGCGTCTTTTCGCGACGGATACGCCCTGGGTCCAGAGCGTCCAGCCCCATTTTAGGCGCGATCGACGAGCGCACCGAGGGTGGCGCGAAATACAGACTCCCTTCTTGAGGCTCGGCCAAGGGGTAGAGAGCGAGTTGTCCGCCTTTGGTCAGCCCGTATCCCCAAGTGGACGGCACGGGCACCACGTAACCGTTCCAGAGCACGGACACCCGACTCGTGGTCGTGCTAGGGGCCACGACGCGCCGGTGGGTGCAACCGCCGGCCAACAGGCAGGCGGTTACGAGAATAGCTCTCCAAACCCCGTGCGGAGCGGCTCGTCTCGTTTCCGCTTCTACTGCTTCCATGACCAACCTTGCGGGATCTACAGGGCAAAGACAGTATGACAGAGGCCCCACAAGGATGGGATGACACGTGCTATCCACCGCCATCAGGGTTCAGGTTCGTCCGACTCGTCCTCGTCCTCAGGTGATGGCTTGATGTGGGTGAGCCACCCCCAATGGTCGCCGTTCCACCAACCCCGGCGGCGGGCGGTCGCGTGAAGCTCGTCGAGGTCGATCTCGTCGCTTAGGTACCGCTCGTACGCGAGGAGCGAGGCGTAGAAGTCCGTGTTGAGCTTGCGCGCCGACTCCGGCTTCCAACCCTCGCAATCCAACTCGATCAGGTTCCGGATCGCGAAATAGCGGACGAGGTAGTGGGCTCGGCTTTTTGCGATACCCATCAGGTGTCCGCAGACCTCCGGGGAGTCGAGGAGGCCGATCAGATCGACGATATCAAGCCGGAGAACGAGTTCGGACCGTGCTGCGAAAGCCGCGATGAAGACTTCCAGATCCTCGGGACGCGGATTCTTCCGGAAGAACTCGGCGGCGTCTGAAGATTCGAGGTAGTCGCCTTCGATCAGGCGTTGGGCGGCGGCGTCATGCAGTTCGGGCATCGTACTTCGGTCTTCCTTTTCCCGGTGGCCGGTTCTACAGGCCCGCCGGGCCGTTCGTCTGCGTCAGGGGAGCCAACTATCCGTTCGAGCGGTCTGCGGACGCCAGAACAACGATCGTTACGAAGCGAGACGGTATCGGCCAATCACCCACTAGCGCTTTCGGACGGCGGAGTCCGGTTCGAGCGAAAACCCGTCTTCGGGCAAGAGCTCCGTCACGAAGACGTAGGCGACGTAAACTTGGGCGAGGGCGAACGACAGCGCCATCGCGAGCTTCAATCCCCTTTTATCTTCCCGCCACCAACCCAAGCCGATAAGAGTCTCCCTCAGGAGAACGAAACCGACGATGAGCAGACCGGCGAAGATGGCGCAGAAGGCGACGTCCTCGACTGCGAGCAGGATCCAATCGGCGATGGTGTACCGAAGCCTCATGAACTCGCCGTAGGTGCCGGTCTTCTCCATCGCTCGCTCTACTATGGCTTCGAGATCGGTCGAGCCTAGGTCGTCGGTTCCAGCGATTTTTCCGTGAGGCGATGGAACGAGAACGAAATCTCCTCCCACTTGGGCGCGGCCATGAGTTCCAGCCGGAACGTTTCTCCTTCCTGGGTCAAGGTCGAATCGTTGATATCCATCCCGCGTTCAAGGGCCGTGAAGCCTCCCGAAACCCCGTGGAACGCCACGACGTACTCGAAGGCCCGTTCCGAGTCGTCGCCGACCGCCCGATCGTAGAGACGGAAGATCGCCGTCCCGACGAGCTCTCCGTCAGACCGGCGCGTGTCCACGGCGGTCACCTTCGCATCGTGAAGGGTGAGGTCGTAACCGAAGGTTTGAGTGTAGAGGGGCGTCATCGTGTTCTCAGAGCGCGAGCGAACGGAGTCAAGTTCCCTTCGTCCTCGCCCCTTCGCCTACTGGTGGACTCGCTTGGTGCAACCCGGTTTTCTCCGGCGAGTCGCCGCGCATCGAATCCTACGTGACCGACTTCGACTCCACCACGAGCTTCCGGCTTTCCTCACCCGCCCCGCGCTGGAAGGCTTCGCTGGTCGTCACGGGGACTCCAATCGCTTGGGCAACCTGGACGCCGGTCTTGACCGCCTCGGGTCCGGTCGCGGTCAGAAGAGTCCGGCGTCTCGTTCCACGAGAGGAGATCCAGCGAACGTAGGTCTTGTAGCTTACGGACGTGCGAACGCCTCCGACGTCGATGAAAACGTCGTCCACCGACTCGACGTCCAAAGGTCGAACGAACTTCAGGGGCCAAACGCCGACGATCACGGAGAGAGACCGCTTCTCCGGATCGACGACGCTCCGAACGTACAGGGCCGAAAGGAGCAGACCCAAGCCCAGCGTCATGACGAACAGAGCGTGCCTCTCCAGCCACGTTCCCCCTGGCCCATCGATGCCAAGCAGGCAGAACGAGAGCCCGGCGATCGCGAAGCCGGTCGCGTTGCACTGGGAGTAGGGGTTAGTGACGAACGTCATTTTAAGTGGATTCACTTCGGGCCTGGATCCTTAGTCGGTCACCACGATCTCGTACGCGTCGTCGAACGGGACGT
>CAZEWR010000054.1:0-28545 GCA_964516175.1 uncultured Fimbriimonas sp. | reverse complement strand
GGCTCGTGAACTGGGTGGCGATCCAGCGCGACGTCACCGAGCGGATGCGCCACGAAGAGGAGCTCGCGCGCTCGCGCGAGGGGCTTGAGGCGCGCGTCGCGGAGGCGACCTCGGGGCTGCGCGAGGCGAACGACGACCTCGCGGCCAACAACCGCGACATGGCGACCTTCACCTACACGGTGAGCCACGACCTGCGCCAGCCCGCGCGGGCGATCATCGCGAACGCGTCGTTTCTGGAGGAGGACTTCGGCGACCTGCTGCCGCCCGAGGCGAAGGAGCTCGTCGCGCGCCAGAAGGCGGCGGCCCTCCGGCTGGGAACCCTCATCGACGACCTCCTGAAGATGAGCCGCCTCGGGCGCACGGCGGTGGCGAAGGAGACGGTGGACGTGACGGCGATCGTTCGGGACGCCTGGGAGGGCTTTGCCGGCGTGCGAAAGGGCGCCCGCATCGAGGTCCAAGCGGGCATGACGTGCGAGGGCTCGTCCTCGCTGATCGGCGTCGTCTACCAGAACCTGCTGGAGAACGCCCTCAAGTTCCGCCTCGCCGAAAGGCCGCTGTGCGTCGAGGCGGGGCGGCGGGACGACGGCGCGTTCTACGTGCGCGACAACGGTTCGGGCTTCGATCCGCGGTTCGCGGCGAAGATCTTCGAGCCTTTCGAGCGGCTGCACCGGATGGACGTCGCGGGCACGGGCTTCGGGCTGCACAACGCCCAGCGCATCGTCGAGCAGCACGGCGGACGCATGTGGGCGGAAGGGGAGCTTGGCCGGGGCGCCACGTTCCTGTTCACCCTCGGCTGACGGAAGGAGGGGAGCGTCGTCCGACTAGCGACCGTTCTTCTGGGCCCAGGCCTCGGCGCGCATCTCCTCGTAGCAGATCGCCCACTCGGCGTCCGAGAGGGGCCGGGGGGCCAGCAGGTTCGAGACAAAGCCGACGAGGTCGCTCCAAAGCGTGCGCGTTCGACCGCGTGCGTCAGACCAAGGGCTCATCTACCCTATAGATTGCACCAGGACGACCGGGAACCGCAACCGGCAGAACGACGGGGCGCCGCTTTTGCGGCGCTTTCCGTCGTTCGGGCCGCCCCCAGATCGCGGGCGTCGGGTCTCAGGGGAGGCGGAGCCGGGTGCGAAGCCACTGGAGGATCGTGTACCCGTCCGCCCGGTTGCGGGAGCCGTACACCCCGACGACGCACCGTCCGGGCGAACCGGAAAGCTCCGCCGGGTTCAGGGATACGGACCATTCGCCTTGGCGATCGTCGGGAGCGCCCTCCCAGCCCCGGCTTCCGAGGTCCCGCCTCAGTTCCACGAGGACCGACGCCCCGTCGCGGTCGATCGGGAAGCTCCGCAGGCGCTCGACGCGGTCCCAGCCAGGGACGTCCAGGTACTCGCCCGTCGGAGACCGGCCGCGCAGGAGCTCCAGCGCCGGTTCGGGGGAGGCGAACGGGCGTCCCGCGCGCCACGACCCCGCGACCGCAAGCGCGGCGAGGGCGAGGACCCCAAGAAGCCTCCGGCGCCGCTTCGTCCGTTCCATCCCGCCCATTGTAGCCGCGCCCGCTTTGCGCGAAGGCAGCGTGAGGGGTGAGAAGACGCCCCGTCTCTCGGACGAGAAGACCGCGTGGGCGAAGTTCCTCGTGCCGCCGGAGCGGGCGTACGACTAAAGCGCGACAGGCCCCTTTTTGGGCCGCCGCGGCGAAAGGAATCAGGTAAACCTTCCCCCAACCCGCCGCCAGAGCGGGAAAACATAAAAGGATCTCTCTCCCCGGCTTTCTATCGAGAAGGTCGGGCTTTTTTACGCCGGGTTCGGGGAGACGGGTCTCTCGCGTTCGCCTCCGGGCGGATGATTCTACACCGATACTTCGTCTACCTTGTCATAGAAAAATACGTCTTAGAAATGCGGCGTTGCGGCCTACACTATCCTGTAAGGCGGCAAGCACGACGAGTCTCGTCCGGTGCGAGCCGACCGAATCGACCGTTCCCCGAGCGCGACGTTCGCGTCCAGCGCGGAGGGGACGGAAAAGTCCGCCGCTTCGAGCGGGCGATCGACCGAGGACTCGGCCCGGGTGCGTATCGCACGCCGGGCCGCCTTTTCGCCTTCTCTTCCCGTAGCGGGTGTGATCTGGGTCACACCCGCAGGGCCGGGTTCCTCTCGCGAAGCCGCCGGATCGGCCTAGAATAGAATCGTGCCGGGCGAGTTCGCCGGGCCGCTTGGCAAGCCACTTCCACCCCCCAGGCCCGGCCCCGTGCTTCGCGCGGCCGGGAGCTCCGACGAGCTCTCGGCCTTCCGACGAGCCCCCAAGGCGTCCCGAGGAGGCCGTTCGCGCCGTGCAACACACCGAGTACCGGCGTCCGGCCCGGGTGACGATCCCGCTCGGGAGGTTTCGGGAAATTTGCGACATTGGCGCAAAGAGGGCTTAGTTCGCAGGTTTGGCTAGAACCCGATGTAGTCTTCTGGGCGCCGTGGCGAGCGACGTCGTCCGCCCGGCAAGGCTATCTCCCATGCGAAAGTCCGTGTTCCGTCTCGCTTCGATCGCCGCCCTCGCGGCCTCGTCCCTCGCCGCCCACGCCGACGTCTTTCTCGGCGCGCTCGACGGCAAGAGCTTCTATCTCACCTCCGCCTTCGGTTCCGCGCTCTCCCAGGAGGCGTACGCCGTAGGCCGAGGCGGCCATCTCGCCTCGATCCACAGCCTCGCCGAGCAGACCCTGGTCTCCGCCGGCGTCCGCGCCAACGCGACGGGCGGCAGCAGCCTCGCGTGGATCGGCTTCACCGACCAGGCGGTGGAAGGCACGTTCCAGTGGTTCGACGGCTCGGCGGTCGACTACACGTTCTGGAGCGGCGGCGAGCCCAACGACCTCGGCGGCGAGGACTACACCGTCGTCAACTGGGGTAGCAACGGCGAGTGGAACGACCTCGACTCGAACTACGACATTCAGGCGGTCTACTCGGTCGACGCCGTTCCCGGCCCCGCAGCCGCCCTTCCGTTCGCGCTGATGGCGATCAAGCGCCGCCGCAAGCGCGCCTGACCGAACGCCGCCGGAACCCACGGGGGTCGCGCTTCCATAAGGGAGGCGCGACCCTTACGCGCGCGTCGGAGCCCCAACCCCGACTTCCAGGCGTGTCGAGAACTCTTTGTAGCTAAAGTTTACGTCGCCGTCCACAGCGATTCCCCCTACACTATCCCCAGCCGTCGACCGCGACGTCCTCGTCCTGCAGGAGACGGCTTTGGCCCGGATGGCTCGCCCGTCTACTCGCTCCGGGGGTGGCCTTCGACGAGGGCGAGAAGCAGGCCGTCGAGGCGGTCGCGGACGGCGCGCTTCTCGCCGAGCGACATGAAGCGCGACTGGGCGTCGGCGAGGATGAGCCGCGCCTCGAGCACGGACGCCGCCGCGTCGGCGAAGCGACGCAGGGCGAAGAGGCCGGAGGTGGAGATCGTGCGGGGCTCGGCGTCGCACACGCAGACCGCGCCCAGGGGGAGCCCGCCCGCGTCGAAGACGGGGGCGCCCGCGTAGAACCGCAGGTGGTGCTCGCCCAGGACGTGGGGATTGTCCGCGAATCGCGCGTCGACCGAGGCGTCCTCCACGATCAGGATGTCGGGCTCGAGGACCGCGTGGGCGCAGAACGAGACGGCGCGGGGGACGCGCTCGATCGCCACCCCGACGCAGGCGACCACCCACTCCTCGGTTTGCTCCAACAGGGAGACCATGCCCACCGGCGTCCCGAAGAAGGCCGCGGCCTGACGCGCGACGCTCAGCATCGCGGGATCGTCCTTGCGCGTGAGGGGCGCGTTGTCGGCGACGGCGGCGGTCCGCGCGGCCTCGCGCGGGTGGCGTCCGGGTTCGGAAGGGGGGCGAGACGGCTTCTCGTCGGGTCGGCTCGTCTCGTCTTTTTGCAAATCAGTGGGTAGGACGATTAAACGGCCCCTAAAGATCGGCGGGCGATCGCCCCTTTTGCCCTACTTTCCTCTTAGAAGCCTGTCCATTCCTCGGTCGAGGTCCCGCCTGTGGGGAAAGGGCTCCGGCGATGGGCCACATCAATGAAAAAGCCCCGATCCCGAGTGCAGGGCAGGGAGCCTTCGGCCGGCCTTTGCGAGGAAAGACCGATATTGGGTGCGGGAGCAAGATTTGAACTTGCGACCTCCGGGTTATGAGCCCGACGAGCTACCAGACTGCTCCATCCCGCGACGTCTTTAGACTATACCCGATCCCCACGTTTCGCGCGCGAGCGGTTTCGCGAGGCAGATTGAGGATGGGCGCGAAGACGTGCGGGACTCTCCCAGAGTTTCAGCGCTCCCGCTTGCGGGCAACCCTGCGGGGAGTCGAACCCCGGCCACCGCACCGCCTCAGTGTACGACAGAACGGCGGAAGCGGAGGGCGGCGCCGTCGGACCTCTGCCTGAGGCGTTCGATACCGAAAGGGCCGAGCCGTACGCCCGAAACGATCCTAGGACGGTCCGATCTCGCGCCATCCGGAGCCGGGACGGGGGCGGTCTGGGCCGGGGGCGGTCTGGGCCGGACGGCCCACCGAGGGGGCCGGAACGCCCTTGGAGCCTCGTCCGCTTCTCGCTTTCGGTACTAGATTGCTCTAAGCAATCGATACGCGGAGCCCGAGACGCCGTAGAATCTTTCGGGCCGTCGCGGCCCGGAGAACGAACGATGAAGATCCACAGCCTTCTCGCCCTTGCGACCCTGGCCGCCCTCTCGGCGGTGGCGGGCGCCCAAGCCCCGACCAAGACGCCTCCGGTCCACACGCCCCCCGACCACGCGAAGCCGACGGTCAAGAAGACCCCGCCCGTGCGCGACCCGAAGACGGGACGCTTCGTGAAGAAGGCGAGTCCCGCCCTGACGAAGACGCACGCGAAGGGCGCCCTGAAGAAGACGATGCCCGCCCGCGACCCCAAGACGGGCCGGTTCCTCAAGAAGACGGGCTAGGCGCCCGACGCCTCCCGTTGGCCCAGCCCCGTCCCCTCCCTTGAGGGACGGGGGCCTTGCTTTCTGGTCATGATCCCCCCACGTGGGATACGCCTCGTTCGGTGAGCCTTGGATCGCCTTTGACTCGGGACGACAACTCCGCAATCGTCCCTTGAAACCCCGTAGGCAGGTCGATGCCCGTGACCTACCGGACGGTAGCGGGACGGCGTAGAATGGTGGAGTGGAGCTGAGAGCGGTCTTCCTTGCCGAGTACTTCGACGTGGACCATGCGGGGAAGTTCTTCGTGGGCGGCGGCTTCTCTCAGGTGACCGCAGACGAGTTTCCTGCCGCGTTGGGAGCCGACAGCAAGCTTATCGTCGTGATCGATGCCGACCACGGAGAGCCAGACCCCGGCCTAACGATCGAAATACGGGCTCGCGGCGTCGAAACGCCACTGGCGTCGAACGACTTCCCGATCTCAGGGATCGACGCTCCCGCGCCGAAAAAAGGCTCGGCTGCGACCCACGCGATCCGGGTTTCGTTGAACCAAGTCGTCTTGCCCTCGCAAGGGCACTACTACTTCGACGTCCACCTGGGCGGTCAGCTAAAGCAGAGCCTTAGGCTGGTCGCGAGTGAACAGGAGCGCTCCGAAGGAGAAGAGAATGAGCAAAGTACTGAGTGAGTTCAAGACGGAGTTCGGAATGAAGAACACCGTACCTTTGGACGCGAACGGGCGAACGACCCTTAGCCCATCTAAAGCCGTCGTCGACAGGAGTATCAAGCCGATGTTCGAAGCCACCGAAGCCGCTGATAACACCCGAAGAGACGATGTTGAGGACCCGATCACAAAGTCTGAGTTCGACGCCGCGTTGCGTAGAGTCAGCGCGAAGCTCGATGGGATGGCCGCTCGTGCCCGACAGGCCCGGGAAGAGGGTCGAACCACTCCGTTTCCTAAGTAAATGGCTTCTGTTAGTCCGGAAGCTTCTGAATGCAGTCCTGAGTTCTGGGAATGCTTCAACGCTCTACCGGCTGAGGTTCAAGCGCTTGCCAAAGAGAAACATGCCTTATGGCTTGTCGATACGACGGCCCAAAGCCTAGATTTTAAGAAAATGAAGGGGCAAAAGGAGCCCATCTGGGAAGTTTACGTAGGCCGAGGGCACCGCGCGTTTTGCCTCTACGAAGACGGAATCTACACTTGGTTCTGGATCGGGACCAAGCAAGAAGCACTCAAGCTGGATTTCTAGACAATCATCCGCGCGCTGGTCGGATCGGCGTTGACCGAAGAACGCGATGAACATGGGCGTCTCGTTCTTCCGGTGGTTCGATCGGAACGGGCGCCCGTTCCAGCGGTTCTGCATCCACTTCGCGCCTTTCGGGCTCAGGCTCGGCGACGCTTGAGCGCGATGAGGGCGAAGGGGAGGGCGGCCATGGGGCCGGGGACGGCGGAGGCGACGTTCGAGACGGTGAGGGTCGAGAGTCCGGACGCGCTGGTGTAGGAGCCGTAGTTCAGGAAGGCGCCGTCGTCGAACGTCTCGTCGAGGGAGTCGGGGAAGACGCCGAGGATGCTGTAGTCGACGTGGACGAGGTCGCGTCCGCCGCCCTGCGGGTCGAACCGGATGCCGTCGAAGTCGGAGATGAAGATGTCCGCCGAGTCGACCTGCGTCGGGCCGAAGCTCTGGGCGGCGGCGAGGAAGGTGGCGGTCGTCACCGTGACCTTGTTCGTGAAGATGAAGGAGAAGTCGAAGGTGTAGCGGACGGCGGCGTCGGCGGCGGCGACGGTCCCGAGAAGGGCGAGGAGCGAGACGGAGCGGAGGATGGACATGGCGTCTAAAGAAAGGAATAGTCATTATCGTGCACTTTTCCTGCGGCTCGCGTCCTCGTTTTCACGTAATCAAGAGTCTTGCCCCCTTTGCCGCCGACGTCTCCCGGAGCGATCTCCCGAAAGCCTACGGCGCGTCGAACCGGGTCGGGGCGCGCGGCCGGAGCCAGTCGGGGGCGAGCCGCGTCCGAGCCGCACCTGGGGGATCGGCGACGACGGGCGGTTCCAGGCGCTCGCCCATCGCGATCGCCCGCTCGACGCGCCGCCGCTTCGGCCAGAGGGGGAGGTGCCGCTCGCGCCGGTCCGCGCTCCGCGTCAGATCGGCGAGAGTCCTAGGCGACGACCGCGATGGAAGCCGGCGAGTCCACGTCCCTATCGTGCGGCGGCCCCGAAACGCGGACCCCTTTCTACGTGCGTAAAAAGGAGGTCTAGCTGGAATCGGAAAGCGGATGTACGATGGAGTCGGTCCTGGAAACGGACTTTCCGGGAGTCCGATTCGAGGCTCGGTTGGAAGTGGCTTGCCCGGCGCCGTCGAAGCAGAGGTTCCGGGCGCTTTTTCGGATGGCGGGCGCAAAAATGGCCCCGTCGTTTGGCGTACGGGGCCGAGTCCTCGGTTTCACGCTCGATCTAACGCCGAGCCGTGGAGAGTGTAGCGTTCTTGGCTCTTCCTCAGAGTCGAGCTTTCTCTCTACACGGAAGTGTTCAGAGGGCCTGCGAGTACTGCTGCGGATAGAGGATCGCGTTGCCCGCCGAGGCGAGGAGGGCGTAGACGTCGCCCCGTCGGGAGCCGCCCTCGGCCCCGTCGCCGTCGGCGACCTTTCGCCCCGCCGCCCGGACGGTCGCGGCGCTGACGGTCTCGCCGGGCCGGCACTCGAGGAAGTAGACCGTCTGCCCCGTGTTGTTGGCGCACCCCCATCCCCCCTCCCCCTCGCGGAAGGCGAACAGCTTCACGGGCGTCGTGCCATCGATCGCGACCGAGGCGAGGGTCGAACTGGGTTGGTTATAGATCATGTTTCGTCGTCTCCGATTGGGAACGAACGCCGTAGGCGTTCCCGTTCCGCTCGTCGCGGTGCCGGATTCCGCCCCGTCCACGCCGTATCCCGAACCGGAAGCGAGATACGAGGACTTCGTGGGCGGCACGTACCGGCCGGGCGATGTGATGCCGTTTTTGCGAAGGCTGTAGCCGGTGAGGATCGCCGCCGTATCGGGGGCGATCGCGTCCCCCGCGACGAGGTTTCCGAGAGGACCGAAGCCCGGTCCATCGCTCAGGTACCACTTTCGATCGGGCAGACGGTATCGCCCCTGTTTGAGCGCCGTCGCGGGACCGTAGGACGTGTTTTCCGTCACCGTGTCCTCAAGTGGCAGACCGACGTTCCCCTTCGTACCATTCCCTAGGTCGACCCCGAAAAGCACGACGTTGGGAGAGAGCAGTGGATAACTATTGTTCGCAACGGCGGTTGGTGTGACAGGGCTTGCCGGATCTCCAAAGGGGCGATTAGCCACCAAAACGTTAGATCCTAGGGCATCAGTGCGAGTACCTATTGTCCCATCTACAGCGACGCCACTTGCGACTTGACCAGGCAGGGGGATGTCAAGGGAGCCCATTTGGCCATTACCTAGAGCCGTTCCTCGGCGAACGTCGGCGGGGACCACGGATATGTTGCCCGTTGGTGCGAGATCCGCGTTGATGATTCCCTCAGCCGCCACGCTTCCAATCAGGTCCATCCCGTAATCGTTGGGATGGAGATTGTCTGCTGCAAAGTACGACGTAGCCGAAGGGTTATTAACGCCCGCCGTGTACTTTGGCGTGGGGTTTGTTTGACCCGATGGGCCAGAATTGGCGGCAAACGTCTCGATAAGGCTTTCGCCCACGCAGAAGACTCGTTGTCCGTCATGCACGTTGGCTTTGATGAGTTGCCACATGGACCGAGCCCGCGCTAGGGGCAAATTTCCCGCTATGGTGCCGGGTGCCGGTACGCATACGATCTTTAGGAACTGAGCGAATGTCTTGAGCCGGTCAGTAGTCGTCTTATAGCGTGGCCATAAAAGAGCATCAGTTACGTCTCCATCGTTCGTCTGCAACTGGATCGCGACGTGTCGGCAACCGCCTGCGATGCCTGCTTGGATAGCTGGGAAGAGGAGGAAACGACCGCTCATCCAGTTATTAATTGTTGTACCTCCAATGCCGCGATTGACAACGTTGACGGTTCGGGCCGCGTTACCGAGAAAGCCGCCTGCGAGAATCGTTTGCATCCGACTTACCCACTCGGTGCCGGGAGCGGAACTCGCTCCTGTGCCCTGCACATAGGAGTGACCCAGGGTCAAAATGGTGGTGCCACTCCGTTTAGCGATTACAAACACCGGGGCGGAATAGACCTCTGTCGTTCCGTCATACATTCCCACCTTGTAAGCGTAAGCAGTATTTACCCCTCCAGTCGTATCGGTGAGGATCGCGCTGGATTGATGAACACCGAGGGCGGTTGTTCCGGAGGCTGCGAAATCGGAAGTGCCGATAGACCGGTGAAGCCGATACTGCACCGTCGCTGAGGCGTGGAGTCCGCTACGACCGAAAAGGGAAGTGAACGAGACTTGGTTTGCGTCGTTTTGTGTAATACTAAGAAAAGGTGCTTGTGGATCTTGGTCGTCGTAGAGAATGAGACCTGCGTAGGTTTTCGTCACTGCCGATCCCGGAGGCACCAAGCCAATATAGGTCGAACCCTGTAGGTATTCGGGACGGCAGTAGCTACTATTCGTATCAAGTGACACCGTGCCCGCAAGAACTGCGCCACTACCGATCTCCCCGGCTGCCGCATTGTAGACGTTGAGAGTTAAAGACGGGGGAAAGGAACCCATCTTTAAGACCTCCAGCCTGAAGGGGTCGGTAGCGTTAACGGTGGCTGTTGGAGCCGTAGAGACTGAGATGTAGTCTCCGTACTGCGGCGATATCACGGACATGCTCATCACTCCGGCAGGCGTGACTTCTAGTAGGTAGTACATCGACTCTGGGTTGCCGCCGCCGACTAGAATGCGGGCGTTCCCGTTTGTCGTAATGTCACCTGCGTCGAACGATGCTACAGCGCGGACGTTTTGGTAGGTTCTGATAAAGCGGTAGAGAAGCCGACTCGCATGCGAGTTTGCGGCTCCCGTAATTCGGAGCTTGTTGCCTGAGACCGCCGCCCATCCGCCATTCGTCGCCGTCCAGTTTGTAGAGGAATAGGTGTTCGCGGCCAGCTCGGCGGCGATGGTGTCGTCTTGTACAAAGTTCATAAGCTAAGCTCAGGCATGGAGTGGAGAGCCGCAAAAGGGCTCGCTTCGAGCGTGGGTTTGGTTGGAGTTCTTGGAGCGGGTGCGGCAACGGCGATGGGGCAAGGGCTCGTTGCGGTGGGGTTCGTCGGCTTGGCGCTTCTTTGCGCGCCGATGATGTTTTGGGAGAGCCCGTTCGAGTACATCGAGCGCAAGCAAAACGAGGAGGAAGCGCAGGCGTACCGTTTTTAGGCGGTCTTCCCCCCTGCATCGTTGAGGGGGTCGACGTCTCGGGTGAGGCGGGGGCGTCAGCCCAGCTCGTCGATCAGGACGGCGGACATGTTCCAGGTGCGGGCGAAGCGGCGGGCGGTCTCGCGGGCGTCGTGGAGCGGGTCGCGACCGAGGAGGCTGGCGAGGCTCCACTTCGAGGGGTTCAGTCCCTTGACGTAGGCTTGGGCCACGTCGCCCGCGCCCTGGAGGAAGGCGTTCACCCGGTCGGGCTGGGTCGTCGCGAGGCGCAGGGCGACCGTCGGCAGGTCGGCGAGGAACAGGCGCACGCGCCGCTCGTCCTTCGAGAGCCGCGCGGGCAGGGCCGTCGCAAACTCCTTCAGGTCGAGGATCGGGGGAGCGCCGTCCATCAGCGCGGCCTCCCGTTGACGAAACGATCGGGGTGGTTCATGGCTTTGGATCGACGGTTCGGGGGGATTCCGCCGCCGGCGAAGCCCCGGCGGAGGGAAGAGGGGAAGCGGCGAGGGCCGGGTTCCGGTTCGCGTCGGGGTCGCGCGCCGGAACCAGGGTGGAAAGGAGAAAGCCCGCGACGGCGACGCCCCACTGGCGCGGCGTCTCGGGAAGGTGGCCGAGGTTCTGAACGTAGACGGCGAAGGCGAGCAGAAAGGCGACCGCGTTCTTGGGCGTCACCTGAAAATGGCTGAGCAGCGCCCTCACCGAGCCTCCTCCGGGGACGGGGACCGAAGGGCGCCCGCGCCGCGCCGCCGCTCGCGCAGGAGTTCCAGCTCGCGGCTGCGCTCGACGAGGTCGGGCCACGCCAAGCCGTGCTCGTGGGCGCGCGAGAGGAGATTGCGCACGAGGGTCGCGCTGTCGTGACGGATACGCCGGTCCAGCTCGAAAAGCTCGTGAGCGCGGTCCACCTCGACCTCCCGCTCGGCCTGCAGGGCGCTGATGTCGGCCCGCAACTTGCGGATCTCCGCCTCGCGCTCGCGGCGCTCGGCCATCAGCATCTCGACGAGCCGCTGGGCCTCGTCGGAGCGCACCTTGGCGAGCGACACGCGCGTGGCGTACCACGTCCCGACGCCGGTGAGGGCGTTCGTCGCGGCGACGAGGAGGGCGGTCAGGGCGGCGTCGGTCATCCTACGCCCACGCCTCCGCGCCGAGCCAGCGGTCGAGGTCCACGGGGCCGGACGCGCCGGGGACCCGGCCTTCCTGGGTGAACTGCCACACCGTCGCCTGGGGCCACGGCGACACGTCGCCGGGCGCCGCGCCGTAGCGCGCCGCCCACAGGGGCATGAAGGTCAGCGACCCGAGCGCGGCGCCGAACGCGCCCCGCGCCCACCGGGGCGACAGGTAGAGCATCACGTCCGCCGCCCGCAGGCCGAGGGCCGTCTTCAGGTGGAACACGATCTCGGCGACGAGCGCCGCCGGCTCGTCGAGGTCTTCCCAGCCCGGTCCCTCCACGTCGAGCACGAGCCGCTCGTGGGGGGCGAGCCTCCCGACGACCCGCGCGAAGTGGAGGGCCTGGAGCTTCGCGTCGGCCTGGGGCCGGACGAAGTGGTAGAGCAGGACGCGGTGGAAGCCCACGAGGGCGGCCCGGGCGCGCCGGTCGGCGAAGGTAGGGTCGACGAAGCCGATCCCCTCGGTCGCCTTGAGCCCGACGAACTCGACCCCGCCGCCCTTGAGCGTGCCGAAATCGACGCTTGGGTTGTGGTGCGAGAGGTCGCAGCCGAGGGGAGGCGCCGTGGGCATATCGGGGATACCAACAATCCGCGACCCCGCCCGTTATCCCGGCGGCGTTCCCGACGCGGGGGCAGGATCCCGGCGAAAAGCCCCTCGCCGGGATCGACCTGACGGTTTGTTTCGATAAGCCGAAAAGCAGGGTTTTCCCCATCTTTTTCTGGTGGACTTTCAGAAGAAAGTCCACCAAAAGGGGGTTCGGCTAGGTTCAACTGGTGGACTGGTGGACTTTGTCCTATATAGCTCCCGCCTGAGCGCCGGCGAGGAGAGGTGTGAAGACCGGGGGAAAGTCCACCAGTCCACCAGTTGAACCTGGAAATCCCTCTGAGGCCGCGGAAAGTCCACCAAAGTCCACCAAGGCCGGTGGGCGAGCGCCGACGCTCGATAAACCCTTTTGGGCGGGCGGAAAATTCTCGCCAAAGGCGGAAAAAAGACCCGTCGCGGCTTCTGCGCCGGGCCAGCCACGTTCACCGAGCCTCTGGTGGGCTCTCAGAAAGCCCGCCCGGAGGCGGACCAAGACTAGGACGGGCCGCCCACACGGCTCTTGTTGAGAAGACGCTCAACGAGGGTCGGGCGACGCGAACGCGGTGGGAAGGGGCTCGTAGTGGAACTAAGGTCGATGGCTCCTGCGCCGTCGCGTTCGTCTCCCTAAGGAGAGATCCACCCCCCGGTCGCGCCGAGAAGTCGGAGCCCTGCGGCCGGGACGCCCCCGTTCGGGATCGCGGGCGCGCTCGGTCGCTGTTAAGAGTCCTCGATGCTAAGCCGTGCGCCCGTCGCTGGGGCTTTCGGCCTTTCCGGTCGCCGGGGTCGAGTACGCTTTTCCTCGTCCTACCCCGGCTTCGGGCCGGAAGGCGGATCGCGGCGGGGCCGAACGGGTTCGGTTATCCTAAACCAAAGCAGGAAGTGGCTCAGTGGTCGAGCGCCCGGGCGACCGGGAGGCGAAGGTTCGAATCCTTCCTTACACCGAGCTCCATCCCTTGTCTCGTCGCGATCGGCCTGCGGACATCCTTGCGCGTTCGCACGTCCCCCATGTGCACCCACCTCACCGCCTCGATCAACGCCGACGCCGATCGGGACGCCGTGCGTTCGACGTTCGCGCCGCTCGGCTTCCGGTTCGAGGACGGCGTAGGGCCGCCCGAGCTTCCGCCGGGGCGGCGCTACCTCGTCCTCCGCTCGGGCCGCTGCGACTGTTGCACCGCCGTCGGCTCCGGGGCGTTTTCCGGGGGACCGCCGTACGGTCCGGCGGATCTCCAAGGGCTCCGCAAGCAGGGCTGGAGCGAGACGAAGATCGCGCGCTGGGCGCGGCAGAAGTCCGACGCCGCGGCCAACGGCGAGCGCGCCGAGGCGGACCGCCTCCGGGCGTCGCACGGCGAGCTCGCGACCTGGACGGGGCTCGTGCGGGCCGTGCTCGGCACGCCGACGGTGCGGGTCTTCGGCCTGATGCACGACGACTACGCCCGGGGGCCGGGCTACGACGTTCGTCCGGTCGGCGTCGAGCCGCCCCGGCCCCTCGAGACGCTGGACGAGGCGAGTCTTTTCCGGATGCCGCCGGGCGTTCTGCGGGAGTGGGGCCGAGCGACCTAAAGCGAATCCCGGCCGCGTGGTTCCGATCTCTCGGCGCGGCTCGGGGGGATCTCTCCGCAAGGGACAGGAGCGGCGGCGCAACCGCAACCGACCGCAAGAGAGTACATCCAACGGAGGACGTCGGGAGGCTTTATGCCCAAAACCCGGTAGTCGGCGTTTCGTCCCGCGTCGAATCCAGGGGAAGCGCCGAGCGGTCATCCAGTAGGAACGCGAATCCCGACCCGCTTCCCGCCGGATCGCGCGGCCCTGTCGCCACCTCCTTCGACGCGCGCCCCTTCTAAGGAACGACCGTCGAAGAATCGACCGGAGCGATAGAGCTTACACCGTGTATGGTGGTAAGGCGGTGAAGGGCTTTCGACCCGGAGACGATCACCAACGAGACGAAGGCCCTACCCACCGTGGACTACAGGCGCCTCCGTTTCGCCACGCACCGTTACAGCCTCGATTCGGGCATCGCCTACCGGGTGGAAAGCTACGGAGACGGGCTTATGATGGTGACGGACGCGGGAAGGGGCCAAGGCCGATGCCTGTTTTCCCCGCGTCCGAGAGGTGAACGGGCAAGAACTCCTCACCGCTCTTTCGGTCTGCAAAAAGGAAACGAACAAGGCTCCGAGGCAGGTTTTGGAGACCGCCCGCAGCAGGATGGGGTGAGGCTTCCGCGAGCGAAGGGATCGAACGTGAGAAACGCACCGACCGACTTTCTGGACGAGACGACCGTCGCCTACGCCCGCGCGGTCGGCGTCGAGATCGGCGTCGTCGGCGAGATCGCCGCCTGAACCGGCCTCGTGGGCGTCCGCCCTCGGGTCCGGGGGCGAAGGCGGAACTCCGCCAACAAGTCGCGCGCCATGGGAGGAAGCCGGGATCGAGGTCGACCGGCGGCACTTCGAATCGGTGTGCCCCCTCCGGGATCGGAAAGCAACGAGTTGGCGGAGAATACAGGGATGGCGCGGTGGTCGTTCGTGTTGCTGGGGGTTGGGGGCGTCGCGACGTTCGTCTGGTTGCGCACGCGGAAGCCGCGCGCGACCACCCGGAGCTACCGGCGGATGGGCGTCGTGGACGAGGAGGGCAACGTGATCCGCCTGGGCCGCCCGGAGCGGGTGAAGGATCCGACGCCGTACTCGGTCGGCGGCCCGGAGCGCGTCGCCCCTTACGTCCAAAGGCTCCTCGCCTCGAAGAAGCGGCAGACCACCCTTTCGTTCCGGCCCCGAAACGACTTTGGGCCGGACTTTCTCAAGGCGGATGGGGCTCCCTCCCTCGCTTCGAGAGCCTGGGGAGGCTTCGAGCTGCGAAAGTGGGACGGGGAACCGAGCCTCCACATGATGTTCCGTCCGGCGGGCGGGGAAGGGGAGCTCCGGGCGCGGGCGCTCTTCGCGGCGCGGGGCATCGAGCCGATGAAGGACTACCTGGCGAGCGGCGGCCGGGTACCGGACTCGCCGCAACTGATCGGCTGGCCCGTCGCCCCGGACGACGCGCTTGAGACCTGCCTCGCCGCCCTGCGGGAGCTTTGCGGCGTCGGCGAGCACGAGGGGCTCGACATCACGTACGAAGTCAAACGGTAAGGGGGCAGAATCGAGGGGTGGAGGAGCGAGGGCGGATCCAGGCGTCGATCGCCGAACTGGCGCATCGGATCGGGCGGGAGCGGTTCGTCGCGGCCTGCGTCGATCTGCTCGGCGGCGCGCCGCGCGAGCGGTACGTCGAGGAGCTGCGCGGCCTAACCCTCCACCCTTGGAATCCGGGAGACGCGTCCTTCGACCGAACGTCGTGGGCGGACTCCTGGGTGCGCTCCTGGGGGGCGCGGGGGCTGCTGCACGTCTGGGACGACTCGGCCACGGAGGCGGTGGTCCGGGGCCTCGCCGACGCGCACGACCGTCCCGCCGAGATGTGCCTGAAGGTGGCGGCCCGCCACGAGGTCGCGGGGGCGGGCGACGGGGCGGCGATCCTCGCCCGCCACGCGCGGCCGAGGGTGCGCGTCCAAGCCCTGCGGTGCCTCGCCGCGACGGGCGACTCCGAGCACGTCGACGCGGTCCGCGCCGCCCTCGAAGATCCGGACGCGGAAGTCCGTCGCCAAGCCCACCGGGCGATGCGGGCTCTTGCGGAACGGCTGGGCCTCTAGCGAGATGGGAAAGCCCCCGCAATCCCACCGGTTCGGACGGGAGACCGCCCGGCAGAGCGCGTCGTTTGCGGAAAAAGCCTTTGTCCATGCCGCTCCCGACCCCCCTTAAAGAGCCGCGCTCCGCCGCGCTTCCGATGTTGCTCGTGGGGGTGACGTTCTTCGTGATGGGCAGCACGATCGCCGCCGCCGCCTGGACGAGCGGGCGGCGGCACGAGCGGGGCGATCTCGTCCGGCACGCCCAAGCCGTGCTGACCCAGACCGAGCGCGCGGGGGCGCGGCTCTACGCGGCGCAGACGGAGGCGCAGGATCGCGAGGGCCGACTCCAGCGGGCGCACGACGCCGCCCTCGAATCGGCCCTCCGCGAGGCGCGTACCGAGCTGGACCGCCTGGAGCGCCTGACCGTCTCGAACCCCGTCCACCGGGCCCGCGTCCGCAGCCTGCAGGACTCCTGGCGGCGCTACGAGCGCGCCGCGCGGCGCTCGGCTTCCGCGCCCGCCACCGCCGATCCCTTCCGGCGGGCCCTGCGAAGCCTGCGCGCGATGCGCCTGAACGAGGAGGAGATCCTGCGGAACTGCCAGACGGAGCTGCTGCGCTCGATCCGGGCGTTCGAGATCACCCTGATGGCGGCGGCGGGCGCGATGGCGCTGGCGTTCTCCGTCCTCGTCGGGCTCGTCGCCCGCGAGGTCGCCGCGCGGCGGCGGGAGGACACGGCGGTGCGGGAGACGATGGACGGCCTGCGGGACCTTTCGATCCGCATCCCGGTGGCGGCGATCCACGTCGAGGGCGAGCGCCTGCGGCTCAACGAGGCGGCCGCGCGGCTGACGGGCTACGGCGACGACGAGATCGGAACCCTGGACGCCTGGTTCCGGCTGATGTACGGCGGGCGGGCGCGGAGCGTGCGCGAGGCGTACGAGGCGGAGCGGCGCGAAGGGTTCGCGCAGACGTCCCGGCACCCCCTGCGACGCAAGGACGGGGCGGCGCGCGACGTGGAGTTCGCGGGCTACGCGGGCGACGTCGGCGAGGTCTGGATCTTCCGGGACGTCACCGAGGAGCTGGCGGTGCGGGCGGGATTGGAGGAGGCGAACCGGGTGCTCTCGGATCTGGCGAGTACCGACCCGCTTACCGGCCTGCGGAACCGGCGCGCTTTCGGCGAGGCCGCGGAGGCCGCCTTCGCGACGGCGGCGGAGACGGGGCAGCCTCTCTCGGCGGTGATGCTGGACGTCGACCACTTCAAGTCGGTCAACGACCGGTTCGGGCACGAGGCGGGCGACGCCGCCCTGCGGCTGGTCGCCCGCCTGCTGAGCTGGGAGGCGCGGGAGGGCGACGTCGCCGCGCGCTACGGCGGCGAGGAGTTCGTCGTGCTGCTGCCGGGCACGGGGCTCGAGGCGGCCCTCGAGGCGGCGGAGCGGATGCGCCAGGCGGTCGCGGACGCGGTGTTCGGCCACGGTCGGACGACGGTGAGCGTGGGGGTGGCGACGCTCACCCCGGCGGTGGGCTCGATGGAAGCCCTGCTGCAGGACGCGGACGCCGCGCTCTACGACGCCAAGCGGAGCGGTCGGAACCGCGCCTGCGTGGGCGGGGCGGAGCGACGGGCGGGCTAGCGGGAGCGTTCGCGCCGCCGAAGGGGCAGAAGGCGCCCGCGATGGCGGCGGTCCTAGGCTAACTGGTGTTAACATCGTCCGGTGAGCGGTGTCCTGAAATGGGCGGATCGGCATCCGATCCCAGCCGGGGCGGTCCTGATCGGGGCAACCTACCTGCTTGCGTCGTCGGGCGTGAGTTGGTTACGGTCCCACACCGAAATTGCGGTCGGGGGTTTTGATTCCGGCGGTGACCGCGCTCATCGGGGGCGTAGACCGCGTGATCCCTCTGCTTCAAAGGCGCGGCAAGTTGTCGGGAGCTTGACGCGGTCTCTTCGCATCGACTTTCGAACCGATACGTTGCTCGCGCTCGGGTCGGTAGGGGCGGTGGCTTCGGGTCGTCACGCTCGGGCCGGGGCCCGAGGCGCCGTCCTTGCCGCCCGTGCGTCCGATCAAGGCGCGGCCCCCGGCGAGAGCGTCCCCGGTTCGACGCGGGCGGACAACCGGACTTTTCACGGACGACGGGTTTCGGCTCTCAAAGGACGTCCACGCGAAGAGAAGCCGGTCGTGGCGTTTTCGTTGACGTCTGTGTGACGTACGCTAAGTTTAAGCCAATCGTGTGTTGGAGGCAAAAGGCGAGTACGATTGATGTCCGATTCATGTCGCAATTGCCCAAGCAACACGAGTACCGAACCGAGCTTCTCTCCGCGCGCGAGCAGGAGGTGCTTGATCTCGCGGTGGAGGGTCGCACGGACGAGCAGATCGCGCAGGCGCTGGGCCTGACCACGTCGACCGTCGCGAGCTACTGGGTCCGCATCCGGGGCAAGGTCGGCGCGCTCAGCCGTACCGAGATCGTCGGCATGGTCCTTCGCCAGGCGGCGGTGCGGCGGGAGCGGGGGCTCCACGCCGAGAACGACGTCCTGCGAAGCGCCGAGCAGCGGGCGCAGACGGACCTCAGCCAGACGCAGAGCGACCTCGCCCAGTCGCAGAGCGACCTCCGGGCGATGCGCGGGGCGGCGTGGCACCTGCTGGCCCTCGACCATATCCCCCTCGCGCTCGCCGTCTGCCGCCCGCCGGGCCAGATCGTCTACGCCAACCGGCAGGCGCAGCACACCTTCGCCGCCGAGCCGGGCGAGCTGGACGACATGCTCCTGTGGAACCTCACGATCCCGGAGGACCGTCCGGGGCGGAAGGCGGCGCTCGCGGGCTACTTCGCTCCGGACGGTCCGGCCCGCGTGGTGGTCGGGATCGAGCGGCCCTACTACGCCCTGCGGTGCGACGGCACGAACTTCCGCTGCGTCCTGATCACCGAGCGGTTCGAGGGCCCGGAGGGCACGATGTCCGTGGTCACGTTCAGCGAGGCGTTCCAGGAGGCCGAGACGCTCCTCAAGGCGCTGCGCCAGCCGTTCGTGGTGCAGTAGGGGGCGAGCCCCTCTCCCTTCGGCCACGGCGAGCGGGCCGCGATCACCGGGAACGCGGTGCCCGCGCGCCAGAGGCTCTCCCTTAGTGTCGCCGTTCGGGGGCGCTCGGCGATGCCGGTTGTTTCTCGTACGGCAGACTCCCGGCGCTACCGTCTTTTTGGTCTGGCGTCCACCATCGGGAGAGCTTTCGGGACCGCGATGGGTGGGGGGCCTCGGCGTCGCGTTCGGACGGACGTCGAACTCGGCCGGAGGCGTCTTCACGCGGCCCCTTAACCTTGAGGATGGTGGATTTCCGGCGTTTGGAGAGTCGTGTTTTTCCACGACAGGATCCTTCCTCCACGCCTTGGAGCCTCGTTTCAGGCGAATGGAAAATAGGCCCGCCCGATCGAGTGGGATACACCCATCGGGGACTCGGCTTCCGTCGTCGTTGAAAAGCGCGGGCTTTTTTTCCCTTTAGGCTTCGCGGGCGGGTGCGGTGGATAAGGGCTACTCTTCGTCGGCAGGAGCCGTTCTAACGCGTAACTCGGCTTCTCCTCACGTCGTCTTTGCGGCGTGGACCCCTACGAAGAGGCGCGCGCGGCGGACCGCGAGCTGACGGAGACCGCGCGCCGGCTGGAGGCGGAGCGCCTTCGGCTGGAGGCGGAGCTTCGCCGCGTCGGCGAGCGGACGCGGCTCGTTCGACGGCTTCGGAACCCTTCGCCCCGGCCTTCGCCCGACGACGCGACGGCTTGACCGGGGCGAGCGAAGTTGACGGCCTTTTTCGAAAGGGCCGCAACGCGCGAGGGGGATCGCGTTCTTCCTTACGATGTCGAAGACGCGGAAGTGGTCTGGGACGCCGCGCCGACGGGCGCTCCGGGGCGTGTCCTTGGTCGAGATCTGGTGGTCGTCGCGGTCGTAGCGATCCTCGTGGGCATCCTCGTGCCCGTCTTCGCGGCCGCGAAGCTGCGTTCGGCGCAGACGAGTTGCGCCTCGAACCTGCGGCAGGCGGGGATCGCGGTCAACCTCGACCTCGAAGCGTGGAACGGCGAGTATCCGCAGTCCTTCCCGCGCGGGTACCGCCTGCCCGCCATCGCGCCGATCCGGATGGCCGGAAGTCGGACGTCCTGCGGTGTCCGCTCGACCGGCCCCAAGGGCGAGCCGGACTGCCGCCTGCGGACCGCGGCGTTCCGATCTCGGACAAGAGCGCCTGGCTGCTCTGGGACTACGACTCGGGCTACGAGACCTGGAAGGCCCTGATCGAGCTGGATTCCAACCCGATCCTGATGCGCTGCTGCCTGCACGACGACGCGATGCGCCGCCGGATGCTGGAGGATCCGGTCCAGCGGGGCGCCTTCCAGAACGCGCGGAGCCTGGTCCTGCGCAAGGACGGGTCGGTCGCCCTCGCGCGGCGGCAGGACCACGCGGAGCCGCTCGTCGACTCGAAGGGCCATGCGACGCAGGACTTTAAGCGGGACTCCTGGAGCAACGCCAGCGACGTCCCTTGTCCGCCCCGGATCTGCGACGGGAAGGTTCCGCCCGACGTGCCGATGACGTGAGGGGTTCGAGGTCCCACCTACGCGGGGCGATACTTTCGCGTAAGGGAAACTCGTTACGCAGGTTTCTCGCGGCGAGTCGTCAAGATGGATAAGGGGCCGCACCCTTTTAGGGCGCCCGGGCGGACTGGATGACGCGAAGTTCCGCGACGACCGCATGCCACAGCTCCCGTAGCCTTCGACCGTTCCTAGCCTAGGCAGGCTTTTCACGCGTGGGGGCTAGGTCGACGGGCGGGGCTTTTTCGGACCGTTCCGGGCGACCGGGGCGGGGCTTTTTCGCGTCCCACCCTTCGATGCCGAAGACGCTGGAGGCGGCGGGGATGGTCGGGTGCGGTCTGGTCGCCCTCTGCCGAGCCTTGGTGTTCGTCCACCACGCGCTGGTCAGGGCCGGATGGATGACCTTGGTCGCCTTGCCGCCCACCGTGAACGGGGTTCCGACGGACGGGGAGCCGACGCCGGTGACGTTCTCGGGGCGCGATCTGGTCAACGACTCCCTCAGCGTTCTGGTCTGGGGCGGCCTCGCGGCGTGCTTCGGGTTTCAGGGGTTCGGGTGAGTGGGCGGGCGTCACGGATCGAGGGTCCTTCGTGCGACCCCGCTGGGGTCGCACGAAGGGGAACCGGAACCCCGCGTTCAGGAAGACGACGATCATGGCGGTGGCGAAGCTCGCGAAGCCCCGGGGACGATAGAGGCCCGAGGCGTCGAGCGCGTAAAAGGCCCCGACCTCGATGAGGACCACGACGAGCATCGTCCAGCGTCCGTCTTTCGCCGGTCGATCGGGGTTGGGCATCGGCTACTCCTGAGGGCGTTGCGCGGTCAGCGTATCCGATCGGGCGTGTTGCCATCGACTTTCGGGAACGTCCGTAAACCCTATCCTCCGGGAGCTTGGTGGGGCGGCGCTCGGGAGATGGCGGTAGGCGGCTCCCGGAGGATAGGGTTCTAACAGGACAAGCGAGTGGCGGTGTGTTCGTGGCGTAGGGGAAAGCGTTCGGGATAACGGCGGCGGGGGAGGGATGTTTGGAAAGGGAGGGCTTCCGCTTTGGGGGCTTTCGACTCCTATGGCCGACCTTACTCCCGAGAAGAAGACCCGACCCGCGCGCCGGAAGAAAGCGTCCGGATGGCTGGACGAGAGCGCCGGGGGGCGGGCGCCCGCCGAACTGCGGGACGAGGTCCTGCGGACGGTGGAGGAGGCGACGGGCCTGATGCGGCGGATCCTGGACGGCACGTTCGAGGAGCCTATCCGCGACCGGAACGGGAGCGTGGTCGGGACGAGACCGGCGACGATCCGGGAGATCACGGCGGCGTACCGGTGCCTGTTGGGCTGCGCGCTGGCGACGCGCCCGGAGAAGGCGGAAGGGGAGGCCCAGAGGCAGGCCCAGGCGGAGGCGGTCGCGCGGGCGGAGGCGATGGACAGCCTGGACGACGCGGAGTTCGCGGCCCTGCGGCGGTGGGCGGAGAGGCTGGGTGGCGCGTCCGACGCCTGAGGAGGTCCTGGCGGGGGCCGCGCGGCGGGAGCTGGCGGCGTACGTCGAGGCGACGACGAGCCTGACCCTCCACCGCTGGCAGCGCGAGGCGCTGTGTCCCAAGCTCGACCTGCTCGGCCAGGGGCTCGGAAAGCGGTACATCGTGGGGGCGCCGCCGCAGGTGGGGAAGTCGATCCTCCTGACGAAACGGATGCCCGCGCAGAAGCTGGGGCAGAACCCTCTCCTGCGGATCGGCATCACCGCGTACAACATCACCCACGCGACCCGGCTCGCGCGCTCGTCGCGCAACGCGCTTTGGAGCGCCGAGCACCGGCGCATCTTCCCGCACGCGGACGGGCGGATCGCGCGGCCCTGCGCGGCGGAGGAGTACAGCACCGCCGCCCGCCTGGGGCTCAACGACGCACAGCCGTCGATCGCGGCGTACGGCCTGAACTCGGGATTCACCGGCAACGGCGTGGACGTGCTGCTCGTGGACGACCCCTACGCCTCGCCCGACGACGCCTTCTCGGAGGCGATCAACGGCGGGGTGTGGCGCTGGTGGGACGAGCTGGCGGCCCCGCGCCTGAACGACCGGACGGACGTCGTGTGCATGTTCCACCGCTACCACAAGAACGACCTCGCGGGGCGGCTGCTCGCGACGGGCGAGTGGGAGTACCTGCGCTTTCCCATGGTGGCGGACGACGGCGGGGACGACCCGACGCGGGCGTGGCGCGAGGTGGGGGAGCTGCTCTCGCCCATCCGCTCGCAGGCGTTCGTCGACGCGCAGCGGCGGAAGAACCCCAGCGTGTTCGCGGCGCAGTTCCAACAGTCGCCGCGCGACAAGGAAGGGGCCTTGTTCCGGCGCGAGATGTTCGAGATCGTGGACAAGCGGCCCGCGCTGGACCTCTGGATGCGGGCGATCGACCCGGCGAGCTCGGTGAAGCAGACGAACGACCGGACGGCGACCGCCCTCGTGGGGGTGGACGCGGACAACTCCCTCGTGATCGCCGACGTGACGGGGTGGCGACGCACCTGGCCCGAGACGCGCGACGGGCGCTGGGAGGGCGGGCGGCCCTACGAGAAGGACGCGTGGGGCGAGCCGCTTTCGGTGTGCGTCGAGGACGGTCTCGTGCAGGTGATGCGGAAGGACCTCGACCTTATCGAGGCGGAGGCGACGGCGAACCTGTTCTCGCGGCGGGCGACCTACCTCGTGGGATTCGCGAAGAAGGGCATGGGGCTGCCGATGGTGCAGGACCTCGCGACGAACGAGCTGGTGGCGCACGTCCCGCTGTATCCGGTCGAGGAGGGGACGGCGGACAAGCTGCAGAAGGCGAGCGCGTGGGCGTCGCGCGGCTATCTGCGCCCGATCCGTCTTGTTCGTAGCCCTTGGAACGAAGCCTTTATCGGGCTTTGTTTAGACTTCCGAGGGGACGGGACGACGCCGGACGACGAGGTGGACGCCGTGTCGATCGCGATGATCCTTCTCCGCCTCTTCAGAGGGAACGAGCTTGAAAGAGAAAAGAGACCCCAACCCGGAAGCCTCGAATACCACGAGCGACTCGTCGCCCTCAACCCCCCCTAGCGCGCCCGGCGCGGGCGAGAATCCGCAGAGCGCGGGCGAGGCCGTCCGCCCGACGGTGGTGCGGGAGTCGGACGCCGTCTCGGCGGCGATCGCGGCGCAGAACGCCCTCCAGATGTACGAGGGGCAGTTCGCGATCCTGCAGCGGGACAACGCCCAGCTTCGGGAGCGCGACGCGGCGACCACGGCGAAGATGCGCGAGTTGTACGACGTTCTGGAGGCTCCGGACGGGCAGAACGTCGAGGAGCGGGTGAAGGGCTGGAAGGCCCAGGTCGAAGCCCTTCAGGCGCGGGTCGCGCGGCTTCAGATCGCGCTGGGCATCGGTCCGAACGACGATCCCGCGCGGGCGGCGGCGGCGCTCCGGAAGGCGGGGCGGCTCGCCGCCACCGACGCCGCGAGCGGCCTGCCGCCCTACGGCCACCTGCTCCTGATGACGGCGCTGGCGCGGCTCTCGCCCCTGCTCCAGAGCGCCTACGCGAGCGCGCCGACGCAGCTGAAGACGCCGACGGGCGACGTGTGGACGGTGGGGGTCGAGGAGGCTCCGGACGCGGACGGCGCGCCGATGCGGCTGGTCGTGGTGCGCGAGGAGCCGGGCGCCTACGCCCGCGAGGAGGCGCGCACGCGTCTGCTGCAGCTCGAATCGAGCCTCGCGGCGGCGATCCGGGAGAACGCGACGGCGGGGAAGCGGCTCGACGCGGGCCGCGACGCGAACGACCCCACGCTGCGCGAGGCGGCGGAGGCGGCGCGGACGGACGCCCGAACGCGCGGCGCGGAGATCCACGCGGAGATGGACCGGCTGCGGCCCCTGGCGGCGGAGCGGAAGGCCAACGAGTGGCGGTTCAGCGCGGACCTGAACGACTTCGCGCTGAAGGACGACGCCTGATGCCCCTCGTCGAGCGCGTCTGCGCGTGCGGCCACCGCTGGGACGACCTCGTGGGCGTGGTGCAGGAGGCCGCGCGGACGGACTGTCCGCTTTGCGGGGCGCGGAGCCGGCGCACGGCGCCGGGCGGCTTCGGCCTGACGGTGTGCGGGACGGAGCGCATGTCGGCGGTCGATCTGGCGAGCGCGCACGAGAACAAGCGCTGGATCGAAGGGCGCGCCGACGAGGTTCGCAGCGGGGCGGTGCGCCTCAAGACCAAGTCCTCGGTTCCCCTGGAGCTGCGGCCCGACCTACCCAGGCTTTTCCACTGATGCTGACCCCCGTCGAAGAGATCCACGAGGCCCTGCGCGAGGCGTACGTGCCCGAGTACTACGCCTCTCTCAACCGCCAGCAGCGCTACGCCTTCGGCGAGCGCTGGGACGAGGAGGACGGCGGTGGCCTGGACGCGGGCGGCGACTTTCCCGACTTTCCCCTGCGGCACGTCCGCCACCTCGCGGTGGGGCAGTCGCGGCGCATCCTCACCACGTCGTTCGTGGACCTCGCGCGCAACATGTACTCGCCGGGCGACCCGATGTTCCCGCAGGTGGACAAGTACACGGCGGAGGTGCGGCGGCAGTACTGGCACCTTCGGGCGGAGGAGGGCGACTGGGACACGGCGCGGGCGCAGGCGTTCATGGAGGGCAACGGCCTGGGGGTGGGCGTGCTACAGATCGGGTTCGAGCGGAATCCCGCGACGGGCCGGATGCGCACGTCGGTGCGCCACTCGCCCACGTTGCACACCCTCTGGGACCCGCACCACCCGTCGATGGGCCGGGCGGGCTACGTCTGCTTCGTGCAGACGCTGCCGCTGAACCGGGCGGTCGCGCTCTTCGGCGAACGGATGGAGGCGTACGTCGAGCACGACCAGGCGGAGCCGGGCCACCGGCTGCGGACGGTGCGGATCTTCGAGTACTACGACCTCGGGCACGGGCGCTGGGACGCGACGCGGTGCGTGATCCCGCAGCGGATGACGAACGATCCGATCGTGCGGGAGCGCTCGCCGTGGGCGACGCGGCTGCCGGTGGCGTTCTACGAGCACCTGCTCGCGCCGGGGATCTTCCGCCCGGTGGGGCGCATCCCGATGCAGATGCCGACGCAGGAGGCGCTCAACGAGATCGAGGCGCACCTTCGGGCCTGCGCCCGGGCGCGTCCGGTGGACGTGTGGGACAGCACCTTTATCGACCCGACGGACTTCGCCCAGGTGCAGGCGGGGAAGTCGGGGGTGGTGCGCTCGATCAAGCCCCTGGCGGCGGGGCAGGTCCCGCTCACGCGCATCCCGGCGGAGGAGATCTCGGGGAGCGCGATGGGCTACCTGCAGTACCTCCAGGCGGAGTTCAACGAGGCGAGCGGGACGAACGAGTACGACCGCGCGAGCCGCCCGGACGGCGACATCACGGCGACGGAGGTGAACGAGATCCAAGCCAAGAGCGCGCGCCAGAGCGGCTGGTCGGACAAGCAGACGGACAAGTTCGCGGTGCGGACGGTGATCGCGGTGCTCGACGCGGCGGCCCTCGGGGACACGGACCCGATGACGCTGGACGTCTTCGGGACGAACGTGCCGATCAACGACCCGAAGCAGCCCGATTCCGCACTGGCGGGATTCCTGGAGGAGCCGAGCCGCACCCTGATCCGCGAGGGCAGCCTCCAGTATTCCGACGCGCAGCGCGAGGGGGCGCAGCGGCTGGGCCAGCTCCAGGCCCTGCAGCCGCTCGTGGGAGCGACGGTGAGCGTGGAGCGGTTCACGGAGGAGACCCTTCGGGCGATCGGGGAGGAGGACCCCCGGTCGTGGATGCAGGCCCCGCCCGCCCCCGCCGGACCGACCGGGCCGGGCGCGCCGAACGTCCCGTCTGCGCCGGGCGCGCCGATGCCCCAAGCGCCGATACCGGGCGCGCCCGCGACGCCGCCGATGCCCCCGCAGGGGGCGACGATTTCCGCCGCCTAAGGGCCGCGAGGATAAAAAACCATGAGAACCATCCTTCAGATCGCCGCGTTTCGCGCGCTCGCCCCGGACGACGGCGCGGGCGGGGGCGCCGCGTCCATCGAAGACTCCTCCTCGAACGACCCCGCGTCGGTCGACGGGGAGTTCGACGTCGAAGCCGCCGCCGACGCTGCCTACGAGGCCGCGACGGGCGAGTGGGACGACCACGACACGACCGAGGACGGGGACGATCCCGACGGCGAGGGGCCGGTAGCCGATGCCGACCTCGAGCCGAGCGAGGACGGTCCCTACGCAGAGGACGCGCCGGAGTACCTTCCGGCGGAGATCGTCGAGAGCTACCCGATGGCGCGGTTCTTCTCGGACCTCAACACGGGGCTGAGCGACCCCGCGACGGCGCCGCAGACCCTGCGCTGGCTGGCGCAGGAGACGGCGGCCACGCACGGGACGACGGTCGAGGCGATGCTGGGCCTCGCCCCCCAGGGCGATCCGGACGAATATGACGACGGATCGCCCGACGACGAGCGCGCGGACTACGAGCGGGCGGGCTACGACTCGCCGGGCGAGCTTCGGCTCGCGCGGGAGCTCGCGGAGCTGCGGGCGACGCTGCGGCCGTTCGCCCAGGAGCGCGCGGAAGCGCGCTCGCGGGCCGACTGGGAGGGGGCGATCCAATCGATCGCGCCCTCGGCGATCGCGGCGCTGCGGGCGGAGATGGGCTGGCAGGCGACGCCCGCCCAGGCCCTGGACGCGGCGCGGCGGTTCCCGCAGCTCGCCTCCCAGCCCGAGGGCCTGAAGGAGGCCCTGGCGGCGACGTTCGCGCGGGATATCGCCCGAACGGCGCGGGGCGCGGGGGAACGGCCCTCGGTCCCGGAGATGCCGAACGGCGAGCGCCGGGGCGGCTACCGGGCCCTGGGGGCGGACGAGCGGACGGACGTGCAAAAGCTCGCCGACCGCGCGTACGAGCGCTTGGCCTAGGCGCCGTCTTCAGGCCCCCTTTCCGCTTCCTCTATCGATCCGGTAGCCCCGGGCTTCGGCCTCGGGTGGGACTCACGCGGCGGCTAAAGCCGCCGGCTACAGGGACGCTGAAGAAGCCTAGGCGCAGAACGGACATCGGCAAAGCAAAGCGAGAGAAAAGAAAAAGACCATGGCACTCTGGAACGGAGCGGACCTCAACAAAACGGCGGCGGCGTCGATGTTCGATCAGATGTGGGGCGACGGCGCCGTCTCGATCGCGCGGAAGGCGAACGGCCTCCTCTACACCATCACGGGCGGCGACTGGGAGCCCCGGCCGCCCACGGAAGGCATCGCCTTCAAGGGCTACAAAAAGATCTCGGGCGACCAGATCCAGTGGCGGCTGCGCGGCAAGAACGAGGCGCTCTACACCGTCGCGGACGGCTCGGCGGAGCTGGCGGCGGCGCAGCCCGTCTACTCGGACGACACCTTCGGCGCGGCCCGCGCGCCCCTGACCCACTACGCCAACCAGTACGGCGTCCCGGACTCGGAGTACGACCGCATCCAGGGCGACGAGGCGAAGACCAAGAGCTACATCGCGGACAAGTTCCAGCAGGTCGTCGAGGACCACGAGCACGAGTGGGGCAACAGGATCAACGGCACCCAGGTGGGCTTCACCCGGACCGTGATGGGCTCCTGGGTCCACGCGGTGAGCGACGGGGTCTCGACGGGCGAGACGAACTACGCGGCGTACGCGCAGATCAACCGGGCGGACCCGGCCAACGCGGACTTCCGGGGCCTCGTCTCGATCGTGCCGACGCTGACGCTGGGCAAGATCCTGGCGCAGCGCAACCTCGTCCGGGTGAACGGGGGCCGGGTGCGGCTCCTGCTCGCGGGAACGACGATCTACTCCCAGCTGGAGGAGCTGATCTCCAACAAGAACGTCGTCGTGGAGTACGACGAGAAGTGGAGCCGGTTCGGCGGCGAGTACTGGATGTACGCGGGCATGACGGGCGTGATGGAGCACCGGATGCCCGGCCAGACCCTCGGCGGCCTCGACCCGTCGACCTTCGCCTTCTGGATGGACCGGAAGAAGATCGTCGACCGGGACCGGATGATGGTGCTGCGTCCGGACCTCGCGGCGGGGCGGGTGATCCTGCCGCGCTGCTGGACCCAGCTGCTGTGCAACAAGCCGAACAGCAACTTCAAGATCACCGGCATCACCGGCGTCGCCTAGGCTTCGCGGCGAGCCGAAGGGAGGGGCGGCCCGTCGCCGGGCCGCCCTTTTTCGCGTTACGGGGCGGCGGGGGACGGCCTTGCGGATTTTACGGACGTAAACTCCCCTTTTAGGGTTCTTCGACGCGCCGCGCCGTATACTGCCGGGCGTGTCCGACGAGACCCCCCGATCCGACCGTCCCTTTCCGATCGGGCAGGTCACGCAGGACTTCTTCCGCTTCGCGGTCGCGAACGTGAACGACGCGGTGATCGTGACGACGGCGGGCCTGGACGCGCCGGGTCCGACGATGGTGTACGTGAACGCGG
>CAZEWR010000053.1:0-30214 GCA_964516175.1 uncultured Fimbriimonas sp. | reverse complement strand
CGCGTCGCAAGACGCGGGGGGCTTTCTTCGTTTCAGGGGGACTAAGCGGTGACGAACCGGTATGGCGGGAGGATTACTCCTCCAGAAGCTTTCGGTTCACGCCTCGTCATTGCCTCATCGTGCGCCAGCGTCAAGGAAGGCCCTGACGCGACAACCCATCCTTGGCATCGTCCGACAAACGTCCTCGGATCTGAGTCTCACCTTTAGCGTGCGGTGCAGAAAGCCCGAGGTCGAGACCGGCGGCATCCACTTTTGTGACGTAAGATTGACGTAGTTCCGAATACTATGGCGATCAAAAAGAGCTTCGTCGATAAGGAGGCTCCGCATCTTCAGAAGAGAGTGCGAAACTCGATCCGACTGACGTCCGCCCCCAACGGGGTCAAGCCGATCCTCGGGGAGAAAAGGCCTGAGCGTTACGAATGAGAAGGCGGTCTTGCGGTGGCCGCACACACCCTCTGGTGGATCGTATCGGCCTCCGATGGCGTTGGATCCGTATTCCGCAAGGGTTTGGACAAGGGATCCTTTACGTTCTTCCTCTTACCCTCGCTATAGGACAATCGGACTGCGACGAGGGCGAAGACGGCTTTTTCGAGGCTTGAGGGGCCTCAATTCCGCGCGAGATCCTCCTTTGTACCGGGGCAGACGCCGTGAGAGTCTCCCACGACGCTCGTTCTGGGTTCCGGCCCGATCTCATGTCGCCCGAACCAGCCGACGAGAACCCAGGAGACGGGGTTCTCGTCGTTTATGCATGACCATCACTCGCCTGCGCATGAGAATCCCGGATCTGAAGGTCCAAGCCGACGTCACTCAGATCAAGTCGATCCTGTCGAGCGCGCCGGGGATCGAGAAGACGGTGATCGACTTCGAGGCAGGCGTCATGGACCTCACCACCGCCGCCCAGGACAGCGGCGCGAACGCGATCCGCATGCTGCAGGAAGGCGGATATCCTCCGAGCGAGGTCGAAACCCT
This sequence comes from uncultured Fimbriimonas sp., assembly GCA_964516175.1. Taxonomy (GTDB): domain Bacteria; phylum Armatimonadota; class Fimbriimonadia; order Fimbriimonadales; family Fimbriimonadaceae; genus Fimbriimonas. The sequence continues at coordinate 29,245 of CAZEWR010000053.1, read as the reverse complement.
CGACGATGGTGACCGTCGAGGGTAGATACTTCGTCTCACGGCCTTGCCTTTGTCTGCGTCATACGTAAAATTGCGTCGGCCTTGGATCGAAGGGATCAGATCGGACCGTACGATTGCGAGAGATCGAGAAACCCCGTAGTCGTACCGAGAGGTTTGTGGCTGGGACCTCTGTATCTTCTTGCCATCGGGCCCCCAACGGGGTCTCGGATGAAGAGATATGTCCCTATCGATCCGCACCTCGTTCGCCCTCGCGGCCCTCACCGTCGCCGCGCTTTCCTCCGCCGCCCAACAGACTCAGACCCTCACCTTCGATTCGGCCCGCACCGACTGGGGACAGGACCTCAACTTCAACCAGTTCAGCGGCTCTCTGGGCACCCTCACCGGCTACACCCTGACCTTCAACTGGACGGGTTCCCTCAGCGGAACGGTCACCAACCTTTCGGCCTCGAGCAACTCGGTCGAGATCTCCCACGAACTCTTGTTCGACCTGACCGACAAGGCGGTCAGCAATTACTACGTGTCGGGCTATTCCGCCCTGAGCACGAACTACGGGAAGAACCTCGCCGTGGGCGAGAGCGACTCCTACAGCCTCGACGGCTCGGGAAGCTTCGGTGTGAACGGCCTCGATCTTTCGCTTTTCTCGGGATCGGGCGTTACCGACCTGAACCTCTACGCCTACGCGATGACGGGCCAGGACGCGAACGGCCCCATCCGGACCGACGTCGACACGTTCGCCGGCGTGAGCGCGACCCTGACCTACGACTACACGCCGTCGGGCTCCACGCCTGCGGTGCCCGGTCCGCCCGCCTTCATGGCGATGGGCCTCGGCGCTCTGCGCATGGCGCGCCGCCGCCGCGCCACTCGGGCGTAAGCCCCGCCCCGCGCCTCCCGCAAGGGAGGCGCACCCTTCCCCGTATCTCTGCCAGACCTCCGAATTCCTTTGAGCCGCCCCCTTTTTTGGCTCGAATCCTGCTTGATGCTTCGTATACGCCGGTCGTGATCGGCGCCGAACCATCCCATGTCCGTACTCTCCTCCACCCGCATCGGCTCGCGCGCCCTCATCGGATTCGCGTTCGCCGCCCTTGCCGGAGCCGCCTCGGCGGACACGATCTCGCTCGACTTCAACCTTACTCCAAACGGAATGGAGCGCACCGACTGGACCAAGGACCTCCGCGTCGCTCGGTTCGACACCTCGCTCGGGACCCTGACGGGGATCGGCCTTCACTACGAGTGGACCGGCAAGCTTTCCGGCAGCGCGACGAACGGTTCCGCCGCCGCGAACGCCGTCCGCATCGAGCACGATCTCACCCTCGGGCTCACCGATCTCGACGACGATCTTATCGCCTCCGCAGACGTGCTCAGCGCCGTCTTCGACCGTACCCTGGCCGTCGGCCAGACCCTGAGCTACGGCCCGGTCACCGGTTCGAACTCGGGCGATCTGAGCTTCGGCGGCTCCGATCCTCTCGCAAGCCTCTTCAAGGGCACGGGCAACGTCGGCCTTCGCGTCTTCGCGCAGGGATCGACAGGCCAGATGGCCAACGGCCCGATCTCGACCCAAATCGACACTTTCGCGGGCGTCAAAGGACGCCTCACCTATCAATACGCTCCCGTCCCGGAGCCCGCTTCGATGGCCACCCTCGGCCTCGGGGCTCTTGGCATCCTGCGCCGCCGCAAGAGCGGAGGCGCTCGCTAACATGAAAACCATCCACACCCTTGCCCCCTTCGCCGCCCTCGCCCTCGTCGGCGCCGCCTACGCCGAGACCGGCACCGTCGTCGTCACAGCCTCCATTCCTTTCTCGGGCTTGAACTGGACGAAGAACCTCGACCTTCCGAAGTTCGACAACTCGCTTCTGCACCTGGACAGCGCCGACGTCTCCTTCAAGGGCGCCGTCCAGGGCAACCTCCAGTTCGAGAACCGGGACGCCCGTCCGGCGACCTACTCCACGAGCGTCTGCTACCTCCTAACCCTTCAGAACCCGGCGGGTACGGAGATCCTTAAGGTTCACCCCAAGTGCAACCAGACCTCGGGCACGCTGCCGAAGTACGACGGCGTCCTCGACTACGCCGGTACGTCGGGCCTGACCACCGCCACCGCCTCCGCCGACGCGACGGGAACCTCGACGCTCACCGGCTCTGACCTCGACGCCTTCACCGGCGCCGGTACGGTCAGCCTTCCGGTCGTCGCCGGCTCCACGTCGTTCGTGAAGACGCCGGGCAACTTCAGCACGATCATCAACAACCAGGCGGCGGCCGAGATCGTCCTGACCTACCATTACTCGTTCGATCGCGCCTCGGTCGGTGACCGGGCTTGGTACGACAAGAACAAGAACGGCATCCAGGACGACGGCGAGGCCAACGCGAGCGGCGTGCTCGTCACCCTCCTCGACAAGGACGGCGCCACCGTCGCCACCCAGACGACCGACGCCAGCGGCGCCTACCTGTTCTCCGGCCTCATGCCCGGCGACTACCAAGTGAAGTTCACCGCCCCCGATGGCACCGTCTTCACGACGGCGACCGCCGGAACCGACACCGCGAAGGACAGCGACGCGGGCGTCGGCGGCCTCACCGCCAAGTTCACGCTCCACTCGGGCGAGAACCGCACCGACGTCGACGCGGGCCTCGTCGGAACCCAGACCCTGGGCGACTTCGTCTGGTACGACAAGAACGGCAACGGCCTTCAGGACTCGGGCGAGGCCGGCGTAAGCGGCGTGGCCGTGACCCTGATCGACGTCAACGGCGCCACGGTCGCGACGACGACCACGGACGCGAACGGCGCCTACCTCTTCTCCGACCTTCTTCCTGGCAACTACCAGGTGAAGTTCGCCGCCCCTGCGGGCACCGTCTTCACAAGCCTCAACTCGGGCGATTCGACCAAGGACAGCGACGCCGGAACGGACGGCCTCACCGCGACGGTCAGCCTCGCGGCGGGTCAGAACCGGACCGACGTCGATGCCGGACTCGTCGGTGCGCAGAGCCTCGGCGACCGCGTCTGGTTCGACACCAACGCCAACGGCAAGCAGGATGCGGGCGAGCTCGGCATCGCCAACGTCGGCGTGACCCTCCTCGACGCGAACGGCAACGTGTTCGCCCAGACCTCCACGGACGCCAACGGTCTCTACCTGTTCAGCGGCCTTCTTCCTGGCAGCTACAAGGTCCGCTTCGACCGCCCGGCGGCCTACGTCTTCTCGCCCCAGTCGGCGGGCGGCGACACGACGCTCGACAGCGACGCCTCGACGAGCGACGGCACGACCGGATCGATCACCCTCGCGGCGGGCGACAACCGGCGCGACGTCGACGCGGGCCTCTACGGCCTCGTCTCGCTCGGCGACCGCGTCTGGTTCGACGCGAACGCCAACGGCAAGCAGGACGACGGCGAGAGGGGCGTCGCCAACGTCGAAGTGAGGCTTCTCGACGTGAGCGGAAACGTGCTTCAGACGAAGATGACCGATGCCAACGGCAACTACCTGTTCGACCAGCTGCTTCCCGGCCAGTACCGCGTGCAGTTCTCCAAGCCGAACGGCTACGGCTTCACGAACGCCGACCAAGGCAACGACGACAACATCGATAGCGACGTGGACGGCGGCGGCCTCAGCCCCATCGTGAACGTCACGAGCGACCGCCTCGACGTGGACGCGGGCCTTGTGGGTTCCCTCTGCCTCGGCGACCGCGTGTGGTACGACACGGACAAGGACGGCTTCCAGGAGAACTGCGAGCCCGGCGCCAAGGACGTGATCGTCCGCCTCCGGGACCTGAGCGGCAACGTTCTCGCGGAGACCAAGACGGACGCCAACGGCAACTACAAGTTCTCGAACCTCGCCCCTGGCGACTACACGGTCGAGTTCGTGGCTCCTTCGGGCTACGGCTTCACCAAGCAGTTCGCGAAGTACAACGGCGTGGCCTACCCGGCCTACGACAGCAACGTCGACGTCACGACGGGCGGCGCGTCGGTCACCCTGGCGGCGAACGACGTGACGATCGACGCGGGCCTCATCGGCGCCTTGAAGATCGGCGACACGGTTTGGAAGGACTCCGACGGCGACGGCAAGTACGAGCCGGAGGTCGGTGAGCTGGGCATCCCCTGCGTCACCGTGTTCCTCGTGGGCGACACCAACGGCGACGGCTGGGCCGACACCTGGGCGACCACGAAGACGGACAAGGACGGCCACTACCTGTTCCTCGGCCTCAAGCCGGGAACCTACGCGGTCACCGTCAATCCGTTCGACATCCCGAGCCGGCTCACCGCGTCCTACGACCTGGACGGCATCGGCACCCGCAACTACGCCGTCGGCAAGCTGACGACGACGGACCGGCTGGACTTCGACTTCGGCTATAAGCCCGTCGCGACCAGCAACTGCGGCGGCTCCCACGGCTGGTGGAACTGCAACCCGACCAAGTGGTCGTGCGACTGGCTCTGGATCGGCGGCAAGTGCCACACGAAGACGACGATCTGCAACTGGTTCAAGAAGTCGGACTGCGGCGACAAGTCGATCTGCCTCTACCAGCGGCTCTGCGCGGCGAAGCTCAACGTGGGCGACCTCTGCAACGAGAGCGCGGTCTTCACCTGCGGCAAGCTGACCTGCACGGTCAAGGAAGCGATCAAGCGCTGCGACGCCTGGATGGCCAGCCACACGGTCGGCTGCAACGTCTCGGGCAACAGCTCCGACTGGGCGAGCGTCTGCGACGCCTACGGAATCCTCGACAAGTACTGCAGCGGCCGCTAAGACGAGCCCTTCGAACCTGGAGGCCCGGCGGCCCTTTGGCCGCCGGGCCTCCATCTTTTTTTGAAACCGTTCAGGACCAAGCGGGGTCGAACACCCGTGAACAAGAAAACCACGGACCAGGGAAACCCTCGACTCTCTACCGACCGTGACAACTACAACGGTCCCCAGGAGCGAGCGGGAGCGGACAACCTCGTCGAGGCGATCGACGCGGGCATTCTGACTCCCGAGGGTAGCCTCGCCCTCGACGGCGGCCACCTTCCCGGCAACAAAGACCAGCTTCACGCAGGATCGCGGACCCACGGCCACGCGAGCCCGGTTCCCGGCGCGAACGGCAAGCAGACCGAGTCCGAAGGAACGGGCGTTACCCCCCAGGACCCTCAGCCCAAGGCGACCGGCGGCGTTCCGCCCGTGCAGCGCCTCGAGCCGGAGCAGGTCCAGGACGACTTCCCCGGGAACAAGGACTGAGCGAGCCCTACTTCTTCGGCGCGCCCATCGCGATCGCGACCGCGCCGATGGCCATCAGGACCACGCCCCCGATCATCGGCGGCGTGGCCTTTTCTTTGAGGAAGAAGGCCGCGAGGATCACCGCGAACACCAGCGACAGACGATCGACCGGCTGGGCGCCCGAACTCGGACCCGCCGCGAGGGCCTTGTAGTACAGGAGGGTGCCCGCGACGGTGAGGAGCCCCGCCGCCGCGAGGATGCCCCAGGTCTTGCCCTCGAGCTTGCCGAGGTCGCCGAGCTTTCCTCCGAAGGCCACCACCACCCAGGACAGCACGGCGGCGAGCGTCGTCGTCAGGGCGAGGGCGACGTTGGGATTCACCTTCTCCAAGCCGACCTTCGTGACGGTGCCGAGGACGGCGGTGAGAAAGGCGCTTCCCAGCGCCAGGGCGATCCACATAGTGTAGTGGACTCCCTTTTTAGGATGCGGGGTCCATCGTTAGTGGGATCGGTCCGGCTCGCGGCCGATCGTCCTGACCGCGAGCTCTCTCCCGGTCAGCGTCACCTTCTCCTCGCGCAAGGGGGCCGCCGCGCCGTCGATCCGCACCGACCTCGGCGCGCCGTGGAAGGCGAACGCGACGCGGATCTCGCCGTATCCGCCTTCCTGGGCCGTCGCGACGGCGACGTGGCCGTCCGCGCACACCAACCGGACGTGGAGGGTCGTGCGCTCGCCCCTCCGGTAGCCGTAGCTCAGGCCGTCGTCAGCGCCATAGGCGAACTCCGTGGAGCCGCTCCAGCCTTCGGGAAGGAAGACGTGGAGCACGACGTCGCGCAGGTCGTGGCCGCCGGTGGTGGGGGTGCCGGGACGCATGGGGACCACGGCGCCCGCCCGAATGTAGAGCGGCGTCGCGTCCACGCTTCGATGGGCGGTCGTCGTGCCCGGCGCGATCCAGGCCCCGGAGGCGGCGTCGTACCACGGCTCGGTTCCGGGCAGGACGACGGTCCGGCTTTTCGTCGCCTTTTCCAGGAACGGAGCCTGGAGGATCGAGGGGCCGACCAGGAACTGGTCGGCGATCTCGTCGAGGCCCGGCGCGTCGAAGTGGTAGAAGAGGGGACGCAGGACGGGATCGCCCGTCGCCTCGCCCTCCGCGAACAGGTTGTAGAGGTAGGGGAGGAGCTTGTAGCGCAGACGGATGTAGTGGCGCAACAGCCCGAGGCCCCGGCGACCGAACTCCCACGGCTCCTTGCGGCCCGCGTTCCGGTCGGCGTGGTTGCGGAAGAAGGGGAACAGGAAGTTCGCCTTGGTCCAGTCGAGCATCAGGCCGAGGTCGGCCTCGCCCCCGAAGCCGCCGAGGTCGGGGCCGCAGAAGGGAAGTCCCGAGAGCGACATGCCGAGGCAGCAGGGAATGGAGTTGGCGAGATAGAAGCGGTTCGCGACGTTGTCGCCCGTCCACACGGCGGCGTACCGGGCGGCCCCCGCGCTGGCGCTGCGGGTGAGGACGAAAGGCCGCTCGTCGGGCCGTGCCCGGAGGAAGCCCTCGTGGGTCGCCCGGACCATGCCGAGGGCGTACTCGTTGCGCCGGGAGGCGTGCGACTCCTCGCCGCGTCCGAAGCGCATGGCGTAGGGATCGACGGGGCCCGTCGAGGGGTCGTTCATGTCGCACCAGACGCCGCCGAATCCCCTTTGGGCGAACTCGGCCACGCGTCCCGCCCACCAGTCGCGGGCCTCGGGCAGGGAGAAGTCGGGAAAGACGGTCTCGCCCGGCCAGACGAGGCCCACGAACTCGCCGCCCTCGGAATTCCGGCAGAGGAGGTCGCCCGTCCGGGCCTCGTCGTAGGCGGCGTAGCCGGGATCCTGTTTCAGGCCGGGGTCGAGGATCGGCACCATGCGCCGTCCGTTCTTCGCCAGGGCGTCGGCGGTCTTCTGGACGCCTTCGGGAAACATGGCGTCGTCGACCGTAAAGACGCGGTAGCCGTCCATGTAGTCGAGGTCGAGCCACAGGCCGTCGCAGGGGATGCCGAGCTTCTCGAACATGCCGTCGAGGGCGGCGAGGTCCTCGTGGCCGCCGTAGCCCCAGCGCGACTGATGGTAGCCGAGAGCCCACTGGGGCGGCGTCGGAACCGTCCCGAGAAGCCGCTGGAGCTTTCGGGTGACCTCCTGGAGGGTGGGGCCGTAGACGACCCAGAGGTTCGGCTCGCCGCCGTCCGCCCCGAGGATGAGGTGGAGAGCGGTCTTCTGCCACTCGACGAAGACGCGCCCCTCGTCGAAGCCGGGGGTCTCGAAGAAGGCGGGATACGAGGTATGAAGCAGAAGCCCCACGTACTCGTCGCCTTGCCGCACCACGACGTAGGGTACGGAGGCGTAGGGCGGGTCGGTGGGTCGGTCGCCCCACTGGCCGGCGTCGAAGTCGCCCCAGACGTCGGTGTTCCAGAAGCGGGTTCGTAGGCCGCTCAGCTCGATCCGCCCGAAGGTCTTCTCGCCCATCCCGTAGAACCGCGCGCCGGGTCCGGGCAGGATCTGCCAGATCGAACTCTCGCCGCTCACCCCGAAGCCCCGTTCCGGCACGCCTTTCAGGAGCGGCGTGCCGTCCTTGCCGATCAGGGTGAGGCCGAGGTGTTCGTCCAGGCTCAGCCGCGCGTTCGCCGCCGCCAGGGGCGGGGTCAGTTCCGCGAGGCTCCCGTTCGGCGCCCACGGCCCCGCGACCCGGACGTGGTACACGTCGCCCTGGTACGCCCGGATCTCCGGCCTCAGATCCCGCTTGCCCGCCGTGTAGGCGTCGCCTGATTTCTGGGCGAAGGAGAAGTTGGCGCGGTAGGGGTACTTCGTGAAGAACATGGGCGAGAATACGTATTCTAGCCCTTATCGGGGTCGCCGGACACCTTGAGCGTCGGCGCCTCTTTGCCCCTCTGAAGGTGCGCGACCAGCGGGGAGGGCGCTCTACCAGGCCTTGGGGCCCGAGCTTCTTTCGATCGCCCTCGGTCCGGGGGACGCTTCGCTCGCGGGGGAGCGAAGCGGGAGGCGGGGCCTCTCGGATTTTCCTGCGGCCGCTCCGAGAGGTCGTCGGGCTCTTGCGGTCGAGCATGGACCGTCCTGTGGGCACGGTCCATGCTCGATACGCCACATTCATCCGTATCGAGCGTAGAAAAGGGCTCCCCAAGATGCCCGAACGGTACAATAACCCAGTGGACGCGCCGAAACCCGCCCTCGTCGGGATGTCGCGTGAGGCGCTCCAAGAAGCCCTCGCGCCGCGTCCCGACGCCAAGCTGCGGGCGAAGCAGCTCGCCGGGTGGCTCTACGGGAAGGCGGAGGCCGACCTCGACCGGATGGGCGACCTTCCGAAGGCCCTCCGGGAAGAGCTGGCCCAGAACTTCCAGACCAATCCGCTCCACGTCGCCACCCACCGAACCAGCACGGACGGCGTGGACAAGCTCCTCGTCCACCGGGGCGACGAGGCGGTCTACGAGTGCGTCCTCCTGCCCTACGAGGACCGCGTCTCCTGTTGCATCTCCAGCCAGGTCGGCTGTCCGATGGGCTGCAAGTTCTGCGCGACGGGCCTCGGCGGCTTCGACCGCAACCTGAGCGCGGGCGAGATCGTCGGCCAGTACCTGCTCCTCCAATCCTTGACCGAGCGACGCATCTCCCACGTCGTGTTCATGGGGATGGGCGAGCCGCTCCTGAACCTGCCCAACGTCCGCGAGGCGATTCGGATCCTGCACGACGAGGTCGGCCTCTCCCACCGCCACATCACGGTCTCGACGGTCGGCCTCGTGCCGCAGATCCGCCAGCTCGCCGAGGAGAAGATCCCGATCCACCTCGCGCTCTCCCTCCATTCGCCGCTCGACGCGGTGCGCGACCGCCTGATGCCGGTCAACCACAAGTGGCCCGTCGCCGAGGTGATGGGGGCGATGCGCGACTACCACCGGGCGACGGGCCGCAAGATCACGATCGAGTACCTGCTGATCAAGGACGTCACCGATACGCCCGAGCAGGCCCACGCCCTCGCCCAGCTCGTGCGGGGCGTGCCGAACGTGGTCAACCTGATCCCCTTCAACTGGGTCGACACGGAGCAGGGCTTCGCGCGTCCGACCCGGGAAAGCGTGCGAACCTTCCGAAGCATCCTCCAGAGCAAGGGCGTCAACGCCACCGAGCGCCAGGAGCGCGGCCACGACATCGCCGCCGCCTGCGGCCAGCTCGCGGGCCAGCACAAAGGCCGCTTCGCGCGGCGCGAGGGGTTGACCGAGCTTTCGGTGGCTTCGTGAGGAAAGAGGGAAGAGGAGGCGCTCCCCTCCTTGCCGCCGTCCTCCTTTGCTTTGGGTCTTACGCCCTAGTCGGCTGCGCCAAGCGCGAGAAGAACGATCGCGCCGCGAAAGGCTTGTCGAAGCCCGACAAGAAAGACCCCGTTCCGCCTTCCATCGGCTACGGGGCCGGCCACACGCTCGTGTTCCAGTCCGATACGAGTCCCCTTCCCAGCTTCAGCGTCGCCTGGAGCGAAGGCGGCGCGGGCCTAGCCGAGGGCACGGTGAAAACGGGGCGCCTCGTCGAGCCGAAAGGACACCTCTACTCGAACGGCAAGGAGTCCAGCACGTACCGCGCCGACACCGGCGATGCGGATCGCGACGCCAAGCGTCTGAACATGGACGGCAAGGTCGTGGTGCAGTCGGTCGACAAGACGCAGACCCTTCGCGCGCCCCACGGAGAGTATCGGGGCGACGTTGGGATCGTCCGTGCGACGGGCGGCGTCACCGCCACCGGGCCGTTCGGTACCCTCTCGGGCACACCCGAGCTGTGGGCCACGCCCGATCTGAAACTCATCGGAACCCCCGACATGGTCGCCAAGACGCTTAAGATTCCCGCCCTCGTCGCCCTCGCCGCCACGGCGGCGATCGCTCCCGGTCGCCTTCAAAAGGGGAACGAGATCGAGATCCCGAAGTTCGGTCCGACGATCACCAAGGTCTCTCCAACCGGACAGCGCACGACGGTCCAGCCTCCGAAGGGCGAGCCGCTCATCATCCGGATGCCTTCCCGGGGCCTCGTCTTCCGGCTGACCACCGCCGCGGTCCTCGACCTCGACCCGAAGGGAACCCAGCTGCGCCACCTGAAGACCGACGGACCGGTGAACGTCGTCCAGACCGCGCCCGACGGCTCGCAGAACACCCTGGACGGCACGGGGGCGGAGTACGGCTCGAAGCCCGGCGCCACCACGGGCGACCTCGACGTTGGCGGGCGGGTGACCCTCGTCAGCGCGACGAAGAACGGGGCCGCGACGACGACCACCACGAGCAAGGGCGATCAGGGCTCCGCGGTGCTCCTCGTGAAGCCGACGAACGGCCAAAGCGCCCTCCAGAGCGCCACCCTCGCCGGGAACGTGACGATCGACTCGTCCGGCTCGGCCAACGGAACCTTCTCCGGCAAAGGCGACCGCATGGTCTACACCCCCAAGGGCGACACCGCCGACGTGATCCTCGATGGTCATACCATCCTGACGAGCGTCACGAAGGACGGGAGCGACTCGCGAACCGTCGTCGGAAAGGGCGCCCGGAGCCACGCCGTGCTGCTGGCCCAGCCCCCGGCCGGGCAGAGCCCCCTCAAAAGCGCGGTGCTCGAGCAGAACGTCGACATCGACGTTTCCGGCACGAACGGTCAGAAGTTCCAGGGAAGCGGGGATCGTCTGGTCTACACCGTCGAGGGTGAGGGCGGGCGGGCCGTGATGACGGGCGACCTGAAGTTCGCGGGCGACGCGCCCGGTTTCCTCGGAAACATGGTCGGTGCGGACACGGCGACCGTAACGCTGAACAAACAGGGTTTGGACGAGATTCGAACCAGCAATTCGGGCGGGACGCCGAGCACGAGCACGATCAAGCTGCCTCCCCAAAAGCCGAAGACCGTGGAACCCAAGAAGGGCAAGCCGAAGGCGAATCCTACGAAAAAGAAGGGAGGCAAGTCTTGAAGCCGATGACGTCGGTCGGAACCCCGAAGGAGGCTCCGCTCCTGAAGATCGAGGGCAAGGATCTGCACAAGGCGTACAAGGGGCGTCAGGTCGTGCGTGGGGTCGACTTCGAGGTCGCCCAGGGCGAGATCGTCGGCCTGCTCGGGCCAAACGGCGCGGGGAAGACGACCACGTTCTACATGACGGTGGGCCTCGTCAAGCCTTCGAAGGGGCAGGTGCTCCTCGGAGGGCGCAACATGGCGCGCTGGCCCATGTACAAGCGCGCCCGCTCGGGCGTGGGCTACCTGCCGCAGGAGGCGAGCGTGTTCCGCAAGCTCACGGTGGAGGACAACCTTCGCCTCGTGCTGGAACTGGCGGGGAAGAACCGCCGTGAGATCCGGGAGAAGGTGGCTAAGCTCTCCGAGGAGCTGAGCATCGGCCATATCCTTAAAAGCCAGGGCAACGTGCTCTCCGGCGGCGAGCGCCGGCGGGTGGAGATCGCCCGCGCGATGGCGACCGATCCGAAGTTCATCCTGCTCGACGAGCCGTTCGCGGGCATCGACCCCAAGACCATCGAGGAGATCCAGAGCATCCTCCTCGGCCTCAAGGCGCGAGGGATCGGCATCCTCATTACCGACCATAACATCGCCGCCACCCTGAAGATCACCGACCGCTCGTACGTCCTGATCGACGGCGGCATCAAGGCCAAGGGGGCCGCCGCCGAGATCGTCGCGGACGAGGGCGTTCGCAAGCACTACCTGGGCGAGGGTTTCGGGACGGAAGGGTATTGACGGTCTTGGATCCCAAACCTAGAACCGGGGCGCGGACTTGAAGCGGATCGACCGTCTCATCCTGCGCGAGCTGGTCGCGCCGTGGGCGTTCGGGGTGGCCTTGTTCACGGTCATCCTCCTCGCGGCGGGACCGCTCAACAAGATCACGAGCTTTCTCGTGGGCGGCAGCTCCGGCGCGGAGGTTCTGCACCTGCTGTCGCTGATGGTGCCCGCGCTGTTGGTCAAGACGTTCGCGATGGCGATGCTCCTGGCGGGGCTATTGGGCTTCGGGCGGCTTTCCGCCGACAGCGAGATCGTCGCCCTCAAGGCGGCGGGGGCCAGCGTGGTCCGCATCGTGTGGCCCGTGTTCCTCGCCGCCCTGGCGGTGTCGGTCTTCACCTTCTTCTTCAACGATCGGGTCGTGCCGAAGGCCGCCCGCGCCGTCCTCTCGCTGACGACGCGCCTCGCGCAGGAAGGCAAGATCGGGGGGCGCTCGTTCAGCCAGCCGATCGTGCAGAAGGGCAAGACGACGGCGATGATCTCGGCGGTGAACGCGGACCTCGCGACCCAGACGGTCCAGAATCTAAGTGTGCTCGCCTACGACGAGAAGGGCGCCCCTACCTTCCTGCTCGTTGCGCCGAACGCGCACTTCCGGCCCGGCAGCCCGCCGGACTGGAAGATCGACGGGCCGTTCGACGTCATCCCGATCCAGCACCCCCGCGCGGTGACCCATTTTACGGGCGGCGCCTGGCCCACCGGCATCGCCAAGCCCACCGGCAGCCTCGAAGACCTTCTGATCAAGAAGGACGACTACGACGCCTACACGATCGAGGAGCTGAAAACGAAGATCGCCCAGATGAAGCGCGAGGGGGACACCGCCGAGCGCGACATCCGCGACTACGAGTACGGCTTCTACAACAAGTACTCCGTCGCTTTCGCGGCCCTCGTCTTCGGGATTCTCGGGGCCGCCTTGGGCATCACCAACCGTCGCTCCGGATCGGCTTCGGGTTTCGCCCTCTCGGTGGGGATCATCTTCGGCTACGTGTTCCTCGCCAACTTTATGAACGAGTGGGCGCGGGGCGGGCTTCTTCCGCCGTGGGCGGCGAGCTTCGCGCCGTTGTGCATCGGCGCGGTCGCGTGCGGCGTTATTATCTATCGGCGCAACGCGTAAAATCCCGTGGATCTCCTCTCTTTCGGCTTCGTCCTCCTGATCGGCCTTGTCAGCGCGGGGATCGCCTACGCGGCAGACCGTCTCGGTAAGAAGCTGGGCAAGAAGCGCCTGAGCGTCCGCGTCGGTCGGTATAGCATTCGTCCCAAGCACGTCGCCAGCCTCGGCACGGCCGGGATGGGCTTCGTGGTTTCGGTCCTCACGATCCTCTTCGTCGCCCTGGTCAGCCGCGACGCCCGTGAGTGGCTCGTCGAAGGGCGACAACTGCTGGTCCAACTTGGAGAAAGGAAGAAGGAGGTCAAGCAACTTGAAGGGGAGTCCTTGCAACTGACGGCAGAAAAAGGCCAGCTTGTCCGACAAAAGGACTTGCTTACGCGACAGTACGGCGAGCTTCAAGGGCGGTACGGAGTTCTCGACAAGAGGGTTGGGGCTCTAAACAAGAAGGTCCTAGGTCTGAATGCCAGCCTTACGAAAAGTCAACTAGATTACATAAAGTCTCAGGGTGATCTTCAGAAGAGTCGACAAGCACTCGAAAAAAGCCAAGCCTCGCTGCGAGCCAAGCGGAGCGAGTTTTTGCTCGCCCAAGCGCAGCTTTCGAGCAAGAAAGCGGAACTAGCGAAGACGGAAAAGAACCTCGCGACGGCTATCTCTAACGTCCAAACGGTCAACAAGCAGCTCCAGGCCGCCCTTAAGAAGAGTTTTGACACCTACAAGAAGGTCCAAGAACTCGAGGCACAGGTCGTGACCCTGAAGAAGGACGTCGAGGATCGCGAGGCGGTGGCGGAGACGCTTCGCAAACAGACCGCCGCCCTGATCGCGGAGCGCGACGACGCCGAGTCGAAGGTTAAAGCGGCCCAGGCGCGCTTCGACGAGTTGCAGGCTCAGCTGACGCAGGTGAGCAAGAACGTCGCCGAGTTGCAGGGGCTGGCCCAGCAGCAGTACCTCTTCATCGCGACCACCTTCCGTTCGAGCCGTCTGGAGCCGCTGACCTTCCGCGCGAACGAAGAGGTCGCCCGCCAGCCGCTCGCCGGGGGGACGGACCAAGCCGCCGCCCTGAACGCGCTCACCTCGCTCCTGCGAAGCGCGCGGGCCGAGGCGACGACGCGAGGCGCGAAGCCGAACCGGCGCGACGGAAAGATGCAGTACGACGTGGCCGACGTGTTCAACCATCAGGACCAGCGCACGGGCGTTCCCGTGTCCGGGGACGACCTCAAGCGGGCGGTGGTCGCCCAAGCGACCGGAAAGCTGGAGGATCAGGTCCTCATCGCGACCTCGACCCTCAACGCCTTCGCGGGCGAGCCGGTTTCCTTGGAGATCCGCGTGGTTCCGAACCCGGTGGTCTACCACCGGAACGAGGTGGTGGCGGAGGCCCGCATCGACGGGAGCCTCGAAGAGGACCGTATCCTCGATCAGCTTTCTGAATTCGTGCGGAGCCGCGTGCGCGAGCGGGCGCAACAGGACCGTATGATCCCCAAGTCGGGAACCGACGCCCCCTTTGGGGAAGTCAAGACGAGCGAGGTGCTGTCGATCGTTCGAGAGGTGAAGCGGGTGGGCCGTTCGGTGCGGGTTCAGGCGTTCGCCGAGGACGATACCCGGGCCGCCGATGCCTTGCGCCTGGGGTTCCGCGTCCGGTGAGCGCCTTTCCCAAGACGGTGCTCGCCGTCGACCCCGGCACGGCCAAGCACGGCATGGCCCTCGTGCGCCGGGACGCCGACGACCGGATCAAGGTGCTCTGGCGGGCGGTCGTGCCCCCGGATTTCCTGATTCCCAAACTCCACGAGGCGTATGCTACGGAGCCGTTCGTGCTGGTCATCGTCGGCTCGGGCACCGGGGCAGGGGCGGTCCTGCACAACCTGCGCGAACACCTGCCGAGCATGGCGACCCTCGCCGTGGACGAGACGAACACCACCCTTCAGGCCCGCGAGCGCTACTGGGAGAACAACCCCCGGCGCGGCTGGCGCCGCTTCCTCCCCGCGACTCTCCAGGTTCCGCCGGAGCCGGTCGACGCCTACGTGGCGCAGATCCTCGCGGAACGGGTCCTTCTCTAGGAGAGGCGTCTATGCCGTCCAATCGGAAGTCGTCGTGATCCTCGCGCCTTGGGCGACCAGGCCATGGAAGAACGCGTCGTCGTGGATGGAGCATCCGCCGATCGACGACGACGCGTCCTCTAGGAGGACGATCTTGGACGCGGTCTCCGGCGCGGCCTCGATGAGGTCGCGTAGCGTGTTGAGCAGGCAGTAGTCGAGGGCCTCGCCCGCGAAGACCAGCTCGTCGGCTTCCCGGAGCGAAGCGACGAACGGCGCGTTGACCACCGTATGGGAATCCTGGGGATCGGGCACGTCCGCCCGGATCGCGGAGTAGTGCTCCGTGCGGGGATTGCCGCCTTTTGCCACGTAGTCCACCGTCGCCAGCTTGCCCTCGGCCCACCGGCGAAGGGCGGCGCCTAGCTCGTCGTGGATCGCGTGGCCGGGCGTGCCGACCACGCAGTGCGGCGGCCAGATCGTCAATCCATACCGGCCTCCCTTCGCCAACTCCTCGACGTACCGGAGACCGTAGTCCCGCAGAGCCGCGTCGCGCGTTCGCCAGCGGCCTTCCCGCACCTCGTCCACCGGAATCCTGGTGAAGGGGACGGGCGCGGCGCCGTCGGGACCTTCCCAGAAGATCGGGTGCGCGATGTGGACCCACTGGTGCGAGTCGAGGGTGACGTGGACCCGGTCGAAAGCGTCTTCCGTCCGTTCGAGCAGGGCGGCCAGACGCTTCATGTCCTCGTCGGCGCCCGTCACGTAGAGCGCGCCGTCGGGCTTGCAGAAGTCGCGCTGGGGATCGATGAGGACGAGGCTGCGCATAGCCTATTTTAAGCGTAGCGGCGCGCTTTACGCCGCTACGCTACAATGTCGTCACCGACATGGCGATCAGCGACGATCTGCGGCCGACGACGACCGAACCCGATCCCCCGCCCGAAGGGCCGCAATTCGAAGAGGGTCTGACCCTCAAGACGGTGCTCGGCGCGATCTTTATCGCGCTGTTCATGCTGCCCGGCGGACTCTACCTCGGCCTCGTCGCGGGGCAGGGGGTCGGCGATGCGGCGGAATGGGTCACCATCGTTCTCTTCGCCGAGGTCGCGCGCCGCTCCTACAAGCCGCTTCGGAAGCAGGAGATCTACGTCCTGTTCTACATCGCGGCGAGCCTGACCTCGGTGGTCAACGCCGACCGGGGCCTCGCGGGCGGTCCGTTCGCCAGCAAGATATGGGACGCCTACTTCCGCACCTCGGAGGCGGCGGCGCCCTTCGCGAACCAGATTCCGAACTGGGCGGTGCCCGCCGCGAGCAGTCCGGGGATCGTCGACCGTTCGCTCTGGCACCACGACTGGCTCATCCCCATCGTCCTGCTCGTCCTTACCGAACTGTTGGGGCGGCTGAGCTGGATGGGCCTAGGCTACGCCCTCTTCCGGGTAACGAGCGACGTCGAGAAGCTTCCGTTCCCGATGGCTCCGGTCGCCGCCAGCGGCGCGACCGCCCTTTCCGAGGCGGGAAGCGAGAGCTGGCGCTGGGGCATGTTCTCGACCGGCACCGTCGTCGGGCTGATGTTCGGCTTCCTGTACATCGCCGTTCCCGTCGTGACCGGCGTCCTGTTCGGCCACGCCTTCGAGATCTTCCCGATCCCCTTCGCCGACTTCACCACGCGCGTCGAGACGATCCTTCCCGCCGCGGTGGTGGGCCTCTCGTTCAACTTGGCGAACGTGCTGACCGGCTTCGTCCTGCCCTTCGAGATCGTGTCGGGCGCCGCCCTCGCCAGCGTCCTGGCGATGATCGTGGCGAACCCGATCCTCGCCCGCGCGGGCGTTCTCAAGCACTACTCGCCGGGCAGCGACGCCTTGATGACGAAGCTCACCGCCGACATGGATTTCTGGCTCTCGGTAGGCATCGGCGTGAACGTCTCCGTCGCGATCATCGGTATCTTCCTGGTCGCCCGCACCGCGATGGGCGCGCGCCAGCACAAGCGCGAGGTCAAGTTCAGCCTCGCGCCGCCGGTCAGGAACCGGGGCGACATCCCGATCCTGGTCGCCCTCGGCGCGTGGCTTTTCGCGACGGTCTGCTACATCCTGATCTGCCGCCTGCTCGTCCCGAACTTCCCCGTCTGGATCCTCCTGTTCTTCGGCCTTCTCTGGAGCCCGCTGAACTCGTACGTCAGCGCCCGCATGATCGGTCTTACGGGGCGTGGCGTGTCGTTCCCGTACCTGAAGGAGGGCTCGATCGTCGCCTCGGGCTACCAGCGCGTGGACGTCTGGTACGCCCCGATCCCCCTCGCGGACCACGGCGCGGCGGCCCAACGGTTCCGCGAGGTCGAGTTGACAGGTACCCGGTTCACCTCGATCTTCAAGGCCGAGGCCCTGATGTTCTGCGTCCTGCTCCCCATGAGTTTCCTTTTCTGGAGCTTCTTCTGGGGCGGCAACCCCTTGCCGAGCGCGCAGTTCCCGTTCGCCCAGCGTTTCTGGCCTATCCAGGCCCAGCAGTCGGCGGTCATGATGCAGATCAACGCGGGCCACTCGGCGGGCAACTACTTCACCCAGGCGATCAAGCCTTCTCTGATCGCGATGGGCGCAGCGGGCGGCGTCGTGGTCTACGGGCTGTTCAGCGTGCTCAAGCTGCCGCTCCTCTTCTTCTACGGCTTTGCGGGCGGCCTCGGCCTTTTTCCCGCGAACACCCTGCCGCAGCTCTTCGGCGCGTGGTTCGGAAGGCGGTACATGGCGAAGCGCTACGGCGAGGAGAACTGGCGCCGCTACGCTCCCGTGCTCCTCGCGGGCTTCGCCTGCGGCACCGGCCTGATCTCGATGGTCTCCATCTCCCTCGCCCTCGTCGCGAAGGCGGTCGCGAAGCTGCCGTACTGAATCCATGCCTCTTTCGTCAGGCGGCGAGAGGAGGCTAGGCGCGAAGCGCCGTCAGTAGTCCTTCGATCTCCTCCACCGTGTTGTAGTGCGCGAGGCTCGCGCGGACGACGCCCGGCTCGCGAGGGATGCCGAGACCGTCGAGGAGGCGGACCGCGTACATGTTGCCGTGGCGGAGGCCCCGCTCGGGCCCGTTGACGCGGGCGGAGACGGCGTCCGAAGGCTCGTCCGTGAGGAAGCTCACCGTCGAGAGCGTGTCCTCGCGCACCGCGCCGGGGCCGACGAACCGGACGCCTAGGTCGTGCAGTCCCTCGACGAGCCGGCGGAACGGCTCCGCCTCCAGGCGGTGCATCTCCGCCCACGCCGCCTCGATCGTCTCGCGGCCTTGGTAGGCGTCGTGCCCCGCCAGGAAGGCGAGGTAGGGCCGCAGGCCGAGCAGGCCCGCGCAGGCCTCATGGCTCGGCGCGCCTGGCTCCCAACGGTAGGGGACCTCCTTTTCCGGCACGAAGAAGTGGTTCGGGCCGACCAACTCGGCGAACGCCTCGTGCCGCCCGAACAGGACCGCCATGTGCGGGCCGAACGTCTTGTAGAGGCTGAAGACGTACCAGTCCACGCCAAGCGCGGCGACGTCGATCGTTCGGTGGGGGGCGTAGGCCACGCCGTCGGCGCACACCTTCGCCCCGACCGCGTGGGCCATCTCGCACACGGTTCTCACGTCTTCCACCTGGCCGACGAGGTTCGAGGCGTGGGGCAGGGCGACGATGCGCGTCCGCTCCGTGAGAAGCCCCGCCAAGGCCGCCGGTTCGCAACGGAAGGTCTCGAGATCGACGGGCCAAGGCTTGACGATCGCCCCCGCCCGTTCGAGCCGGACCCATGGTCCGGCGTTCGCCTCGTGGTTCGTGGCCGCGACGATCACCTCGTCGCCCTCTCGCCAGGTTCGGGCGTAAGCGTCCGACACCATCTGGAGCAGGATGGTGGTCGAGGGGCCGAGGACGACCTTGCCCGCCGAGCCCGCGTCGACCATCTCCTCCGCGAAGGCGTGCGCCTCCGCGAGAACCGCCGTCGCCGCCTCAGACTTGGGGTAGTTCGCGCCCGTCTGGACGAAGCGATCCGTCATGTAGGCGCGCGTCGCCTCGATGACGGAGTCGGGAAGCTGGGAGCCTCCCGCGTTTTCCAGGAAGGCGAAGCCTCCGGCGAGGGCGGGGAAGCGGGCACGGACGGCGGCGATGTCGGGCACGAGGGTTTATTACCCCAGGGCCGCCAAGACGCCCGAGGCGAGGGCCGCGCTCATCCGCCGCTTACCCGACTCAGAGAGAAGGAACGCCTCGTCGTGCCGCAGGGTGATCGTCGCCATCTCGACGAGGACCACCGGCACCTGGCTGAAGATCGACCCCGTGAGCGCGCCTTGCTTGCCACCCACCGCCGTCTTGACGTCGGACATCAGCCCTTGGTCGTCCAACCCTCCCCGGAGACCGGCGGCCAGGGCGTCGTGGAAGCGGCGGGCGAGCGGCGCCGTGCGCCGGATCACGGCGGCGGCGGGACCGGTCGTCCCCTCGGCGGTTCCTTGGCGGTCGGGATAGTACACGGCGAAGCCCGGCCGGGGCGAGGCGTCGCAGTGGAGCCGCACCATCAGGTCGGCCTTAGCCGCGTTCGCGATCTCGGCGCGGCGGCGGTTGCGCACGAACGCGCCCTCGCTGGTCTTGGTCAAGACTACGCGAAGGCCGCGCTGGGTGAGGAGATCGCGCAGGCGCACCGCGATCTCCCAGTTCGCGTGAAGCTCCGTCAGCCGCCGACCCTGCGTTCCGACCCCGACCTCGCTGGCGTGGCCGGGGTCGATGCAGACGGTCTTCGGGGCGAGGAGAGGCGCCAGGAACATAGGATCAAGGTACCCCTCCTCCCCTTTGGCGACCGTTCAGACCTGCGCCATGCCGCCGTCAACGAACAGCTCGACGCCCGCGACGAACGAACTGTCGTCCGAGGCGAGGAAGACGACCGCCTTGGCGATCTCGTCGGGATCGCCCATCCGGCCCATCGGCACGCCGGAAGAAAGGGCGGCTTTGAGGGCGACCGGGTCGTTGGTCAGGCCGTCGATAGCCGGGGTGGCGATGGGTCCGGGGCTGACGACGTTCACCCGAATGCCGTTCCCTTTCAACTCCGCCGTCCAGGTGCGGGCGAAGGAGCGGACCGCCGCCTTCGTCGCGCTGTAGACGCCGAAATTCTCCATGCCCATGATCGAGACGATCGAGGCGTTGAGGACCACCGCGCCGCCCTCCTTCATAAGTGGAAGGGCCTTCTGGACGGTGAAGAGGAGCCCCTTCACGTTGATGCCGAACTCGCGGTCGAACTGGGCCTCGGTCACCTCGCTCAGCGAGGTGAACGCGCCGCCGCCCGCGTTGGCGAACACGACGTCGAGCCGGCCCTGCTCCCGTTCGATCTGGGCGTACAGCCGGTCGAGGTCCGCGAGGTTCGAGACGTCGCCTTGGACACCGACCGCGCCCGCGCCGATCTCGGACACCGCCGCGTCGAGCGCGTCCTGGCGACGGCCGGTGATGTAGACCGTCGCGCCCTCCGCCGCGAACCGCTTCGCGGTCGCGAGGCCGATGCCGCTGTTGCCTCCGGTGACGAGGGCGATCTTTCCGTCGAGCTTGCCCATCAGACGGCTCCTCCCGCGACCTGAAGGATCTGGCCGGTGACCCAGCCCGCATCGTCGGAGGCGAGGAAGGCCGCCACCTTGCCGATGTCGTCCGGCTGTCCGATCCGTCCCAGCGGGGTTTGGGCGACGACGCCGCGCTCCATGTCCGAACCGGCGAAGCCCGCCGCGTGGAAGCCTTCGGTCTCGACCATGCCGGGGCTTAGCGAGTTGACGCGGATGCCGCGCGGTCCGAGTTCCTTGGCGAGAACGCGGGTGATCGCGTCGACCGCCGCCTTGGTCGCGGTGTAGACCGCGGACTGGGGCGGGGCGAGGGCCGTGATCGAGGAACTGACGTTGATGATGCTGCCGCCGCCCTCGCCGAAGAGCGCCGCCGCCTTCTGCGAGGCGAGGAGCAGGCCCAGGACGTTCAGGTCGAACTGACGACGGAATTCCTGGACGGTCACGCCCTCCAGGGGGGCGAACGCGAAGACGCCCGCGTTGTTCACGAGCACGTCGAGCCGCCCGTAGGCCGTCTGGGTCGCTTCGAGCAGACGCGCGATCTCCTCTTCCTTGGAGACGTCGGCCTGGACCGCCGTCGCCTTGCCGCCCGCCGCGACGATCGCTTCGACGACCTGATCGGCGCCCTCTTTGCTGGAGGCGTAGTTCACGACGACCGAGGCTCCCTCGGCGGCGAGATGCTTGGCGATCTCCGCTCCGATACCTTTCGACGCGCCCGTTACGAGCGCCACTTTGCCTTCCAATCTTTTGCTCATCTCGCTTCCCCGGTATTTATTTACCGATCGGTATTAATCTACGCGGGAGCGTTCCGCTTTGTCAAGGCGTTTTATACTAGTAGGTATGAAAAACGCCAAAAGTCCTGGAAGGCCCCGGGCGTTCGACCCCGAGCAGGCCCTAGAGGCGGCCATCGGCCTTTTCTGGTCGAAGGGCTACGAGGGCACGTCGCTCTCGGATCTCACCGAAGCGATGGGCATCAACCGTCCGAGCCTCTACGCCGCGTTCGGCAACAAGGAGGAGCTTTTCCGCCGCGCGTGCGAGCGCTATGGCGAGCGGGCGACGCTGATCGACGACGCGTGCGCGAGGTGCACCGCGCGTGAGGCGGTCGAGGATTTTCTCTTCAGCGCGGCGGCGAACGCCGTCCACCCGGAACACTCGGGATGCATGCTGGTCACCGCGGGGCTTGCCGGGAGCGAGGAGTCGGCGGGCGTCCGGCAGAGTCTTTGCGACGCGCGCCGGGCGAGCGTCGAGTCCTGGCGAGCGCGCTTCGAGCGGGCCAAGGCGGAAGGGGATCTGCCCCCCCAGGCCGATCCCGAGTCGCTCGCGCAGTACGTGATGACCATCGCGCACGGGATGGCCGTCCAGGCCCGAAGCGGTGCGACGACGGACGACCTGCGCCGCGTCGCGGAGATCGCCCTCCAAGCCTGGCCGACCTAGCGGGCGAGGCGCGACACGAGGAACAGCCCAAGGCCGACCGCCAGCAGATCCTCCAGGAGCGCGAACGGAAAGTCGGGGGCCTTGAACCGAGAGGCGAACCGAGTGCGGTAGGCGTAACCGCCGAAGGTTCCGAGGACCGCTCCGAGCGCGCCGAGGATCGCCGGGACGATCTGGCCGGCTCCCGAGCCGAGTGCGAGCGCGGCGCCGCAGAGTCCGCCGAAGATCACGCGTACCGCGAAGGGGCCAGGCATGGTGCGGGCCGGGGCTTGGGGAAGCTTGTCCCCGACGAACTCACCGAGCGCGGCGAGGCTGAAGACGATCGCCGCCGCCGGATGGCCGAGGAGCGCGAACCCGGTCCCGCCCAGCTTGACCCATCCTAGCCGCGCCCCCCAGGCGACGACCGCCGGTCCCGTCATCGAGCGAAGGCCGGTCACGAAGCCGACGCCCAGGGCCACGGGCAGCACGGAGGCGATATCCACAGGCCAGCTTAGCCCTTCTGGGGCTCGGCGTTCTTCTCGTCGGGCGTTCCCGCGTGGAGCGGGGTGAACGAAGGCGGATCGCTGGCGGGGAAGCTCTCTTCGGAGGCTTCGGCGACTTCGTCGTCTTTCGACTTCTCGTTGGGGTTCACCGCTCGTTCTACGAGTCAGGGCCGTCATTGGCGTCGTCGTTGAGGAGAGTCTATCGTGTTCACGGACGCGGAGCGTGTAGCCGCGCTCTCCGTGGATGCGCTTCCCGGTGAGGCGTATTGACGGGCTATCGAATCCGCGCGGGGCTCCCACGCGACCACAGAGGTCGCGGCTACAACGCTTCGCGTTCTTTTCTCAGGAGAGGGCGTGCCAGGGATTCAACCTGCTAGGGCGGCGTGCCGCTCCAAGAGCGCGCCGGTCAGACGCTCGGTGAGGAGCGGATCGAAGCCGATCTCTCCCAGGCGGTCCAGCCACGGTCGGGCCTTGGCGAGCATGAGGTCCAGGCGGCGCAGAACGGGCTCCTCGCGGATGCCGAACGTCCGTGTGAGGGCGACGAAGTCCATGCGGGTTAACTCCTCGTCGTTGCCGTTGAGCTTGAGGGCGAGGACTTGGTCGCCGTAGACAAGCGTGGAGAGCATGTCGTACGCCGGGCTCAGACCCCACAGGTCGCCCGAGACCTCCAGCACGCTCACGTTCTTCGCGTGCTGGTCGTGGTTGCCGATCAGGTAGCCGAACGCGAACTGGAGGATGAGGGCCGTTCCCGATTGGGGCCACGAGGCGACCACCTTGCGGATCGCCTCTCCGATCTCCTCGACGGTGATCGAGTACTTATCCAAAGGATAGAGGTCGAGAAGCTGAACGACGTCTTCCTGATGAAGCTGACGAACGGGGCGTTTTCCGATACGATCGAAGCGATGAACGAGAAGCGCGCTTTCCCCCGCTGAATCGACGATCCGCTCGACCTGGGCGGTCGGGAGGCCGCAGTCGTTTGCCATCGCCATAAAGAACGCTTCGTTCTCTGCGGCCAAGGGAAAACCTTCGTCGATGGTGAGCTTGAGGAATGCCCCTGGGCCGGCCTTCACGCCGCAGGGAAGAGTGATGCGGTCGGCGGACATCTTAGGCTGGACGCCCGCGATGGCATCCGAGGGGAGCGAAAGGCTCGGGTCTTCGAGCAGCCGTCGGTAAGCTTCACGAAAGGGAACGTTTGGCGGAAGACGAAACGACTTTTTCGCTGCTTCGTTTCCCCGGAAGGTGACATCGCCAACCGCATCCGAGCCTAGGATCGCGAGTAAGCCGATATAGTCGCTCCGCGCGATTCCAGCACGTTTGGAGAGGCTCTCGGCCAGTCTGCCTTCCGGGAGGAGATTGACGAAGAAAGCGGGAAGACTGGGGATGTGAACCGTCTCGTAAGAGGTTTCGCTTGGCGGTAAGGTCGAAGCGATCCCGCCTTGGCGGGATCCGACCACCGCCGCCCACATTGAGTCGTAAACGAAACGGCCGCCGTATTTCGTCTTTTCAAGACGGCCTACCGGCTCTCCTTTACGAAGGACCGTCAAGTCGGCACTCATTGACCCACCCCGATGAGAGCGAGGTCGAGCCCTACGACGCGTAAGATGCTTAAGAGCTTGTCCAGCCGCACCGTCGGTCGCGCCGCCTCAACGTCGAGCACCAGAGTCCAATGGCATCCTGCGTACTCCGCGACCTCCTTTTGAGTAAGGTCCAGCTCCTTGCGTCGCTGCTTCAGAGCTTTAGCGATCCGATCTGAAAGCTCTGCTTTACTCATCGCCATCTGGGCCGCAAGTCGCACAATGTCGTACTATAACTTGCTTATTGGCGAGTATAACCTCTCAAACAAAGTCTTTGTGCCCATTCACCACGGAAAACTTGCTTCTAGGCTTTAATGCCGTATATACGAAATCAAAGCCTAACCTCAGTGCCGGAAGTGGCGGGCGCCGGCGAAGACCATCGCGAGGCCGAGTTCGTCGGCGCGGGCGATCACGTCGGGGTCCTTCTTCGACCCGCCGGGCTGGACGATGGCGGTCACGCCGCCCGCCGCCGCCGCTTCGACGCCGTCGGGGAAGGGGAAGAAGGCGTCGCTCGCGAGGCTCGCGCCCTTCGCGCCGTCGCCCGCCTGGAGCAGGGCGAGCCGCACGGACTGGACGCGGTTCATCTGGCCCGCGCCGACGCCGAGGAGCCGGTCGGCGGTACCGACCACGATGGCGTTCGACTTGACGTGGGGCACGATCCGCCATTGGAGCCGCATCGCCTCGAGCTCCGCCGGGGTGGGCGGGCGCTTCGTGACGACCTCCCAGCCCTTGCCCGGATCCTCGTCCGTGTCCTGGGCCAGCATGCCGCCCCGAATGCCGCGCACCATCACGCCCGGGGTGGCGGGCGGCAGGGGAGCTTCCAGGATGCGAACCTCCTGGCGCCAGCCCTTGCCCGTCTTGAACAGCTCCAGCGCGTCGGCGGCCACCGAGGTGGCGACGATCACGTCGAGTTTGTTGCCCTTCTCGCAGAGGGCCTCGGCGGTCTCGTAGGTAAGTGGGCCGTTGAAGGCGACCACGCCGCCGAAAGCGGAGATCGGATCGGCGTCGCGGGCGCGGCGGAACGCCTCCGCGAACGACGGCGCGACCGCCGCCCCGCAAGGATTGCCATGCTTGGTGATGGCGCAGGCGGTTCCCGGAAGGTCGGCGACGAGTTCCCAGGCCCCGTCGGCGTCGTTCCAGTTGTTGTAGCCCATGTCCCAGCCCCAGACCTGGCGCGCGTGGGAGAGGCCGGGCTGGCCGAGCGGGTCGAGGTAGAGGGCTCCCGCCTGGTGGGGGTTCTCGCCGTAGCGGAACGCGGTGGAGCGCTTGTAGCCCATCGTCAGCGTCTCGCTGTAGGGCGTCTCGCCCGCGCGGCCCGTCAGGTAGCGGGCGATCATCGAGTCGTAGAAGGCGGTGTGGCGGAACGCCTTCGCCGCGAGGGCGAGGCGAAGGTCGCCCAGGCCGCCGTCGCCAAGGGCGGCGAGAACCTTGGGATAGTCCTCGGGATCAACGATCACCGCGACGTTCGCGTGGTTTTTCGCCGCGGCGCGGATCATCGTCGGGCCGCCGATGTCGATGGACTCGATCGCCTGCTCCAGGGTGTGCTCGCCGGAGACGGTCTTCTCGAACGCGTAGAGGTTGACCGCGACCACCGAGATGGGCCGCATTCCCGCCTCTTCCATCGCCGCGACGTGCTCGGGAAGGCGCAGATCGGCAAGAAGGCCGCCGTGGACCATCGGGTGGAGGGTCTTCAGGCGCCCGTCCATCATCTCGGGAAAGCCGGTGATCTCGGAAACGTCGAGAACGGGCAGCCCTGCCTCGCGCAGGGTCTTCGCGGTGCCGCCCGTGGAGAGCAGCTCGAAGCCGAGATCGGCAAGGCCTTGGCCGAAGGCCGTGGCCCCGGTCTTGTCGGTGAGGGAGAGGAGGGCGCGGGGCTTCATTATTGGGGCGGGTTGTTCGTGATGGGCGGGACCTTGTCGGGGAACGCCGGGTCGTTCGCGGGGGACGTCGTCGAGGGCTCGTAGACGATCTCCGCCTTCTCGTAGTCGACCACGATGCGGCGCGTGACGCGCCGGTTCTTGTCGTCGACCGCGGTCAGGGTGCAGGGCGTCTTCGCGGTGAGCGTGACCTCCTGGCTTCCCCGAGGGTCGACGGTGGTCGGCGCGTTGGCCCCGATCTTGAGCTCGATCTGCACCGCGCCCGTCACGAGCCACGAGAGGGTCGTCTTGCCGCCCTCCTCCTCCTTGGCGATCGCCGGGCTGGCCGCGAAGCTGATGATCGAGGCGTCGCTCTCGTCGTAGACGCTGACGGTGAAGCTCTGGCTCACCGTCTTGCCGTCGGCGTTGTAGGCGATGAACTTGTAGTCGTGGTTGCCCGTCGTGTCGGGCTTGATCGCCTGACTGCCGAGGGCCGGATCGAGGCTGTCCTCGACGGGCGTGATCGCGACCTTGGTCGCGTTGCTCGCCTTCCACGTCACGATGAACGAGGTCCCCAGCTTGATGCGTTTGTCGCTGATCTTCAGCCCGTCGATCTTAGGCGGCGGGGCGACGACCGGCTCGTCGACGACCACGCGCTTGGTGTCCTCGGCCTCCGAGTGGCCGTCGCGGGTCGCGGTCGCCACGAAGGTGGCGAGGCCCGTGCCCTCCAGCTTGGCCGAGATCGGGGCGGAGGTCGGTGGTCCGTTGTAGATCTCCGTCTCGCCCATCTTGACCGTGACGCGGTCCACGCCTTGAGCCGCGATGCGCACTTGGATATCGGAGCCACGCAGGGCGTGAGGCGGGTTGACGGAAAGCTGAAGTGAGGGCGGAGTAGGGCGCATCATCCACCAGACGCCGATGACCGCCGCGAGCAGGGCGACCACGACGAGCGTGGCGGGCGAGAGGAGGGATCGCTGCTCGAGCTGGGCCTGGGCGGTGGCGGTGACGCTGCGCTCGTTCAGGCTGCGCGCGAACACGGAGAAGCCGATCAGCCGTCCGCTGGAGAGAAGCGGCTTCTGCTTGGGATCGGCGACCACCTCGACCTCCCGCTGCTGGCCCGGCCCGAGCACCAACTGGTCGTTCTCGAACTCGAAGGCGCACCGGTCTTCGGGGTCCTGGGCGGTGAGCTGGAGGGTCTGCTCGGAGTTGCCCAGGTTCACGATCGTGAGCCGGAAGTCGTTGCGCTTGGTCGTGGGCGACACGACGCCCTTCTTGGGCGCGATCTCCATCGTCACGTGGTGGAACGCCCGCAGCTTGAGCAGACCCTGGGCGGTGCGCGTCTCCCCGCTTTCCAGGGAGCGGACCCGCACGACGAAGGGATAGGAGCCCGCGACGCTCTCCGGAAGGCGCGGCGGCTTGAGGAACACCTTCTCGCTGCGGCTCTCGCCCGGCTCGACGGCGAAGGTAGGCACGGGGATGAAGCGCCACTCGGGATCGATGCCCTCGACCTCGACCTCGAAGCGGTCGGCCGCCGACCCACGGTTGACGACGGTCAGGCCGACCGGCGTCGTTGCGCCCGCCTCTGCCTCTACCACGTCCCCGGTCAGCGAGAGGGCGAAACTCACGCGATAAAGGTACCCGCCAGGGCAATTACCGGGTAGCGATTTGCAATCGACAGGGGACTTATCGACGCATCAATCGTCGATCTTCTCCAAGTACCCTACCGGAACGCGTTCGACGAGCCACACGCCGTTGTCGGAGAGGGTGAAAACGTGGCCGTCCTCCGCCATGCGCCGGGCGTCGATCCTCAGGATCACGGGCCTGCCCCGTCGCGCGCCGACCCGGGTGGCCGTCTCCTCGTCGGGCGAGAGGTGGACGGCATGGCGGTTCATCTTTTCCAGGCCGTGGGCGAGGATGGCGTCGAGCGCGCCAGGGTGGGTGCCGTGGTAGAGCGCGTCCGGCGGCGTCTCGGCCTGCAGGCCGAGGTCGACCGCGACGCTGTGACCCTGGCTCGCCCGGATACGCGTGCCGCTCTCGTCGAAGGCGAACCGTTGCTTGTCGTTCTCCCGCACCACACGATCGAGATCCTCTTGCGACATGCGCATCGCGGCGAGGAGACGGTCGACGGCCACCCAGCCGCCTTCGTCCAGCGTCAGCCCGGCCTTCTCCGGCTGGTGCCGGAGCACGAGGGAGAGCGACTTGCTCATCTTCTTCAGTCGTTGCGGATCCATGCCGCATTGTGATCCGGCGAACGGTCACACTGATAGGGATGCCTTCGCCCGCCGCGCGGACCCTCGCCATGCCCAGCTCGCCCATCCGGCGGCTCGTCGACTTCGCGGTCGCGGCGACCGCGCAGGGTGTCCACGTCCACTACCTGAACATCGGCCAGCCCGACGTCCACTCGCCCGAGGCGTTCTGGCGGGCGGTGGGCTCGTGCGGTCTGACGACCCTGGAGTACAGCCACAGCGCGGGCATCGTGGAGCTTCGCGACGCCCTCGCGGCGGACTACCGCAAGAAGGGCATCCCCGTCGATCCCGCCGACGTGATGGTCACCACCGGCGGCTCCGAGGCGGTCCTGCTCACCTTCCTCTCGTGCTTCGATCCAGGCGACGAGGTCGTGGTGGTCGAGCCGTTCTACGCGAACTACGCGGGCTTCGCCACCGCCGCCGGGATTGCGCTGAAGCCCCTCACGACCCGCATCGAGGACGACTTTGCCCTTCCCGCGCCGGAAGTGTTCGAGGCCGCCCTGGGGCCGCGCACGAAGGGCATCCTGCTCTGCAATCCGAGCAACCCGACCGGAACCGTCTACTCGCCCGAGAGCCTGCGACAGATCGCCGCGATGGCCAAGGCGCGCGACCTGTTCCTCATCGTAGACGAGGTGTACCGCGACTTCTACTACGGCTCGGAAGAGCTGCTGTCGGTCCTGCAGATCGAGGGGTTGGAGGAGAACGCGATCATGATCGACTCCGCCAGCAAGAAGTTCTCCCTCTGCGGCGCCCGCGTCGGCTACCTGGTCACGAAGAACCGGGCGATCCTCGGTGGCGCCCTCAAGTACGGCCAAGCGCGCCTCGCCGCCCCGACCCTCGACCAGATGGGCGTCGCCGCCTGCCTGCGCGAGGTCGGCCCGGATTACTTCGCCGAGGTGCGCGGCGAGTACATGGCCCGCCGCGACGCCCTGGTGGAGGGCCTCCGGACGATCCCCGGCGTGGTCGTGCCCAACATCGAGGGCGCGTTCTACGCGGTGGTCCGCCTTCCGGTGGACGACGCCGACGCGTTCTGCGAGTGGCTCGTCAAGGCGTTCTCGTACGAGGGCGAGACGGTGCTTCTCGCTCCCGCTTCG
>CAZEWR010000052.1:0-33588 GCA_964516175.1 uncultured Fimbriimonas sp. | reverse complement strand
CGCCGCAGGCGGCGGGCGTGATCCACTCGGACTTCGAGCGCGGCTTCATCCGCGCGGAGACGGTCGCCTACAAGGACCTCGCGGAGAACGGCTCGATGAACGCGGCGAAGGCCAAGGGACTCGTCCGGATGGAAGGCAAGGAGTACGTCGTCGCCGAGGGCGACGTGATGCACTTCCTGTTCAACGTGTGACGGTGGCCGGCAGGGGGAGTGGGCCGTAGGCGATCAGCCCCACTCTCCCTACCGGGAGCTTCCGTAGATTCGAACCACCCCGGGGGCGAAGAGGAAGAAGTTGACGAAAACGTGCAGCAGCACGCTGTAACGCAACCCCCGACGCCAAGCGACGCTCCAGGCGAGAGCGCCGAACGCGAGCTGGGGTAAGGGCATCGCGCCGAGAACGCGGTGGTGCATCCAGGCGAAAACGAGCGACGAGACCGCCGCCAGGGCGAGAACCGCGGCCCCTCCGGTGCGGGGGCTGAGCCGCCGCTCCAAGGCGCGCGCGGCGAGACTGGGAAGCCCGCGAAACAGTAACTCCTCGCAAAGTGGCCCGACCAGCACAATCCAGGCGCCGGACAGGGCCACCAGCGGCCAGAACTCGTCCGGAGCCCGCCACCTCGCGTCGACCAGTCGGATATTCAGCCAAGCCAGCCACCGCGCGTCGGCCTGATACCGGCCCGGCAGACGCCAAAGCGGAAGGAAGGTCACGAAAAACGCGTACGAAATCGCCTCGACGGCGGTCGGCCAGACCTTGCACCAACGAGTCCGCTCGGGCGCCGGGCCCTTGAGCAAACCGGCAAACATCCGGAGCAGGCCGCCGGCGCCCTGCGCGAGAAGGGCGAAGACGTGAGGGGGCGGCTCGTAGTCGTCCTCCGGCGTGTCCAGGGACGGAATCTCGGACGCCACGGCTCCATCCTACACCCACCGCCCTCCGTCCGGGTTTGGACCGGTCGAAAGTCCCCGACCGGCGCTCGCACCACTCGCCGTTACCGAACCAAGGTCCGCACGTCGCGTACGCGCATGCCCGCCGCCCTCGCGGCGGCGAACCCCGGCTCGGTGTCCTCGAAGACGATGCAGTCGGCGGGGACGACGCCGAGCCGCCGGGCCGCCTCCAGGTAGAGGTCGGGGGCGGGTTTGCCGTGGGCGACGTCGTCCACCGCCACAAGGGCGTCGAACAGACCGCCGTCACCCACCGGACCGAGGCCGACCGCCTCCAGGCTCAGCGCGACGTTCGCCCGCGTCCCGTTCGACGCGACCGCCATCGGCACCCGTCCCCGATGCGCCCGCGCGATGCCCGCGACGACGGGAATCTCGCGGAGTCGGTGCAGGCCGCCCTGGAACGATTCGGCGTAGCGGGCGAGAGTCTCGTCCACGTCGAGATGGACGCCGTGCAGGGTCGCCAGCTCCGCGAGGGTAGCCTGGGGCGTCAGTCCGAAGCGCGGGAGGTACCAGTCCTCCGCGATCTGGAGTCCCACGCCCCGCAGCGCCTCGTTGTAGGCGGCGAGGTGCGCGGGCGCGGTGTCGACGAGGGTCCCATCACAGTCGAAGATCAGCGCAGAGAACGCTTCGCCAGGCGCGAACGCGCCGGACGGTATCGGATCGAGTCCTTCCACCATCCCCTCTATGAGACCCGAAGCCGAGAACGCGGGGTACAGCGCCGACGCCAGAGGGGCGCCCTCGGGCGGGGGGGGCCATCGGCACGAAAGCGTCGGGCCTTCAGCCGGACGGCAGGCAGGACGAGACAAGGGTAAGGAGCAGGGCCTCGAAGCGGGCTTGGTGGGCCGGAACCTTTTCGGGGGAGGCTCCGGCGAGGCTCTGGGCGAAGAGCAAGCGCGCTTGGAGAGCGGCTCCCGCAACCTCGGCCAGACGACTTAGACCGAGGCGGGTCTGGCTCGTCGCCTCCTGGGGTCGGAATCCTATGGCGCAGATCGCGCCCAGCGGGAGACCTTGCGCGTCGAAGATCGGCGCCCCGATGTAGAAACGCACGTAGGGCTCGCCGACCACATAGCGGTTCTCTCGGAAGCGGGGATCGCATTGCGCATCCTCGATCGTGAGCACATCGGGCTCCAGCAACGTGTAGGCGCAGAAGGATTCGTCCCGCTTGACCGTCTGCAGATCGGTTCCAACGTGGGCCACGAACCGTTCCTCGTCCCCTTCCATCAGCGAGACGATCCCCACGGGCACCCGGCACAGGTGAGTCGCCTGGAGCGCGACGCTCTGCAGGATCGGGTCTTCTTCGGGAGCGAAAGGGCTGTAATCGCGAAGAGAGTCGAGCCGCGCCGCCTCGAAGGCGTGGCGGCTCGGGAGCAGAGCCGTGCGGTGGAGCAAGGCTTCGTCCGGAGGATCAACAGGATCATCGAAAATCACAACGACGGTATGACGCTCTCCGCCCTCATTTCGCTCCACACCTTTTCAACCTATCGCAAATCTTATCCGGATAGACGGAGCTACGAACCGGCCAGGGAGACCCGCACGTCGTTGCCGCCGTCGTCGCCCTGGTTGTTCTTCAGGGTGAAGACGAGGTCTTTCGGACGCGTGTCGGTGGGAAGGCTGAACACGACGTTAAAGGTCATCGCGGCGCCGGGCAGGAGGCCTTCGGTCTGGGTGGGACCGCCGCTAAAATCGTAGGCGATGGGCGAGTGCGAGCCGCCGTCGGTGTCGGCGATGGCGGTGTGGATACGCTCGTCGCTGATCGCGGTCCAAAGGGTTTTGCGGGTTTTCGTGCCGTTCGCGACGCGTACCTTCAGGACCACGAGACCGAAGTTCCGTCCGGGCTTGACGGTGTGGGAACGGGAATCGTACGAGGCGGCGTCGCGCTCGTTGTAGGTCTGGGCGTCGGTTTTCATCGCGTACTCCGAAGGGGTGTCGACGCTTAGGACGGTGAAGCGCCACTTGCCGTCGAAGAGGGTATCACCGATCTTCCCGGCTCGGCCGCCGATCGCGTTCGCACCGCCCGCCTTGGTCAGTTCGTAGCGGTTGCCACGGGCGACGACGGTCATGTCGAGCGCCTTCGCCACATCGGCGAGCCGCACGTAGGCGGTTCCGTTCAGGGTGCGCACGTCGGCGGGGGTACTCCGCCCGTCGATGACCAGGGTGCCCGCCAGTCCCAGCGCGTAGCCGCTGGCGACGAGCGCCCCCGCGAGAACGCCGAGCACGATTCCTTTGTTCAGTTTCACCATCGATCCTCTCCAGAAAACTGCCCCGAAAAGACTTTCGTCGTCTTTTGGCAACGATCTATTATAGTCTTTGAAGAGGATTTTTCCGTCCGTACGTCGGCATAGGGCGGAGATAGGCCGAGTCGAAAGGCTCTCAGATCGGTCGGGGTATTCGACGGGCGCACCGGGAGTCAGAGAACGGCGATAGCGGTCGACTTCCGCGATCAGGGCTTCCGGCTCGATCCCGAAAGGTTGCGTGGGGAGGAACATCCACGAGCCCACGAGCGCTCGGTTGACCTCACGCATCGCGCGGATGGCAGGCTTCGCATCGACCAGCCCCCAGCCCTCATCGACGGGATCGAAGATGACCATCGGCGACCGGCGCACCCTGACGAGGCGGACCCCCGCGAACTGCGACCAGGGAAGGTCGAAGCCGTTTCCCCTCAAGGCTTGGCGGGAGTGGATACCCTCCGCGTCGACGCGATGAACGCGGTCGACCCCAAAGCGTTGTGGGCCATTCGCTCCCGTGTGGTTCCGCAGTGCATCGGCGCGATCTCCACCGGTTTATAGCTTATGCTTATTTATTAATCAAAAATATTTCATCAAAGCCGAACCGGTCTACGGCGCCGGAACGTCTGATCTCGGTGCTTTCGCTCCTCGCGCTCCATCTGCTTCCAGGATCTCAGAACGGCGGAGGGTCGCGACGCCTCCAGACGCTGGCGCAGACGACCGCCTTCCTGGGCGGCATCGGGTACGAACTCAAGGCGAAGACACACCCATACGGGCCGGCCCTTGGAACGCTCACCCACGACTGACGCGGCGTCGACGTCTATGTCTCCTTCTCGACTCCGATCAGCAACACGGGCCAGAAGGGCTACGTGAGTGCGTTGCGGCTCTCAACGGAGTTCGACGTGCCCATGAGATCCCTACCTCTCCGGGCATGCCGGGTGGCGGGATGTTCTACGTCCCGAAAGACCACACCTTTTTCTTTCCAAGCCTCGGTCGCACCGTCCTGGCTCGCGCCGACATCGACCTCTCGCGAGGGGCGGCTCCGAGCGACGTCAAGGCGCAACTCGTCCGGTTCTGGACCGCCGTCGCAGCGAACGCCGCCGCGAACGGAGGCACGTTCGCGGCCGCGATAAAGCGGGTCTGGAGCCGGGAACCCTTTCCCGACGACCTGGTCCTCACCTACCCCGACGACGTCTCGATCGACCGCCTGCTCCACCGATGGGGCTGGGACCATCCGGGGGGCAACTTCTATCCCCTCCCCGACGGCGTGGGCGTATACGGCACGGTGGAGGAGCAGGAGATCGTTTTCGAAGCGGACGGATGGAAGGCCGACTCCACCTTGAAGCTCTCGTCACGGAACGCCGTCCGAACCTCTCAGACGCTCGACTTCTCAAAAGGCATGGCCCTGGGCGAGTTCCGAAAGCAGATTCGCGCGTTCGCGCTCAAGGTGCGACGTCTCCGGGAAGGCCTGGGCGACGCCACGCGGACGAAACCGTCTCGTTGGTAGCGTCGACCTGCCCGGCAACCTCAGAGTCCGTGAACCGCTTCAGGGCGAGATCGGTCTCCTCCTAAGCCCCGAGCGTTGTATTCCCTTACGTTCCCCAGCGGAGTTGGACCTTTGCGCCGACCCGAACATCGAACTCTTCGGCGGCGACCCGCTTGCTGTCGACGGTGATCGTCGCGCCGTCGGGTGGGATCACGCGGGCTTGGCAGACGCCGCCCGGAGCGCCGCAGACGGTGAAGCTCACGCCCTTGGCCGTGCGCTCGAAATCGCGAACGGGATATTCGCAGAACAGGAGACGGTCTTTTCCGAGGGGATGGAAGGCGCGGCTCGCGTACATCAGGGCGGCTCCGGCGCCGTACACCTCTTGGCCCACCTGGCCTGCGGCATCGCCATTGACGTAGAGATCTTCCAGCGGGAAAGCGAGGGCGCGCACGTTCTCGCCGTTACGCGGCGAGTGGGCGACGTCGGTCTCCTTCAGCGAGGAGGGATAGAACCACCAGCCGCGCTCCAGGGCGTAGCGGACGAACTCGGCCATCAGGGTCCGGGCTCCCACCGGGAGGTCGTCGCCTCCGAGGATCAAAGCTTCGTGGAAGGCGCAGAACGACTCGTAGCACTCGAAGGGAGCGAGGTAGGGGCCGTTGTGCAGGCAGGTCACGCCGAGGAAGGTCACGGGCTCGGACACGCGCCCGAGATCCGATTGCCATATCGCGCAGTTGTGGAAGAAGCTCGCGAGGAAGACGGACGTCTGGTCGAGGAAAAAGCGGTCGTCCGTCGCCTTCCAGAGCCGGACGCAGGCGGCGGCGCCCCAGCTCGTCAGGTTCGTCTGGTAGACGAGGTTGAACATCATGTCCGAGGTCGCCCGAATGGCGGCCTGCGCCTCGTCCAGGTAGCGCGTCTCGCCGGTGAGCTCGTACGCGTCCAGCATCACGTAGGCGTAGAGGCCGCCCGCGTCGGTCTGGCCCTCCGCCTTGCCGGGCTTGCGGCTGGCGGTGGTGATCTGAAGGGAGGAGAGGGAGAACTGGATGGGCCACGCGTACTCGAAGAGGCGGGCCACCTCGATCGCGTAGTCGAGCGACCCGACGAACAGCTCCTTCGCGCCCTCGTCGCCCGCCTTCGCGAGGTTCGCGAGGTTACCGAGCGGATGGTAGAGGTACCACGAATCGACCGCGTCGGCGTCCTTTTCGGGACCGACGGTGTTGAGGTAGCGCCGGATCGAGCCGATCTCGGGATCGTAGAACCGCGACACCCCGGCCCGCAGCTCCTCGGCGAGGGACGGCGTCTCTCCCTTCCACGCGCCGTATTCGCGAACGGCGTGCAGCAAGGCGAGCTGGACCATCGAGTCGGGAGACTCGGCGTCGACGTAGGGCCGCGCGTAGCGGTAGCCGCCGTCCTCGATGGTCACGAGGGGCGACTCGGCGAGGTCGCGGATCGTCGCCTCGGCCCGGGCGGGCCAGTCGCGGAACGAGACTTCCGGCTTCTGGAGGAACGGGTAGATCGCGGCCTGGTGTTCCAGGAAGAGGCGGGCCTCGTCGCGCTTATCGTCGAGCGATTGCGGATCGAGGCGCAGGAACGCATCGGAGAGCACGATCGGTCGGCCCTCCGGGAGCGGCCCTTCCTGGGCGGGGCGCGGTTGGTAGCCAAGCTCGGGCCAATCGCCACCCACGACGCCGTCGGGCATCGTCCCGGACGCGTTGGCGTAGTCGTTGAGGGCGGAGAGGTCCTGGAGGTAGAAGAACGTGCCGTCGCCCGGCGCATCGAGGCGCCCGTAGAGGAGAGCGGTGTTGAAGCCGCGCTGGGCGGCGAGGATGCTTCCCTGAGCCGCCTCGGGATCGCCCCGTTCGCCGAGAGGATAGAGATCGCGCGGCCACCAGGGCACCCGAACCTCGGCGGCGGGGACGAGGGTCGTCGTCACACGCAGGAGGGCGTCGTCGGTCGGCGCGGCGATCCGAACGCGGTACTCACCGAGCGAAGAGCCCAGGCGAATCTCGCCGTCCGTTTGGGCGAACAGCTCGAGCGGCGCGCCGGGAGCCCAGGCGCACCGCAGGGCCAAGCCGCTTCCCTTCCGGCCCTCGACGATCGCCCAGAGGGAGTCGCTCCCCAATCGGAGGACGGCGCACCGGTCGCCGAAGGCGACGCTCCCAATCCGTCGCGTCTTTTTCCCTTGAAGCTCGGCGCGCAACGCGAGCGCGCTCGAGGAGATCCCACGAACCCGTTCCATCAAGCATTTCGACCGCCTTCGACTCGGGTGCGGTTCGTAGCGCTTGTGGAGGAACCGACCGACCTAGGGCCGGGTCGTGATGCTCATGGAACGCGAAGGCATGCAGAGCCTATCGGGTACGAAGGTGTTGGTTTCGGGGGGCACGACGGGGATCGGGCGCGCCCTGGTGGACCAGCTCGTCGAACAGGGCGCCCAGGTGGCGACGTTCGGGCGGGGCGAGGCGGAGCTTCAGGAACTCCGCGAGGCGCATCCGGAGGTTCTCGCGCTGCAGGGCGACCTTACGGACGAGGCGTCGGTCCGCGCGGTGGTGGCCCAGGCGGTCGAGCGGTTCGGCGGGCTGGACGCGCTCGTGAACAACGCGGGCGTGGCGGGCGACTCGATCACCCAGAGCGCCTACCCTGAGTGGCGCGAGGTGATCGAGACCAACCTGATCGGGCCGATGCTGCTGACCCAGGTCGCGCTGGACCACCTGAAGGCGGGATCTCGCGTCGTGACGGTGGGCTCGATGTCGGCGAAGGTCCGCGAGGCGGAGAGCGACGTGTACGTGGCGAGCAAGGCGGGCCTTCGGGGTTTCGTCGACTCGGTGAGCAAGGTTCTGAACCCCAAAGGCGTCGTGCTGACCCTGATCGAGCCTGGCCTCGCGGAGAGCGACATGACGACGGAGGGCAAGAGCGCCCAGGAGACGGCGCAGAAGAAGGCGGAAGACAAGATGATGGATCCCGAGGACGTGGCGCGGATGGTGGTGTTCGCCCTGAGCCAGCCGCCGCACATGGTCGTCGCGGAGCTCCAGATCCGGCCCCGCGCGCAACTGATCTGAAGCCCTACGGAACGACGGGCTCGCAGGCCGTCACCAACTCCGCGAGGGAGCCGGTGGCGAGGCAGCACCAGGAGTCGGCGGCGGAGTAGTAGAGCCGGGCCTCGTCGCCGTCGACCAGGAGCGAGGTGGGGAACACCACGTCGTTCCGGTAGCCGCCCTCGGTCTCGTAGGGGGCTTCGGGCTCCAGGATCGGAGCGCGGCTCATGCCGACGACCTTCGTCGGGTCGCCAAGGTCGAGGAGGAGGGCGCCCGCGACGTAGCGGCGGGTCCACGTGGGTTCCCATCCGTTCTTGCCTCGCGCCTCGTCCTTCGTGACGGCGTGGAACACGGTTAGCCAGCCCCGATCCGTGCGGACGGGCGGGGTTCCGGGTCCGATCCGGTCGTCGGCGTAGGGCACGCTCTCGATAGGTAGGACGAGCTCGTGGTCGCCCCAATAGCGCAGGTCCGGCGAGCGGGAGAGCCAGAGGCTATAGCCCGCTTGGGCCATGGGACCGAAGGCGAGAAAGGGGCGGTCGAGCCGCACGTAGAGGCCGTCGATCCGCTCGGGAAAGAGCACGAGGTCGCGATTGTCGGGCAGCGTGGTGTGGCGCAGGTCGAAGGTACGGAAGTCGTCGGTGACGGCGATTCCGCCGCGCAGGCCGTGGGCGGTGTCCATCGCGACGGTCACGACCGGCCTCCCCTCCACGATCTGCAGCCTGGGATCGTAGACGGAGCGCCATTCCCCGCCGGAGGCCTTCCAAACCGGCTCAGGGGCGACCTCCCACCGGACGCCGTCGTCGCTGAACGCGAGGCCGACGTCGGTCTGGCCGTCGAGCGCCTGCCGCTCGAACGATCCGTGGTCGTTTCGGAACAGCATCACGTACCGCCCTTCCCAGCGGATCGCGCTCCCGTTGTAGGCGAGGGCGGTGGGATAGGGCACGTCGCGGTCGCGGAGCAGAGGGTTCGAGGGGTGGCGTCGGAGCACGTCCCTCGGGCCTCGCTCCGCCGGGCCGCGTTCCCGCGAACATGTCTGTCGGGGAAGGGGATTACCCGAAAACCACCACAGGTTTCGATCCGGATTCAACCAGGAATGCTGGATCAATCCCAAGCGGGGCGGGGTCAGTCGTGCCGTCCGAGAGGAAAGCGACCATGTTCTACCACGTGAAGGAAACCCAGTACCGGGCCAAGCCCGCCGACGGATCCGATCCGGCCTACGCCCGGAAACTCCAGGAGATCCTGGGCGGCCAGTTCGGCGAGATGTCCGTGATGATGCAGTACCTTTTCCAAGGCTGGAACTGTCGCGGCCCAGCGAAGTACAAGGACATGCTGCTCGACATCGGCACGGAGGAGATCGGTCACGTCGAGATGCTGTCGTACATGATCGCGCAGCTCCTGGAGAGCTTCCCGGAGGATCAGGAAGCGGCGGTGAAGTCGGGCTCGATGGTGGGCGAGGTCCTCAAGGGCCACAAGCCGAGCGAGACGATGATGGCGGCGGCGTTCAACCCGCAGCACTTTATCGCGAACGGCCTGGGTGCGGCGCCGAACGACAGCAACGGCTACCCTTGGGTGGGCCGCTACATCATCTCCAGCGGCAACTTGCTGGCCGACTTCCGGGCGAACCTGAACGCGGAGTCGCAGGGCCGGCTCCAGGCGGTGCGGATGTACGAGCTGGCGACGGACTCGGGGGTGCGCGACATGCTGCACTTCATGATCGCCCGGGACACGATGCACCAGAACCAGTGGATGGCGGCGATCGAGGATATCATCGCGGAAGGGCTGGATGGGACGCCGTGCCCGTTCAACTTCCCCCTGGAGAAGGAGATGCAGGAGGTCTCCGGCCAGTTCTGGAACCACTCGAGGGGCACGGAGAGCGCGGAGGGCGCCTGGGCGCAGGGCGAGCGTCCCGACGGCTTGGGGCAGTTCACCTATCTGGCGAGTCCGACGCCGCTGGGCGACGAGCCGGTTCTCGGTCCGGTCGCGCCGAGCGTCCATGGCACGGCGAAGATGCCGGTTCCGCCCTCGACGGACGAGACGAAGCCGTATTTGGGCTGAGCAAAGGCCGTCGACCTGCCGTACAATGTTTTCGACGCGAACCGATGGGGTCGCGCGTCTGAGACATACCGATGAAGCAGTTCGTTCGTCCGGCCCTCGCCGGTCTTTCCGTCGTCACGATGATGGCCGCCGTCGCGGTGGCCCCCGCCCAGAAGAAGGCTCCCGCCTCTAAGGCCGCCGCGCCCAAAGCGGTGGCCTTCGCGTCCGTCGACAAGGTGCTCAAGGCCAAGTGCGTCGGCTGCCACCAGGGCGAGAAGCCGGCGGCGGGCGTCAACCTATCGTCCTATATGGAGGTGACCAAGGCCAAGTGGAAGGGCAAGCCGGTCGTGGTCGCGAAGAAGCCCGCCGACAGCGTCCTGAGCAAGGCGGTCCACGGCACGGGCGTCGACAAGATGCCTCCTGGCGGTTCCCTGATGCCCGGCGACATCAAGACGATCGACGCCTGGATCGCGGCGGGCGCGAAGAAGTAGGGCGTTCTTCGATCGATCCCTAGGCCCCTCCGTACGGTAGCCTTCGCGGATGCGTACAGGGGGCTGGGCTTGGCTCGCGGTAGGAGGCGCGCTCTTCCTGGGCTCGTGCGTCTACGTCGGGAAGGTCGCGATGTCGTACTACGACTTCGGGGCGGCGGCGAAAGATCTCCCGGCGGCGGTCGGCTCGTACCGGGCGGCGGGCCTGCCTTTCTTCGCCTCGGAAGTCGCTCCCGCGCGTCCGCCCGGCGCGAAGGACGCCACCCCCCTCCTGAAGGCGGCCCTCGCGGCGATGCCGAAGGGAAAGGCGGAAGGCGCCGTAGCGGTCGCCCTCAAGACTCCCGGTCCGAGCGCCGACGCCGCCCTCGTTCCCTACGCTCGGTCCCTCACGCTCCTTGAGGCGGCGCGGGCGCGTCCGAAGGTCGACTTCCGGCGCGACTGGGACCTTGGCCCTTACGTTCTTCTCCCAGAGTACGCCCAAATGAAGGCGCTCACGAAGGCGGCCTCCCTCGCGGCGATCCGCGCCGCGCAGAAGGGCGACGACGCGGCGGCGATCCGGTCGCTCGACGCCGCTCGCCAGATCGCGGTGTGGGCGGGCCAGGAGCCGACGCTGGTCTCCCTGCTCGTCCGGCTCTCGAGCGAGGCGATTGCCCTGAACGGAGCCGAGCGGTGCCTCGTCGCCGCTGCGGGTCGACCCGAGCGGATCGCCCGGTACGCCCGCTGGCTCACCGCCGCCCCGAGGCCGCCCGACTTCGGCTACGCCCTGCGGGGCGAGGCGTGGCTCGGCGTGGTCACGAGCCGAAACCTCGATCTTTTCGGCGGCATGGAAGCCCTCGCCGGAACGGGCAAGGTCCCGACGGTCGATCCCGCCCGCCTGAAGCGGGAGGGGCTCCCGGACGGCCGGCGGGAGCGGGGCTTCATGACGCGCCACCTCCAGCTCTGGACGGAGGCGTTCCGCGACACGGACGGCTTCCGGCAGTCGCCCCGGAACGTCTCCCGGCGTCTCGACGCGATCAGCGTCCGAATCGAGAAGGAGCGGGGGCTGAGCTACATCCTGGAGCGTATCCTCTTCCCCGTCTTCAGCCAGGCGGGCGAAGCGGTCACGACGCTCGACGCGAGACGCGCGGTCCAATCGGGATTCGCGGAGGCCCTGACGACCCACGCCCTCACCCATCGCTGGCCCGCTCGCGTTTCGGCGATCGATCCCTTCACCCTGAGACCGCTCCACGTTCGGACCGACGGCAAAGGCGTCCGGGTGTGGAGCGTGGGTCGCGACCTCAAGGACGACGGGGGCTTTCTCAAACGAGAACTCTCAAAGCGAGGCGCGAAGGGCGAAGATCTCGTCGCCGCCTTTCCACCCATCGCGCCTTAGCCTCAAGCGACGAACCCCTTGAACGTACGGCCTTGTCACGATCCGGCGCTTCTATCGCGTCTCGTCCTTCTCGCGCAGGATGAGGGGTTCGACCATCTGCGGCGGCTCGTCGAAGAGTGGGCGGAGGGAAGCAACCGCTTCGAAGGCCAGGGCGAGACGCTGCTGGTCGTTGAGGCCCAGGGCCGGATCGTCGCCTGCGGCGGCCTCACGCGGCAGTCGGCGGCGCTCGGCCGGGTTCGGCGCGTGTACGTCGATCCCGCGTCCCGGCGGCTTAGGGTGGGACGGGCTTTGGTCCCATGTCGACCGATCTGCAACGGCCATCTTGCCCGACCTAGCGACAACGGTGTGCGCCGTCCCCTTCCTCGTCTCAACGTCCATGCGTCCCCTCGGTGAGTCGCGTCAGGTCGTCATCCTCGCGCCACCTCGAATCTTTTCCAATCAACTTATGGGCGGCTCGCTTGATGCGAGGCGCAAGACCGTTGCGGAACGTCTCGACGCCACGCCCACAAGCTTCGAAAAGATCGCCGAAGTGCATCGCTTTCCAGGATCCAGCACAAAGAGCGAGGCGAATGCTACGACATACGCGTTGCTTTCGGTGTGCCTTTAGAGACCTGTTTGTGTGGTCGTTCACTATCATAATAAAAAAAATATCAACCTAGAGTGATTACCTGCTATGCTGACGCAGATGAGTTTCTTGAAGGCTCTTGTCGCCGGGGTGATTTCCACTCTCGGAGCGACTCAGGCGACCGCACAGTTCGTCCTGGACAACTCACTTCCGAAGAATCCCTACGGAGGAACCTATACCGTGACTCAGGGCCCGCCCCCGCCCTATCGAACGGGTAGCTACTCTTCTGGGACGAATCCTTCGTCGTACGGAAAGACCATTAGCGGAGGCACGGTCACGCTCAGTGGAGAGGTCGTGTTCAAATACAAGTGGGCGGGTGCGCCCGGCGCCGTTCCGCAGAAGGCGTACGTGCTCGTCGAATCCGACGCCGGTTGGCACAACGGCAGTGGAACGGACGCGGACAACGGACTACAGGATCCTTACGTCTATCGTCCTCACACAGGCGAAGGGGTATCTCCGACGGGTCAGTCCTACGGTATCCATTTTCAGACGAAAGATGTGACGAACGGCACCTTCGAGGTAAAGCTAAGTCCCTCGGTCCACACGAACGGCGAAGCGATCTTGAATGTGAGGGTTCAAGTGATCGATGTCGGCATGACTATCGCCGGGGTCAACGAGACGCTGAGCAGCACCGCATCACAGGTGCTCGTCGGTCAGCACCAAACAGCGACCGTCTACGCGAGCGGTGGCTACACTCTGAAGAACAAGGCGTGGACCGTTGCAGGACCTAAGACCTTCGGTCGCGTACTGTCAGGAACGCAACACTCGAACACGGACTTCCCGGGCGAGACTTACCTCGACTCCCATCATTACGACTTGCCCGTCGTGATCGACCAACCGAATCAAGACTCAGCTTCGTTCTACGAAGCCGCGCCTGGCGCGGAGAAGGTCACCTGCACCGCAGGGCTGTACGATCCCAATGGCGCCTTCGTACAATCGGTGACCATCGCGCGCGATGTGTCCGTGTTGGTTCCAGACTACGGTCTCACCTTACAGGCGGGAACGACTCAGCTCATCGACTCAGGTGGAACAGTCAATCTTTTCTCGACAGGCCCGGGCATGAAGTACACCTACTTTGCAAAGACGCCCACCGGATTCGCCGTCTCCAGTGGAGGAAGCCAGAACTATGGGCTCGTCGCCATCGGACAGCTCGTCAAATCCGACCGAGCTGTGAACCCGCACCCTCCGTACCGCCATGTTGGATGGAGCGACTACCGCCTCGACAACACGTTTCCGTACAACAAGGCAAAAGAGGTTTCAGCCAACGTCAACTCGACGGCGCCGGTCGAGGACTCCGACTCTCCCGGGATGAGCTTCCCGTCGGCCGCCACGTCGGCAGTGATCTCCGATGATTTCTACACGACCTGCATGTACTTGCCTCCTGGGGACGGGGTCTACGTGCCGCTTAGAGAAAAGGATTGGAGCTGGCACGCGACCGGCACGAAGGTGAATACGAACTGGGCTGGATCGGGCAACCCTGTGGCGGGCCCGGGTGGCGGCGATTTCGACCTCGACAAGCTCTCTTGGGACGCGGCCATCACGAACAGCAACGTACCGACGCTTCCCTAGAACGGACCTACGAACAAGACGAACCGAAGATGATCAAGATCACATTATTAGCTTTCGCCGCGGTGGGTGGCCTGGCAACGGTCTACGTCCGAGGGCAGCAGAGCGCGCATGCCGTTCGAACGAG
The DNA here is from genome assembly GCA_964516175.1 of uncultured Fimbriimonas sp. GTDB lineage: Bacteria > Armatimonadota > Fimbriimonadia > Fimbriimonadales > Fimbriimonadaceae > Fimbriimonas. Next base: position 19,701 of record CAZEWR010000052.1, on the reverse strand, counting down.
CCAGAAGTCCACGCACGCGGCGGACACTCCGCCCAGCACGACGAACTTCTCGCGTCGCGGCCCTTCGCCCAAGGAGGCCGCGCTCATGGACCGGGTCGCGCTCCTTTTGAAGGAGGCGGCGCAAGCCACGCAGGAGGGTAATCCCAAGGTCGCCGAGCGGCTCTATCTCGAAGTCTGCTCGATCGACAAGAGTCCCTTCCAGCGCATCCATCTCGCTCAACTTTACGACGAACAAGGTCGAGACCGTGAAGCCTACGTAAACTACCGTGCGGTACTGCGGGCCACCGATGGATGGTCCTCGATGCAGGAGGACCCGCGCGTTCTGGCCCGCTATGGCGACCTAAGTGCTCGCCTCGGCTTCACTGACGAGGCTCGCCAGGCTTATCAAGCGGCCGCGGCTCAGGCGAGACACTCGGTAGGCCCAGATGAACCTCTGGCCGAACCGAGGACCAGTAGCCAAAACTCTCTGAAGGCCGCCGCACACCTTGCGGCGGCCCTGCGCTTCGGCTCGCACGGAGAGGTGGATTCCGAGTTGCGCGAGCTTAACGTATCGGCGGAAGCCGATCCCTCGAACTGGGCCGCCCGCTACTATCGTGCCCGAGAGTTCGCGCGACTCGGGCGTCTTTCCGAGGCGAAACAAGAGGCGTTGAAGGCGAAGCGGCTTGCGCCAGCCCGCAACCAAGCAAGCGTGCAAGGAATGATGCGTTTCCAGGGCCTCGACAAGTCGTCAAACCCTTAACGCCGTTGTTTAACCACCGGGACGTCCGTAGCAGACTTCCCGGTGGTTAAACACGAGCACCGCACGGTCGAAGCCCTGCTTGCGACGCTTCGGATGGGAGGCGTCAATACCTCAGCGTGTACGATGCGCCTGGCTCGGCTTTACGACTTTCAAGGACGGGACCGAAAGAATTTACGGCACCACCGACCGGCGTTCGAGGACCTGGGCGCAGTCCCCATCCGTCCGGCCGACTAAGACTCGCTGACACACTACGGCGGCCATCTTCTGAAATCCGGTGACAAGGCGCACCCCGAAACGCCAACCAAGAGGCGAAGGCGGCGCGCAAGCGTATCAAGGCGGACAAGGAGCGGACCTCACACGCCTAGGTCCCCTAATGCCTCCGCCCGAAGCGATCACCCACCTTGGACAACCGCAACTCGTCCGGTCGAGACTTGCGGCCGAAGGGCTGGCCACCCTCACCTCCGTTCGCGGCTAGGCGGCCCGCGCCGGGCAGGACGAAGGTCCCGTTCGCGGGACCGTTCACCCTCGGCGGTCCATACTCAGGACGTCCGTCGCTTCAGCGAGGAAGGCCGACGCGAGAGTCCCTATGCCCCGCCGTGCCTTCACGCTTTCAGCTTCTACGAGCAGGGCGCGCCCTACGGCGTCACCCCCGACGGCACCCGGCGCGACACGCCGATGACGACGGGCGAGGTGGACGCCCCCGCGAGCACGATGGCGTTCCAACTCGGGCAGACGGACTCGCGCTACGGCAACGAGTTCGGCTGCGACTACAACACGATCGAGAGCGCGGACTGGGACAACCACCTACGCTGGCACGCGATGCACAACAAGGGCGGCAACCTCGCGTTCGTCGACGGCCACGCGAAGTTCTACGTGGCGAAGGAGGCCGACTCGACCGCGTGCCACGGCGCGCCGAGCCACGACGTGTTTATCTGGGCCTCGCGCGGGATCTGGGCCTGGCCGGGCTACCCATCCACCACCGGCGGCTTCCCGACGGAGCCGGTCTCCCTCGGCTGCACGCCCTGATCCTTCGAGGAACCTGCAGCCCTACACCTAGAGGGTAGGCGTCTTGCATTCGGCTCAGGAAAGGCATCTATCCTAAGGCCGGTGCATCCCGTCCGGCGTCTGCTCGCGGTCCTGATGGTGCTCGTCTTCGTGACGGGGACCTTCGGTCGCACGGCGGTGACGTGGACGTGGACGTGGACGTGCGAAGGACGGGTCTGCAGCTCCGACCTCGCGCGGCGCTGCCGCGCCTCGTCCGAGCGCGACCGTTCCTGCGCCACACCTTCGGTAGTGAGGCGAGCGCCTGCAAGGGGCGATGCGCCTGCACCGTCGTGCTCCAGAAGAGCTTCGGCGCGGGCGTCGTCCAGGCCTCGGAAGGCGTCCACGCGATCGCGCCGGTCGAGATCGCGTCGTCTCCGACGCCCGCCACCGTCTTCCTCGCCCAGGCGTTCGTCCGTCTCGAGACGCCCCAACTCCGGGCGATCCCGCCGCCCCACCGACTTCCCGATCCTCCCGGCATCGAGCACGCTTCCCTACGCGCGCCTCCCGCAACGGCCTGACGTCTGCGGCGCCCTTTTCGTGGCGCCTTCCCTGCGGCCTCGTGCCGCCCGTCGCCAGAACCCGGAGTTTCGCCATCCCCTATCCCAGCCTCGTCTTCGCCCTCGTGGCGTCTTTCGTCGGCGGTCTGTCCTCTCGTCAGGTCGCTCCTTCTCAGAACCCTATCCCTCTGACCCTCGACGCCGCCCTGGCCCAGGCGCGCGCGTCCCGCCCGTCCTCCGGGCCGCCGAGCGGCGGCTCGAAGCCGCCCGTCGCGCCCGCGCCGCGAGCGGAGCGGCTCCCTCCCCCACCCTCTTCCTCGGGGCGACGGGTCGGGGCGACCCGACGGGTGGGGCGGAAGACCTCGCCCTCGTCGTTCTCCGGGACGTGTTCGGGCGCACCGCCGCCGCCCGCGCGACGGGCGACGCGTCTATCCAGACCGCCGAGGCCGACGTGCGAAGGGCTCAGGCGGAGGTGCAGGCCGACGTACTCGCGCGCTTCGCCGACGCCGTGGCCACGGAGGCTCTCCTGACGGTGGCCCGGACCCAGAACGAGCTCAACGCCCGGCTTCTCGACGCTACGCGTCGCCAGGCCGACGAGGGCGCGATCCCCGGCGTCCAGGTCTAGCGCGCGCGGATCGAAGCCGACCGCTCGGCGCGCACGCTGGGGCGTCGCGAGGCCGAGCGCCTCGCCGCCCGCCTGCGCCTCGCCGCCCTCTGGGTCAGGCGGGCAGCGTGGACGTCGGGACCGCCGCGTTCCCCCTCGCGGCGCGGGGCCTTTCCGTGTCGAGCGTCACCGACGCCCTGGCGCGGAACAACGCGAACGCGGGCGGCGGCGCGATGGAACGCGGCGGCGAGCGTATCCTCGTGCGCAGCGTGGGCGTGGCGACGAGCGCGGAGGACGTCGAGCGGATTCCCGTGGCGACGAAGGGCGGCACGCCTATCCTAGTGCGCGACGTGGCGACGGTCGGCGTCGGCACGCCGGTGGCGACGGGGCTCAGCATCAAGGACGGCAAGGAGGCGATCGTGGCGGTGGACATGATGCTGAAGGGCGCGAACGGCCGCACGGTGGCCCAGGCGCTCGACGCGAAGCTCTCCGAGATTCGGACGCAGCTCCCGAGGGACGTCCGGCTCACGACGGTCTACAACCGCGCCGTCCTGGTGAACAAGACCGTGGGCGTGGTGGCGAAAAGCCTGATCGAGGGCGGTCTGCTCGTCGTGGTGGTGATGCTCCTGCTCGGCAACCTGCGCAGAGCGCTCATCGTCGCCGCGACGATGAGCGCTCTCGATGCTGTTCGCGGTATCGCTCATGGAGCGCTTCGGGATCTCGGGCAACCTGATGAGCCTCGGGGCGATCGACTTCGGGCTCATTGTCGACGGCGCGGTGGTGATGGTCGAGAACGCGGTTCGCCGTCTCGCCGAGCGGCGGGAGCGCGCGGGGCGCACGCTCCCGCGCGAGGAGGTGCGGAAAACGGTAGGGGCGGCCTCCCACGAGGTGGCGAAGCCCACCGCCTTCGCGGTGTCGATCATCACCGTCGTGTCCCTACCGATCCTCGCCCTGGAGGGCACGGAAGGATGTTCCGGCCCATGCCCCTCACCGTGGTGTTCGCCCTTCTCGGGGCGCTCCTGCTCACCCTCACCCTCGTGCCCACGCTCGCGAGCATGCTCCTGTCAGGCGACACGCGGGAAGGTCGGAACCCGATCATGGCCCTCTACGAGCGCTAGTACCGAGGGGTTCTTCGTTGGGCGATGCGCCGTCGGAGCTTCGTGGCCGGCGGGGCGCTCGCCGCCTTAACGGCCGCCCTGTCGCTTTTCGGCGGTCTGGGGTCGGAGTTCATCCCGATCCTCGACGAGGGGGATCTGCTCGTCCAGCCCGTCCGCCTGCGCACGGTCGACGCCGCGCAGACGGTGCGGATGGTGACGGCGGCCGAGCGCAGGATCCTGGAGGCGCCGGAGGTGCGGACCGTGTTCTCCCGCAGCGGCACCCCGGAGATCGCCAGCGGCCCCATGCCCCTGAGTCTCACCGACTCGTTCGTGATGCTCAAGGAGAAGGACCGCTGGCGGCGCGGTCTGACGAAGGAGGGGATCCGCGAGGCGATCGAGGCGAAGCTGAAAGACGTTCCGGGCCAGGGTTACGGCTTTACCCAGCCGATCCAGATGCGGTTCGCGAAGCTCGTCTCGGGCGTGAAGGCCGATGTAGGGATCAAGGTGTTCGGCGAGGATCTCGAGGTCCTGAAGTCGAAGGCCGACGAGATCGCGGCCGTGCTCCGAAAGATCCCGGGCGCGACCGACGTCGAGGTGGAGCCGGTGGAGGGCATCCCCGTGCTCCAGATCGAGATCGACCGCGGCGCCGTCGCGCGCTACGGGGTGAGCGTCCAGGACGTGCAGCGGCTCGTCGGGGCGGCCCTGGGGGGCGAGCCGGTGGGACAGATCGTGGAGGGCGACCGCCGCTTCGCGCTCACAGTGAGGCTGCCCGACGCGGTGCGGAACTCGCCCGAGGCGATCGCCGCGCTCCCGATCCTCACGCCGACGGGCGGCAGCGTGCCCCTCTCGTCCCTCGCGAAGGTGGCGATGACCACGGCGCCCGCCCAGATCTCGCGCGAGGCGGGCAAGCGGCGGGTGGTGGTGCAGCTCAACGTGCGCGGCGCGGATCTCGGAGGCTTCGTCGCGTCCGCCCAGCGCGCCATCCGCGAGCGGGTGCACCTGCCCGAGGGAACGTACCTGACTTACGGCGGGCAGTTCGAGAACCTGCAGCGCGCCTCGGCGCGGCTGGCGGTGGTCGTGCCGGTCGCCCTCGCGCTGATCTTCGGGCATCTGTGCCTGACGTTCGGCTCGGGGAGGCAGGCGCTGGTCGTCTTCACCGGGGTTCCGCTGGCGGCGACGGGCGGGATCTTCGGGCTCGCCCTGCGGGGAATGCCGTTCTCCATCTCGGCGGGCGTGGGCTTTATCGCGCTCTCGGGGGTGGCGGCGCTCAACGGGGTCGTGATGGTGTCGGCGATCAACGGCCTGCGCGCCGAGGGCATGGACGTCGCCGGTGCGGTGCGCGAAGGGGCGCGGCGGCGGCTCCGGCCCGTACTCACGACCGCGCTCGTGGCGGCTCTCGGCTTCGTTCCGATGGCCTTGACACGGGTATCGGGGCGGAGGCCCAACGGCCCCTCGCCACGGTCGTGATCGGGGGCGTCGTCTCCGCCACCCTGCTCACCCTCGTCGTCCTTCCCGTCCTCTACGCATGGGCCGAGGGCGGACCGATCGGCGCGCGGGGCGAAGCGTCGGGTTACGGATCGGAACTCATGGACCCTGAGCTTGGTTTCGATACGATGAAGTGACGATGCGCGCCCTCGCTCGCCTGCTCCTGCGACTCGTGTGCTCCCTCGCCCTGCTGTTCTCGGCGCTGCCGATCCGGGCGGGGGTGGTGTGCATCGAGGGTGGGCGCGTCGTGGCGACGTGCCGGATGACGTCGCTTCCCGAAGCCGCGGCTTCGCCGAGCGCGGCTTCCAGGCCCCAAATGGCCTGTTGCCGCGCTCGCGCCGCCGGGGCGGCGGTCGCGAGGCCTTCCCGCTCGTGCCGCGCCCATCAGAAGACGCGGTGCGCGTACGCCTACCGCTCGGGCGCGAAGACGGTGATCGACGCGAAGGCGGCCCTGAGTCCCCCGACGCCCGAAACGGTCGCGGATTTGGCTTCCGCGTTCGTCCTCTCTCCGATCGAGAGCCTCGCGGGATCCTGCGAGGCCGTGTTCGCGAGCGATCCAGACCCGCCGAGGTCCCGGCTCCGCGCGCCCGACCGTGGCCGGGCCCCTCCCGTGGTCTGAAGCGCGATCGCCCCCGCCATCGCGGAGCGCGAACTCGTCGTCGCCTCGGAACACGAACATCGAACCATGAAATTCAAGAACATCATCTCGAGCCTCGCGCTCGCCACCGTCCTCGTCGCGCCCGCCGCGGCCGCTCCCAAGACGTCGTGCTGCGACGCCTCCAAGGGCAAGAGCGTATGCTGCACGGTGGCCTGCTGCGACGCCCCCTGTTGCCCGCCCGCAAGCGGCAAGGCCGTGAAGACGGCTAAGCGCGCCGTCGTGAAGAAGGCGAAGGTCGCGAGGGGCAAGTCGGCCCCTTGCTGCGCCATGCCGTGCTGCAGCGGCGCGACGGTCGCTGGCGGCAAGTAACCCCCACGCGTATCCACCCGCTTACCGCCGCCTCTATCTCAAGAGGCGGCGGATCCCCCGTTTAACGGTCCTCAGGCTCTTCAATAGTTCGGGGATCGAGAGTCCGCATCAGCAGGTCGCCGGTGGCTTCGTTCGTCGCGAGGGGAACGTTCGAGAGGTTACAGGTGCGCAGGAGGGTCTGGATATCCGGGTCGTGCGGGTGGACGTCCATCGGCTCGATCAGGAAGACGACCGCCGCGAAGGGCTCCTGCATGATGCGGGCAGCGATCTGCACGTCGCCGCCTCGGGGGCCGCTACGCATCCGTTCGACCTCAAGGCCGGTCGCGCCCGCGACGAGGGCGCCGGTCGTGCCGGTGGCGATTAGGCGGAAACGGGAAAGGACGCTCTGATGCCGCGCCGCGAAGGCGAGCATGGCGTCCTTTTTGCCGTCGTGGGCGATGAGGGCCAAGAGGGGGAGAGCGTCTTCAGTTCGCGGGCTCATGGGTCTGGCCTATGAACCTACCTTTCGACGGACGGAAACCACCCTCGCCTTGCCCTCCCCCTGCTGAGAGGGGGAGGCTCATCGTTACAGGTGCCGCTTGAGGGCGGTGACGATCTGGGCCTTGGGCATCATGCCGACCATCCGGTCGACGGGCTGGCCGCCCTTGAGGATCGTCATCTGGGGGATGCCCTGGACGCCGTACTTCTCGGCGATCTCCGGCGACGCGTCGACGTCGACCTTGACGACCTTGACCTGGCCCGCCATCTCCTCGGCCACGGCGTTCAGTTCCGGCTCCAGGCGGCGGCAAGGGCCGCACCAGGACGCGCCGAAGTCCACAAGCACCACGCCCTCCGCCTGGAGGGCTTCCTTCTCGAATTCGCTGGCAGTGATCGTCTGCATGGATCCAGTATGGCAGGGCGAAGGCCGATTGTCAAGCGGTTGTTTGACTATTTGACCGTATGGTACGATAGACCTATGCCGTCGACCCCAGAAAGCCGCGCGCGGGTCTTCGCCGCGCTATCCGACCCGACGCGGCTCCGCATCCTCGAGCTGCTCGCGGACGAGGAGGAGCTGTGCGGCTCCCAGATCGCCCTGCGCGCCGGGATCTCGATGGCCCTGTTGTCGCATCACTGGAACGTGCTCGCGGACGCGGGCGTGGTCCAGAAAGTCCGGCGCGGCCAGAAGCAGTTCTGTTCCCTCAACCGGGACGCCCTGGAGGAAGCCTTCGAGCGGCTCTGGCCCCGCCGCGCCCTACGCTCGATGCTTAAGCCGGCGTAGCCGTCTTTTGCGCGCGACATCGCAAGAAATATTCTATAAAAATTGTTATTGTAGGGGATGTGAAAATTGTTTTAAACACGGTGGCAGCGATCACTCTCGGGCTTCTGCCCGTCGCGGCCTCACCGCTGATGGGGCAGTACCTAGGAACCGACGGCGCGTACCGCACGATGGAAGCCAGCCTAGCCGCTGCTTCCGATCCTACACCGATCCCGATCTGCGACTTTGCTGAGAATCCTCTTATCCAGACCTTCAACAAGGACTAAGCCGACGTCTACTCTGCAGCTTGCGCTCAGCAGAGCTCGGTAGAGAAATACCGCAGCGGCTCGTGGACGTCGATCAAGACGATCTGTCGAAACGGTAGCGACTGGTCATGCTCCGCATTCGATTCGTCCGTCTGCGCTGCGTACATCAAGCGCCCGACGTGCCCTCAAGACACCTGCGTCCGAAGCTCCGCTTCGACTTCGTCGAAAGGAAACTGAGATGCGCGGAAGGGGCATGACTCTGGCGGAAACGATGGCGGTCATCGCCATCGTGGCGATTTTGCTCGCGATTCTCGTTCCGGTTCTCGGTTCCGCCCGCCGTCGCGCCTACGCCACGGACGATCTGTCTCGCCTAAGGCAACTGGGGCAGGCGGCCGCCCTCTACCACGATCAGACCGAACGTTGGCCTCGCGGGGTCCCGGATCTTGACGACGCTCGATTGGTTCCTAAGGAACTCGCGGTTTCCGTGCTCGATCACTCGATCAACGGTATTACGAACGAGATGGCGGCCCTCTGGGGTCAAGACCGGCGTCCGAGCTCTCCCAACAAAGTCGATTACCGCCTTTCGTTTATAGGCCAGAGGGAATTGAGGCTCAACGAAGATGTCGTCGACAAGTGGATCGTTTCCGATACAAGCGGTGGATGGCTCGTTGATCTTGTCGAGTCGAAGAGAGGGCGTCAACCTGACTACTCCGACGCTAGCGGAACCTACAAAAGGCTTCAATACGATGGCTCGGTCGTTTCACGCCCTTTTACAAGCCTGGATTGCTCTTTCAAGGCGCAAGTTCAGCCCTGCCGAATGCCGCTGACCATGTTCGTGGATCCTAGCGATGAGATGAAGCAATGGATCAAGTCGTTAGGTTAGTCGCGTTTCTTCTCGCCTTGATCGTCGGGCGGTACTTAGCGGAAGCGGCGACGTTCTCGTTTGAATGGGGGGAGCCGATTCTTGATCCAAGCCTGCTTTTCTCACCGTGGATCGCGTTCGTCTCCGCTATTGCCGGTGGAGCTACCTACCTCATCGCCATGGTTTGGCTTCGGGGACGGTCGGTATGGCTAACCGCCCTCGTAAGCGCCCTGGTCGCCACGCTCCTCTATCTCCCTTCCCTTCTCCCTTTGGGAAAGACGCCCAGCCCTGGCCTGTTCCTTCTGTCCGTCTTCGTTCAGTGGTTCGCGATCGGCGCCCTGGGCCATGTGGCGGCGGTTCTCGCGAGCCGCCGTTTCTCAGCATCCCGAGCTTAAGGTCGGATCAATGCGGCCTCTGCGGCCTGATGTAAGCTCTCGCGGTGCTTGCCCTACCGCTTCTCGTCGCTTCCCTAACCTTAGTGGAGGCGCCAGGGCTTCGGTTCGAGCGGCCGGCGGTCCAGGCGACGCTCGGCGCGGCGTACGACAAGGCCCTCGACAACCTGCTCCGGATCAACACGGTTCCCTTCGATCCCGCCCGCTACAACCGGACGGGACGGATGCGGGGCAAGACGTTCGTCCGGGCGGGCGGCGGCTACGACCAGCCCTGGACGCGGGACGCGGCGATCAACTCGTGGAACGCGGCCAGCCTGCTGGAGCCCGAGGCGGCGCGGGACACGCTGTGGGCCGTCACCGTTCCCGATCCGGCGGGGCCGGTCGTCCAGCGCGACGACCAGTGGTGGGACAAGGTCGTCTGGATCGTCGGCGCCTGGAACCACGCCCGCGTGACCGGCGACCGCGCGTTCCTGAAGGACGCGTACGGCGTCGCGGGGCGGCTCCTCCGGGAGATGCGGGCGAGCCGGTTCGAGCCTAAGCGGGGGCTGTTCCGGGGACCGTCGTTCTTCAACGACGGCATCGCGGGCTACCCGGCCCCGCCCGCCGAGACGAACGACGGCGGGAGCAGCTTCGTCCTCGACCATTCCGGGACCGACCGGCTTATGCCGCTCAGCACGAACGCCCTCTACGTCGGGGCCTACCGGGCCGCCGCCGACATGGCACGAGAGTTGGGTCAGCCCGATCGGGAATGGACCCAGGCCGCCGGCTCGCTTAAGGCGGCGATCGACCGCACGCTGTGGATGCCCACGCGCGGGACGTACGGCTACCTGGTCGACGGCGCGGGACGGCTCGACTCGTCGCAGGAGGGCGGCGGTCTTGCGTTCGCCGTCCTGTTCGACGTGGCCGACGCCCGGCGCGCCCGCGCGATCCTCCAAGGCGCGCACGTCGAGCCGTTCGGGATCACCGACGTCTACCCGCCGTTCGCCCGCTTTTCCGACGAGCGACCGGGGCGGCACAACAACGTCGTGTGGCCGATGATCCAGGGGATGTGGGCGCGGGCGGCGGCGAAGGCGGGCGACGTGGCGGGCTTCCGGCGCGAAACGGCGGGCCTCGCGCGCCTCGCCCTCGGGAGCGGCGGGCGGTTCGGCGAGATCTACCACGCGCGGACCGGCGTCGAGGACGGCGGTTGGCAGAACGGCCGTCATTGGGACTCCGCGCCCAACCAGACCTGGTCGGCGACGGCGTACCTCAGCATGGTCCACGAGGGACTGTTCGGAATGCGCTTCGAGATGCAGGGTCTCCGCTTCGCGCCGACGGTTCCCCAAGGGTGGGGCGGGGCGACTCTGACGGGCCTGCGGTACCGGAACGCGACGCTCGACCTGCGGCTCTCGGGCGCGGGAACCCGCGTCGCGTCGCTTCGCCTTGACGGACGCCCGGCAAGCCGGATTCCGGGCGACCTGACGGGTCTCCACCGGGTCGAGATCGCCGTGCGCTAGGCCCGTATCCACCCGAAAGCGCCGTCGTCCTCCACGCCATTGGTGGAAGGGGGGGCATAGAAAGGCCGTACACAATTATTACGGCTAAACAACAAATTGCAAATATTGTAGATTAAAGCCGCTCACCCGATTAAGCGTCCTTCGGGACCTTGGAAGGAAACGATGGCTATTCTGCGTTCCTCGTACCTCGTCCGTTCCCCGGAGTTCTCGCTCTCCTCCGAGCCCTCCTCGATCCTTCGCCTTCCGCGAGGCTACGCGTTCGCCAAGCGCCTGCTGGACGTGTCGGTATCGGGCGTCCTGCTGCTCTTGCTGCTTCCCGCGTTCGCCCTGGTCGCCCTCGCGGTCCGCCTCACGAGCCGGGGTCCCGTCCTCTATCGCTCCGTTCGGATCGGGCGCGGCGGACGCCCACTGCGTTTCCTGAAGTTCCGCACGATGGTGACCGGGGCCGAGGCTCAGAAGGCTGCGCTCGCCGCACTCAACGAGAAGGACGGCCCGATATTCAAGGCGAAGGACGACCCTCGGATCACCCCCGTCGGGCGCGTTCTGCGCCGATACTCCTTGGACGAGCTTCCCCAGCTTCTCCACGTCCTCACGGGCGAGATGAGCCTCGTCGGTCCCCGACCCCAGCTGCCGTGCGAGGTCGCGCGGTACCGAGAACGAGACGGGGCGCGCCTCGCCGTCAAGCCTGGACTCACCTGCTTCTGGCAGATCAGAGGCCGCTCCGACCTCTCGTTCGACCAGTGGATCGACCTCGACCTGGAGTACGTGCGCGACATGGGCCTTCTCACCGACCTGCGGCTTCTGCTCGCCACCCCGAAGGCCGTCCTCGGGGGAAAGGGAGCCTACTGAATCGATTTGCGCCCGACCGGGGCGCGCTCGCCGTCCGTCCTGCCTCCGGGTAGGCCCGACCCCTTGGACGTTCGTCCCTTGGACCTTTTGAAACCATGAATCACTCGACTCGCCTCCTCGCAACCGCCGGACTCCTCGCGACCGCCCTCGCCGCGAACGCGGCTCCCTACATCAACGTCGTCGGCGGCACCACCGGCTCCTTCTCGTTCACGCAGAACGCGGGCGGACTCTCGTTCGCCGGCGGCCAGTTCAACACCATCGTCCTCGGGGACGGCACGACGGCGACCTCGCTGGGCAACAGCGCGAACACGGGCGAGGACAGCCTCGGGCTGTTCCGCCTCGCCAACCAAGCGGGCAGCCCCGACCGCTATGCGGGAACGTTCGCGCTGACGGTGAGCTTCACCGTCCCGACGGTGGTTCCGGGATCGGCGATCTACACGGCGATCCTCACCGGAGCGGTGACGACGATCAACGCCAACGGCAACAGCACCGTCAAGATCACCTTCGACGACGACGGGGACGGCGATCCGCTGACCGTCACGAAGTCGTTCGACTACTTCGACGCCGCCACCGGCTCGACGGGCGTCCTGTCGCTCGCCCTCAACCGCCAGTACAACCTGGGCTACCCGGGCAACACGATCGGCTCGGCCAGCCAGCTCGGCATCTCCGGCCAGCTGACCGCGACCGCCACTCCCGGGCCGGGATCCGTCGCCGCTTTCGGCGTCGGCCTTCTCGGGGCCGTCCGCCGACGACGGCGCGCCGCCTAGTCGAAGCGCGGACGACGAACCCGGCGAGGCCCTTTACCGCGACGATGCGGAAGGGGCCTTGTCGGGTTCGCAGACTCCAGAGAAGCCGTTTTTCGACTTTTCTTTTGCCCCAATGCTTCTAAGCATTTTTACGTAGCGCTTAGGGTAAGTTGTTACTGTTCGCCAAGCTCAGGGCTTGGCGAACAGTTTGGCGCCACCGAGTAGGTGGCCTGCTCTCGAGATCCTGATGCTCCGTTCCTCCACCGACGCCCCCCTTGCGCATCCTCCGACCGTCCGGCCTGCCGCGAAACGCGCGACCGGCGATTCGGTCCGGGCCGTCGTCGCCCTCTTTTGGAAGGGGTCTCCCGAGCGCGTCGCTCCGACGCGCCGATCTCACCGGTTTGCGTCCATCGTCGGGCGCGAAGTTCGCCGTCCGTCCTCGTCCCGCGACCAACGTCGGTCGGGGCAGGCCTTCCCTTCTCGCCGTCTCCGAACGGCGCGACCTCGCCGGTGGGCTTTCCCCGCTGGCTTTGCGGCATAGAGATCATGAAAAACGCTCATCGCCTTCTCCTTATCGCCTCCGCCTTCGCGGCGGTCGCCACCGCCAACGCGGCTCCTTACATCAACGTCGTGGGCAACACCGCGGGAGCCTTCACGTTCACGCAGAACGCGAACGGCCTCTCGTTCATCGGTGGGAACTTCAACACGCTCGTCCTCGCGGACGGCACGACCGCGACCTCGCTGGGCAACAGCGCCAACACGAACGAGGACAGCCTCGGTCTGTTCAGCCTGGTCAACCGGGCGGGCAGTCCCGACGCCTACGCGGGCACCTTCGCGCTGACCCTGAGTTTCACCGTCCCGACTGTGACCCCCTCCTCATCGGTCTACACGGCGGTCCTCACCGGCGCGGTGACGACGGTGAACAACAACGGCAACAGCACCGTTCGCGTCACGTTCGACGACGACGCCGACTCCGACTCCGATCCCCTGACCGTCACGAAGACGTTCAGCTACCTGGACCCGACCACCGGCCAGACGGGCGTTCTCTCGCTCGCTCTCAACCGCCAGTACAACATCGGCTATCCGGGCAACGCGACCGGATCGACCTCGCGGCTCGGCATCTCCGGCCAGCTGACCGCCACCGCGACCCCCGGCCCCGAAGCCGCCGTCCCGATGGCCCTCGGCGCCCTCGGCATGCTGCGCCGCCGCCGCCGCTCCGCCAAGTAAGGGCCTTCGTCCTTGACCCGCCGAGGCCCCCGACCCGTTCGTCGCGGTCGGGGGCCTCGGCGCGTTTGAGAGCCTTCCCCAACGGAAAGCCTCCCAAGCAGACCTATTTTCCAACTTTTCGTTTTGTTCTTTGTTTCTAAGCATTTCTACGCGGCGGTGGAGGTACTTTTATCGTGCTCGTTAAGCTTGGAATTTAACGAGAGGTTTGGAGCCGCCGATTGGGTGGCCCGCCCTGACGAGATCCTGATGATTCCTTCTGTCGACGTGTTCCTCACGTGTGAACCGATCGTCCGAGCCGCCGCGAAACGCGCGCCCGACGACTCGGTCGAACCGTCGTCGCTCCCTCTTGGAACCAATCTTCCAAGCGCGTCGTCCAACCGACGTCACGAGACCATCGATTTGCGCTCATCGTCGGGCGCGAAATTCGCCGTTCGTCCTCGTTCCGCGACCAATGTGGGTCCGGGCGGGAATTTCCGTCTTGCCGTCTTAAAACGGTAGGGCACCGCTGGCAGGCGTACCCTGCTGGCTTTGTATAGAGATCATGAAAAACGCTAATCGCCTTCTCCTTATCGCCTCCGCCTTCGCGGCGGTCGCCACCGCCAACGCGGCGCCCTACATCAACGTCGTGGGCAACACCACGGGAGCCTTCACGTTCAGCCAGAACGCGGGCGGCCTCTCGTTCACCGGCGGATCGTTCGACACGCTCGTTCTGGGCGACGGTACGACCGCGACCTCGCTGGGCAACAGCGCCAACACGGACTCGGACAGCCTCGGTCTGTTCAGCCTGGTCAACCGGGCGGGCAGCCCCGACCGCTACAACGGTACGTTCGCGCTGACGGTGAGCTTCACCGTCCCCACGGTCACCCCCTCCTCGGCGGTCTACTCGGCGATCCTTACCGGATCCGTGACGACGATCAACGCCAACGGCAACAGCACCGTCAAGGTCACCTTCGACGACGGCGACGGCGACGGCGATCCGCTGACCGTCACGAAGACGTTCAGCTACTTCGACCCGATCACCGGCTCGACGGGCGTTCTCTCGCTCGCCCTCAACCGCCAGTACAACCTGGGCTACCCTGGCCCCACGGGCTCGACCTCGCGGCTCGGCATCTCCGGCCAGCTGACCGCCACCGCGACCCCCGGCCCCGAAGCCGCCGTCCCGATGGCCCTCGGCGCCCTCGGCATGCTGCGCCGCCGCCGCCGCTCCGCCAAGTAAGGGCCTTCGCCCTTACCGAGCCGAGGCCCCCGACCGCGACGAACGCGGTCGGGGGCCTCACGTATTTCAAGGTGGGGAGAGGGAGTCGAAAGGGTAAACTTTGGACTCCCCTCCTTATGCTGACCATTAGCAACCTGCACGCTCGCGTTGAGGAGAAAACCATCCTCCGGGGCATCGATCTGACCATCAACGCGGGCGAGGTTCACGCCATCATGGGGCCGAACGGCTCCGGCAAGAGCACCCTCGCCTCCATCCTCGCGGGGCGCGACGACTACGAGGTCACGGAGGGTTCGGTCGACTTCGAGGGCGAAGACCTGCTGGACATGGATCCGGAAACCCGGGCGGCAGAGGGGCTGTTCCTGGCGTTCCAGTACCCCGTCGAGATTCCCGGCGTCACCAACAGCTACTTTCTGCGCGCCGCCCTGAACAACATCCGCAAGCACCGCGGCGAAGCCGAGCTGAGCATGATGGAGTTTATGAAGCACATCCGCAGCAAGGTCGCACAGATGGAGCTTTCATCCGACCTCCTCTCGCGCTCGGTCAACGAGGGCTTCTCCGGCGGCGAGAAGAAGCGCAACGAGATCTTCCAGATGGCGGTCCTCGAGCCGAAGCTCTGCGTGCTCGACGAGACCGACTCCGGCCTCGACATCGACGCCCTCAAGGTCGTCGCCAACGGCGTCAACACCCTGCGCTCGCCCGAGCGCGCGGTTCTCGTCATCACCCACTACCAGCGGCTTCTCGACTACATCACCCCCGACTTCGTCCACGTCCTCATGGGCGGTCGGATCGTCAAGAGCGGCGGCCGCGAGCTGGCCCTGGAACTCGAGGCGAAGGGCTACGGCTTCATCGAGGAGGAGCTGGTCGCCAAGGCCTAAGATGCCAAGTCTCATTCAAGACCACGCCGTCGTCGCGCGCCTCCTCAGCGCCCACACTCCGCCCGCCCTCGCCGAGGTTCGCGAGCGGGCCTACCAGGCGTTCGCCGCCGTCGGGATGCCGACGACGAAGGACGAGGAGTTTCGCTACGTCTCCCTTCGCGCCCTGGACGAGGGCGGCTTCGGCCCCGCCTACGGCGCGAACGTCGACCGCCAGGAGACGGAAGCCGCGCCACTCGGAGGGCTCGACGCGATCAACGTCACCTTCGTCAACGGCCAGCACGCCCCTGAGGTCTCGGGCTTCGACGATCTGCCGGACGGCGTGTTCGTCGGGACTCTCGCCGACGCCTTCGCGGCGAACGCCGAGCGCGTCATGGCGCATCTGGGGAAGGTCGCGACCCTTCAGGGCAAGCTGGGTTCGACCAACGACGAGCGGTTCGTCCACCTGAACACCGCCTACCTAGGCGAGGGCGCGTTCGTCTACGTCCCGCGCGGGATCGCCCTCGCGCGACCCATCCACCTGCGCTTCCTCACGAAGGCGGACCACGGTCCTCTCGCCGTCTTCCCCCGCGTCCTCATCGTCCTAGAGGACGGCGCGGTGGCGAAGGTCGTCGAGTCGTACGGCCACCTCAAGGGCGTCGCGTTCGTCGCCCCCGTCACCGAGATCGTCCTCGGTCGCGACGCGAATCTAGAGCTGACCCGCGCCCAGCTCGAGGGCGACGACACGATGCACGTGAGCAACACCGCCATCCATCAGGCGAGCGGCTCGACGATCACCCACAACAACCTGAACCTCGGCGGGCGCGTCGTGCGTCACGACGTGAACGTGTGGCTCGACGGCGAGCACACCGAGACGTGGCTCAACGGGGCCTCGGTGGGTCGGCGCGACATGGTGATCGACAACCACACGCGCATCGACCACGCCAAGCCCAACTGTCACTCGTTCGAGACCTACAAGTCGATCCTCGACGACGAGTCGACCGGCGTCTTCAACGGCAAGATCTTCGTCTACGAGGACGCCCAGAAGACGGACGCGAAGCAGACGAACCAGGGTCTGCTGCTCTCGGCCAAGGCGACGTTCAACACGAAGCCCCAGTTGGAGATCTTCGCCGACGACGTGAAGTGCACCCACGGCGCGACGGTGGGCCAGCTCCGCGAGGACGCCCTGTTCTACCTGCGCGCCCGCGGCGTCCCGAAGGCCCAGGCCGAGTCGCTCCTCGTCTACGCCTTCGCCGCCGAGGTCTTCGAGAAGGTCACAGTCACCGACGCAAAGGACGCCCTGGAAGCGATCCTGTTCGAGCGCCTCGGCACCCAGGCGTAAGCCGTGCGAGCGGCATGGATGAAAAGGGAGCCCTGGTCATTGGACAGGGCTCCCTTCTTTTGGCCGTCTCCCGTAGTCCGTGTTCCCAAAAGCCGCCTTCTATCCACCCTCGTTAGGGTCGCGTTCGAGCCTTGCGACATACGCGCCGCGACCGCCGCGCCGGAGCGAGGAGGGGGCTCCGGAGCTAGCCCATGGCGGGGGTGAGGTCTTTCTTGAGGAGGGCGCGGGCGCGGAAAAGCCAACTCTTGATCGTGCCCTCGGGCTTGTCCAGTTCCTGGGCGATCTCCACGACGTCCATGTGACGGAAATGGCGCATGAGGATGATCAGGCGGTACTTCTCGGGGAGGCGACCGATCGCCTCCAGGATCTGGCCCTGCTGGATCGCGCCTTCGGCGCTGACGTCGACGCCCACGCCGTCATGGACCAGATGCTCGTGGTCACCTAGGCCCTCGCCGTCGCGACGGCGAGAGCGAACGGAGTCCACGCAGCAATTGGCGCAGATGCGGCACAGCCAGGGGCGCAACGGCCGTTCGGGATCGAAGTCGCGGATCGCGCGGAACGCTTTCAGGAGGGTGTCCTGCACCGCGTCGTGCGCGTCGTCCGGATGGCGCAACATCCGGACGGCGAGGCTCGACAAGGCGGGACGGTGCGCCGCGCAGAGCATCTCGAACGCCTCTTGGTCTCCTTCAGAGGCCCTGACGATCAGGTGCGCCTCCCAGCTAATCAAACGGTTTTGGCCCATTGCGCTCTCGCGGTAGACCGCATTGTAGAGCGGGAACGGTCGGGCGCCAAGGGCCACTAGGTCTAAATCCCCGTTAAGCTTTCGGAACGCAACGGTTCGAACGTCCGTATCCTCCGTAAGGCGCGATCTGCGCGCCGATCGCCATGGCCCTGAAGACCCCCTATCTCGCTGCCGAGAATTCGGCCATGATCCGCCGGTCGAGGTCCTTGCACCGGTTTCTCGTGGCGTCGCCCATCGCGCTCATCATCGTGGTCGGACTCGTGGCGCACGTCCCCCGCGCGCCTTACGCCCATCCGGCGAGCGACGCGACCTACGATGCGAAGGTCCTCGCCTACCGCGAGCGCGTCGCCGCCGTTCAAGCGATCGACGGCGGCGACGACCGTCCCACCGCCGAACTCATGCGGGAGGCGAAAGCCTGGCGCGACGGGTACGCCTCCGGAAAGCTGGTGGCGATCCCTTCCGCCGTCTACGAGGACCACTTCCGGGACGGCGTCCGAGGCGAGATCGTCCGAACGGGTCTGGACCTCAGCGGAACGCTCGCCCTGCGCGCCGAATCCGACCTCGACGCGGGCCACTACACCGCTGGTGCGGAGGAGGCGCTCCTCGCGGGCGAGATGGCGTTCGGTCTGCGCAACTTCGACCTCCAGGCGCATCTTCAATGCCTCCTTATGTTCCGCCGCGTCACAAGTCTCATGATCCGCGTGTGGCCTTCCGTTCCGGAGGACACCAAGGCGGCTCTGCGCGAACGCCTGAAGACGATGCTTGTCGACCGGAACGAGGTGGACCAGTTGGCCGACATCGAGAGGTCTCAGACCGCCGACTACCTGCAGCGCCAGAAGCTTGAGTCGTTCGAGGGCGTGGCCTCGACACGCTCGAAGACGAAGTCGAGCGACCCCGAATTGGGAGCCGCACTACGGGGCATCGAGTTCAGCAACGTGCGGGTGCGAACGTTGCTGAAGGTCGATCAAGCGCCGGGAGAAACCGGTCCCCGCTCTCCGCTCAGCCCAAGCAGCGGGAGAAGCTCGATCAGAGAGCCGATCTCCACGTCGGGGCAGGGCGCGCCCTGGGGCAGGTTCTCCGGCAATCCCGCTTCGTCGGGATCGGCGCTGGGCGGAACGTCGCTGGACCGTCGGATCCAGGCGGTTCGCCACCCCGCCGCGATCGACGGCTCGATGTCGGCGCGGTAGGAGTTGCCGACGAACAGGATTTGGTCGGGCGGCAGTCCGACGTAGGCCGCCGCGCTCTGGAGAACGCGCGGGTCGGGCTTGCCGTAGCCGACCTCGCCCTCGATGTAGATCGGGTCGAAGTACGCTTCCAGCTTCAGGGTCTCGATCTCCATGCGTTGGATATCGGCGGGGCCGTTGGTGATGAGCCCTATGGGATAGCCCTCGGCGCGCAGACGGTCGAGCACGGTCAGGGCATCGGGAAAGAGGGCGAGGCAGGCGTTGCGCCGTTCCATGTAGCTCTGGCTCATCCGGGCGGCCAACTCCTCGTTCTCGATCTCGATCAGCTTGAGCATCCGGCGCATCTGCTCGGTACGGGTGTGGGCTCCCGACTTGAGATAGCCCTCGTAGAGACCAAGTTCGCGCAGGGCGGGACCGAAGGCGCGGAAGGCGGTGGCCCAGTGGCGGACGAGCGTCTCGGCCTCGTGGCCCTCCGGAGCGTGGGATCCGAACGTGTCGCGCAGGGCGACCTTGCAGGCGTCCCAGTAGCCGCAGAGGGTGTCGTCGAGGTCGAAGAAGACGGCGCGGACGTTTGCGAAGGGGGGCATGGTGAGCGGAGAGAAACGGAAAGAGGGAAAAGGATCGCTCCCTTTCCCCCGGTTCCCTTCCCTTTTACCCGTTGCCGGGTTTTCGTCGTCGCCTTACTGGCCGATCTGGAGCACGTTGCCGAACAGCCGGACCGCGCTACCATGGCCGTCGAGATCCTTCTGGGCGGCGAGGCGGGCGTCGTTCCCGACGAGGGTCCAGCGCACCGTCTTCCCGAGGGCGGCGCCCTTGATCACGACGGGGGTCTGGTAGGCGTCCGCGAGGGCGGACGCCATC
>CAZEWR010000051.1:0-35656 GCA_964516175.1 uncultured Fimbriimonas sp. | reverse complement strand
AGGTCGAACACCGCGCGCTCGCGATCGGAGAGGTACTCGATGTGGAACTCGTCGGTCTCGGGAAGGGCCATGGGACACCGGGCGGGGGCGGTCCGGACGAGGGTCCCGAACCTCCATGCGCGAGTCTACACGCACGGACGGCGTGCGAGGCGCGTCCGTCCCGCGACCTGGGCGCGCCGCTCGGGCCGGGGTCCGGCCCGAGCGGCGCGCGATCCGGACTCGTGAGGACGTCGGATCTGTGTAGCCGGATCACACCGTATCTTCGGAGCGCCTAGGACGGGGACACTATCGGGCAGGGCCGCGCCGAAGGGATGCACGGCGGAGTCTCGACGCGAAGTTCCGCGACGATCCGAAGCCGAAGCCCCGACGCCGGAAAGGCTAGTCTTTGGGCCGGGCCTCGTCGCGAACGACCCTCATGTTCTCCCTGACGTGCTGCGCGTCGTCCTGGAAGCGCTCCTCTTCCTCCACCATCAGTCGGACGGTCTCCTTCATCTCCTCCTCCGTCTTCCGCGCGGCATCGAACTCGTCCACGTTGCCAAGACGAACCGGCCGAAAAGAAGGTTTCGCACCCGCGAGGAAAGCCCCCGTCGAGGAACCTGCCGTCGTTCTCGGTCCCACCGGAAGCGGGCCTTAGGCGACCCCCAGCGACGAAAAAGAGGCCGGATCCCCATGCTAGGAGTCCGGCCCAATTGCGTCTGCTTCTCTTCTCGCCGCCTCATCGTGCGGCCTGCCTCAATGGTCGGCGCTAAAAGGGAGTTCCTCATGGCGACGAGGGATTCTTCTCGAAGATCCTAACGTCCGCGAAACGACGAAAGGCCCCCGGCTCCTCTTGAGAGAGGAGCCGGGGGCTTGTTCCTTGTGTCCTAAGGGGCTATTAGGGGATCACGCGAACGATGAACGTCGCGGTCTGGGCGGCGATCGCGACGGCGGCGACGTAGTCGATGGTCACCACCCCGTCGGCGGTGACCGT
Source organism: uncultured Fimbriimonas sp. (assembly GCA_964516175.1). GTDB lineage: Bacteria > Armatimonadota > Fimbriimonadia > Fimbriimonadales > Fimbriimonadaceae > Fimbriimonas. Next base: position 34,686 of record CAZEWR010000051.1, on the reverse strand, counting down.
GGCGAGCGGCGATTTTGAGAGGGAAGGCATAAGCCCACGCGGAGGGCTCGCCAGCGCCAGCATCCCAACCTTCGCGCCGGGGACGTTGACCGTCGCCGACTTAAGAACCCCGACGGCCGCTAGGAGGATCGCCGGGATCTGGACGTCGAACGATCCACCGAGGATCGCGCCCGGCAGACCGAAATCGAACACCGGCGTAGCGTCCGTGTCACCCGCCTTGCGCCTGACCGTCGGAGTCGCCCCGAGCGCGAGCGTCGTCACGGTGCCGATCGAGATCGAGGGCGTCGTTCCGTCGCCCCCTTTCACTCCGTCCTTTCCATCAATGCCGTCCTTCGGCTTGGGAAGTGCGAACGCCAGCTTTTGGGCTACCCCGTCGACGCTGGTGACGTTCACCGTCGCGTCCGATCCGACGGCGCCGAGCGCGACCGTGGCGGAGAAGGTCGGCTGAACAGCGTTCTTGCCCGCCGTTCCCGCGCCAGGATTGCCGGGCGGGCCGACCACGTAGCCCGCGTCCATGGACGAGCCGTCCTTGAAGGTGACGATGAGGTGGCCGGCCTCGTTGACGCACACGCCGACGATGGACGATGGGATGTTGATAGACCGGACTCGCATGGGCTTAGAGGTACTGGTACTGGGCGCTCAGGGTCGAGTCGACCGGGGGAGGCGTGGCGAAGGTCACCGTCGTCCCGCTCGTGGTGACGTCGGTCGTGCTCTCGGGCGCGCCGCTGACGAAGAGGGTCAGGCTTCCCGGAATCGGCGCGTGGGCGAGCGTGAACGTGACGTTCACGCCGTCCACCGCTCCCACCGGGGTCTCCCCGTTCGCCCACTGCGGAAGCTTCGTCACGTAGGGGGACGTCGGGTCGGCGACGACGCACGACAGCTCGGGGGAATCGTCCAGGTCCTGCCCGGGCGAGAGAACCCGGACGTAGACCGTCCTGCCGATGTACTGGGGATCCACCTCGACCTTCGTCGTCTGATCGACGCTCGGAGCGGCGGCGAAGGTCTCACCGGCAGGATGGGCGACTGCGGGCGATCCCCGCATCCCCCGGACGAGGTTGGGCCCGATCTGGTACGCGCCGTTCCCGAGGTCGGTGGCGTCGACCACGCCGACGATCTCCTCGCCGATAAGCGCGTTCTGGGCGCCGTTGTTCACCAGCGTCAAGGTCGATGCGGGGACCGCCATCGTCGAGGCGATCTTTACTTGCAGTTCTGCGGTGCTCATGATGATCTTTGGAGGCAGGCGAGGGCGGCGTCTCGAAGGGCTTCCCAGGGCAGAAGGTGGAGGGCCTCGCAGCCGACGTCGCAAGGCGCCGAGAAGCCGCTCGCCTGGCGGAAGTGGCACCCGACGCAAGGCGTCGCCTCAGACCGGACCGCCCGGACGTTGTCGGCGTGGCCGAAGACGATGGCGGGATCGGTCGGGCCCATCGCGACGACGGCCGGAACGCCTAGCGTCGCCGCAAGGTGGGAGATTCCCGAATCGTTGCCCAGGACGAGGGCGGCGCGCTCCATGAGGGCGAGGACGTGCGTCCAGCCGAAGCCGAATGCGTAGCGCGGAAACCGGTCCACCGCCTCCTTGTCCCGGTCGATCGCGACCACGTCGAAGCCTTCGGCCTGCAGGGCCCATGCGACCCGAAGCCACTTCTGATCCGGAAGGGTCCGGGTCGTGAAGTTCGCGCGCGGGGCCACGACGACGGTCCTCGCGTCCGACATCGCTTCCCCCCACCGCCTCGCCTTCTTGGGCAGGGCGAGCAGCCGGGGGCGCGCGGGAGGATAGTCCCATCCGTGGGTCCTCTGCCATCTCAGCGTGCGTGGCGAGCGGTCTTCGCTCGTCCTAAGCTCCTCCTGGTAGGCGGTCGAGTCGGTACCCGTCGCCAGTCGGTCGGGCGAGACCCCCTGCGCCCGCGCGAGACCGAAGGCGCGGACCACGTCGCCGTAGCCCGCGATCGGGACGGTCTCCCCTTGCCGCCTTGCCCCCTCGGCGATCCAGAGGGCGACGGCGAGATCCCCCACGCCCCCGAGCCGCGCGTCGATGGTGCGGACGTTCCTACTGTCCGGCATTCACGCCCGTCCCCGGCGCCGGAGTGAACGTGCCGGTGTTGGCTCCTACGCCCGTCTGGGTGAGCGTTCCGGTTCCCGTCTGTGGGCCCGTAGCCGTCGGAGGGCCACCGGCCGTCGCGGTCGCCGTGCCGGTTCCGGGGCCTGTCGCCGTGCCCGTGCCCATTCCTGCGCCGCCTCCGAACGGCGTCGCGGTCGCCTGGGTCGAGGGGTCGCTCTCTCCGACGACGTTGATGCCCGTCACGACGAAGTAGTAGGCGGTTCCGTTCACGAGACCGGCGATCGTCGTGGACGTGCCGCTCACGGCCAGGGTCGATCCGTACGGCCCCCCGGCGACCGTCCCGTATCTCACCCGGTAGCTCGTCGCCCCGGCCGCCGCGCCCCAGCTCAGCGAGACCGAGGCGTTCCCAGCGGTGGCAGAGATCGGCGTCGGAACGGCGATCGGGACCGCGCTCGCCTCCGACGAGTTCGCGCTCGTGCCGCCCGATCCGACGGCGGCCACCGCGTAGAAGTAGGTCGTACCGTCGCTCCGGCCGGTGTCCGTGTAGGAGGGGCTGGTGAGCCCCGTCGCCACGGTCGACGGATAGGACCCGCTGACCGTGCCGCGCTTGAGGGTGTAGGAGGTCGCGCCGGAGACCGCGTTCCAGGCGATATCCACCCTCGAGGTGCGACCGAACGCCGTCAGGCCGGTCGGCGCGGACGGAGCGGGTGGGGGCGTCACCGGGGCCGTGGGCGTCGCGCTCGCCTGGCTGGAGTCGGGGCCTTCCCCGGCCGTGTTGGACGCGGAGACGACGTACCAGTAGGTCGTGCCGTTCGTGCGCCCGGAGTCGATCCAAGAGGGCGACGTGAGGCCGCTCTGGACGGTCGTGTACGGCCCGCCCGAGACGGTCGCGCGCTTGACGCTGTAGCTCGTCGCCCCGCTCGCCGCGCCCCAGGCGAGCGAGACCTGGGCGTCGCCCGCCGTCGCCGCCAGTCCGGTCGGAGCGGAGGGAACGGTCGGCGTCGTGCCCGTCCCCGCCAGAGCGGCCGTCAGGACGCCGAACGTCGAGGCGTCGGTGACGTAGGGACCGTCCGCCCACTCGCGGCTCTCGGAGCCGGGCGGGTCGAAGGTGAAGACCACCTGGCCGCCGAGCCATCCTTCGGGCCCGTTCGCGAAGACGTAGAAGCCGGGATAGGTGGCGAAGTCGGTCGAGAGGTCGGTCGCGGGCGAGCGCACGTCGAACGCCGTCGGGACGATCGCCCCGTCGTCGGGCTTGGCCGCGATGGTGGTGGACGCCGACTCGTAGCGACGCGTGACCTCGATCGCGTCGCGCGCCAGCTTCACCTTGATCTGGTTCTGCACGAACGCCGTTCCCGTGATGCGGAAGCGGGTCGCCCTGCCTCGGTAGGGGATGGTGACGGGGTCGGTTCCCACGACCGAGGAGTAGTCCCCCAAAAGCGAAACACCGAACGTGCCGCCCGCCTCCAGCCATTCCGTGTCGAGCAGCCGCCCCGCCACCCTGGCCGCCTCGACCGGCGTCATGACGAGGTCGGTCGCCATGTCGGTCGGGTTGTCGGTCTGGTGGTCGTTTCGGAACGCCGACTGGTACGACTGGCGGAAGCCCGCCGCGGCGTCGTAGTAGCCCAGCCGGAAGGAGGAATGGAGCTCGGATGGATCGACGAGGATCTGCTCGTCCAAAGGCTGGACGGTCTCGCCTTCGAGCGTGCCGCCGAGGGCGGATCTCGGCACGTCCACCGTCACGGCGCCGCCCCGCCTCACCGCCCGCACGACGCCATCGATCGACACGAGGTCGTAGCCCTTGATCGCGAGCGGCGAGCCGATGAGGTCCTGGCCCGACTGGCGCGAGGTCTGCCGGTAGCCCGTCAGGGTGTCGGCGACGTCCGAGAAGTCGTAGGAGCCCTCGGGCATTCCCGAGAGGCCGCAGGCGTCGCCCAGAAGGTCCCGCAGGTAGCAGGTATCCGCCCAGCGCCATTCGACGCTGACGTTCTGCGGGACGACGTTCCCGATGTCGAAGAGGTCCACGTCGTCCGCGAGGCCGTAGGCGCCGCCGCGCATCGCGGGGGTGTTCGCGATCCCGTCGTGGGCCACCATCACCGAGTCGGCGGCCATCGTGAAGGTGGATTCCGTCTCGTCCGGATGGAACACGAGGTTCATGTTCTTCGACGTCGAGACCTTCTGCCACCACGAGTTCGACCCGCTGGGAGGCGTATGGCCCAGGTTGGCGTCCCCGACGCTGGCGTACGTCTTTCCGGATCGGGTGACGTGGTCGCCGTAGGCGTAGGTGACGGTCGAGGACCAGGGCGCGATCGGCGCCGCGCTGGGGCTCTGCCACACGATCTTGTCGGCCATCCAGACCCGGTCGACCACGATGCGCCGCTCCACCTGCCGCCCGTCGTCGAAGGTCAGTCCGGTCTCAAGGATGTAGAAGGCGAACGTGGCCCGGTAGTGCGCCACGTTCTGGGCGCCTTTGCCCTTGCGCTTCTTCTGGGTGTGCTTGAAGAGATAGGAGCCGTCGGCGTTCCGGACGCCCCAGAACACGAGCGCGTCGGTCCGGTGCTGCCCCCAACCGCGCGGGATGCTCGTCCCGTAGCTGACGCCTCCCCATCGCGTGTCGCGCGACTTGGCGGCGTCGGGCGGCTTCGAGACGAGCGACCCGACCACCGTGCCGATGGTCGCGCCCCACTTCGCTCCGACGCCGACGCCGCCGAAGGGCGCGCCGATAGACCCGATCGCGCCGCCGACGACCGCGCCCGCGAAGGCGAACGGAGATCCGCCCGCCACTAGCGGAGCCTCCAGGCGGCGACGACCTTGCGGCTTAGGGGCGGGTCCATGACCGTCACGACGACCTTCCGAATTCCGGTGGCGTCCCAGGCGTGGACGAGCTTCCCGCCGCCGAGATAGACGCCGAGGTGGTTCTTCATGGGGCCGTAGCGGAAGCCGAGAACGTCGCCCCGCTCCCATTCGCCCTCGACCGGATAGGCGAGGGCCTCCACGATCTCGGCCATGGGCTTCCAGTAGTCCGAGCCGCGCACGATGACGTAGGGGCGATCCTGCGGCTTTAGGCCCACCTTGCGCGCGGCGGCGATGAGCAGGCCCGCGCAGTCAAGGCCCACTTTCGGGTCTCGACCGTGGTCGGTGAAGGGGACGCCCTCTAGCTGTGTTGCGGCGCGCGCGAATCGTTCTTGGGTGCTTAGTGGCATAGTGGGTCCATGGCTGAGAGCGCGAAGACGACTTCGATCGACGATCCGGGGAAGGAAGGCGTGAAGGTCCACCCGGCTCCGGAAGGGACGCGGGTGCTGGTGACGGGGCCCGAGGGACTGACGATGGAGACCGAGGTGGACGAGAACGGAGAAACCGGCACGATCCCGGCGGAGTTCAGCCCCTCGACGATCCAGGTGCTTGTGGAAGACGAGGACTAACAGTCGCCCAGGGGGGCTATTTCGTCTGGCGTCCGACCCGGGCGATGTCGTCGGGGAGGGGGAGCTTGAAGCCCTGGTTGTTCTCGATGTTCGTCCCGCTCGGGTTGTGCGGGTTGGCGATCGTCCGGCAGGTCTCGCGACTCCGGTCGCATCCCCGGACGAGAGTGGCGACGTCGCCCGAATCGACGTCGAAGCCCGGAGGCGTCTTGAGGGTGATCCTCGCCACGTTGCCCGGAAGGCTCTCGTGGAGCTTGATGTCGTCGCCCAGGCCCGTGTTTCGGCCCGAGGTCCATTCCAAGTATCCGGAGCTGTAGTACCCGTCGCCGTGGGCGTCCCCGGAGAAGTCCACCGTGAACTCGCCCGGCACCCCCGACACGGTGCGCGAGAACGAGTAGGCGCCCTTGAGGGTCTGATGCGGGTCGCACCGCTTGTCCCAAACCTTCGCCACGTCGCAGGCAGAGGTGACCGTGCGACCGGTCGCGTTCTTGAGCCGGTAGAGGGCTTCCCTAAGCTCGATCTCCTTGTCGGCGTCCCGGATGGTCGCCTTGGTGAAGACGTAGCGGTTGTGGATCATCGCGCCGAGCTGCGGCGCGGTGGGGTCCAGCTCGTAGACCCAGGCCTGCGCGCCGCCGTAGAGACCCCCCCGAAGGTCCTCGGCGGTGATGGAGGCGCCCACCGCGTCCGACACCCCTTCGAGCGTCCTGAACGTCAGGGAGCCCGCCGACGTTCCGGTGTCGCTCTGGATGGTCGACGAGGAGACGCCGCCGACCGGCGAGTAGGAGACGCCCTCGAAGACGAAGGGAACGTTCGTGTCGGTGAGGCCGATCGTCACGCCGTCCTTTCGGACCACCTTGACGGCGAGGCAAAGGACGCGGCCCGGATCCAGAAGGCCGGGAGGGGTGGTTTTGGGCATGGTCTATTCGTTCAGAAGTTCGATAAGAGCGCTCTCGTTGTCGCCCAGGATGCTCATCGTCTCGACGCTCATCTCCTCGTCGAGGAAGCGGACCGGGACGTAGGCGAAGAAGGTCACGACGACCGCCGCGCCCGCCGGCGGCGCGGTGGCGAACGTCACCGCGCCGGTCGTCAGGGAGACGGTGAACTGCGTCCCTTCCGTCCTTGGCGACCCGGCGACGGTGACGATCGTTTGGGCCGTCGTCTGCCCCTGCGGCAAGCCCTGCGCGATCGCCTGTCCCCTCACGTTGATCGGGAGGGGCGTCCCCGTGGGCACCGGGTAGCGGATCGTGCGGACGACCGCGTTCGCCGCGTCCGCGATGGTCTTCGTGAGCTGGAACGTCTTGTTCGTGCCGTTGCCGGTCCCGATGCGCTCGTTCTGGATATAGGCGCGGTAGATGTCCCAGATGAGGAACCCCCGCTCGGTGGTCCCCCTCAGCTCGTGGAACTCCATGAGCCGGATCCACTTCTCTGCGGTGCGAGCCCGGTAGGGGATGTTGTACTCGCGGCGGGTGACGGGCCACTTGCGCACCCGCCGCTCCGACCCGCTGTCCACCTCGCCGATGGCGACCTTCCCCTTCTGCTTGGCCGTCCACCCCTCGGAACTGAGGGGGTCGAGAACCACAAGGTCGACCATCTACCGGGCCGCCTCCCAGGCCTGACGGGCGCCTTCGTAGGACGCCGTCTTGATCTGCTGGAGGCTCCTTCGGTCCACCGGCCCCGAGACCTGGATCGTCGGACTGTGGTTGAAGGTGTTGTGCGTGTCGCCGCCTTTGGATTCGTTCCGGTTGTTCGCCATGTTCGTCACGCCCTGAACGAACTCGTTCGGGAGGATGTTGCCCGCGACGCGCGGCACGAAGACCTCCGTGCCGCTGCCGTTGCCGCCGTCGCCCACGACCACCGCCTCGCCCGCGCCGACGGGGCCTCCTTTGGCGAAGTGAGGCAAAAAGGCTGGAAGAGCCCCCGCCAAGGCCGCCAGGGAGCCACCAGAGCCGGTCATTCCGGGGTCTTTGACCCCCGGTCCTTTCGGTCCGAGAACTCCAGCGACAAGGTTGGAGATCCCCGACGCGAACTTTGCGAGAACGGCCTGCCGGATGGCTTGGTCGACGTTGGAGACGAGCGCGCGCAGGAATCCCATAAAGCCGTGGTTGAGTCCGTCGGTCATGGCCCCGGTAAAGGCCTGGCCCAGAGCGTCCCCAGCCTGCCGGGCGGTCTCCTTCTGCGCCCTCATCTTGTCGGTCAGCTTCTCCAGCGCGAGGATGGCCTTGGCACTGTCCTCGTCCATCCTCTCCAGCCCGTCCGAGTCGAATCGGATGGCGGCGATGCGAGCGGCGTCGGTCTGGGGCCCCAGCTCTCCGAGCTGGCGGGATAGATCCCGCATGGCCGAACGGTAGGCCCGGATCGGCGTGGCGTCGAAGGCCTCTCCCGCCGCCTTGGCCACCTGCCGCTGACGCTCCAGGTCCAGACCGAAGTCGCCGGTGGTCTTCAGCCCGCCGACCTGTTCCTTGACGTAATGGGTCCGGCGCGCCGCGAGGGAAGTCGCGCCTCCCTCGTCCCTCTTGTCGGCGTTGGATCGCATGATCCCCTCGAACTCCTCGATCGACCTTCGCGACGCCTCCAGGGCCTTCTCGGCGCGCTTGGATCTCAAGTCCCGCGCCATGTCGCTCCCGTCATCGAAACCGGCGTCACGAGGGTCGACTTCCGCCGCCCGCTGATCCTTGACCGCCTTGGCCTGCTGGGCGATGGCCGACTGGATCGCCTTGCCCGCCTTGCCGAGAACCTTGGGGATGTCCGCGAACGGAACCCCGTAGGCGGCCAGCGAGAGCGTGTCCTCGTCGGTGCCGAGCTTGGTGGCGAGAACCGCGCGCGACGCCTCGTTCGCGGCCCTTTTGGCGGCCTGCATCAGATCCGCGACCTCCTTTGCGCGATCCTTCGCCTTGTCGGCGGCGTCCTCCCTCGCCTTCAGCGCCTTCTCGCCCCTCTCGACCGCGAGTTGCAGAGCGAGGTTGCGCCGCGCCGCCGCGACGATCGAGGAGTCGGACGCGCCGCCCGCGCCGGGAAGCGTGTAGGCGGTCGCGTGCGCCGCGTCGTATATCGGCATGGTGCGGACCCGGCCGCCCGACGAGGCCCGGACCGTGCCGTCGCCCATCGCGATTCCGGCGTGATAGCCCTGGCCGTCCGCGTCCTTGATCGCGCCGTACCGCCTGCCCTTCCATATGATGACGTCGCCGGCCTTCGCCTCGGAAGCGGGGTGGGGCACGGCGCCGCTGGCGACCATGCTGTCCCGAAGGCCTTTCGCGCTCGCGCTCCCGGGAACCTTCGCCCCAGCCGCCTTCATGACCGCGCTGGCGAAGTAGGCGCAGGACGCCTGGCCCGCCGGGGTTTTGATGGCGTCCCCAGCGTGCTTGACGATCTCGGCGCCAAGATCCGCGCCGCTCTTCCCGGCGGCGCCCTTCATGCCCGAAAGCCCGTCGAGGTGCCGCTTCGCGATGTCGTAGGCCATCGACGCCGACTCGGGCGCGTCCGGACCCAACGCGAGAGACTTCTTGAGCTGGTACTGCTGCTCGCGGTACTGGTCGAGGGGATCGGTCTCCTTCGCCTTCCGGCCTTTGCGCTCCTTGTCCGCTCCCAGTCCGGCGAGGATGCCCGCCGCCCGTCGTGAGGCCTCCTGGTCCTGCTGCGCCTGTCGAGCAGCCGCGGCGTGTGCGTTCTTCGCTTTCTCGGCCTCGGCCTTGGCATGAGAGTTGAGAACCGAGTCGCGGTACTGGCGGTCCATCGCCATCCGCTTCTCGGAGGCGATCGCCTCCTTAGCCGTCGCGACGTCGAAGCCGATGTACCTGCCGCCTGGGTTGGTTCCGGCATAGGCCATCGTCTCCTTCTCGCCGTGGGCGTTGTAGAAGGCCCGCGCCTTCTTCCTCGCTTCGAACTGGAGTTTGTCGTAGCCTTTCGCGTTGTCGGCGCGAGCCTGTGCGACGGAATCCTCGAAGTCGTCTCCGATCTTCTTCATGAGGAACGTCACGACGATGGGCGCCGCCGCGAGGGCGACGATCCCGCCGATCGACGTGGCGAGACCGCCCACCGCCGCTGTGGCCGTGGTGGCGCTGGTCGCCGTCGCGACGTTCGCCGCCGCCATCGCCGTCTGTGAGGCGACGTAGGCGGTCCGAAGGCCCATCACCGCTCGGATGCCGTTGGCGAACGTCGTTCCGACCTTGACCACTGGCCCCATCGCGGCGGCGTAGAGTCCCCACCTGACGATGTTCGAACGGGTCTGCGCGTCGAGCGAGTTGAACCACCTCGTCGCGTCCCGGACCACGCCGATTACGTCTCGAGCGGCGGGCACCAGTTCGTTTCCGAGTGCGATGGCGGCTCGTGCGGCCTCCTGCTTCATCTTGTCCGTCTCGAACCCGAGACTCTTCTGTTGCTCGGCGTTGGCCTTCGCGGCGGCACCCGCGCCCTCGGAAGCCCGCTTCGTGCCCTCCAGCGCGATGGCATAGGCCTTTCCTCCGTCGTTGACCGTGGCGAGGAGGCCCTTCATGCCGCGAAGCTCGGGCATGAGCTGGATGAGGGCCTGCTTGTTCCCGCCGGTCTTCTCCGAGACCTCCTTGAGCCATCCCGCGAGGCCCTTGCTCTGGAGCGCGTTGATCCCGTACTCGATTCCCAGCGCGTGCATCACCTCAGCCGCGTCTTTGCTCGGCTTGATGATGTGCGTCATCATGTTGTTGTAGGAGGTGGCCGCCTCGGCTGCGGAATTCCCCTGGTTGGTCATGACCACGAACCCGGCCATAAGCTCCTGGAGACTGACGCCCGCAGCGGCGGCCGTAGGTAGCACCGGCCCCAGGCTGGTCGCGAGGGCCTCGAAGCTGTTCGCGCCGAGATCGACCTCGGTGAAGAGAACGTCCATCGCCTCCTTCGAGTCCTTGACCCCCTTGACGTGGGAGTTCAGGACCGCGCCGAGAGCCGCCGCCGAGGTGAGGGTGGTGGTCATGCCCGCGGACGCGCCGATAGCCGATTGCCGCAAGACGTCCATAGCCTCGGCGCCCTTGAAACCTCTCCCCTGGACGTCGTACAGACCTTCCGCGAGGTCGGAGGGCATCTGGCGAATCCTGGGGTCGTCCACCAGCCCGAGAACCGATTTCTCCAGGTCCCTGAAGCCCGACTCCGAGAGCTTCGCCAGCGAGTTGACGTTCCGCATGGCGGTGTCGAAGTCGCCCGCGAACTTGAGGCTCGCCGCGTCGGCCAGGAGGATCGGCGTGGTGACGTAGTTCGTCAGAGAACGCCCTACGGAGTTGCCCGCCCCGATCGCCTTGCCCGCGAAGTTGCCTCCAGGCGTTCCAGCCGCGCCCCCACGTCCCCCTGTCGGGACCGAGGGGAAGCCGGTCGCCTTCGTCGCCGCGAGTTCGGCGTTCAGTGCCGCCATCTGGGCGGTAAGAGCAGCGACCCGCGCCTCCATCGCTGAGGCCGCAGTCGCTCCGGCGTCGAGCTTGGTCGCAATGCTCATCGACGCCTGGGCGTTCAGCGTGCGGTTCAGGCCCATGACCTCGCTCTTGAGCGCGGCCATCTCGACCTTCATCCTCGTCGCGGAGCCGCCCGTCTTGACGAACTCGGTCGAGGCGGAGCGAGCGGAGGCGACCGCAAGGGTCAACGCGGCCTCGACAGTGCCAGCTTCGCGCGACGCCACAACGAAGGCGGTGGCCGCCGCCTCCGAGGCCTTCGCGGAGTCGAGCGCGACCCGTGTGTAGGTCGCGGCCTGGACCGACGCGGCTTCGTATGCTGCTCCCGACGTGCCGATGCCCGATGCGAGGTGTAGGAAGGCCTCCGCCGTCTCTTCGGCGGTGACGGCGGTCTTCACGAGGTTCTGTCGAACGCTCAGATTGGCCTTGTCGAAGCCGGTGGTATCGCCTCGAAAGGCGACGAGAAGTTCTGCTACGGTGACAGCGGACATGAGTGTTCGGTGAAAACGACGAGAGGGCGACCTTCATAGCGAAGGTCGCCCTCTGGGTGAGGTCGGTGCGATTTGGGCGGCTAGAGGTTCGTCTTGAGCTTCGCCAGATCCAGGGATACGTCTCGGACCCCGTTCGGCATCACGACACGCAGAAAAATACTTTTGGTGTTCTTGGTGATGTATGGCTTGCCATCTGGCGCGAAGTACGGGAAGACCAAACCGTAGATCGCGCTGTACGCGTCGTAGCCATGAGTCTGGTTCGTCGTGTAGGTGACCGTCGAGGAGTAGGTTCGGCCACCTGAAGAAACAGATGAGGTCGACGTATCGGTGATCGGGACGCTTACGCTCCCATTCAGCGTGCTGGACTCGCCTTCCAGAGTGTCTTTGAGCTTGATCTTACGATCGTCGATCATGAGGACGAAGTCGGATGCCCGAACGTCCTTTTGGTTCGCGCGGCGATTGATGTCTCCGTTGTAGTCGCTCAGGCCTGGCCAGGCGTTCAGTTGGATGGCGAAGGCGATCGTTCGATCAGCCGAGTTCCGGTGAGTGGCTACGTCCTCAACGACAGCTTTGCCCTCGCTTTCATAGGTTTCGAATCGACGCCCGGACTGGAACCCTGCCAACTCCATCTTCGCGAATGGGGGGAACGGTATCACGCACGATGCGCGCCAACGTTCCCCCGTAGGTGATCGGACTCGTCCCATGTCGGTACGTAGGAAGTCGAGAAGATTATCGAGGTTTCCCTTTTTCTTCTTGCCCTCTTCCCATCCCTTCATCCAGGCTTTTTGAAGAAGAGCCTGGTCGACAGACCAGATCGGAGCTGCATCGGCGTCGTCGTAGACGACCTGATGCGAGTGAGCGAGGAAGGCGCCTATGAGGAGCGATAACATCGCGCAAATATTAGCGCCGATCCAATCCTCTTGAACTCTAAAGTGCCTACTTTGCGCTCTTTTCCTTGCTGAAGGCCGTCCGCTCCGCCTTCGTGAAAAGGCTCCTCGGTCGTACCGAGGTCGCCGTTCGCTTCGCCCCCGACATGGCGAGGGGCCCGTGGCGACCCTGAGCGCAGGAAGGAACAAGCGCTCTCCTTATCACAGGTACGCCGCCGCATGGATGGTCAGGAAGCCTTGGCTCGCGAATGGCGGCTCTGCTTCGGCTCAGTACCGGGCTCGCCGGTGTAGCCGGTGATCGCGTAGGCGTAGGTCTCATGAGCCGCACTGTCGGAGATCGACGCCGTGCCTCCGAGGTAGGTCGTGCTATAGAGGAAGCCATCTTCCAGAAGCGAGACCGCCAGATCCGCCTCGCCCTCCTTGGTCGTGCCGGTCACGGCCACTGCGAGCGCGGCCTCTGCGCTGCCTACGGTTTTGCCAGCGAGGGGGAATGGCTCGGAGTACCATCCGGGTACGGAGAGGCTGCCCGTCACCGTGCCAACGTCCGTCGAAGAGTCGTCGAAGACGACCGTCAGTTCCATGGTGCCCGGCTGCCAAAGAACCGGGGGCATGCCGTCAAGCAGGGAGATATTGAAGGTGTAGTTGGAGGTGTTGGCCATGGTGCTCGTTCTTTTAAGTTCGACCGCGCAGGATATTACGGGGCCACGCTAACAGTGAGGGTGTACTTGAGAGCGTTGGTGACGGGATCTCCGCCAGTCTGAACGACGTCGCACGCAAGTCCGCTATGGCTGAACACCTTCACATACGGGGTGGCGGGGACGCCTCCCGCCCCCGCGTCGATTACGAGGCTGGAGACCGACTCGCCGACCGCTCCATCCTGGAGATCGTACAGCGTAAAGAACACGTCGCCGTCGCCGTCCCAGATGCCGACCACGATCGGAGCGACGCTAACAGGCCCGTTCACGAGCAGCGAACCGCCGTAGGTCGTGTTGCTCTCGTTGCTATCGAAGCGGACACCAAGGTTCAACCCTGGGCTAACGAGGGTCAACTCGCAGGTGAAAAGATTGGCAGGTGCTTTGATAGGATAGTGCATCGTTGATCTTATCATACATTACTCCCAATCACTGACACGTCCGGATGACGTCCACCATCGCCCATCTATGAGATCAATTGCGCGACGCCAGGTTGTAATCGTAGGGTTAAACATCTTAAGGGTGGAAGAGGCTAAGTTCCGGCCTTCTCTTTGTCGAACGCGGATTGAGCTCCATTTCGATGGAAAGGGCGATGAACCCCTAACGAACGTTCATCACCTTTTTGCACAATGCGTGCGAAACGATTGGCTCAATCCCTAGGCTTCTCAGTGTCTAACAGACGCCGACCCATTCGCAGATCGCCTCGACGACCTTTCCAACTCCTCCTGAGACCACGCCGCCGAGGGTCACCGCAAACGCCAGAGCGGCTTCGAGCGAGACCCCCGCGATGCCGGCCAAGGCGATGACGATAGAGGAGCCCACGGTCAGGTAGGAGAGGGCCGCCGCCCCGGCGGCGACGATCAAGCCCGCGACCGCGTACGAGGAGACTTTGCAGGCCGCGCACTTGAGACTCGGGAAGTCCACTTCAGTAAGCTTCTCGCCTCCGAGTACACGCGTGAAGTGGGCGCTGAGGCCCACCTCGTCGCTCTTGGCGAACTTGTCGAAGTCGACGAACTGGTAGGGCGAGAGCGCGTATCCCGACATGGCGAAGAACGGGGCCATGGCGTTGTAGAAGTTGCTCGTGTACGTCGGGTCGTTGCTGGTCAAGGCCCCCAAGAGGAGCTGCTCGGCGACGAAGGCCATCTGGCACTGGTAACCAGGGTTGGGCGAAGGAGTGGAGGTCTGTTGGTCTGACATGTTGTCTCTGGGTTCGGGACGGATATTGGCGAAGGCCGATCCGAAGGCGTCTTCCTATCGAACGCGCATGGAACGCGTCTTGCGCATCGGTCGTGGAAGGGCGGGGAAAGATATCCCAGCCCTTGCCGACTCAGGGCGCCTCAGTTAGAGGGCGTAACGAGGAGATCGACCTCGCCTTGGCTCGAGTTGTAGACGGTGTAAGCCGTCGTGATGCCGACGTCCGTGTGGGGGAACTCCGTGATCGTTGACGTCGTGCCGTTGTTGGTGATCTTGGCCGAAGGGGTACCGGATCCGCTCGAGTACGCCGTCGTGCAAGAAGCGATCGTTCCTGCCGGATAGGGAGCGCTGCCGCCGGATTCGATGTTGGTTGGGCTGTAGGTTGAATCTGCCATGTTGCTCATACTGAAGCGTCGTTTAATCGCTTCTGTAACAGATATTACGACAGTTTTTCCGACAACGAAGGCACTAATTAATAAATTTTTTTAGATAGTACTTTTGTTCCCTTACCTATGTAACTAGGCGTCATGTCGTTTTACTTGCCGTCCTTTTCCTTGCTGAACGCCGCCTGCGCCGCGTTCTCGGCCGAGGCGAGAGCGTCGGCCATCGCGGTGACCGCGCGGCCCATCCCCGGCGAATAGCTCATGTCCATCAGCTCCCAGAGCGTGACCGCGCCTTTCATCTCGCGGGCACGCCAGAAGTAGCGGACCCAGCCCGGGAGGAAGCACCATAGCCTTTCCTCCGGGCCGGTGTAGTCAGGAAGCCTAGACTCCTTCAGTCGGCGGTAGATCCACTCCTGAAGGGCTAGGCGCTCGCTTCCCCCACGAAGGGCTCTTCCTGGACCGTCTGGAAGATCTCTTCGAGCGTGGTCGTCCCGAGAGGACCGTCGTAGAGCCCGTCGAAGTCGAGCGGAAGCGCCCTGTTGTCAGGGCCGACGATGTTCCACTCGACGAACCTGCTCTCGATCCGCTTGCAGACGATCCGCCGCCGGTCGAAGGTCACCGCCACGTTTAGCGCGTCCATGGAGGCCGTGGCCCTAGCGAGTTCCGCCTCTCGGGCCTGCTTCTCGTCCGGGTTGTCGGTCGACGTCGCCAGAAGGGCCTGCGCGGCCCGGGTGCCGCGCTGGGCGGTGAGGCGCGCGCGTCCGATCTCCTTGTCCACGGTGGAATCGTCCTCGAGCCTCTCAGTGACGCGGACGACGTTGCCGCGCACCTTCACCTCCACGGTGCGCTGTCCGTCCACACGGAGCTGGGCGAAGTTGACGAGGTTGGGGGCGGGGGTGGTCTTGCTCATCTTAGTTGGTGGCGTAGCTTGGGATTTCGTTGACGATTAGAGTGGACATAGGATCGGGAAAAGGGGCGAGGGCCGCGACTCCGGTCTGGAGTCGCGGCCCTCGCGGGAGAGTTTCGGGGTGGGCTTGCTTCAAGTGCGTCGGCGAACTCTCTGCATCGCGTCCTCTTCGCTTCTGCCGGGTAGGTAGTCCGCACAAGGGAGGAGGAGCCATTCGAAAGGCGTCGTCGTGGCGACGAGCGAGACCGGATCGCCCACGTTATAGCTCCCGTTCGCATCCCCCCACCAGAGGTTGGGGCTGGAGTTGCTCTGAATCGCATAGGACAGGTAGGCCGGACCAGTGGCAATGAGGCCGAAGGTGTCGAAGTTAGTTGATCGAAAGGCAAACTCCACCATGCTGAGAGGAGCGGCAGCGTTGCCGTTGGCCGACATAGCGTTCCCCGTGGCGAGGTTCACGAGAGCGAATCCCCAGTTGTTTGAGGAGCCTCCTGTGTTCTCCTGTGGCACCAGCTGCCACGCTTGGTTGTCGGGTACAGGATTTGACCAGTCATAATCCTGCAACGTAAGCTCCGTATTGGACGAGCCGTTATAGGTGACAGCCTGCCCAGCAGCGGGTGAGTACGCGAGGATCACGAAGCGATTGTCGAAGCCATTGCTCATAATTCTTCCTTGCTCGATGGAGGTCCGCTGACGGCACCCACCTTGAGACGTTCCTATTTTAAAACATCAGTTTACGTTTTTTGGTACAAGAACTTAAATATTCCTGGCGTTTGGCCCTTATCGTGAGGTGGACCTTGCGCCTTGATGAACCCAAGAAGCTCTGCTAGGATCGTCTGTGCCACAAAACGGTTTGGCTGGGCTCAGGATTTTGTGGCTTTCCGGCCCTTTAAGTCACTGGGCCCGTGGATGCTGACGCTCCCTGTATTCAGTTCGTCGCGTACGACGCCAGTTCATTAACCAAAGAGATCCTCAACATTTGTCCTGAGGCGATGTTGTAGAGGGCGCGGAAGTCGATCTTCACCGACCGGACGTTGTCGCTGTCGGTGTTGTCCGGCCACTTCGCCTGACCGTCCATGTCGATCGTCATCGACCGCTTATAGGCCGTCGCGCCGATCTGGGCTCCGGTGGACAGGAGCCGCGCGCAAAGCCGCTGGCCGGAACGCGCGGCGCTGAGGAAGGTCCGCACCGGATCGACCAGGGCCATCTCCAGCTCCATGGTGTCCACGATGTCCTTACCGTCCTTCTGGTTGTAGGTGAAGGCGCCGGGCGAGCAGCCCTGGATCCACTTCCGGACGTACCGCTCGCCGATCGTGACGTTGGAGCTCCAGTTGTCCGTCATCACGATCGGGGCGTTCTCCATGGCCGTCCAGGTCGGCGCGACCTTCACGCACCAGGACTGGGCTCCGCACCGCGCCACCGGATTGATCTTGAAGCCGCCGGGGTTGGTGACCGCGACGGTGACCGTCGGGGCGGTGCCGCCCACGAGCGTGCTCTGGTTCCCGGCGTCCGTGTAGTCGGGCACGAGGGGCGCGAGCCGCTTGCCGGTCGGGCTGGTGATCGTCCAGGCTCCCGCGCTGCCCGCGACGGTCGCGTTGGCGTAGTCGTTGCCGAGCAGCCGCACCGCCGTCTGGACCGCGCTGGCGACGTCGGTCGTGTTGACGATCCCCGACGCCTTGGTGTGGTCGAGCAGGACGAACGTGCCGCTCGTCGGGTTGCCGTTCACGCTGACCACCTGGACCGCGCTGACGCCTGAGGACAGCGTGGGCATATCCGCGTCCCCGGTGAGGTTCAGCTTGCCCGCGATGAACGCGCTGGAGGCGGTCGGCAGCTTGCCGGGGTCGGCGCTCAGCTTGAAGCCGTTGAAGATCAGGTCCATCATGGCCTGGGCGATCTCGCCTGCCTCGGTGGGGGTCTGCGCGCTGTAGGCGGGCGCGATCGCCTGGGTGAAGACGTCGAACTCGAAGTCGTGCTTGTAGACGCCCGGCGCGAGGGTCGTGACCTTCTCGCCGCCGAAGACGGAGTAGAGCACGTAGCCCGTGTCGAGGGTGTCGAGGTTGAGGGTCACGTCGCCGTTGGAGACGTCGTAGATGAGGTTCGAGTCGGTCTGGTAGCCGAAGCCTGCCGTGCCGCTCTCCTCCCACTGCTGGTCGGGCTTGGGCTTGAAACCCTTGTCCGCGATGCAGCCGAGCATCCGGAACACGTCGGAACGGACGCCCACGCCGGTCTGGAGACCGAAGCGGGGAGAGACGAGGGATTCGAGGGGGAGACTCATGGTCGTGGTTCGGATGCGTTCGATGAGGACGGAGTAGCCGCCCTGGTCGTCGGAGAAGTCGCCCAGCCCGTCGTTGACGACGAACCAGAGCCGGTAGAAGAGGTTCGGTTCGGTCGCGCCGAGCCCGGTCTCCGCGTCGTAGGTCCCTCGCCGCAAGGGCGAGAGACACCCGGACGTCGCGGCGAAGGGCGGCGTCTGCCCGTCTGGCAGGATGAGCATCGCGAGAGACAGAGGCGGGCGCCCGCTCGCCACCAGGGCCGAACCGGGCCAAGCGTCGGCCTGCAGGACCGCCCCGGGCTCGTAGAGGTGGACCTCGGGAAAGTCCGAGGGGTACGCGCCCTCGGGGAGCGCGTACGAGTAGGAGAAGGTCTCCCCGCCGCTCACGTAGAACGTCGCGTTCACCCCCAGGAGGGCGAGGGTCCGGTTCGTGCCGCTCGTGAGCGAGTTGAAGCCCCGCGCGTCCCAACCCAGAGAGGAGGCGTTCGCCGCCGTCCACGTCCGACCGAACGTCTCGCCGGGACCGCCGAGGGTCACGGTCGACGATCCGCCCGCGACGGGGACGACGCCGGTCGAGCCGATCTGCGAGACCCCGAACGTCGCGTCGAACACGGCGGTGAGATCGCCGTCCGCGATCGGCGCGTCCGTCGCCACGGCGCTCGTGTCGGCTTGGTTTGCCCCCTCGGCGACGGGCGCGTTCGTCTTCCTCAAGGCGACCTGGTCGAGGTAGGTCGTTCCGGTCGCGGCGGGGCTTACGGCGAGATAGAGCTGGGTGGCGGCGTCGGTCATCGCCCGCTTGATCGGGTGGTCGATCTCCTGCCAGTCGCCCGTCGCCGTGTAGGAGATCGGCGGGTCGGCGGCTCCGTTCATCGACCCGCCGTACTGCGTCACGATGGCGATTCCAGACCCCGACGGAGCCTTGACGCGGACCCTTACCGTCGAGTTCGCGGGATAGGCCGAATTCGCGGGGGCGTCGAACTGGCCGAGCTGGAAGTCCGCCCCGTTCCCTTGCGCCCCGCTGGCGAGGAAGTAGCAGTAGGCCGCGTCGACCCCCTTGAGGGCAGGGTTGACGGTGGGCTGAAAGGCGGGGTTCTGGGTGTATCCCGTGGCGATCGGCGTGTCCGTCGAGCCGACGACCGAGTGCCACACGGGCAGTCCGGGAGCGGTGTTCTCGTAGCCGTAGGTCGGGGTGTAGCCGGTGAACGACCCGCCCGACGACTCCGCCGACGCGCTCAGGATGAAGTCGAGCTGGACCCCGGTGACCGTCGCGCCGTCCGGGATCGTGCCCCCGGTCGCTTGAGAGGCGGCGGCGGGCCTGAGCCAGTACGAGGTCTTCGTCGGAGGCAACGACGCGCTCGCGAGGCCGGGGCCGCCCGATGTGATCGCCCACGGCACGTCGCCGGGCTGCGACTGGGTACAGCCGAAGTTCCAGCTTCGATCGTGGTCCGGGAGAGAATCGCCCCCGCCGCTCGAGGTCCTTTTCCAGCGTACGGACCCGCCCGCTACGACGCGGACGAGCTCGCCTCGCTTGAAGGTCGGTCCGATGGTCCAGGCCGCCGTCGCCGGGACGTCGAGGCTGTAGGAACCGATGATGGTGGACATGAGAGGCTACTGGACGTTCATGCGGACCCACCACCCCACCTGGACGTCGCGGGTGCCCTGGGCGGTCGGCTCGGTGATGGAGTACTCCGGGTTGCACGAGACCTCGTACTCGAAGCCGCCGTGCTGGAAGGTCCGCCCGTGGAGCAGGTCGTAGAGGCGTCTCTGCCCCATCTGCAACAGGGGTTGGCGCGGGGTCAGCTTGCCGCCGATCGTGCCGTAGACCTTGTCGGAGCCGCCCGCCTGCCGGTCGAGGCAGACCAGGACGTAGGTCGGCGAGGAGAGCGCTCGCCCCATCCTCCCGTCCTGCCGGGGCTTGTCCGTCCCGGGCGACTGACGCCAGTAACGGATGGTCGGCCTTAGAGCGCCCTCGCCCGGCTTCTCCCCCGTCACCCCGCCCGGAAACCACCGCTTGAGGAGCGGGTCGAACGAGAGCGTCTCGTAGAGGAAGGTGTCGCCGTCGCTTTCGAGATAGGGCTGTCCCGCTGCCATCTAGATCCTTCCGAGCGTCTTGCCCGCCTTGCTCAGCGCGGCCTCTGCCGCTTCCTTCCCGACCTCGGAGGCCGGTCCCATGAAGGGACGCGGATCCATGTTCGACGTGCCCGCTTCGAGCGCGAGAGCCTTCCCGGAGCCGTCGCCCGCAACCGCGTCGGCGCCGATGCCAGAGACGCCGTCCTGGTCCGTGCCGATGGTCCCGAGAAGGTCGCCCGACTGGTTCACCGGCGATTCGCCCGCAGCGGACGACCGGTTGGGCAGTCCGGGGTACTGGACGCCTGAGCCGACCTGGGTCTCGACCCGCCGCCGCGCGTCCTGAGCCGTGGCCGTGGCCCCCGCGAGCGTGACCTCCAGCGCGATCAAGGCGACCTGTTTAGGGAGAGCGTCGAGGGTCGCCGTCTCAAGCTTGATCGACAGCAACGGGGGCCTCCGCGGCGGGCTCCGTAGGCGGCTCGGACGGCGCCGGGACATCGGCAGGGATCGAGGGGGGCACGGTGGCTTTCCCCTTCTTCTTGGAGGTCGCGGGCTTTTTGGTCGCCTCGGCCTTCTTCGGTTTGGCGCCGGTGGCGGTCTCTTCGACGACCTCCTCGAAGTAGCCCTCGTTTTGGAAGGTGTCGACGTTGTCCCCGAAGTGGGAGCGATTGACGGTTACGATCGTGCCCGCTTCGAGGTTTTCCCCGTCGAGGCCGAAGTTTCGCAGAACTCTGATCTTCATGGTTGCACTGGCAGTCGGTAGGTGAGCGAGGGGAGGTACACGACGCCCTCGATGACGATGAGCGGCGTTTCGCCGCACCATGCACGGATGATCTTCATGGGGATGCTTCGCCGTCGTTCGCGCGGAGGCAGTCGCAGACGATCTCCGAGGCGTAGGATCGTCCGGTGTCGTGTCCCTGGACCACATAGGCCTCTTCACCGATGAGGATGCGGGACTCGACCGAGACGGGGGTGCCCACGGGCAAGCGGATCTCCACCCGCTGCAAGGTGGTCTGAGCCGCCTCGCCTTCGGGCGACGTGGGGTTGGATCGCGGGAATCTCACTTGGCAGGCGATGTTCTCCTGGACGTCCGGGGTGGGCTCTAGCCACCCACCCGCGCCGTTCGGCTCAGGCTCCCCGGCCGGTGGCGTCTCGATCCGACACCACTTGTCGAAGCCGCCCCCGGTGAGGCGGCCCCTAAGCCCGGTGAACCGCCGGGCGGCGGCGCTCAATCGTCCCTCCAGCGCGACTCGTACCTGCCGCGAGAGGGACCGGCGGCGTCGATGACCAGGCCGCCGACCAAAGCGGGAGTGTCGGCCACCTCGAAGAACGCGCACTCTTCGATCAGGTCCTTGGCGCGGGTCTCCCACTCCTCCTTGCTGCCGGGACCGGCGGCGAAGGTGCGGGAGACCTGTTCCGTCTTCTCGGAGAGAAGATGCCCGTTGGCGCCGCCCGTGGTCAGGGGGCGGATGAGGCGGGCGGCGACGAGCAGCCCGACCGCCTCGGCGAGCCGGTCTTTGTCGTCGCCCACCAAAGCGTCGAAGAAAGCGCCGGAATCGACCAGCCCCGCCTTGACGATCGCCGCCTTAGGAACGGAGTCCCGCAGCGCGCTCTTGATCGTTGGATCGAAGTAGGCGTTGGCGATGGCGAAAGGCCCGGTCTCCGGCGCGCTGTCCTGGAGACAGAGCCGGATCCACGGATAGACGGGGGAGAAGTCGGGCATAGGGCCTTCTCGGCCCTACCCGGCCGGTTTGAGCGCCTCCACGAGCTTCGCCTTGCTGTCGGGCATCGGGTCGATCCCCTTCAGCTTGGCGAGCTTCCCGAGCGCATCTTCCGGAAGACGCTCGAGCGTCGTCGCCGAGGCGGCGAGCACGGCGTCGATCGCCTCCATGAGCGCGGGGTTCGGATCCACGGGCGGGGGCGTCGGAGCGAGTTCGGCGGCAGAGGACTCGATCTGGGTCCGAAGATCCCCGATCTGGCCTTCGGCAGCCGCCTTTGCATCGTTCGCCTCCGCGAGATCGGTCCGGGCCGCGTCCCGCTCGCTCGTCAGGTCGACGATCGCCTGGGTGAGCGTGTCGTGGTCGCGATCGCTGACGAGCACGAAGCCCCGTTCCTTGGCGACCTCGCCAAGATCCTCGTCGGAAGGGTTGGCCCTCAGCCTCGCTTCGTTGAGATCCCCGTGAATCTTGGTGAGCTGGGTGCGGAGGGTGTCGCGCTCGGAGACCAGGGCGTCGTACGCCTCGATCGTGATGCCGGCGGGAACCTCCTCGGAGACATCGGAGGATGACCCGTGCGTCTCGCCGTCCTCGTCCCGCCACGCGCCGCCGCCGAGGCTCGGGGAACTCGGCCCCGAAACCTCCTCGATGCGCAGGTTGACGGCCTGGAACGCGACCTCCTCGGGAAGCTCGTTGAAGAGGGTCGGCACGATCGGGTCGAGGACCGCCTTGCCGACGAGCATGGGTTTCCCCGTGACCGTCCAGACGGCGATCACGCGGGGAAGCTCCCGTACCCAGTCCACCACGGGCCGTAGCCGTACGCCTCGCGGATGCGGGCGCCGATCTCCCACTCCCCCTTCGACCACGCGTCCCGACTGCCGATGTTATCGTTCAGGTCGAGGCCGTTCTCGCCGATATCGGTGCGGTAGGTGCGGATGAGCGGCTTCGCTCCGCGCGTGTAGAGCAGGAACCAGGCGTTGCCCGGAACGAGCGCCGACGCCCGGGGCTGGAGGATGCTGTTGAGCGTCGTCTTGCCCACCAGGTCGTTGCGCAGGAGGTCGGACGCCTTCACGAGGTTGCCCGCGCCGACCAGAAGGGTGTCCGGGAGCAGGCCGAAGGGATTGCCCTTGTCGTCGACCCAGTTGCCGATGATGCCGAGGGCCTTTTCCAGGTTCCCCGCCGACAGGACGTCCGTGGCGACGTTGGTCTGAAGGACGGTCTGGCCGGGCGCGTTGAGCACCCCGCCCTTGTGCTGGCCGTTGAAGAACGGCTGGCCGTCGTAGCAGATGCCCGTGCGGCCGTTCACGAGGAGGTTGACGGTCTGCTGCTCGCGGAACGGGTTCGCGCCCTCGCCGATGCGCCTGGCGTCGGCGACGAACTGTCCGGTGGCGTCGTCCTCGATGGCCTCGCGCTCGATGGTGATGAGGTCGTAGTACGTCCTGTCGGTCAGCTCGTACGGGTACTGGTTCATCCGCTCGGCCGCCATGCGGTCCTCAAGCAGCTTGAAGCCGGGGCGCGCGCCCAGCCCGCTGAACTTGTTCGTCTTCGACTTGGTCGGGACGTTGAGGGCGATCTTCGGATACAGAAGGTCGTCGGCGGGCTTGGCGCGGAAGGCCTCGCGAAGCTCGTCGCGGACCTCCGTCTTGATGAAGGCGAGTTGTGCGGCGGTGATCATGGCTTAGGCGACCCCCTTGGAGACGTCCACCCGGACGAGGCCCGCGGGGGCGAGCTGCTCGTCGTAGATGAACGTGCCGACCTTGATCGCGCCGGTAGCGGTGGCGGTCACGGTCGAGTCGTCCGCCGCGTAGGCGGGCTGGCCGTTGAGCGCGGGGGTGGGCGCTACGGCGATGGCGAAGGCGAAGGAGCCGTTGCGCTTGAGGCGGGCCTTCTTCGCGCCGGCGACGCCGTTCGAGTTGTCGACGCCGCCCTGGGCGACGCCTGCGAACAGGTCGTTGGCGTTTCCGGTTCGGGCGGGACCGACGAAGCCGGTTCCGCCCAGGTTGAACACGAGAGTGTCGTTGTAGACCTTCGTGCTGGCCGCCATGGGAAAGGCGACGAGGTCGGCGTCCTTGCGGAGACCGTCGCGGTCGATAGAGGCAGCAGCCATTTATTCGATCTCCTGGATGGACTTGAGGTACTCGGCGGCGAGAGCGTCCTGTCGCTTCTCGTCGTCGGGGGCGCGGGCGATCACCATCGCCTTCGCGGTGGCGTCGAGCTTGTCGAAGGCCCGATTCGGGTTCTCCGTCGCGTCCTTGCCGCGAGCGGTGGGGTCGGTCGGCACGGTCCGACGGCTTGCGGGCTGGGTCGGCGTCGTCTCGAACGCCTCACCCGCCTGGGCGCGGAAGGACTCGCACATCTCGACCGCCTGGTCGTAGGGGAGGTGATCGACCGACGCCGAGAAGCGAGGGCCGTTGACCTCGCCGAAGGCGACGACCGCGAGGCGGTGGGTCTCCGCGCGGGTTTTGTTCAGGAGACGTTCGCCGATAGCCGCGTGGGCCGCCATCGCGTTCAGGTCCTCGACGGAGCGGATGTTGCGCGCGCCGACCGCTCGGGAGAGCGGATCGTTGGCGAGGTGATCGGCCACCTGGGCGTCGATCGACTCGGTGATCACGCGGGAGATGTGATCCGGGTCCTCGCGCGTCGTGTTGTCGAGATTGGAGGCTACGATGCTTTTCCCGCGCGAGCGGAAGGCATCGGCCAGTCGGTTCTTCCAGTTGCTTGGCTGGTCGCTCATGGTGTTCTCTGGGGCCCCGTTGGGCCTGGGATTCTCCGCGCGAGGGCGCGCGTCGCCGCCCTCGCGGGCGGAAATCGTGGGTCGCAGCGCGAGGCTGGCGAGGAGGGCGCTCGCCTCGCGCTGAGGGTCGGTCGGAACGCCGACCTTCGGGCGCCCCGCTCGGTCGCGGATCTCGCCGTCGGAGACGTCGGGCTCGACGTCGTCCACCGTGACCGCGCTCTCCTGAAGCTCCGCCATGACCTCGTCGAAAGGCTGGATCGCGTCGATGAGGCCGAGGCGCAGGGCGTCGGGCGCGGTGAACGTCCCGCCGGTGAACGCCTCCTTGGCCTGGGCGGCGGTCAGCTTTCGGTTGCTGAGCACGACCTGGTCGAAGGCGTCGCCGAAGTACTGGATATGCCCCTCCAGCATCTTCACCGCCTCCGGGCTGACGGGAACGCCGGGCGTCCCCTGACCCTTGAGCGGTCGGCTCGCGACGAGGATCGTCCTGCGCCCTTCCTTCGCCGCCTGCTCGCTCGTGTCCTGGATCGAGTTCATCGCGCCGATCGAGCCGCAGAGGGCTAGGCGGTGGGAAACGATCCTGGAAGAGTAGACGGAGACCCAGAAGGCGGCGCTGTGACAGCCGCCCTGGATGTACGAGGTGACGTTCTTGAGCTTCGCCGCCTCACCGACGACGAGGGCGAGTTCCTCGGTGCCTTCGACGGTTCCGCCGGGACTGTTGACGAGGAGCACGATGGACTTCACGTCCTGGTCGATCGACGCCATCCGGACCGCTCGGCGGGTCAGGATCGTCGAGCAGCCGCCGAAGCTCGTGGGCTTCATCGTCATGACGCCGTTGATCGGGATCATGGCGACGCCGCCCTCGATGGCGTACATCCGGTCCTCCGGGCGAACGCGGTTGGGAACCGGGGCGGGCGCGGCGACGCGAGCTTCGTAAGCCGCCATGTGGGCCTCGTACTGGGTCTCGGTCAGGTAGGTCAGAGCGCCTTGGGCATAGCCGTTCTCGATGGCCCAAACGGCGCTGTGCATCCTCGCAAGGTCCAGCAGGTCCATCCCGGATACAGCGGCGGGGCTCACGAGCCCTCACCGTCGAGAAGGCCGACCGTCTGACCGGCTAGATCGTGGGTGCAGTTAGATTTCATAAGAGGTGTCCGTCCGAACGAGAACGGCCCCGCGTCCCAGGAGGGAGGCGGGGCCGCAGCAATATGTAAACTGAGCTATGGACGACCGCTATGGGGTCTTCGTGAACCACGCGACGGGCTCATCATCCGTGCCGAAGGGTGGGAAGATGCTCGTACGAGCGATCGACGTTCCGGGTAACCGTTTTATCGGCAAGGCGCGAATCCGAAATGGACGGATCGTAACCGCGTGGTTTCCGGTCAAGGACGCGACCAACGCCCGCATCCGGACCGTTCCATCGAAGAACCCCGAGTTCGGCGATGCGTTCCAGGAGCGCGAGTGGGCGGAAAAAGTGCTTGATCGATTCGAGCAGGGCTCCAGCGCTTAGGCGGACAAAGCCTTAGATCCCTTCGGTGCTGTGGCTTCCGTCCACCGTCGACAGGAAGCACGTGCAGTTGCCCCCGCACGGACATTCACCACGGCCGGGGGCGGTGGGCCATTCGTCGGCGGGCTTCGGGCTCTGCCCGGCGAGACTCGGACAGTCGTAGGGATGCGACTTCGACGGCTTGCAGTGCGCCGAGAGGCCGAGGTTCCAGTTCGTCGGCTCATCCCTTAGGGCGACCCGGAACGACTCGTGGGCGGTGCCCTTGACCGACGCGACGTACTTGAGGGAGCGATCGTTGACCGCCTTCTCGTTCAGCGCCGCGTCCTCGCCCTCTTCCGCCTTCTTCGTGTAGCGGCCGCTCTCCACGTCGGCCAGGAACCTTGTGAAGAATCGCTCCTGGCGATCCCAGGCGGCGAGACCGGCGGCGACGTCGTCCTCGCCGACCGCGCCGACATGGCCGGCCAGCCTTCGCCCGATCGCCCATGCTTCCGAGTGGGCGGCGCGAAGCTCCTTTCGGAAAGCCTCGGCCCATTCGCGCGAGTCCAGGTCTCCGGTGGAGAGAAGGCGCGTCAGCTCGACGACGCGGCGGTCCGTCTCCTTCCGCATGAGCCGGAAGGCGAGGAGGTAGTGGCGGCGCTCCTCTTTCGAGACCGCTTGCCCCTCGTCCGCGTCGTCGTCGTCCGGCGGTTCAGGCTCGGGCTTCGCCCGGGCGGCGAGCCACGGGAAGAGCGTCAAGCCTGAACCCGCTTGGCGGGCTCTCCCGCACGTCCGAAGCGCACCGTGGCGGCGGTTTCGCCTGTCGTGGAACCCTGGCGCGCAGCGGCATCCAGAGCGGGCCTCGCCTTCAGCTTCGCCAGATCGTACGGCGCCGAGCCGGTGACGTTCCTGGAGTAGTCCTCGGGGCCGATGAGGCCGTCGTCGTACTTGATCCGCTCGTTGCGGATCTTGATGGCCTCGGTCTGGGCCTCCACCATGTTGTCCGTCGTCCGGATCGGCTTCGTCTTGACCTTGGGCCTCGCCTTGCTCCCGATAAGACGGAAGTGGAGCGAGGCGGCTTGCCAGAGCAGCTCCGCGACGAGCCCGCGCGCGGACTCGAGCCCCGAAGCGTAGATGGCCCACTCGACCGTCGTGTAGGTCTGGGTCGATCCGTCGTTGACGCCCATAAGGGTCGGCATCGACTTGAGCGCGACGATGACGTTGTGCCGCAAGAACGCGAGGATCGGTTCCAGTCCCGCGAACCCGGCGCCGCCCTCGAGCACCTTCGTCTCGATGTTCTTGTCGTGGAGCAGGACGTCGTCGGTCCGCAGCTCGGTCGCGAGCTGTCGGGCCCGGAGGAACTGCTTGAAGGCCCACTCGTTCGCCTCCGTAGGCTTCATCTTGAGGGTCAGGACGGCGAAATTGACCGACTCCTGGAAGTCGAAGGACTGGTCGAGCCTTGGATGCCCAACGAGGTGGATCGCCCGCTTAAGGTCCGCGATCATGGCGATGTCCCCGAGACACGCGTGAAGCGCGACGCCGAGAGGAGGGCGCCCGTAAGGGTTGTCCACCATCGGGTTCATCGCGCGCCAGAAGAACGTCCGCAGGTCAAGGTCGACCCAACTGTGGCCGCTCGCTCTGTTTTGCCGTTGGCGAGGAACCAGGCTGTAATCGGCCTCCCGTCGGAAACCGACCGTGAGCGAATCGACCGGGAAGATCCCGACGAGCCCGCTTCCGGTCGGGCCAGGCACCGCCTCGAGACAAGGAAGGCCGGTCAGCATCGCCTCTTGCGTGAGCTGGCGCGCTAGGCCCGCCATGCCGCCGATCTCCGCGGGAAGGTTCTGGAAGACGGCCTTGAGCGACGCGGTCGCTTCGTCGTCGACCTCCTCGCCGTTGCCGTCGTCCACCACGGCGGAAACGCTGAGGTCGCCCGGCGCGCAGGCGAGGTTGAGGACGTTCCAAAGCTCCTTGTCGAACATCGGGTGGACGTCCGGGAGAACCTTGAGCAGACGGAGCCCGTTGCCCTCGTAGAGCCGGGCCACGCCCTCTTGCGTGCTGAGGTCGATGAGCGGGTCGACTCCGCGTCGAACCACGTTGCCGATGCCGCCTCGGGCGTACGGATCGTGTCCGCTCGGCTGAGACGTGCGGACGCCGGTCTGCAAGCGGGCAGGCATGATTGCGTTAGGGGTGGACATGGATCTATCTCGGGAGCGTCGCGCCCATCATCCGCAGATGCGCGGGGATCGTGACCGGCGTGTCCTTGGGCTTCTCGTCGGGCAGATCGATCTCGGCGACCATGTACCGCTCGGCGTCCATGCCGTGGTCGTTCTCCTTGACCGGCTGCTCGCCCTTCTTCTGTTTGTTCGAGGTGTCCCAGACGTAGCCGTCGTACTCCTGGTCCGTGCTGCAGGGCTTCTTCTTCGCCTCGAGGGCAGGATCGCGCGACACGAGCGAGTCGCGCATCGCGTACATCCCGGGCTTGCCGTTCGGCCCTTTCCTGAGCCGCGTCTTGACGTGCTGGATCCCGAGGGAGACGTTCTTCTTCGCCGCCGTCGTGACGACGCCGAGATGTCGCTCGAGCGTGGCCCGTCCCTCGGCGTCGTGGTCGCAGACGACCTTGCGCCACCTCGGTTCTCCCTTCGAGAGTTCGGCGATCTCCTTCGCCGCGTCCTCGACGAGAAGCCCCGTGTGGTAGATCTCGCGGTAGCGGACGAGCGCGCCGTCGGGATCCTCGGCCCACCACTGCGCGACGAACGGGTTGTTGAAGCCGAAGTCGACGACGAGGTAGCGCGTCCAGGAGTCCGGGACGTCGAAGCGGTCGACGAGGTTGACCGCGCGGTCGTACTCCTCGTAGACGACGCCCTCGGCCTGGACCCACTTCCCGAACCGCAGGCGCAGCCGGCGCGCGCCGGTGAGGTTGTCGAGCGTCTCGATGTAGGATCGCCCCGACGGCGTCATCTCGCCCGTCGCGGGATCGAAGAGCGTCGGGTTGTCCTCGTGCCGGCAGTCGATCATCTCCATCTTCCCGGCGTTGCAGCGGGAGAGTAGGAAGTGGGTCGGCCGGTCGGGGTTGGTGTCCCCGATGAGCTGCTGGTAGGGAAGGACGTTGTTGCGAAGGCGGGTCGTGAGCTTCTCGAGGTCGTCCTCCTCGATCTCGATCGCCTCCTGCACGTAGATCACGTCCCACTCGGTGGACATGATCTTCGTCGGGTTGTCGAGGCCGCCCACGACGACCTCGGAGCCGTTCGGGAAGCTGTAGGACTGCCGGAAGCGGCGCTTGGGCCCGTCCAGGCAAGGGTGCCCCTCGGGGACCACCTTCTCCTCCCAGGTGACGAGCGCCGACTCGGTGAGGCTCGCGCGGGTCTTGCGGACGATCAGGATGCGGGCGCCCGGATACTTGATCGCGATCGCGAACAGCTTCTCCAGGACGCCCCGGCTCTTCCCGGTGCCGGCGGGGCCGCTGAGGAGGATCTCCTTTCGCTTCGACTTCCAGACGGCGAGCGCGGAGCCGTAAGGCTGGAACTTGCGGTGCTCGGGGCCGAACTTAGATGTCGTCGAAGTCGACGTTCGCGCCGTAGCCCTTGATGGTTTCGCCATTGCTGGTCACGTCGAGCCGCTTGCCGAAGTTCTCCGGGTCTTTAGTCTCAAGGAGCCACTTCGCGGCGCGCCAGTCGCCCTCCTCCTCGTACTCCTCGACCGTGCGGGACACGACCACGGGCTTCGCTCCGGCGACGGGCTTCCCCTCGGCGTCCTTGGGCGGCGGTCCGTACTCGGTCCGGGTCTTCCTGACCTTCCGGGGCTGCGCCGCCTTCTGGACGAGCAGGACGTTGTTGTTGATGGCCTCCTGCTCGGCCTGGACCACCGCCTCGGCGAAGGTTGGATCCGCCTTGATCCAGTTGTCGAAGGTCTCGGCCGACATCCCGACGGCCGAGAAGGCCGCCTTGCGGGTCGTCGTCGCGGATCGAAGGATCGAGAGGATTCGCTCCCGGTTCTCGTCCGTCCTTTTGGTGCGCTGGGCCATGTTTATCCAGGGGTTCGGAGAACGCCGGAGTCGATGTCGCGGCTACCTCGGTTGACGCGCGCCCCGGTGTCGGGATCGCGAACCGAGTCGACGTCGGTGAAGACGATCGTCTGGCCGCTGCCACCGGTCGCGGTGCCTCGGGCGTTGCCGTCGACGCCGTAGCCGGGGCCGCTCGTCAGATACGAGCTTTGGGCGGGCTGGACGTAGCGGCCGTTGTAGACCACGCCGCCCTTCTTGAAGGTCGACCCGACGATCAGCGACGTGGTCGCCGGGAAGAGGGCGCTTCCAGGGGTGAGCGCGGCGATGTTCCCGAAGCCCGGACCGTCCGATGCGTAGTAGGTCGGGTCCGCTGGGCGGTACTTGCCCACCTTGCCGACGCCGAACGGGGCGTTTTCGATCACGCTCGTGTCGATCGGCTCGACGTACTTGCCCTTGGTGGAGCCGTCGCCCAGGTCGTAGCCGAAGAGGACGATGTTCGGGTCGAGGAGCGGGAAGCCGCCGCCCCCCGCCGTCGCCGTGCCGTCCGCGCCGACGCCGTTGGTCGCGCCAACGATCACTTCGTTTGGAGGGTTGACGCCTCCGAAGATGTTGCCGAAGATCCCTACCATCAGTCGCTCCCGTCCACGATGACTTCGGTGCGGTCGGTCCCGATCGTGAACTTGACTCGGACCTTCGTTCCGTCGCGACTCAGGTAGTTCTTAAGGTTGCCGGTCGAGAGCCCAACGAGGATCGAACGCGCGATACGGAAGAACGTGCGAAGGGTCTCGGTCCCCTCGTAGGCGATGCTCAGAATGTTGAACGTGGCCACGTCGAGCCGGAAGTCGTCTCGCTTGTCGCCCTGGAGCCCGCCGACCGTCGCCACGGTGCGGACCAGGATCTCGTCCCCCAGCGCGTAGCCCACCGGGATCGTGCCCGTCACCCGGTACAACCCCGTGGAGATCTTCGCGACCGTCACCGCGACGGCCGCATCGAGCGTTCCATTGCGATACAGCGAGGCGGTCGGGAGCGTGTCGGCGTCGGTCTGAACCGATCCGTTGTAGGTCGACGCCCAGAACGCGAAAGCGTCGCCGGGAGAGTAGGTCTTGCTGGCCATTATCGGATCACCGGGAGGGTCTGGGCTCCGACCTTGCCCAAGACGACGGGGAGGATCGCGCTTCGCTGCGCCGCGTGGCCCGGATCGGAGAGGTGGCAGGGGTCCGAGCCCGAAGCTCCGGGGGTCGCGCCGCTCGCGACGGCCATGTAGCCGAGCCCCTGGGCGTAGGCGTACGAGTTGCGCCAGAGAACGTTGAGATCGACGTGCGCCGCGTTGAAGTGCGCCGCTACGCTGCGGGTCCGAAGGGCGTACTCAGGGCCGAAGCGAGACGTCTGGACGTTGCCGAAGTTGCCGTAGAAGGGGGAGACGAGCAGGACTTCGGTCTGACCGTTAGGGCTGTAGGCGATCCCGTTGTAAGTACCGCCGTTCTTGAGACCTTGAAGGTAGGTCGAGAGATCGTGGGCGAAGCGGTCGACCGTGCGGGCGTTGTTGACGTCGTTGAGGCCGAGCGGGTAGACCACGAGGTCGGCGGGATAGGCCGGTCCGCCGCTCCAGAGCCCCGCCGGGCCGAGCGTCCCCGAGCCGGTGGAGGTCGTCGCGCCGTTGATCGTCGACTGGTTGCCCGTGACGTTGCTGTAGACGTTCGAGCAGACGCCCGAGGCCGCGAAGTTGTTGACGACCAAGCCCGAGGCGTTCTCGCCCGAGAAGCCGCACAGGTAAACGACGGTTCCGCTTCCGACGCTGTTTACCGTGAACTTGAGGGTGTGATTCCCCGCCCCGACCGCGAAGGAGAACGCGAGGATGGTGCCCGTCGCCACGGAAGGGATCGTGATCGCGTTGTCGACCCCGTCGATCGTGAGGGTCGCCGTCTGGGCGATGTTGGCGACGCGGAACACGTAGACCGTGACGGTCGTGCCGCGCACCGTGGTCGTGGCCGTCGCGCCGGCCGCGCCCATAAGCTGGATAGAGCCGGGGCCGTCCGCGTAGAAGTTGGAGTTGCTCAGGCTCGGGCTCTGGACGGTCCACGTGCCGGTGAGCGACCACAGCGACGACGCGTAGTTCGCCGCCACGCTCGCCGAAGCGAGCGTCGTGATGTACGTCGGCGAGTTCGCCGCGCCGTTGAATCCGCTTCCGCCGTCGTCCGCCGAGCCGTTCGCGCCTCTTAGGTCCAAGCCGAGGAGACCCGCCCAGCCCTGGGGGAACGTGCTGGCGTAGCAGCCTTGGGTGACGGAGTCGCCGGGGATAGCCAGCGCGGCCTTGCCCGTGCCCGCCTGGGCCGCCGCTAGTTTCGGGAGCCAGAACTGGCCCCAGCCTTCGGGAACGTAGACGCCTTGCATGGTGGGTTCTTGGAAACGAAGCGGGCCGCGCCTCCTAAGTGGAGGCGCGGCCCTCGTGACGGCAGCGGGGCTTGTGGAAGCTGACGACGAGCGATAGTTTCGCGAACCTTAAAGTTCGCGAAACCCTAGACCCCTCCAAGCTGTAGTCTCGAAGGGATGCGCGAGTATCGAGAAAAGGGAGCCAACGACACCGCCGACCGAAGCCCGTCTAGGCTCGGCGCGTGGTGGCGAAATCTGTGGGCGTTCCTCGATAAGGAGCCGCCCTATCCGCTCAGCGAGGGCGAGACCGCGCCCACCGAAGAGGACGTCCAGCGCGACCGGGCCCGGCACTGGGACCAGGAAGGCGGCAAGTAGAAGGGCCGCGCCTTCTCTTTGGAAAGCACGGCCCTCGCGGGGTCTATGGTGCGAAAGCTCAGGCCCGCTTGCGTCGCTTGAGCGCCATCAGCGCGAAGGGCAGGGCGGCCAGGGGACCGGGGACGGCGGCGGTCGAGAGCGGCGTCACGCTCACGTTGTCGAGCCGATAGAAAGACGGGTCCTGCCGACCGGTGAAGGAGATCGTCGTGCTCCCCGATGTCGCGAGGACCGAGTAGGAGAAGTGGGTGACGCCGAAGGACGGCGAGTCCAGGAGCGACAGGACCGTGCTCCCGCCGAAGCTCGCGACGAAGGAGTTAGGCGTGCCGCCGGAGTTGATGAGGTCGAACTCGAAGGTGTAGGACGAGCCCGTCGAGGTGGCGATCGTCTGGGAGAGCGTGCCCGTGGACCCAATGGCCCCGAAGCGGGCGTAGGGGGTGGTGAACCCGACGCCGTTGTTCTCGAGGGAGACGTTGGAGCCGCTGACCGACCAGTCCGGAGCGAACGAGCCGGTGCTGAAGTCGCCGTTCACGACGAGGTTCTGGGCGGAGGCCGAAAGGGCGGCGCAGGCGAGCGCGAGGAGCGAGACGGAGCGGAGCATGGAAGTCTTCATTCGAGAACCTTCGCCGGGCGGGCCACGTCGCTCGCCCCGGCTATCCAGAGAGTACAGTCAGGGTTCCCGATTTCCGTCGCAAGCCGAAATTATTACAGAATTGACTCCGTTACACGAGTTAGTGTCTCCGGTTGCCCTCTACCAACGACAGTTCCGGCAGGAATCGACCGGGAGAGCCGAGCTTACGGGGCGACCGGGGCGACCGTGGCGGTCGAGAGCGCGGGGGCTTGCACGGCGCCCTGGTTGTCGATGAACGCAGCTCCGGCGCGCCCGGTCTGGAAGGTGGCGTTCTTCGCCTCGACGCTTCCCCGGAAGCCCTTCGCAAGCTGGACGAAGGACCAGGGGTTGCCCACCGAGGTGCCGCTCACGTCCTCAAGGATCAGCTTGAAGGTGTCGGCGTTGGTCTGGGAGAGGACGAAGGGGGTGTAGACGCCCGCGTTCTTCAGCGCGAAGGTGGTCCGTCGGAACGTGATGCGCCCCGTCGTCCACTTGAGGGCCATGACCTGGGTGTAAGGGTCCGGGCCGCTCGTGATCCGGCAATCCTCGAAGGTCAGGCCGTCGACGTCCCCAAGCTCCCCGATCAGGGACTTGGTGAAGAAGATATCGCAGTCCTTCACGAGGACGTTCGTCGCGCGACCGGACGAGGGGCGGGCCTTCGGATCGGGCGGCACGCTCTGCCACGCCACGTTCGAGAGCCGCGACTTGAGGACGGTCGTCCCGTCGGTGTTGGCCGAGACGAGGAGCGTGCCGAGGTCGCAGTCGAAGAGGTTCGTGCGGAGCGCGCCGCCGAGATAGGCCGTGTTCCCGACGTTGACCGTGTTCGCGCGACACCGGATGTAGGTGAAGTCGCGCTCGTCGAAGCCGTGCGTATCGAAGTTGCCATCGAGCACCGAGCAGCCGATGTAGGTGATGCGGCAAGAGCCGTTCGTCCCCATGAAGCCGTGCCGGGTGTCCGAGCTGCTGGAATCGAGGATCAGCCCGTCGCGGCATCGCATCCACGTTGGGCCGTAGCCGCTGCCGGGGTTGCCGATGTCGGCGCCGTGGCTGGAGTTGACCCGCTCCACGCGAAGGTCTCGGGCGACGTTCACCTGGACGGTGCGGCTGCCAAAATTGGTGATGCTCAGGTCCGTCAGCTTAAGGCCGTCGATCACGCCGCCCGCGAAGATGCCGGAGTTCCGACCGCCGGGATAGGTCGCGTCGAAGGAGATTCCCGACACGGTGAGGTTCGAGGTCGTCACGTCCGAGACGACGGAGACGGAGGGCTCCAGGTCGTACTCGCGGCACGTCGGGCGGTCGAGGGTGACGGTCAGCCCCTCGACCTTCGCCACCCTCGTCAGCTCGCAGCGGTTGCATTGGGAATCGCTACCCCCGGTGTGGGTGACCCACTGCTTGTCCATCAGCGCGAGCGCGTCGCCCGCCTTGACGTTCAGCGTGCCGTTGAGGGTGACCGTCGTCGCCTTGTCCGCGACCGGCATGACCGGCAACGAGAGGGCGCCGCGAGAGCGTAGGGGTTCGAGGTTCCAGCCCGCCTGAGGACTGCAGACGATCGCGTAGCCGATACCGGTCTTTGCGGTGAGGACGGTCCCGCCCTTCTGACCTAGGAGCGAGAATCCGCGCGTTCCGACCGGAACGACGATG
>CAZEWR010000050.1:0-36324 GCA_964516175.1 uncultured Fimbriimonas sp. | reverse complement strand
GGGATCACAGGCCCACGATCGGGAGGGAACTCGTGCCCGGCTCGCTTCGGCGAAAGGGGTGCCGCCCCGCGCCGTCGCCTTCTCCGTCGCGTCCGCTTTCGAGCGTAGACGCTTCTCTGCAGTCGAAAAAATCCACGCCCACGGGGGAACGTAAACTGGCAAGAATCTTAGCGGCCCTACGCTAGAGAGGGCAGCCAATCGAGGACTCGGCCTCGTTTCGTTCGCGAACGGGGCCCTTTTTCGTCTCTGTCCACGGCGCGGCCCTTTGTGTGGCGGGAACGTGGCCCGAAAGCCCGGCCTTGGCGCCCCCCCCCGGCCTTGGGCGTGATCGCGGCCTTCGCCGTGGTGGATCTCGAGCTCTTGCGCGTGGCCGAAGGATCCGGGCGCAAAGACCTCGTGCTGCCCGTCTCGTTCGGCGCCTGCCTCCTCAGCTATCTCCCAGCCCTTCATGGGCGTCGTGGCCGCGAAGGGCGCGAGTAGGAGTAGAGCGAGACCGAACGGCCGGAGCCTGCGACGGCTCGCGAAGCGGGGGCCTTCGGCTTCGGGACGTCGCGGCTCTTCGCGTCATCCCTCCGCCGTGCATCCTTTCGGCGCGACCCTTCGACGATTCTGGCCCCTTACCAAGAGAACTGGAGTGGTGGTTTCTGGGTAAGCCGTTCTCCGTACGGCAGAAGGGCGTACGCCTCGAGAGGTGCTGCGTTTCTTCGTGAAGCAGCGGATGCCCTGTTCCACGTCGACAGGCTCCAAGGTGAGAGCGTCGCCTGCCGACGCATCAACGAGGGCGCGTTCCCTTCGCGCTACGCACCGCCAGAGAGATCTCGACCAGTGCGGCGACGCGGCCCCATGGTTTCCGTCCTCGCGAGTTCTGACATCGCCCCTAGCCTCTCGGCCCGGGAGGAGCCGGTTCTCCCCGCCCTCTGTCGTGGCCTATACGACAAGGAGGCGGCCGAAGAGCTGGGCCTCGCTCGGGACGGTGCGCGTCTACCGGACGAGGATCGGGGAGGAGCTTAAGGTGCGGGGGCTCGTGCCCTGGGTCCTCGTCACCTGGAACGCCATGGCGCGGTTCGAGGCGGTCGCGCTCCGTGATGATCCAGAACGTCGCGCCCCCCGGGGTCTCGTAGGACGAGAGGAGCCTCTCTCCCTCGATGAGTGCCCGCTCGTTCGCGGCGCGGTCCTCATCGCACAGGTCGCTCCAGTCCCCGGCGGCGTGCCGGTCGAGCGCGGCGTGGATGGCGAGGACGCGGTCCCAGTCGTCGGCGACGATCTTCCCGATCGGCTTGTCCTTGCCCAGCACGGGGAAGACGTAGTCCCGGAGCTTCTGGTAGTACTGCTCCGCGACGTCGGGCGAGCGGCCTTTCGCGGGCCACCACTCGTCCCGGCACGCCTCCGCCAGCGCCCTCAGGGTCATGGCGTCGGGAGCGGGAACCGCCTTCGCGGCCTCGGGCGGCTTCCCCGCCAGGACCTCCAGCGCGAGATCGTTGTAGGCCGCGTACACGTCGTCGCGGAGCTTCCGGGCGGCCGTCTTCGATCCGGCGGAGAGCTCACGGACGAAAAGCCGCCCTCCGGAAGCTTGAGGCGCACGCGCACCTCGAAGATGGCGCCCCTCTGCTTGACGTTCGCGTCCGGCCCTTTGGGACGCTTCTCGATCCACCGCATGCCTCCATCCTAGCGCGCCTCTCCAAAAGGAAAATGGCGGAAAAATGGTGGAAGGAAACGAACGAAGGGCCGGTTTCTTGCGAAACCGGCCCTTCCTAGGTTCGAACCGTGGTGCCTCCATCCGGACTTGAACCGGAGACCCTAGCATTTTCAGTGCTATGCTCTACCAACTGAGCTACAGAGGCGCGTGGCGCGGATGACGGGACTTGAACCCGCGGCCTCCGGCGTGACAGGCCGGCGCTCTAACCACTGAGCTACACCCGCGAACAGAAGAAAGTATGGCAGGGTGGTCGGGGAAAGTCAAGGGTCCCGCTCGCGCCTCGGGAAAAGGGGCGCATTCCGTGGGCAAAACCAAAACGGCCCCGTCTCCATTCAGGAGACGGGGCCGTTGCCGAGATTCTTCCGCGCGCTACGCGAGCATGCGCTCGGGCATCGTGCGGTTGAGAAGGAGCCAGTACATCGCCATTTGGAGCACCATCTCGGAGAAATCGCTGGGATCGTCCGGCTTGCGGACGAAGGAGTTGGCCCCCATCGC
The DNA here is from genome assembly GCA_964516175.1 of uncultured Fimbriimonas sp. Taxonomy (GTDB): domain Bacteria; phylum Armatimonadota; class Fimbriimonadia; order Fimbriimonadales; family Fimbriimonadaceae; genus Fimbriimonas. Next base: position 34,133 of record CAZEWR010000050.1, on the reverse strand, counting down.
GTAGCTCTCCTCGATCTGGTTCTCGTCCTCGCTGGAGGTAAGGACCACGACGGGGATGCGCCGCGTCTCGGGCGTGTTACGGACGCGCCTGAGCACATCGAGACCGCTAAGGCCGGGAAGGTTGAGGTCGAGAACGACTACGGCGGGCATGATCGAGAGGTCCCGTCCGGAGAACGAGCCGGTGCCGAACAGATAGTCGACCGCTTCCTGGCCATCGCAGGCGACGACCACCTCGTTCATGATGTTGTTCCGGCGCAGGGCCCGCAGCGTCAGGCGCTGGTCGTCCTCGTTGTCCTCGATCAGGAGGATAAGCTTGCTGTCGTGTCCCTGGTTCATGTTCGTAGCGGACATTTCGATGGATGATGCCGACTCGCCCCTTGCGGGAGGCGTTCACTATTATAGTCTAGGTCGCGTCCAAGGCTCGACCGATCCAACGATCCCATACTACGCCGCATCTCGGCGGTCGTCACGGTCCGAAATTCTTAAAGCGGATTCTGACGCGCGAAGGCGCAATTATACGAAAAGGGCTCCACCTAGTCCCGCTCCGCTTCCCTCATCTCGTGTCCGGTGGCCCGCAGGGTCTCCCGCGCGAGGGCGACCGCACCGTCTTTGATCAGAATCCAGTCGGTCGTGAAGGTGGAGAGCACAAATACCGCGACGCCCGCCGCCGCGAGGGGACCGACCAGCGAAGCGAGCACCCCGACCTCGGAGAAACCCATCGTCTCGTCGAGTTGGAGCGCCCGCCAGCCGCGCTCCACGTCGGCCTGGATCGGCTCGGAGCCGTAGCGGCACACGATCGTGTTCCCGTCCGGCCCGCAGATCGAGGCGTAGAGCCCCTCTTCCGTGCGCGGCCGCATCGCCCCGCTCTCGTTGCGGGCGACCACGTATTCCTCCGGGTGAAGTCGAAGACGCATCGTGGTTAGTGTACAAGGCCAGGAGGCTTAGCCCCGTCCTCTCCTGGTCTACCTTCCGAAGAAGCCCATGATGAACCGGATGATCGCGCCCCATATCCAGAGGTACCAGATCGGGCGCGACCCTATCGAGTTCATGCCGCGCCCGACCGCGCTGCCCGCGTCGTGGAGAACCCCGCCCAGCCGCACCGGGACCTTGTTCCGCGCGCACTCGCGGCAACGCACCCCGTTCGCGCCCACAGTGACGCACCGGGGGCAGAGCGGACGTTCGCAGCGGCCGCAGGTCACGCGCGTGGCCTCCTTCTTGTGCTTGTAGCAGAAGTAGAGCCCCGGCTCGCCCGCCTCGACCGGCGGCTCGACGGCGACGAACTTTTTCCCGCACGAGCGGCAAAATCGGCTGTCGCTCGGGTTCTCCGTTCCGCAGTGGGCACATCGGGCGGTCATGACTCGTCACCATGATAGCAAGGAAAAGATGCAGACCACGCTCGACGAGTCGCAATGTCGCAACCTCGACGTGTCCGCCCTCCGCGAGTGGCTCCTGACCAACGGGATCGGCGGCTACGCGATGGGGACGGCCTCGGGGATCGCCACACGTCGTTACCACGGCCACCTGATCGCCGCCGCCACCCCGCCGACCGGGCGTACCCTCCTTCTCGCGGCGATCGACGCCTCGGTTCAAGGCTCGGGTCTCGCCGTCGGAATCTCCACGAACCAGTACCCCGGCGCACTCCACCCGGAGGGCTACCTCCACCTGCGCCGCTTCGAAGCCGCCCGGGAATACGTCCGCTGGCGCTACCGCGCCCTCGACACCGAGATCGTCAAGGAGATCCGTCTTCAGCAAGGGGCGAACGCGGCGACCGTCCGCTACCGCAACGTCGGACGCGTCCCTGTCGTTCTGACCCTCCGTCCCTTGGTCTGCCGACGCGACCACCACGGCGAGTTCCACGAACGCCCTGACTATCCGTACAAGCTTCTTTTTCCCGCCGACGAAACGGTGATCGACGGTCTCCACCTGCGCCACCCTGGCGCGACGCGGACTCCGGTAGGCGGATGGTACTACCGCTTCGAACACCGACGGGAGATCGAGCGCGGCCTGTCCGCGTTCGACGACCTCTACTGTCCCTGTGAGCTTCGTTGGGAACTGGAGCCAGGCGAGGAGGCGGTTCTCCTCGCCGCCGATGGACCAGGGTTCTCGCCCCTTCCGGCCGCCGACGACGAGCCGGACGCGCGTGGCGTGGGCGCGATGCTCCGTGAAGCGGCGGAGCGATTCCTTATCGAAACCTCAAGCCGCCGCACCGTCGTCGCGGGCTATCCCTGGTTTACCGACTGGGGGCGCGACACGATGATCTCGCTTCCCGGCCTCTGCCTCCACACCGGACGGACGGACCTCGCCAAGGCGATCCTCGACGACCATGCTGCCCTTCTCGATGGCGGCCTGATCCCGAACCGCATCCCCGAGGAGGGCGAGAAGCCCGAGGACAACACCGTCGATGCGACGCTCTGGTTCGTGAACGCCATCGGACGCACCCTGGAAGTGGCGTGGGAGGACGCGTTCGCACGGCGAATGATGGCCGCGCTCGAAGAGGTCTATGAGGCGCACATGGCGGGCACCAAGCACGGCATCCGCGTGGATCCCGGCGACGGTCTTCTCACCCAGGGCGAAGCGGGGCTCCAACTCACCTGGATGGACGCGAAGATCGGCGATTGGGTCGTCACGCCGCGCCACGGGAAGCCGGTTGAGATCAACGGACTCTGGGCGAACGCCTTACGCACGATGGAGCGGCTGGCCTCCCGACTCGGTTCGCCGCGCGAGACTGAATTCCGCGAGGCCGCCGACCGCGCCGCCGCGTCGTTCGAAGCGAAATTCTGGCACGAAGGGCGGGGCTTCTATCTCGACACCGTCGATCCCGTGGATGCCTCGCTCCGCCCCAACCAGGTGCTCGCGATGGCCCTTCCCTACTCGCCCTGCGATCCCGAACGCGCACGGCGCAGCCTCGAAGTCGTAGGACGAGAGCTGGCGACCCCCTACGGCCTGCGCACCCTCGGCCCGGAGGAACCTGGCTACCGGGGCCGCTACGAGGGACCGATGAACGAACGAGACGCGGCCTACCACCAGGGCACCGCCTGGCCGTGGCTGCTTGGCCCCTACGCGACGGCGGTCGCGCGCTTCGGAGAAGGCCCTGCCGAGGCGCGGCGGCTGCTAAGGGAAGCGCGCACGATGATGGGCGAGGACGGCCTCGGCGGCATCGCGGAGGTATACGACGGCGACAGCCCCCAGCGGCCCGGCGGTTGCCCCTGGCAAGCCTGGAGTGTAGGCGAGATCTTGCGGGCCTGGGTCGAGGACGCGCGCGGGGATTAGCCCGCGCGCGTCTTATATGCGGTGGAATCCGCCGTTGCGCTCTCAGTAGAAGGGGTGCAGGCAGATGACGACGGTTCCTGGGTCTTCAGGAGGATCTAAACCCTCCTGAAGACCCAAGAACCTAGTGACCTAGCGAGCCTCTCAGTTCCGCCGCCGCCCGGACGTTCGTCCGGTGGCCACTTCGCTCGCCGACGAAGTTCAGGAAGCGGAGAGGAATACCCGCAAGGTACAGGTCGCCCATAAGGTCGAGGAGCTTGTGGCGGGCGGGCTCGTCGTGGAAGCGGACGGCGTTCTTGTAGCCCTCCTCTCCCAGGATGACCGCCGAGTTCGCGTCCAAGCCTTGGCCCAAGCCGTACTCGATCAGCTTCGGTACCTCCTCCAGGAGGGCGAAGGTGCGGGCGGGCGCGATCTCCGTCGCGAACGCGGCGATCGCGTCCGCCGCCTCGAACGACTGCTCTCCGGGCCAGCGGCTGCCGAGGTCGTAGACGTAGCGGCCATGGCCCACGCCCTTGCCGATCGCGATCTTGACGTCGCCGTCCTGCACGAACACGCGCCGGAAGGGGGCAGGCAGCTCGCGCTCGTCGCCGTCCGCCAGGAGGGGGAGCATCGCTTCGAGGTACGGCTTGGCCGAGCCGTCCAGTCCCGGAAGCTCCGGCGCGTCGAGTTCGATCTCGGCGTCGGTGATCTCAAGGCCCGCGAAGGCGGCCATCAAATGCTCGACCGTGCCGACCGGCCCGATCTTCGTGCTGCGGGCGGTGTCGGTCACGTTCTCGGGAAAGGCGAGGACGCGATCCGCACCAAGGCGGAAGGCGATGCCCTCCGTGCCGGGGTGAACGGTCATCCGAACGAGGGTTCCGGTGTGGAGGCCACGCCCCTCGAAGAGGACGCTTTCCGAAAGGGTACGGGCGCGGTAGATCATCGTTCTAGTTCCTCGATGCGCTTCTCCATCCGCATCAGACGCTTCATCAGTTCGGGGAGTTTGCGCAGGAGCGACTGCGTCCTCATCTCGATCAGAGCGGGTCTCGCCGGGAAGCCCCAGTAGGGACCGGCCTCAAGGATGCTCTTCGACACGCCCGACTGGCCACCGACCTGGATGTCGTTACCGACCGTGGTGTGGTCGGCGACGCCCGACTGGCCGGCGAAGGTGCAGCGCTCGCCAATTGTGGCCGAGCCCGCGACGCCGACCTGGCTCGCCATAACGGTATGGGCGCCGATCCGGGTGTTGTGGCCGATCTGGATCAGGTTGTCCAGCTTCACGTCGTCGCCGATCCGGGTCCTTCCAGCGGTCGCGCGGTCGATCGTCGTGTTCGCGCCGATCTCCGTGTCGGCCCCGATCTCGACGCCGCCCACCTGGGGAATCTTGTGCTGGCGTGTTCCGTCCCACACGAAGCCGAAGCCGTCCGCACCGAGCACGGCGCCGGAGTGGACGATCGAGCGCGGACCCACGGTCACGTTCTTTACGAGTACGGCGTGGGGCAGGATCGTCGCCCGTTCCTCGACCGCACACGCTTCGCCAACGTACGCGAAAGAGTAGATCCGTGCGCCGGGACCGACCGTGGCTCCCGCCTCCACCACCGCGAACGCGCCGATGCGCGCCGTCGGATCGATCTGGGCTAAGGGGCTGACCGAGGCCTGGGGCGAGACGCCCTCGGCCAGCGGCAGGGGGCGGTCGTTCAGGCCGAGAAAACGGCCGAAAGCCTGGCGCGGTCGGGGATGGCGGATCGTGGGCTTGGTCGAATCGACGTCGGGCGGCAGGATGACCGCCCCCACGCCTGAGGCCATCGCCTTCTCGACGTAGGAGCCTTCCGCGAAGGCGAGGCCATGGGGATCGTCCTCGTCCGCCGGCGCGGGACGCAGGACGCGGTGCTCGGCGGGACCGTCTAGGGTCCCGCCGAGGAGTTCGGCGATTTCGGCGAGGCTCCAGCCCGTTTCTCTTTCCATCGTTCGAATTCCGAGGTGGCGTCCCGCCCTTTGGGGTCCAGGCGGAAGCCGCTTTGGGCGGCCCAGATGCGGGCCTCGCCCAGCAGGCGCGACCGTGCGTCCGTCAAGGCTTTCGGAGACTCTACCACCGGGGCGGGGAGCGGCGGGGCGACGGCAGGCAGGACGGCCACGCGAGCGGGCACGGCGGGAACCACGGCCACGCCCCGACGGGCTAGGCGCAACTCGATCGCCTCGGTTCCCCGTGGTCCGAGATTAAGGGTCGCCTCAGCGAGCGCCTGGCGGTTCAGGGTGTCGCGGTTGGACTCGATGGAGGCGAAGGTCGCAGCCTTCGCGGCGTCGCCCTGGGATTGGATGCTCTCGACCCACGCCTCCTCGACGCCCTTGAACGCGGCGTCCAAGGCCATCAGTTCGGTCCGGGCCGCGTGGGCACGCTTGAAGAGAAGCTTGCCGTAGGGATCCGTACTGAGCTTCAGGACCCCTTCGATCTCCTTGTCCGGGTCGTTGCGCCCGACCGCGAAGAAGAGGACGGCGGCAGGGTAGGCCCGCTTGGCGGCGTAAGCCTCGAACTTTTTCCGAAAGGCGGGATAGAGGGCCAGCGTCGCTTTGCGGTATGGATCGCCCAATGCTCGGATCTGGGCTCGCGCGAAACGGTCGGCCTCCCGCCGGTACACCTCGGAGAGCTTGCGCCGCAGATTCTTCAGCGACTTCGCCTGCGCCTCATCCACCTCCCGCGCGAGTTCGGCTCCGTCGATTCCCGCCTGGGCCACGAGGCGGGCCGCCGGGCGAGCGGGCAACGACGCCGTTCGGGCCGGAATCCGCTCCGGAGGAACGGGCGGCGGGACCGTCTTGCGCACGGGCGAGACGGTCGCCGAAAGCCCGGCGACATCGACCCAGACGGCCTCGGGAGCGACCTTCTTGACGCAGCCGAAAAGAGCGAGCGCGCCGATCAGCGGAAAAGCGAGCCGCTCCCCGCCCCTCATGGCTTCGCGTTCATCGCCGTCAGGGCGTCGGCGGTGAGATCGTTCGCCCCGTAGGGCGCGAACGACTTGTCGTAGATCATCGTGTACCCAGCGGCTTTGGCGGCGGTGGAGATCGCCTCTCGAGCGCGGGCGTTGCTCTCGGTCTGCTGCTTGGCGATCCAGGAATCGATGTCGTTCGTGAAGACGGCGACCCAGCTCCGACCCAGTTCGCTGATCTTCTGCGACCGGTCGGCGTAGTCCTGCAAAAGGGTCCGGTCCTCGGGGGTGAGGGGGTTCTTGGTGGCGAGCTCCGCCCACTTCTTGTTCGTGGCGACCACCGCGGACTTGAGGGCGTCGAGAGTCGCGCTTTCGGCGGGGGTCCGATCCGGCTTGAGAGACAGGTCGCGAAGCTGGGTGGCCTGCTCGATCGTGAGCACCCGGTTCGTGTCGAGGAAGCTGAGGATGTCCTCGCGCGCCGTGCGCATCTTTTCCAGGTTCGCCTTGACGCCCTTTCCGAAGTTGCTGGCCTCGACGAGGCCGTTGATGTCGACGACGCCGTTCTTCTCCGCCGGCGTCTGGAAGCCACCCCCGAAGAGAACGCCCAACAGGAGAAGGGACAGCGCGGAGCCGAGTTGGTAGATGCGGAGCATGGAGAGAGGGGTCCTTCGATCTTCGGCGACGGGACTCCTTCGGACTTTCCGAAGGAGTCGGACTCTAAAGCCTTACTTGACGGCCTTCATGGCCTCGGTGGTGAGGTCGTTCGCGGCGTAGGAGACCGCCGAGGCGTTGAACACGACGGTGTAGCCCTGCTTGGCCGCCATTCCCCGCACGATGTCGGTGACGCGGTCGAGAGTCTTGTCGCGCAGGTCGCCCTGAAGCTCCTGGAACGACGACTGGTAGTCGGCCTCGATTCCCGCGAGAAGGGCCTGCTTGCCTTGGGTCTGCACGCCGAAGTCCGCGACCGCCTTCTTCTCGTCGTCGCTCAAGGTGGGCTTGGTCTGAAGTTCGCGCATCTTGCGGGTCGCGTCCTCACCGCCGGTCTTGAGGCGAGCCAACTCCGCCGTCTCGGCAGGGGTGGGAGCGGTCTTGACCGCCAGATCGGCGTACTTCTTCGCGTCCAGGTTGTTCATCGCCGCGTTCTGGGCGATAAAGTTGATCGCGGTGACCCGCGCCTGACGGGCGTCGTTGAGCGTCTTCTGGTTCGTCTCGCGCAGCTTCGACTCGTTGAAGACCTTCTCGATGTCGACGACGGCGAACTTAGGGGCCGTGTTGGCCTGGAAACCGGAAAGTGCGGTCGCGGCGAAGACGGCGGCGAAGACGGCGGCCACGGGCCAGCCCAGTTTGGAGGTGTCGATGGTCATGGGGTTTGTGTTTTCTCTACGTCCGGAACGCTCGATTAGAACGAGTTTCCGATAAGGAAGTGGGTTCGGGTCTTGCCGTCCTCGTTGAAGCCCAGATAAAGCTGGATGTTGCCGAGGGGGCCAGCCCGGAAGCTGAGGCCGGGACCGTAGCCGAGGTGGAGTTGCGGACCGCTCGACTGGCTGAAGTCGTTTACGCCGCCGTAGCCGCCCCAGGCGCCGCCGTAGTCCACGAAGCCGATCAGGCTGAACGACTTCTGCAACGGGTAGCGGTATTCGAGGGTCGTGGTCAGCGTCTGACGCCCCCAGAACCGGTCCTCCTGGTAGCCGCGCACCGACTCGGCGCCGCCCGCGAAGTACTGCTCGAAGAACGGCACCTGTCCGACGATGGTTCCCACGCGGACGCGGAAGGCGAGCACGTTGCGCGTCGCGTCCAGGTTCAGCTCGCGCGCCGGTCCCTTCGAGAAGTAGCGCCGGTACTCGACCGATGCCTTGCCGAATAGGTGCGGTCCCAGGATGCTCGCGTCGGAGGTGAGACCGCCGACCTTATCGATGTTGCTGTATCCTGGTTCAAGGGACATCTGAAGCCAGTAGCCTCGCGAGGGGTTGATCGGCACGTCGCGTCGCTCGACGGACAGGCCCAACGTTCCCACGACGACCTGACCGTTCTGAAGGATGTAGTTGTTGACCGGGTTACCGTTGCTGTCGAGCTTCTGCTTCACGTTCTCCGTCGTGACGTCCTCCGCCCGCAGGGCGAAACTCCGGTTGACGTAGTCGTTGACCGGACGCGAGATTCCGAGCGAGAAACCGTTGCGCCGCTCGTAGTACTGGTCGTCCTTGGTAAAGCTCGTGCTGCTTCCGGAACCGAAGAGGCCGCCCTGGAAGCGGAACACGACCCGGCTGTAGAGGCTGGCGCGCAGGGTCGTGTTCTTGTTGTCGATGAAGGGGTTCGTGTAGTCCAGGTCGACGCTGGGGCCAACGCCCTGGGTCGACTGGAGGAAGCTGACGCCGAAGCTCTGGCCCGTGCCGCCGACGTTCGCCTGGGAGTAGCGGATCAAACCCGCGAGAGAGTTCTGAGGGTCGAGTTGGAGGCCAACGTTGAAGGTGCCGGTGCGCGCCTCCTTCAGGCCGACGGAAAGGTCGAGAACGCCCAATTCGTCGGCCGGCGTGACCTCCGGGACCACGCCGCCGTCGGCCTCGAACCAGCCGGTGCCGTAGATGCGGTTAAGGTCGGCGATCCAGCGGTTTTTGGAGTAGACGTCGCCGGGGCGGGTGCGGATCAGCTTCCGGATCGTGCGATCTTTCGTCAGGCGGTTGCCCTGAACGGAAATGTCGCCCACGCGGGCCTCAAGGAGGGAGAGGCTGAGCGTCTGGGGAGAGCCTTCTAAAGGCTCGAACGCCACGACCTGGGCGCTGTAGCCCTTCGCCGCGTACATCTCGGAGATCGCTTGGCTCGCGGGGCGGGTTTCCGCCGCGTTGAAGATGTGGCCCGGCCGCAGCGATTCGGGGAGCTTGGCGAGGATGTCCTCCGTTTTAACCACGGTATTGCCCGTGACGCGCACCTCCTTGATCGTGGGATACTCCTCGACCTCGACCCGAAGGATCCAGCCGGTTCCCGCGTCGTCGGAGATGGGCACGATGCGGGCGGCGCTGAAGAAGCCCATCCGAAGGATCGAGGCCTCGTCCTTCGCACGGTCGGTCTCCGAGTAGCCCCCCCCGACCTTCAGCGACATCTGGGCGAGAATCGCCTCGCGGTTAACGGTCTGATTGCCCCGGACCTGAATGTCCTTGACCAAGCTCTGGGCATGGGCCATAGCCGCGAAAAGGGCGAGTGCGGCGGCGGTGTGAATCCTCAGGTGCAAGTTCTCTCTTCCGTCCCTCTCCCCGGTGGCCGGAGAGTCTTGCGGGTAGGGTACCCGTCCGGTATGGGACGGCTAGAGGTCGAGGGCGTTACGGAAGAAGGGTTTCGTCGCCGGGACTTTCGGCCCTCCCGTCGTACGCCAAGCGCACGAACGACCCTAAGGCTTAGACACCTAAAAGAATACTGGTTTCATCCGCAGTACGCGACGTTCTCGCGCAAGGCGAGACGAGCGGACTACCTGCCCTTCGGAAACAGGCTGTGCTTGGGCTTCTCTACCCCGCCCCGCTGACCGAAGCGGGTTCCGTACTCGACCGACGTTTTCCAAGGCCGATCCTGATCCGTGCCGACGGAGAACGTCAGACGGCTGAGTTTGTTCAGAAGCTTGCTCGAACCCTTTCGCTGAAGGCTGGCCAGATTGTAGCTTAGGCGCAGGTCGTAGATCGATCGGTATCCCGGCGTGGGTGTACCGACCTGTTGGCGTCCCTGGAAAGAGAAACCGAAGGGGAGCGACCGGGCGAACGACACCGTCGCCTGATCGTACTGGTTGTACTCCAGGCTGAGGTAGTCCAAACCGAGGGCGCGACCGATCCCCCCGGTAAACGTGTCGAGAAGCCCCGGGAGCGCGAAGCCTGCCAGGGCGTTTCGCACGTTGCGCTCCGTGGAAGAGCCGCCCTCGGAGATTCCCTGAAGGTACTGGGTGCCGCCAAGGGCGTTGAGAATCTCGGACTGGGTCAGGTCCGAGGGATCGGAGGTCGCCTCGAACCGGATGCCGTTTTCCCGGAGGAGATCGCCGTTCATATCGAGCGTGACGTCGTAGCGCTGCGTCCCCAGTCCTTGGCGGTTCACCGTGATCTGGGAACGGCCTTGGATGCTGATGGAGGCGGTCGCTCCCGTCCCGGTGGCGGAGTCCGGCTTGTAGGCGACGGAGATCTGACCGCCTCGATCGACTCGGACCACGCCACCCGGCAGGCGGATCGAACCGTGGTCGGTAAGAAAGTCCGCGTTCAGCCGTGGACTGGAGAGCGAGCCCTTGAGCGTCGCGTCGCCCAGAAGGTACAGGTCCGCCGTGGCGGTCTTGAACCGGCCGGGTTCGGGAAGAACCGGGGACGTGGCCGGAACGTTGTCGTCCGCGAGCAGGATCGTGAGATTGAACGACGGATCGAGAATCGGGGCGGACGACTCCCCGGTTCCTTCGGTGAAGCTGGGCAGCGAGGTCTCGAGGTTGGACAGGTAGAACTTCCCGTCAAGGAAGGGGGCAGCCGCTTGGCCCGACACGTCCATCCGTCCGGCGACCGTCACTCGGGTCGAACCGCCCGCGACGTTCTGGCGCAGGGTGATCCGGTTCTTGTCCTGCATATCGACGAAACCGCGCACCGGCCAGGTCCTCCAGTCGGGCCGTTCCTTCAGCGTCTTGAAGAACGAGACGCCCTGCAGATCGCCCAGGGTCCCCATCGCCGTGAGGGTGCCGCCACGCTCGAAGCCGACGGAAAGATCGAGTTTGGGCGCCCCCCGCTCGTCGAAGGTCAGGTCGCCTTTGACGTCGCGTAGGTCGTCGTCGATCCGCGTGAGGGGTCGCCCTGCGTTACCGGGGATCGTGATCCCGAGCTGGGACGCCCGCAGGGCGATCCCCCCCGAGACCTTCGGTTCTCCAACCACGCCCGTCGCCCCGAACGAACCGACGAGAGTTCCCCCGACGGTTCGCTTGGGATCGATGTACGCGCCGAGGCTAGGGAGATCGACAAGGTTAACGGCGTCGACCCGCAATCCCTTGCTTAGGTCGAGCGGGTCCAGTGGGACGAGCGTACCGACGTCCACCTTCGCGGTCAGAGGCGCGGCCAGGATATTGTCGCGGAAGCCCCAGCCCGCTGTCGCGGTGAAAAGCCCTCCGAAGCGATCGCCGTAGCGCACCACGCCCGCCACGCTCGTGCTCCCGTCTCGCACGTCGATCCGGTCGAGAGAGACGCTCATGGCGTCCGGCCCGTTCGGAGCCAGGAGGCCGTCGATGCCGGCGGAGCCCGTGACGCGGGGGCTTCGCGTCGTGCCGGTCGCGGCGAGGGCGAACCGCGCGTCGCCTACGATCTGCCCGAGCGCGGGCGCGAAAGGCGAGAAGGCGGAGAGCCGTACCCCCTGGCCCGAGGCCTGCAGATTGAGTGGACCGTTCTCTTCGACCCAGCCGTCGAGGGCGAACGTGCCCGCCGGGCCTTCCAATCGTCCACCATTGAGCGTCCAGCGGTCGCCCCGTCGCGAGACGCCCGCGACGGTGAGCGTCCCATACTCGACCTCCGAGTACCGGATCGCCGCCGCCCGCAGGTCCGTGGCGTCGATCTTGAGGTCGCCGTCCTTCTGGCGGACGACCTGCACGGAGCCGCTGAGGTCGCCTGCGATAGAATCCAGGCGCTTCGCCTCGCTTTCGCTCGACGCTCGACGCGCCTCGACTACTGCGACGAGGGTCTGGAAGGGAATGTCCTTCGCCTGGACGCTCGCGGCGAGCGAGCCTTCCGCCACGTTGTAGGTCGCCTCCGCGTCGAGGGCGCGCAGGGTCGGGTCGAGACGTCCCACCGAGGCCACCACCTTGACCCGCTCGCCCGTGGCGTCGAGACTCCAGTTGCCGTCGCCGGCAAGGACGTCGTTCACCTTCACCGTGCTCAGCGTGCCTTCCGCCGTGCCGAAGGGCTTTCCGTCGCGGATCGCGAGGTGGACGTTCGGGGCCGACACGGTTCCCGTCACCGTCACGTCCTGCGAGACGTCGAACAGGAGGCGCGAGAGCTGCAGCTCGGCCACCGAGAGATCCACCGTGCCGTCGCGCTTCGCGAAGTCGTACACCCCCGTTCCCGCGACCCGCCCCCCGGCGCCTTCCGCCGCGAGATCCGTCATTTTAAGCCCCCTTTTGTCGACGCGGGCCTCGGCGCGCAGGGAGTCCATGCGGATACCCCGCACGATCAGTCCGTCTCCCTGCATCTCGGCGGTCAGGACGGGATCGCCGAGCCGCCCGGAAAGATCGGCTTGGGGAATCGAAAGGATCCCCGCTAGGTCTCCGATCCCGTCCACGCCGGGAATCTCGTTCGCCTGAACCCCCGTGAGCGCGAGCCGTCCTCCGAGAAGCCAAGTCTGGGGGTCTGATAGCACGACGCCCTGACCGATGAGCGACGCGTCGATCCGCCCCCGCAGCCGCGCGGTGCCCCGCACCGCCGCGATCCTTCTCATCTCGATCTTCTGCCGGTCGGCGGCGAAGTCCAGGCCCGCCGCCGGGAGGGTCTGGTCGGCCATCGCGAGGCGATAGGCCTCGACGCGCCCATGCGCCTTCGGATCGCGCAACGTCCCGCCCACGCTGAGGTTGGCAGAGACGATCCCCTTGGCGCTCGGCACGAGCCGTTCGATACGGATTCCCCGCGCTTGGGCGGTCAGGGCCAGCGTCCCGTCCGACCGCACCGTTCCCCCGGCGACGATCGCTCCGAGGGGACCACTCAGCCGGAGCCTGTCGACCCTCGCCGCCCCCCCGAGCCACGCGCCGCGCACGTCGACGTCGCCCAGTTGCTGGCCTTTCAGGGCCAATCGTCCGTCGAGCCGCCCCTCGACCTGCGGCTTCTCCAGCGTGCCGGAGACGAGCGCTTCGCCGCCGACCGTTCCACTCAACCCCAGGTCGGTCTTTCCGAGTCGCCGGGCGAGGACCGCCAACTCCACCTTCGGCGCCAAGGCCGCCCCTTGAACCGCCTTTGTGCGGAGATCGAACGAGAGATCACCCGCGAGCGGCGCCCCCATCCAGATGGCGGTAAGGCTTCGTAGGTCTACGGTGGACGCCGAGTAGGCGACCCGCACCCGCACGTTCTCGACCGCGTCCGTTCCGTAGACCGCGCGGGCCGCCCGCACGGCGCCGTTGACGAGAGGCTTCGTCCCCGACCAAGCCACCCAGCCTTCGTACGACGCGTCCCGGAAGCCGACCTTTGGCGGTAGGTAGCCTCTCGCCCAACCCGGAAGCGCGTCGGGCGACGGGACAGAGGCGACGACCCGTCCGCCACCCTGCTTCCGGGTCGCGGAGCCCAAGAATCGCCCCCGAATCTCTCCGATCCGCGCCTCGATCAGCCCTTCGAATCCCTCCGGGCTCGCCCGCCCTTGAAGCGAGGCCGCGTCCACCGCGTACTTTCCGTACACGAGTCCCTCCGCCCGGGCTCGCAGGGTGGTCGCGATCCTCACCCTCCCTTTTGACGGAAGGTCCAACCGCACCGGGCCGTAGGCGACCAGTCGTCGCGCCTTCAGTCCTGGGAGCAGCGTCGTCGCGAGCCGCCCCAGTTGGAGGGCCTGCGACCGCAGATCGACCGTCGTGCCAACGCTCGGTAGGCTTTGCGCCCGTACGTCGGTCACACCGACTCCCGGTAGATCGACCTTCCCTTGGGCGCGCCAATCGTCCCCGATCCCATCGAACGCGAGCCGATCCGTCCGAACCTCTTGCCGAAGGGGCGTCTTGAAGGTTCGGTCGACGTACGTGACGCGCGCATCCAGCACGGTCACCGAGTAGGGAATCGTCGAAGGCGGCCCCTGCTTCTTGGGTAGAAGACGCGCGAGGTCGAATCCGCGTCCGTCGCGCTCCAGGTGGGCGCGAACGCCACGTACCCGCACGTCAGGCCGGAGCGCGAAGGGATCCAGGCCGCTCGCCTCGACGCCTTCCACGGAAGCGATCGGCACCCCGTTCCCTCGCTTGGCGCTCAGGCCCCAGAGCGAGGCGGTCCGCCGGTCGGGATCGATCCGGTAGCCATCGGCCCAGAAACGGATCGGCCCTTCGGGCGACTTCCAATCGAACGCCACGGGCACGCCGGGCGCGAGGAGGAGGCGTCCGCAGTCGAGCAGGTACGTCCCGCCCATCCACAGAATGAGGACGGGGGGTGCGACCAGGACGACGGCTTGAACGATGCGCATCTCAGAGGGCCCTCCGACCTTCGGGGAGAAAGGTCGAGGGTGGGGGATGACCTTAGTAAGGGCAAGACGTCCGAGACCGCGCGAACGGTTCTACGAAAACGGCCTAACACGGATGGGGCTTCCCACCCCTTCCGATTCAGGAAGGGGGAGCCGCTACGCCATTTTGAGCATCGTCATGCCCGCCTTCGAGGCGGGAGCCGGGGTGGCGTCCATTTGGGCGAGCCGCTCGGCCATCACCTTCTTGCTGAACTCGATCGCGTTGTACGACGAACGGATGAAGGGACCGCTCGCCACGAAGGCAAAGCCCAGCTCCTCGCCGATCCCCTCGTACTCCTTGAAGGCGTCCGGGTGGATGTACTCGCTGACCGGAAGGTGCTTCATCGTGGGCCGCAGGTACTGGCCGATCGTAACCGCGTCGACGCCCGCCGCGCGCAGGTCGCGCAGGGTGTGGACGACCTCGTCCTTCGTCTCCCCGAGGCCGAGCATGATGCCCGACTTGGTGTGGACGCGCGGGTCGAGCTCCTTGACCGTGCGCAGGACGTCGAGGGTCCGCTCGTACTTCGCCTGGGGCCGCACGATGGTGTGGAGCCGGGCCACCGTCTCGATGTTGTGGTTGTAGATCTCGGGCCGCGCGTCGACCACGTTCTTGATACACCAGCGCTTGCCTTTGAAATCGGGCGTGAGCACCTCGACGATGCAGAGCGGGTTCTGGGCGTGGAGGGCGCGGATGGTCTCCGCGAACTGGGTCGAGCCCTCGTCCGCGAGGTCGTCGCGGGCGACGGAGGTGACGACGATGTGCTTGAGCCCCAGCTCGGCGGCGACGCCCGCGACGTCGGCGGGCTCCTCCGGGTTGACGGCTAGGCCGCGCCCCACCTTGATCGCGCAGAAGCCGCAGCTGCGGGTGCAGGTGTCGCCCAGGATCATGAAGGTGGCGGTCTTCTTCGACCAGCACTCGGGCAGGTTGGGGCACCGGGCGCTCTCGCAGACGGTGTGCAGGCTCTTGGCCCGCATCATGGACTCGACCTCCTTGATGGTGTCGGGCCGCGGAAGGCGGATCGTCAGCCACTCGGGCAGACGTTGGGTCATGCGGATAAGGATACCGTAGCCGAACCTCGCCCATGCGGGCCATGAGGAAGCTTTAAGCGAAGGCGGCGCGTGAAGATTCTTCACCCACGAGATTGCTTGCCGACCTATAATAAAGTCGGTTCCTGCATACGCAGACTGTGTGCGGACGGCCAACGAAGGTCGAAACCATGAAAAGAGCATTCACCCTTATCGAACTGCTTGTCGTGATCGCCATCATCGCGATCCTCGCCGCCATCCTCTTCCCCGTCTTCGCCCAAGCTAAGGAGGCCGCGAAGAAGACCAGCTGTCTCAGCAACGAAAAGCAGCTTGGCACCTCGTTCGCCATCTACTCGAGCGACGCCGACGGGAACGTCATCGCGCCCAGCGTCACCGTCCGACAGCCGGACGGCAAGTTCGACTTCATGTCGTGGGACCGGATCGCCCAGCCCTACGTCAAAAACTACGACATCCTCGCCTGCCCGGACGACTCCGTCTCGCCGAAGGTCAAGGCTCCCTGGGGGGCGACCGTCCGCCGTTCGTACAGCATGCCGATGAACCTCGGCTACGACTATACGGTCAACGGCGACGCGAGCAAAGGCTACGGCACCTACGGCGTCAACGAGTCGTCGCTGCAGTTTCCCACCATCACGGTCCAGCTCGTCGAGCGGGACAACTGCCAGACCGCCGACAACTGGGACTGGTGCTCCGTGAACGAAGGGATGCAAGGCTACTGGGGCCGCGTCAAGATCCGTCACAACAAGACGACCAACATCCTGTACGCGGACTCCCACGCGAAGTCCAGCGTGTCGAAGAACGACGCGGTGGTTCTCAAGGGATACCAATGCTGGACCCAAAAGGACGCCTATTCCGCCGCCGACTTCTTCTACTCGCCGCTGAACGCCAACCCCAATCGGTACGGTCGTCTTCCCACCCACGACGGGCTCGACGTGACCTGCCCCGGCGGAACGGTGACCTCGCCTTGAGCCTCGTCCGAGCCCTCGCTCCCCTGGCGCTCGCTTTCCTCGCGCTGGGCTGCTCGAAGGAAGAGGCCGTGAGCAGCTCCGAGACGGCGGCGATCCCGGACGCCAACGGCAAGCCGCCGCCCCCCATGCCCGGCGGCATGGGGGCGGACGGCCGCACCTCGACCCCGCCCGAAGCGGCGGCGAACCGGTCGGCTCCCTCGGGCGGCTGACGCGTTATCTTCGCGGCGAACCCCAGCGGGGTTCGCCGCGCCCAAAGGCGTATGCTCGCCCTGGTCACGGCTACCGCCCTCCTCGCCCCCGTCCAGACCGTCCACCGCTTCAACGGCGCCATGGTCACCGGCGTCACCGTCTCGAAGACGGGCCGCGTCTTCGTCAACTTTCCCCGTTGGGGCGACCGCGTGACCGCCTCCGTGATGGAGCTGCGGAACGGCCGCGAACTCCCCTACCCCAACGCCGCGATCAACCGTCTGCCGGACAAGAACCCCAACCGGTTCGTCTGCGTCCAGAGCGTCGTCGTCGATCCCAAAGACCGCCTCTGGGTGCTCGACCCCGCGGCGCCCTTGCTCCAGGACACCCTGCCCGGCGCGCCCAAGCTCGTCCGGATCGACCTCCGCACGAACCGCATCGTCCGGACCTACCGCTTCCCCGACCGCGTCGCCCACGGCATGAGCTACCTCAACGACGTGCGCTTCGACCTGACGCGCGGCAAAGAAGGGTACGCCTTCATCACCGACTCCTCCGCGCGGGGCGCGAACGGCATCGTCGTCCTCGACCTCGCCAGCGGCGAGTCGTGGCGCCGCCTGAACGACCACCCGTCGACCAAGGCGGACAAGTCGATCAACCTCGTCGTCGAAGGCCAGCGGTTCGTGATGCGGACGAAGTACGGCGCGCCGACGAAGCCCTCGCTTGGCTCCGACGGGATCGCCATCGCCCCCCGCCGCGACCGGCTCTACTACTGCCCCCTCATCTCCCGCAAGCTGTACTCCGTCGCGATCTCCTCCCTGATCGACCGCTCGAAGACGGACTCGGACGTGGCGGCGACGGTGCACGACGAAGGCACGAAGGGCGCGAGCGACGGCATGATCGCGGGCGCGGACGGCACCCTCTACGTCACCGACTTCGAGCGCAACCAGGTGAAGCGGCGCAACGCGGACGGCACCTACACCGCCGTGATCCAGCTTCCGGCCTACGAGTGGCCCGACACCCTCGCCATCGGCCCCGGCGGCTGGCTCTACGTCACCGCGAACCAGCTCCAGCGGCAGAAGAACTATCGCCTCAAGGACATGCGCAAGCGGCCCTACCGCCTTGTCCGCGCCCAGGTCGGCGCCATCGCCCAGTAATCCGCCCTACGAACCCAAGCGATCGGGGACGACGTCGCCCTTGATCGCTTCGCGTTTCAAGGCTTCCAGACCAAGTCGGGGCGGACGACGATCGTCTCCTCCCGGTCCGGTCCGATGGAGACGATCGCCACCGGGACGTTGGTGCGCGCCTCGATGAACCGCAGGTAGGCCCGCGCGTTCTCCGGAAGCTCCTCCAGGGAGCGGCAGCCGCGCAGGTCGCCCGACCAGCCGGGGAGGGTCTCGAACGACGCCTCGACGCGCCCGAGGGCCTCGATGTCGCTCGGCGGGGCGAAGATCGCCTTGCCGTCGAGCGTGTAGCCCGTGCAGACCTTGACCTCGGGGAGTCCGCTCAGCACGTCGAGCCGCGTCACCGCGAGGCCGCTCAGGGAGTTGAGCCGGGCCGAGTGGCGCAGGGCGACGAGATCGAGCCAGCCGCACCGGCGCGAGCGCCCGGTGACGGTGCCGAACTCCTGCCCGGCTTGGCGGATGAACTCGCCCGTCTCGTCGAGAAGCTCGGTCAGGAACGGACCGCCGCCCACGCGGGTCGTGTACGCCTTGCACACGCCCAGCACGTTGTCGATGGCCCGCGGCCCGACGCCCGTCCCGAGGCACGCGCCGCCCGCCACCGGGTGCGAGGAGGTCACGTAGGGGTAGGTGCCCGAGTCGAGATCGAGGAAAGTGCCCTGCGCGCCTTCCAGCAGGACCTTCCGGCCCGACTCGACGGCCTCCGCCACGTCGGACTCGATGTCGCTCACGTACGGCCGCAGCCGGTCGGCGTAGGCGGTGTACTCCTTGAGGATGTCGTCGTAGGCCACCGGCTCGCCGCCGAGGGCCTGGATCTGGCGGTTCTTGCCGTCCAGGATCTGCCGCAGGCGCGGTCCGAAGCGGTCCGCGTCGACCAGCTCGCCCATGCGGATGCCGTTGCGCGCGACCTTGTCCTGGTACGCGGGGCCGATGCCGCGCAGGGTCGTGCCGATCGCCGCCTCGCCGCGTGCCGTCTCCTCGAGGCCATCAAGGAGACGGTGGTACGGGAACACGACGTGGGCCGAGCCGGAGACGCGCAGCTCGCCGATCTCCGACTGCTGGGCGATGGTCCGGTCGATCTCGTCCAGCAGCCCCTTGGGGTCCACGACCATGCCGCCGCCGATGATGGCGACGGTGCCCTTGTGGAGCACGGAGGCGGGGATAAGCTGGAACTTGAAGGTCTTGCCGCCGACGATGACGGTATGGCCGGCGTTGTTGCCGCCCGCGTAGCGGACGACCAGCTCGGCTTGGCCGCCGAACACGTCCACGAGCTTGCCTTTGGCTTCGTCGCCCCACTGGGCGCCGACGATCACGAGAGTGGGCATCTTGTTAGGTTCTCCATTGAACCGAGGTCCAGACACGGCGAAAGCCGGATAGACCTCGGTTGTCGAGGATCCGCCGGCCTTCCGCCGTTGAGCCTTATCTCAACGTGGTTTATTATAGCGCGGGAGGGGGTCCCGCGTCAAGTGCCGAGCCTTCCGCGGCGCTGGGCACGGGGCTAATCCACCACGATCTCGATCGGTCCGCCCAAGGGATACCGCTTCGCCTTTCGCCCCCGGACGGCGACCTCGCACGTCTCGTCCTTAACGCGGACGCTCACCACGATTCCCGCGACGGCCACCTTCTCGAGCGACATGCCCGCCGCCTTCCAAGCGCTCGGGAGACGCGGGTTCAACTCGAACCGGCGCAAACCGGTGGGACGCAGGCCGAACAGGCCCTCCGTCACCGCGCGGACGTAGAGGGCCGACTCGGCGGAAAGATGACGCTGGCCGCCCTCGGGGTACGCCTCGACCGCGTAGGGCACGTGCTCGCCGGTCAGCCGACGCCGGGAGTAGTCGAGGAAGCGCGGCAACGCGCGGTCGGCCGCGTCGGCGGCGAAAGCGCCCCGGAAGCCGTAGAGGGTGGCGCGGTCCCAGAACGTGGCGTCGCCCGCCTGGGAGGCGAGACCGTCCTCGGTCCAGAGGCGCGGTGAGAACAGGGCGTCGATCGTGCCCGGAGCCCGGTCGAAGATCCCGACCGTCAGGGGCGTCGCGATCCAGGCCCGCAGGACGTCGTTGCCGTCGTAGTAGCGGTAGGTTTCGAACCCCTCGACCTTTCGGCCGAAGTAACGGTCGATCGACGTCCGCAGACCCTTCGCCCACGCGCGGTACGCCGCCGCCCGGTCGGCTTGCCCTAGGTCGGCCGCGAGGCTCGCGGCGGAAAGCAGGGCGTCGTAGGCGAGGCAGGAGGTGTTGAGGTTCGCCTTGCCCGCCGGGAACCGGCCCTCCAGCTCGTCCGAGTCGCTGAGGAGGACGCCCTCGGGTCCCTTCTTGCGCTCCAGGTAGGCCAGGCACCACTCGATCAGGGGCCATAGCCGATTCGCCGCGGCCCGATCGCCCCGGGCAAGGGCGTAGCGCGCCGCCCCGTAGGCGATCATCGCCATGTCGCCCCGGTCGCCCGCGCCGTTCCAGAACGACGCGCCCTCGGCGACGACGCTGCTGGGGATCGGCCGGTACTCCCTATTGACGTAGCGGGCGAACCACCCGAACGCCGTCTCCGCCGCCTCGTACGCGGGCCGGTAGCCCAGGTAGCCGAACAGCGGATTGGCGTACTCCGCCTGGTCGTTGGCCCAGATCGCGGCGTAGTAGGCCCCGCCGCCGGGCGAGTGGACGAGCCCGCCCTTCGTCCGGAACAGGCTCTCCGCCGCGCGGATCTTGGCGAACCGGAACATCCGGTCGACGTTCGCGTCCGGCGTCCTCAGGTCGAGAAGCCCATCGAGCTCACGGACGAACGCGCGCCTGCCTCTCTCGGGCGCCTCCGGCGAGGCGGGCAACGGGACGGGAGGGCGCGACGAGGGGCGGGCGGCGTAGTAGACCTCCATCTCCCGCGACCGTCCGGGACCTAGCGTCGCCTCCTCGCCGTGCCAGGCGATCGCCTCGATCGTGTAGGCGCCGTCGAGCCCCTTCGCGGGATCGGTCTCCCGCCGCCGCGCGGCGGTCAGGGCCACCCGGACCGCCCGGTCGCCGCCGTTCCGCACGACCATCCGCTCCACCGCGAACGGCTCCTTGGGGTCGGCGAGCCACGAGCGCCGGACCGCCAACGGTCCGGCGCTTCCCTCTAGGTGGACGATCCCGTCGAGCCTTACCCGGCTCAGAGTCTCGGCGGCCATTTTGCCATCGATCGTAAGCCGGGGGCGATCTTCGGGTTTAAAGTCCGCCTGGAGGCTGGCGTGGGTGTCGTTCGGCAACGTGCGCAGCATCGGCCAGACGACGTGCGGGCTCTGCACGAGGGACGCCGTCTCGCCCGTCCCGTAGGTCAGGATCAGCGAGCACCGCTCGCCGCTCGTCTCGATGTGGTCGACGTGGGGCGGCGCCGACCGCTGGACCGTCCAGGCGACCCCCGTCGCGTCGACGGTCCAGCGGGGCGGCAGAGGGTTCGCGAGAGGCATGGCGGCCCCAAGCGTATCACGCTTGGGGCCGCCTGAAGCTTATCCGGGCAGGATGTGGCCCATCTTGGCCTTCTTCGTCGCGAGGTACCCCTCGCGCGGCCCGGCGTGCGGAGCCACCAGGGGCACGTGCTCGACGATCTCCAGGCCGTAGCCGTCGAGCGCGCTGAGCTTCTTCGGGTTGTTCGTCATCAGCCGCAGCTTGCTCAGGCCGAGGTCGGCCAGCACCTGCGCGCCGAGGCCGTAGTCCCGCAGGTCCGGCTTGAAGCCGAGCGCGACGTTCGCCTCGACGGTGTCGAGCCCGGTGTCCTGGAGCGCGTAGGCCCGCAGCTTGTTGACGAGGCCGATGCCGCGCCCTTCCTGAGCGATATACAGCACCACGCCGCGTCCTTCGGCCTCGATCGCCTCCAGAGCCATCGCGAGCTGGTCGCCGCAGTCGCACCGGAGCGAACCGAGCAGGTCGCCCGTCACGCACGACGAGTGGACCCGCACCAGCACAGGCTCACCCCCCGCCACGTCGCCCTTCACGATCGCGAGGTAGGGGTTGGGCTCCACGTCCGTCTCGTAGGCGTAGAGCTGGAACTGGCCGTGGACGGTCGGAAAGTCGATGGGACCGGCGGCGCGCGCGATCAGGTGTTCGGTGCGGCGGCGGTAGGCGATGAGGTCGGCGATCGTGACGACCTTCAGGCCGTGCTTGCGCGCGTAGTCGAACAGTCCGTTGTCGAGCCGGAGCATCTCGCCGTCGTCCCCGATGATCTCGCACCCGACGCCCGGCCCTTTCATGCCCGCGAGGCGGCACAGATCGGTGATCGCCTCGGTGTGGCCCGCCCGCTTGAGGACCCCGCCCGACGTGGCCCGCAGGGTCAGGACGTGGCCGGGGCGCCCAAGGTCGGTCGGCTTCGCCAAATCGTCTACGAACACCGCGACCGTCTTCGCGCGGTCGGAGGCCGAGATGCCGGTGGTCGTCCCGTGAAGGGCGTCGACGGTCTCGCCCATCGGCGTCGCGTGGCGGGCGGAGTTGGTCTTGGTCATCATCGGGATGCCCAGCTCCTCGAAGCGCTCCGCGCTGGCCGCGACGAACGGCACGCCACGCCCGTGGACGATCATAAAGTTCATCGCCTCGACGGTGCAGCCCTCCGCCGCCATCACGAGGTCGCCCTCGTTCTCCCGGTCGGGGTCGTCCACCACGACGACCATCTTCCCCACCTTCAAATCGGCCAGGGCCTCTTCGATCGTCGCGAACTCGCTCATCTACTTCATTGTACGTAGTGCGCAAGGGGGTTGTTAGGACCCGAGGAGAGGGTTCCCGCCGGCCGCACGTTTGGTCGATAATAGGCCGTGCCTCCCGCCCGCGTCTTCGGCTTCGTCGCCGCCGAGGCGGACGTCTGCGTCCTCTTGCGGCGCGGCCCCGCCAAGAAGGTTCTCATGGTTCGCTGGAACCTCCGGACGGACGAGTTCAAGATGGGCCAATGGCTGACCACCGAGGTGCCCGCCGACCGTTGCGACGTCTCCCCCGACGGCCTTCTGTTCGCCACCACCGCCATCGACTACCGCCATGGCCGAAGCGAGGCGGCGGGACCCTACGTCGCGGTCAGCCGCCCGCCCTACTTCACGGCCCTCGCCCTCTGGCCCGTGTTCGGCGCGCACACGGGCGGCGCCTATTGGCACGCCAAGGACGAACTCTGGATCGACGCGCCCCACGACCCCGCGCCGAAGGTCGGCGCGACGCCGCCCGGATTCCGGATGCGCTCGGTGGGGATCGTCCGCTCGGCGTGGCGCGGAGTGGCCCGCGCCGAAGCCCGAAGAAGGCGGATGAAAGGCACCGGCTGGAATCTCGAACCCGCGCGCTCCTATGGGGAGCCTCATCCGTACCTTCTCAACGGAAGGCCGCTCGACGCGCAGTGGGCCGACATCGACCACCGAGGCCGTATCCTCCTCGCCCGCGAGGGCCGCGTCTTCGTTCGCGACGTGTACGGCGAACTTGAGCTGATCGACCTCGATCCCCTCAAGTTCCAGACGATTCCCCCGCCCGATTGGGCGAAGGAGTGGCCGGAGGAAGGCCGGTAGGGTTACCGGTTCCGTACTTTCGTCCCCAAAAAACTTGGGGCGGGCACAGAACTCAGCTCGATCCTGCGCGTCATATCCTCCATGAACGCGATCAACTTCGGAAAGATCTCGGCGGCCTTGGCGATCGGAACGGCTTCTCTCGGGCTCGCCCCGTCGGCGAACGCCCAGAGCCTGAACGACCTGATCAACCGGCGTCAGGGCAAGAAGAACGAGTGGCGCAACTTCGGTATCGCGGGCGGCGCGGCGGGCATCTTCGGACTGCTCACCGGAAACAAGACGGTCGCGGCCCTCGGCCTCGGCGGCGGTCTCTACTCGGCCTACCGCTACGAGCAGGACCGTAAGAGTCAGAGCAAGCTCGCCCAGCAGCGGGCCGCCCTCTTCAACCGCTCTTCCTTCACGCACAACGGTCAGCGCTACGTCCGCAAGACCAAGTGGGTCAACGGTAAGAAGAACTACTACTTCGCCAAAGCCCGCTAAGGGCGGGTCGGCGAAAGGGGCGCGAGGATGATCTTCCCGCGCCCCTTGCGCACGTCGAAGGGTCAGAATAAGGGCATCGAACCGATCGTCCGCAAGGTCCGGCTGCTCGACCCGCACACCGTCAACCAGATCGCGGCGGGCGAAGTCGTGGAGCGCCCCGCCTCCGTCGTCAAGGAACTCGTCGAGAACGCCCTCGACGCGGGCGCTCGGCGCATCGATATCGACCTGCGCGACGCCGGACGCACCTTGATCCGCGTGGCCGACGACGGCTGCGGCATGGGTCCCCAGGACGCCCAGGCCGCCCTCCAGCGCCACGCCACGAGCAAGATCGGCAGCACGGACGACATCAACGACGTCCACACCCTCGGCTTCCGAGGCGAGGCCCTCCCGAGCATCGCCTCCGTCGGACGCATGACCCTCTCGACCGGCGAGACCGACGGTCTCCGTTACGTCGTCCGGATCGAGGGCGGCGCCGTTCATCCCCTGACCGGCGCGGCGGGTCCCCGGGGCACCGAGATCGTCGTCGAGGACCTGTTCTACAACACGCCCGCCCGCCTCAAGTTCCTTAAGAGCGACACGACCGAGCTGGGCCAGGCGATGGACCACGTCTCGCGCTACGCGATGGCCTACCCGCACGTCGCGTTCACCCTCCGTCACAACGGCCAGCTCGCCATCGGCACGAGCGGCGACGGCGACCTCCACGCGGCGGTCGCCGACGTCTGGGGCCGCGAGACCGCCCGCACCCTCGCCGCCGTCGAGACCGACGCCGCCGGAATCCGGCTAACCGGCCTCGTCTCGCCCCCCCACGTCACCAAACCCACCCGCGCGTTCCAGCACGTCTTCGTCAACGGACGCCCGGTGCGCACCCGAACCCTCACCGCCGCCGTCGACGGCGCCTTCCGCGACCTCACCCCCGAACGCCGCTACCCCCTGCTCGTCCTGATGCTGGAGCTTCCGGGCGACAAGGTGGACGTCAACGTCTCCCCCACCAAAAGCGAGGTCAAGTTCCAGCAGGAGGGGGCCGTCTTCGAGGCGATCCGGGTCGCCCTGCGCGGCGCGCTCATGCGCCACGGCATGATGCCGGACGCGGCGGGTATCGCCGCCGCGAACGAGGCCCTCGCCGCCGTACGGACCTTCCACGCCCCGCCCGTCGAGGATTTCCGCCTCGTCGCTCCCGACCCCACCCCGACGACGCCCACCACCCCGACCCTCGCGGTCCCCCAGATCCTTGAGGCGAAGACCGCCCTTCCCTTCGCCGAACTCCTCGATGGCCTACGGGTGATCGGGCAGGTGATGAACACCTTTATCGTCGCGGAAACGACCCACGGCGTCGTTCTTATCGACCAGCACGTCGCCCACGAGCGCGTCCTCTACGAGTACCTGTGCGGCATCCGGGGCAAGGCGGCCCTGGAAAAGCAGCCTCTCCTAGTCCCCCAGACGCTTCACCTCGACCGCCGCTCCGCCGTGCTCCTGCGGGACCGCCTAGGAGAGTTGGTCGACATCGGCTTCGACCTCGAGCCGTTCGGCGGCGAGAGCTACGTCGTACGCGCCGTCCCCGCCGCCCTTCGGGGACGCGATCCACTCCGGGTCCTCAAAGAACTGGTGGAGGAGTTGGTTGAGAGCACGGTTGTACGCAAGCTCGTCCCCACACGCGAACAGATCTGGATCACGACCTCCTGCCACATGGCGGTCAAAGCGGGCGATCCGCTGAACATTCCCGAGATGGAGCGGCTCATCCAGGATCTCGCGACCACCGAGAATCCCTACCTCTGCCCGCACGGACGCCCCATCACCGCGACCCTGTCGCGGGACGCGATGCTGAGGCTGTTCAAGCGGACCTAGAGGCGGTTCCGCACTCTGCGGCTCGTAATCCGGTCTCAGCCCCGTAGCCCAGGGAGGGCAAAGGGGTCGTTCAGGGCCTTCGAATCCGTCGAATCTCGCCGTCCACCTCGCCCCGCTCGGCCCAGGCGCGCCCGTTCTCGCGACACCAGGCGCGCACCGCCTCCAGCAGGTCGCGCCGCACGGGCGCGACGCGCAACTCGCCCCAGTCGCCGTCGTTCCCGCTCGCCTCGAACGACCAGCCGACCTGGGCCAGCGCCCCCGGCCATTCGGGACACGACTCGCGTGCGTGGACGATCGAAGCGCCCTTCCAGTGTTCGACGCGCGTCTCGTCCAACCGCGCGAGTCTTTCGGTCGGAGCGTCCGCCGCGAGCAGGAGGCCATCGTTGTCGTACATGTATCCCCTTATCGTGCCGTCGAGTTCCAAGATAAGCCGCTGGTTCTCGGGCGAGGCCCAAAGCGCGGGCGGTAGGGCGTCGGTCGCGTCGCGCCAGTCGTTCCGCACACCCTCTCGGTCGATCGGCGGGCTCAATCTCCACACCTGGAGGGGCCCCGCGAGCCGGGCCAGCGCCGCCACGAACTCCCGATCGCACCACAGTTCGTCCAACATGTCGGGATCGATCCCCAGGCCGTCGACGGCCGGCGAGTGGCCGGGTGGGTAGGCGACGCCCTTCCCCTCGTCCACCACGCGGTAGCCGATGGCCGTGGCGGCCTGGATGAGCGCCGCGCGGTGCAGATCTCGCCCGGCGGTATCGGCAGGAATCTCGACGGTCAGGGCCTCGCCGTCGGGAGCGGGCTCCCGTGCGCCGAGGTTTGCCGCCGCGGTCCACTGGCGGCGCATCCAGCCGCCGTCGGCCACGGGCGAGACGGGCTCCGCCCGCAAGCGCACAGGTTCGAGATCGGTCAGGCCCAGGCGGCGGCGCAACTCTGGAAGCCACTCCGCCTGCTCGCGCAAAAGAGGCCTCGGATGGGCGAGGTCGCGCCAGCGTATCGTCACCGGCTGCGTGTCCCCACGCATCGGGACTTCGTGGCGCCACTCGTCCGGTAGACCGGGCGGAGCCTCCACCAGGAAGCCGCGCCACGGCTGACCGCCCCGAATGATCCGCAAGCCTAGATCGCCCGTTACACGGACTCCTTCCAAGCCCGTCTGCAGCCGGAGGTGACCGACGATTACCCGTCCGAGGGAACGTCCATAGGGAATGCGTCCAAAGGGCAGGCCATCGCGTTCGGGACGGTCCTCCCTACCGACCTGGAGGGTCAGCAGCTCGTCCCGCCCCTCCTTCCGACGCACGACGTAGGCCACCCAGGTCCGACGCATAGGCCTATCCTACTGGAAGGCCCCTCCAAGGGCCAGGACGTTTGGGCGCGCTTAAAGAGTGACTCTGCCTTGGTCGGAAAGGCAAAAGAGGGACGGCCGCATCGCCCCCGCTTAGAAGGGTGACCGACCCGAGAAGCGCGTCACGGCCTTTGAGGGAGGCGCAACAACATATCCGGCTCCGGGTCGCTAAAGGGACCTCCGGTCGTGCTGGGGTCCGCCCCGCCGCCAACGGGTGCGGGATCGGTCACGATGGTCAGCCGCATGTTGGCCTTGTCGTAGCTCAGCTTCGCTCCGAGCGACTCCGCGATAAAGCGCATCGGCACGTAGGTCACGTTCTTGATGATCGACGGCGGCGTGTCGAGCAGGATCTCCGCCCCGTTCTTCTTTGCGATCTTCGAGCCGAAGGTCAGCTCGACCGCCTCGTTGTTGCGCTGGGCCTCGACCTTGCGGGTCGTCGGGTCGTACGTCAGCGTCGCGCCGAGGGCCTCGAAGATACCGCGCATCGGCACCATCACCCGGCCCTTGTAGACCATCGGCTGGGCGTTCTCGGGGAACTTGACCGGCTTGCCATCGACCACGACGACGAGCCTGTTCGCGAAGGCGGAGGTGGCGCCGAGAGCGGCAAACGCAACAAGCAGCGAGCGGACTTTCACGTCTAATGGGAAGAAGGCGACGGCGGCAAGGTTCCGCCCTCCGCCCCCGTGAAAAGACGGGCTTCTAGAGCGGATAGAGCCGCACCACCGTCCAAGCCGCGTCGCCTCGCTGAAAGCTCGCCAAGCGCACGATTCCCCATCGGGTGAGCCGGTCGGCGGTTGGGTCGGAGCCGTCAGCCTGCCTGCGGGGAAACGTCAGCAGGCGCTGTGAGACGCGTCCGTCGAACCGGTAGACCACTCCAGCGCGGGTGTAGACGATCCCCTTTCCCGTCCAAGCGGGAAGGCCCTGGGTCGGATCGACTACCGGACCGAGGCGCTCGTCGAGCCGCCCCGAGGGTAGGATCCGGACGAGCCGACCTGGACCCTCAAGGGCTTGGCGCACCGCCCAAACGCCTTCACCTTCGGCGCAGACCGCACGGGCGAAGTAGCCGTGCCGCGGATCGTCGCCTCCTTCCCCGCCCTTCAGGTCGCCGACCGTCGTGCCGGCGGGGCCGCGCACGACGGTCCTCAGAAAACCGCCCTTCCAAAGATCAGTCTTGCCGTCCCGGGCGTAGGCGAGGCCCACCGGGCCATCCTCGTCGTAGGCGGACGCGCCGCCATGCCCGTAGCCGAACACGCGTCCGCCCCGCCATGCGAACGAACCCCACGTTGGAAACGGGTAAGGATTTCCCGCTCCAGAAGGCAGGATGGATCGAACCGTGCGGCGGAGCGTCTGCCCCGTTTCGGGATCGAGATGCACGACCAAGCCCGGAACCGTCACCGCAACGTCTTGGTCCGTACCCGTCACGCTCTCGACCGACTCGTTCTTGAGTGAAGCCTGCCATCGAACGGAGCCCTTTACAGGATCAAGCAGAGTCAGGCCGTTGCCCGAGACCAGCAGGACGCCCTGGGGCAGTTCGTATGCCTTCACCGAAGAGTCGGGATACCGCGTCACGAGAGTGCGCCAGGGCTTCCGAGACCCCACCGCGAGCGTTCCGACCGGCCCTGGCGCCGGGCCGAAGGGAAAAAGGGTCGCCGCAAGAAGCACGAGCATCGTGCGTCGGACGTTTGGAGTTCCAGCGGCGTTGCGCCGAGTCGATCGAGGGTCCAGCCGCACGTTGGGGAGACGCGCCCCCATGAAGGCGCGAGTCCGCCGGGAAGGGCGGCGGGCGGGCGCGCCCGGTCGGCCCTCAGGTTTTTACTCGACCGCGTTCTCGCACTCGCCGCGGTTCACCAGCGAAGGTTCGATCCTCCGGGTGGACCGCGTACGCTCCCCACTCGTTCCTAGAGCGGCAGGGTTGCCTCGGCGCTCAAGGAAGGGTTCTTCGACGCCAGGACGGCTCAGTAAGCCCGCGCGAACACGACGCGACGCTCGCTCGGCTTGCCCGTCATCACGCACACGCCCGGCTCGCCGTCGGAGGGGATCAAGGGTTCCAGGGGAATGCATCGGATCGTCGCCTTGGTGGCGTCCGCGATGCGCTCCTCCGTCTCCGGGGTGCCGTCCCAGTGCGCGACCACGAAGCCCGCGCCGCCCTCGCCCTCGAACGCGGCGAGAAACTCCTCCCAGGTGTCGACCCGACGGGTGTTCGCCTCCCGGAGCGCCCGGGCCTTCGCGAAGAGGGCCTCCTGGATCTCCGTCTGAAGGGCGGCGACGCGGGCGGCGGCCTCGGCGACCGCGACCGTCTCCTTCTCGCCCGTATCGCGGCGCGCGATCACCACCGAGTCGGCGTCGAGGTCGCGCGGGCCGACCTCGATCCGCACCGGAACGCCCCGCAGCTCCCAGTGGTTGTACTTGAAGCCGGGCGATTCCTTCTCCCGCTTGTCGACCTTGGTCCGGACGCCAAGGGCCTTCAGCTCCCGCTCCAACGCGTCCGACACGCCGTACGTCCGCGCCCGCGTCTCCTCGTCCCGGCCCATCGGCACGATCACCGCCTGGATCGGCGCGAGCCGGGGCGGGCACACGAGCCCCTTCGCGTCGGAGTGAGTCATGATGAGCGTGCCCACGAGGCGTGTCGAGACGCCCCAGCTCGTCGCGTAGACGTACTCGAGCTGGTTCTCCGCGGTGACGAACTTCACGTCGAACGCCTTGGCGAAGTTCTGCCCCAGGTGGTGCGAGGTGCCCGCCTGGATCGCCTTTCCGTCGAGGGTCAGGGCCTCGATGCAGTAGGTGTGGTCCGCCCCCGCGAACTTCTCCCCCTCGCTCTTGAGCCCCTTGATCACCGGCACCGCCATCCACTCCTCGGCGAACTTGGCGTAGCACTCGTTCAGGATCGTGAGCGACTCCTGCTCCGCCTCCTCGTAGGTGGAGTGGGCGGTGTGGCCCTCCTGCCAGAGGAACTCGGAGGTGCGCAGGAACAGACGCGTGCGCATCTCCCAGCGCACGACGTTCGCCCACTGGTTGATCAGCAGCGGCAGGTCGCGGTAGCTCTGGATCCAGCCCTTGTAGGTGTTCCAGATCACCGTCTCGCTCGTCGGACGGACGATCAGCTCCTCCTCCAGCTTGGCCTCGGGGTCGACGATCACGCCGCCCTTGCCGTCGGACTTGAGGCGGTAGTGGGTCACGACCGCGCACTCCTTGGCGAACCCCTCGATATGGGCGGCCTCCCGGCTCAGGAACGACTTCGGGATGAAAAGCGGGAAGTAGGCGTTGACGTGGCCCGTCGCCTTGAACATGTCGTCCAGGGCTCGCTGCATGTTCTCCCACAGCGCGTAGCCGTGGGGCTTGATGACCATGCAGCCGCGCACGGCGGAGTGGTCGGCGAGGTCGGCGCGCACGACGAGCTCGTTGTACCAGGCGGAGAAATCTTCTTCCGGGTTCGTCAGTCCTTGTTTGCTCATGGGATTTGGGGAGAGTGTACTGGGGTTCCTCGACACGACGAAGGGGGCGGGCCGTGGCGGCCCGCCCCCTTCGTCTATGTCTGTGAGGGGAATGGTCTCGACGCGGCCGCTAGGGTCGGGAGCGCGTAGCGGAACCCGCGACCGGGCCCGCCACGCCGCTAGGCATAGGGTTCGGGCTTGAAAAGGGGGTCGCGGAAAGAGTCATGGAAGACGCCGTGGAAGGAGACTATACCGGGCTTATTCGCTTCGGAGGGCCGCGACCGGGTCTTTTCGCGCCGCCTTCATCGCGGGGATCACGCCGAACACGCCGCCCACGCCGAGGGAGGTGAGCAGAGAGAGCGCGATCACCCCGGGCGTCATCTTCGGATGGATGGGCGTGAACGCGTCCAAGGCGGCGTCGACGCCGACCGTCAGCAGGAGCCCCATCAGGCCGCCGAACGTCGACAGCAGAAGCGCCTCCATCAGGAACTGCGCGAACACGTCGCGGCCCCGCGCGCCCACCGCCTTGCGCACCCCGATCTCCTTCGCCCGCTCGTTCACCGACATCAGCATCACCGCCATGATCCCCACCCCGCCTACGAAGAGGGCGATGGAGGTCAGGCCCGTCAGAAGCCACGTCAGGATGCCCGTAAGCTTATAGACCAGCCCCAACAGGTCCTCCTGGGTCAGAACCTGGAACTGCGCCCGGTCGAGACGCCGCTGCAGCACCGCGTCGCACCGCTTGATCAGCGCCTTGGGCTCCGCGTCGGGCCGGGCCTGGATCATGATGCGGTCGGTCTGAATATCCGGCTGGATCGCGCGCAGGCGATCGTAGGGGACGTAGACGAGATTCTGGAGCGACCCGAAGCTCAGCAGCGATCCCTCCTGCTTCTTGTCCTGCGTGACCCCGACGACGGTGTACTTCCGCCGGTTGATCGTCACCCGCTTCCCGATCGCCGAAGCCTTCGGAAAGAGGGCGTCCGCGGCGAGGGAGCCCAGCACCGTCACGTCGCCCTCGCCCGTCCCGAAGGTCCGGCCCTCGCGCATCACCACCGGCCGCATCGCGAACCAACCGGGGGTACAGGCGGTGAGAAGCGGTCCCTGCGCCACCTTGGCCCCCGCCTTGACGTACCCGCCCAGAAACGTGAACGGCTCGGCTCGCACGACGCCCGGCACCCGCGCGAGGGCGGTCGCGTCCGCATCCTCCAGATAGGACATCCCACCCATGT
Source organism: uncultured Fimbriimonas sp. (assembly GCA_964516175.1). Classification (GTDB taxonomy): domain Bacteria; phylum Armatimonadota; class Fimbriimonadia; order Fimbriimonadales; family Fimbriimonadaceae; genus Fimbriimonas. Next base: position 2,618 of record CAZEWR010000050.1, on the reverse strand, counting down.
TGGGGTTGAACGTCCCGTTGTCGATCCGCCCGGGAATCACCACGAGCACGTTCACGCCGAGGTCGCGGACCTGCGACTCCACGTCGTCCCGGACGCCGAGGGCGATCGACACCAGAAGCGCGATCGCCGCCGCCCCGACGGTGATCCCCAGCGCGGACAACAGCGCCCGCGTCCACCCGTCGCGCAGGCTCCGCAAGGCGAAGACGAGGTTCACGGGCACACGGGTTCTACGCCGTCTCCGGGGGATTCTCAGCCATCGCCGCGCGTGGGATCTTCGGGCGCGGGCGGCGCTCCGCTCTGTAGGAGCACGAACCGCCGCGCCAGCACGCGGGCGTCGTTCAAGGCGTTGTGGTCGTGTCCCTCGACCTTGGGCATGAAACGCCCGTGACGGTGGTACTCGATGCCCATCCGTCCGACCATAAACGACGCGAGGTCCATAATCCGGTGCTTCCAGGGCAGGGTGTCGAAGGCGTGTCCGCTCGTGACGGCGTAGTGGTTGACGAACATGCCGTCGAAACCCGCCGGGGCGGCGAGCAGGACCGCCCTTCCCTTCTCGCCGCGCGTGAAGCCGCTTACCCAGGCGACGAACGCGTCGGCCGCCTCCCGCGCGGGCGTCGGGTCGCGCAGCGCCTCCGCCAGCTGGTCGGGAAAGCGCGTCCACCACTCGCGGGTGGACGCGTCGAACGTATGCTCCGGGCCGTAGAGCGGCCCGAACCGCTCGTACCACTCGCCCCGCGGCTCCAGCGTCTCGCCGTCCAGACACACCGCGCCGAGGCTCAGCATCGAAAAGGGGTTCGGCACGGGGCCGGAGGTCTCGATGTCGAAGGCGACGATGGGGTCGGCGGGCATGCCGTCAGCATACGGCCTCAGAGCCTCAAGCGGCCTCCGCAAGCTCAAGATCCTGGATGTGGGTCGTTCGGTTCCGTCCCGCCGCCTTGCTCGCGTAGAGAGCCCGATCGGCGGCACGGATCGCCGCGTCGGAGTTCATCCCAGCCCCGAAGGTCGCGATGCCGAAGCTCGCGGTAACGCGGCGATCGCCGACCACCGAGTCGGCGATCGCCTCCCGCATGCGCTCCGCTACGATCCGGGCCCTCGACGCCTCGGTCGCGGGTAGGATCGCCACGAACTCCTCTCCGCCGTAGCGGGCGATCGAATCCACCGTGCGGGCCGAGTTGCGCAGGGCCTCGCCGACGCGGCGAAGGACGCCGTCCCCCGCCTGATGGCCGTGCTCGTCGTTGACCCGCTTGAAGTGGTCCACGTCCGCCAGTACGATGGAAAGCGGCTCGTTCGTGCGGCGGCTCCGCTCAATCTCGACGTCCAGGCGCCGCGCGAACTCGCGGGAATTGAGAAGGCCCGTGAGGTCGTCCGTCGTCGCGAGCCTCTGCAGGCGAGCATTGGCCTCCTCGAGCGCTTCCTGGTGCGCCTCGAGCTGCCGACTCTTGCTTTCGATCCGCTCGTACGCCTTCGCCAACTCGTCGGCTTGGATCCGCTGCTCGTGGACGTCCCGCTTCGTAACCGCGATCCCTCGACCCGCACGGACCACCTGCACCCGGACCCAACGACCCCGGATTCCCGGCGTGTCCAGGACGATCTCGAACTCGTAGGGGGCCCCCATCTTGAGCACGCAGTTGTAGGCGTCCAGCAGCCGTTCGATGTATCCCGGTTCGGCCATCTCGCCGACCGTCCGTCCCAGAAGCCGACCTGGGTTCGTGCCGAAGTACGTTCCGGTGCGCGAATTCGCGTAGACGAATCGATAGTCGAGGATCGGACCGTTCTCATCGACCGGCTCCAGGACCATCATCGCGTCGAGACTCGCCTCGATCGCGCTGCCGATCAGAACCTCGTCCTCCGCGAGCCGCGTCGAGAGCGCCCGCGTCCGCAGCAGAGAGGCCGCTTGGCGGGCGAGCGCCTCCAGCGCTCGAAGCTGGTTGGGGCGAACCTCGCGCGGAACCGTATCGAGGGTGCAGACGGTTCCTACCGCGACCCCATCGACGACGACCGAAGCCCCCGCGTAGAACCGCAGGCCGTTCGGAGCGGTCACCAGGGGGTTTTCCCGAAAGCGCAGGTCCTGCGTCGCGTCCGGCACCACGAGCGCCCGCGCGGCATCGGCGATCGTATACTCGCAGAAGGCGAACTTCCGGGACGATTCCGGAAGATCGTAGCCCACGCGCGCCTTGTACCACTGGCGGTTCTCGTCGAGCAGCGAGATAAGGGCGGTGGGGCATTCCATGATCGCGGACGCCACGGCGACCAGATCGTCGAATTCACGCTCCGGCTCGGTATCGAGGACGCATAAGGCGTGCAGCGTCGCGATGCGCTCGGCCTCGTCGGAAGGGGAGGAGAAAATCATAGGAGGCAAGGACGGGGCGGGTTAAGCGCCCTCGCACCGGTTGTGATCCGCTTTCGTACTCAGGAGACTTAGGTCTGATTGCTAGGATCGGCGACTTTAGAGAGATCTCCACCCTGACGGTCGCGTCGAACTCTCGCCAGCCCTCCGGTTTAAAAGGCGTTTGATTATCCTGTTGCAGGCAGGGAGCCAGCGGAGGCCGATCAGCGTTAGGCCATAATCGAACCTTGGCTTTTTCCCGTTCGCCCAAATAAGGTGGCGATGGCTCCAG
>CAZEWR010000049.1:0-37276 GCA_964516175.1 uncultured Fimbriimonas sp. | reverse complement strand
GGCTGGTCCTCGTCGGCGCGAGCATGGGCGGGCCGCTCGTCCTTGCTGCCGCCCGGCGGCTGCGCCCCGACGCCATCGTCCTCGTCAACCCTGTGCCCGAGACCGGGATGCCTAGGCGCAAAGCCTCGCCCAAGGTCGTCCGCTGGGCGAACGGCCGCTACGAGGACACGCGCGACGCGATGCCCGACAGCGACGACCTGACGCGCCTCTACGCTTGGCACAAATGGCGCGACGAGTCGGGAACCGTGCTGAACCGCCTCGCGCGGGGCCTCCGGACGCCCCGCCCCCGCTGCCCGATCCTGCTCGTGATCTCCGGGCGAGACGCCGACGTCGCCCCCGCCCTCTCGCGGGCGACCGCGCGCCGCCTTCGCGCCGACGTCAGGACGCTCCCGAACGCGAGCCACGTCGGTCCCCTGCTCGGGCGCGGCGCGCCGAAGGTCGCCGCCGACGTTCTCCGGTGGCTGAGATAGCCGTCGGTCCCCGCGTCGCCATCTCCGCCCTGTTCGCCCTCGACGGCGCGGCCCTCGGCGGCTGGCTCGCCCACCTGCCCGACGTCCAGCGCTCGCTCGAGCTCTCCAAAGGCCAGCTCGGCTCGATCCTGCTGTTCTCCAGCGTGGGCGCGATCTCGGCGATGTTCCTGAGCGGAACCCTGATCCACCGCTTTGGGAGCCGCCGCGTCTCGGTCGCGGCGGCGGTCCTCGTGCTGGCGATCGTCCCGTTCCTGCTGCGGGCGCCGACCCCGGCGTGGCTCGCCTTCACCCTCGTCCTGATGGGCGCGACGAACGGCACCGTCGACATCGCGATGAACGACCACGCGGTGGCGATCCAGGCGCGGATGGATCGGCCCATCCTCTCGTCGGTCCACGGCTGGTGGTGCGTGGGCGGCTTTCTCGGCGGGGCGGGGACCGCCCTCGCGAACGCGCTGAATGTCGCGCCGAAGGACCATCTGGTCTTCGCCTCGATCGTCCTCCTCGCCGTCCTGCTCGTCGGCGCCCCGGGCCTGCTTCGCGACGTCGAGGGCGACGAGGAGGGCGCGCGGTTCGCCCTCCCCCGCGGGACGCTCCTGGGGCTCGGGCTTTTGTCCCTGCTCGCGATGTTCGCCGAGGGCGCCCTGCTCGATTGGTCGGCCCTCTACTTCCGCGACGAGCTTCGCACGACCTCCACGGTCGCGGCCCTGGGCTTCGGCGTGGGCTCGGCGGCGATGGCGGCGGGGCGGCTTCTCGGTGACCTCGTCGTGGCGCGTCTCGGGCGCGCGGGGACCCTCCGGCTCTCGGGACTCCTCACCGGCGGCGGGCTCCTGCTCGGGGTCTCGTTCGCCTCACCCCCCGGCGCGTTTCTCGGCTTCGCCCTCGCGGGGCTCGGCTTGGCGAACGCGGTGCCCGTCCTGTTCGCGGCGGCGGCGGAGGTTCCCGGCGTCTCGTCGAGCGCGGGCATCGCGGCGGTGGCTTCGCTCGGCTACGCCGCGTTCCTCGGCGGCCCGCCCGTCGTCGGTCACGTCGCCCAGGCGACCTCCCTGCGCGTGGGTCTCGCCCTCGTCGGCGCGTTCGCCCTGCTCATCGCCCTGTTCGGCCCGCGAGCGGTAGGGCATCAAGCATCGGAGCGCTAGGACGAAGAGAGATTTGGAGAGTAGGGCGTCGTCGGAGAGCGACATCCCCTTGCCATTATCCGCAAGACTTTGGAAACACGGACGTTTCCTCTTTCCTCGTTCTCCCGTTTCCTCTGCCCCGAAGGGACTTTTGTCCGCGAGGCGCGACTATTACTACGCGCGCGTAGTATATTAGGGTTGTGAGTGCCGAAGCCGCTCCCCAAGAACAGAACACGCCCCCCAACGCGGCGCCTACCCCCGAGGCCAAGCCGCAGGGCGACTCGCAACCCGAAAGCAAGAAGGCGAAGCGGCCGAAACTCCTGCTCCCGATCATCGGCGTCCTCGCCGTCCTCGCTGCCCTCTACGGCTACCGCTCGTGGTCGTTCGGGCAGACTCACGCCTCGACCGACGACGCCCAGGTCGCCTCGCGCATCTCGGGCGTCGCGCCCCGGGTCGCGGGCACCGTCACCAAGGTCTACGTGACCGAGAACCAGTACGTCCGAAAGGGCGATCCCATCGTCGACATCGATCCCGCGAACTACCAGACCGCCGTCGACCAAGCGAAGGCGAACCTCGCCCTTGCCGTCGCCCAGGCGAAGCAGGCGGCCGAGCAGATCGACCTGACCGGCGAGACCGGCGACGCTCAGATCACTCAGGCGGAGGGCGGCGTCGGCCAGAACCAGGCCGGGGTTGGGACATCCCTCGCCCAGGTCGCCCAGGCCCAGGCCGCCCAGGCGACCGCCCAGGCCCAGTTCTCCGGCGCGGAGGCCAACGTCAAGGCCACCCAGGCCGGCTACACCATCGCGGTGGCGAACGTCGCGCGGGCCAAGAACGGGGTCACCGAAGCCCTCGCCCTCGCCACGCAGGCCCGCGCGGCCGTGAAGTCGGCCCAGGCGGCCGTCACGTCCGCTCGTGCGACGGAGACGAACGCCCGCCAGAACAACGAGCGGTTCCAGCAGCTCGTCAAGGAAGGCGCCGTCTCCCAGCAGGCGGCGGACCAGACCGTCGCCGCCCTGCGGGTCGCGACCGGCCAGCGGGAGGCGGCGGAGGAGAACGTCCGTTCCGCCCAGGCGACCGCCCAGCAGCGCGACGCGGCGGTGGCCACCGCGCAGAGCGGCGTCGCCGCCGCCCAGGCTCAGGTCGCCCAGGCGAACGCCCAGGTCCAGGCCAGCCGCGTGAACGCCGTCGCCGCGAACGAAGGCGTGCGCCAGGCCGCGGCGGGCGTGACCACCGCCAAGACCAACGTGGCCCAGGCCCAGGCCAAGGTCACCCAGGCGAAGGGCACCCTCCAGCAGGCGAACACCGCCCCGCGCCAGATCGAGGTCAGCCGGATCGCCAAGGAGCAGGCCGACGCCCGCGTGGCCCAGGCTAAGGCCGCCCTCGCGCAGGCCCAGCTCAACTTCGGCTACACGAAGATCGTCGCCCCTGTCTCCGGTCGGGTCAGCACCCGCATCCCGACGATCGGCCAAGAGGTCGCGGCGGGGAACTCGCTGGTTCAGATCGTGCCCGAGGGCGACATCTACGTCGTCGCCAACTTCAAGGAGACCCAGCTCGGCGAGGTCAAGAAGGGCCAACCGGTCGAGATCGAGGTGGACGCGCTCGGTGGCAAGCCGCTTCGCGGCCACGTCGATTCTCTCCAGCCGGGCACCGGCGCCACCTACGCCCTCCTGCCCCCGGACAACGCGACGGGCAACTTCACGAAGGTCGTCCAGCGCATTCCGGTCAAGATCACGTTCGATCCCGGCCAGGACCGGATGGGACGCCTCGCGGTGGGCATGTCGGTGGTGGCGACGATCGATACGGCGGCGGAGGCGAAGTGAGGACCACCCTCCTCCTCGCGCTCGCCGCGACCGCCGTCGCGGCTTTCGCCCAGACCAGTCCGGCCACTCAGGGGCCCCAGCCCCTGACTCTTCCCACCCTGAAGCCGACGCAACCACTGCTTCGCTCGCCCGACGAGGCGCGGCTCCAGGCGGCCCTCGTCGCCCGCCCCCTCACCATCGACGACGCGGTCGCGGTCGCCCTCCTCACGAGCCGACCCTTCGCCCGCTCCATCGCCCAGCTTGAGGAGGCTCGGGGCCGCACGAGCGAGGTTCGCGCCGGACTGAACCCCTCGTTCGGCCTCAACGGCACCTACACCGCCTACACGGCTCCCATCAACGCGAACTTCGCCGGGACCACCATCCCGATCCAGCGCCAGTTCGTCGGGATCTACACGGCGGGCGTCACCCTGCCGCTCGACATCTCCGGCACCATCCGCGCGGCGGTGGGCCAAGCGCAGTTCAGCGAGGTCGCGGCCCGCATCGACGTCAACCGAACCCGTAACGACCTCGTCTACAACGTGCGCAACGCCTTCTACCAGGCCCTGCGCGCCCAAGGCCAGCTCGTCGTCGCCCAGGACAGCCTGCGCAACACCCAGGAGCGGCTCCAGGACGCCCAGGCCAACCTCGCGGCGGGCACCGGCACCCAGTTCGACGTGCTCACGGCCCAGCGCGACGTCGCCGACGCTCAGGGCAACCTCGTCAACGCCCGCGGCAACGTCACCGTCGCCCTCGCCCAGCTCAAGAACACGATCGGCATCGACGTCTCCGTGCCCCTCACCATCGTGGACGCCGGCGCCGTCGAGGACCCTGGGACCTCCGCCCCCGAGCCGGCTCCCGTCCGGATCGAGAGCTACGGCACGGCCAAGGACGAGGTCGCCCTTGGCGACGAGTACCAGAGCGCCGTCGCGGAGGCGGTGCGGACGCGTCCTGAGATCCTGGAAGGCAACGCGGCGGTCAGCGCCGCCGAGCGCGGCGTGGCCTACGCCCGACGAAGCCGCCTGCCTTCGCTCTCCGTGACCGCCGGGTACACCGTGCAGCCGAACTTCGCGGGCTTCACTCCCGCGAACCAGGGCTCGCTTGGCCTCGGCTTCTCCATCCCGATCTACGACGCGGGCCTAGCCCGTGCCCGCGACCGGCAGGCCCGCGCCCAGGTGGCCGCCGCCCAGATCGACCAGCGCACCTCCATCGATCAGGTAACGCTCGACGTCCAGACGGCGTACGTGAACCGGGTGCAGGCGCAAGAACGGGTTCGGGTGGCGACCCTCGCGGTCACCCAGGCCCAGGAGGCGTTCCGCCTCGCCCAGCTTCGAGCTCGGGCGGGCGTCAGCGCTACCCCGACGCAGTCGCCGCAGATCGAGCTGAGCAACGCTCAGAACGCCCTCGCCCTCGCGCAGACGAACCGGGTGAACGCGCTCTACGACTACAACGTCGCCCGAACGGCCCTGGAGCGGGCGGTCGGCCGCTACTCCTATGGTCCGGCAGGCGCCGACGGCATGGGGGGCTACAGCGCCCCGCCCACCGAGAAGGTGACCGGCCGCAACACGCCGACCGCCGCGTCCAACCCATGATCACGACGCCCGAGGAACTGAGGGAGAATCCCGGCTACCAGCTCTGGCTGGTGACGAACGCCTGGCAGCGGGCGCTCCGCCGGGTGCTCCACCCCTTGGGCCTCACCCACGTCCAGTTCGCCGTCCTCGCCTCCGTCGCCCGCCTCCAGGGCGGCACCTCGCTCGTCACCCAGTCCGACGTGTGCCGGGTCGGCTCGCTCGACCCGAACATGGCCTCCGACGTGGTGCGCTCCCTGGAGTCTCGCAAACTCCTCGTCCGTAAGGAACACCCGAACGACCGCCGAGCCCAGCGCCTCGAACTCACCGAAGAAGGCGAACGGCTCTTTCACGAAGGCCGGGCGGCGGTGACCCCGGTGAAAGAGACCTTCTTCGCCCCCCTCGGCGACGACGCCCGCCGCCTCGCCGCGATGCTTGAAAAGCTCGTCGAAGCGGCGGAATCCGAAGGCCGCTAATCTCCTTTGCGAGTGCGGGAGCTTGCTCCCGCTTCCGGTCAGCGAGCTTGCTCGCTGACCGGAAGCGGGATGTCGACGGTCACCTCTTTCGTTAGAAGGGAGAGGGGCCAAACTTTTCCCTAACGATCAGGGCCCGTAGCCGCACGTCAGCCCGAGCGTATCGCGCAGGGTCAGCGCCGCCTCCGCGACCGCCGCTGGAGAGTCGCATAGAATCACCGCCCCCGCCTCGTCCAACTCCTCCGGCGAGCCGTAGCCGTAGGTCGCGCCGATGCAGGGCACGCCGTTCTGCCGCGCGCCGATCACGTCGTGCTCGCGGTCGCCCGCCATGATCGGCGCACTCGGGCGCTCACGCTCGAGCAGGTGGGCGATCAGGTCGCCCTTGAGCGAGAGTCGCCCGTCCAACTCGCTGCCGTACACGCCGTCGAAGTACGGCGCGAGGCCGAAATGGTCGAGGATCGTCCGCGCGAAAACGAGGGGCTTCGAGGTCGCGACGTAGAGGGGAAGCCCCGCCTCGCGGAGCCTCGCCAGGCACTCGGGGACGCCGTCGTACACGCGGTTCTCGTACAGCCCGACGGCGGCGAACCGCTCGCGGTAGAGCCGCAGAGCCTCGGCGACCGTCGCGGGGTCGTCCGTCCCGAGAATCAGCCCGAAGCTCGGCCCGAGGGGCGGGCCGATGCACCAGTCAAGGTCGCCGTCGTAAGACGCGCCCATCCCTTCGAGGGCGTGCCGGACGCATCCCACGATGCCGGGCTGCGGGTCGGTGAGCGTTCCGTCGAGATCGAAGAGGACGGCCATCCTAAGCCGTCAGCTTGGTCGTCCCGAGCGTCTGGAGACGGTTGGCGATCACCGCCTCCGTCGCGTCGCGGGCGATCCGTGTCGCCTCCAGGCCGTCCTCCGCCGAGGGCATCTCGCGCCAGTCGCCCGAGAGCAGCGCCCGGGCGAAGGCGGCGTGGAGAGCGGGAAAGTCCTTCTCGCTAGAGCCCGGAACCCGCAGGGTGCTCTCCCCGTTGCGCCGCTCGAACGCCCACCCGTTGCGGTCGTAGCGGATCGTGCCGCCCGTGCCGATCAGGTCGTACGTGAAGAGAGGGGAAGGGTCCTTGGCGGTGAAGCCGTACGAGAAGCTCATCTCGACGCAGGTGTGGGCGCCTCCCTCATGGTCGAGATGGAGCCACATATGGTCCGGGGCCTCGTAGCCGTCGGCCACCCACGCCCCCACGCCGTGCGAGCGCACGACCTCACGCCCCAGCCACCAGCGCGCGAGGTCGATGCTGTGGACGCCGCAGTCGACCATGGGCCCGCCTTCCAACATCCGTCCCACCCAGCGCGGGTTCTCACGCCACTTGCCGTCCGGCGCCTGGTCGTACCGGCCGTGCAGCTCCCACACGTAGCTCAGTCTCAAGGCGCGGACCTCGCCGATCGCGCCCTCACGGACCCACTCCCGGATCTGCTTCGAGATCGGCGCGAAGCGGTAGACGAATCCTGTGGCGAACCCGACCCGCCGCTCCCGGCAGAAGTCGATCATCTCGCGCACCTCGTCGTCGTCCATCCCGAGCGGCTTCTCGCAAAGGATGTGGAATCCCCGCTCGGCGGCGGCGAGCACGTTCTCGCGGTGGAACGGCACGGGCGAGCAGATCACGACCGCGTCGAGACCCGAATCGAGGAACGCCGTCTGCTCTGTGAAGGGTTGCGCCCCGTACCGCTGGGCCGCCCGCGCCGCCGCCTCGGGAACCGGGTCGTACACCGACACGAGATCGAGTCCCGCCGTCCGCTCGATCGCGGGCAGGTGGCCGTAGTCCGCCACCACCCCGCACCCCATCACCCCGATCCTCGCCATCCTCGCTCTCATTCCACGTTCTCCCTGCACCGTCTCGCGCCGCCCTGCCACGCCCCGTCCTAGGACCAAGCTTGACACCCAGCCTTGGACGATGGCACAATGGAAGGGTTCGGCGAAGTAGCTCAGTTGGTTAGAGCAAACGGTTCATACCCGTTAGGTCAGCGGTTCGAGTCCGCTCTTCGCTACCACCGTTTAGAGCCTGAGAGCGGTCGGGGTAATCCGACAAGGTCTTCGACGGTCGGGGAAATGGTCGGGGTAATTCTCGGCGGAGAGATTTTTCCGAGCTTTGAAAATCGGCTGTCAGGATCGTACGGGGCGCGCGATCACTGCCTGTGGAGCAATCCGAATGGCAAGAATCCCCACGTCCGAACCGTACATCCGTTTAGCCTTCGTCCCTAAGAAGGTGCCTACCCACGTCCGCTGGACCGTCTACCACCTTGTGAATGGGGTGCCTGCAGAGAAGCAGGGGAAGGTCAGCTTGGAGCGCGTGAAGTGCCAGTCCGATTTGAAGGCGCCGACTAAGATCCGAGACAAGGCTGAAAGCCTTGCCCGTGAGGCGGCGGAGGAGGCTCGCCAGGAAATCGTCCGCGGCGGCCCGATTCTGACGCACACGCTTCAGTCCTGGTGCGACCACTGCGCAACGAAGATCCTAGCCGTCGAACGGGAGAAGCGATACGCCCAGCAGGTGCGATCCCAGCTCGAGATGCACGTGTATGGAAAGCTCGGCTCCGTGTCCCTCTCTAAACTCACTCCCGCACAGGTTTGCGCGTGGTGGGAATGGCTTTCCCGAACCCCGCGGGCTGCGCCGATTCGTAACAAGAGTGGCACGGTGATCGGTGCCAAGACAGCGAAGATCCTCGGCTGGAAAAGCCGCGAGCTGATCAAGGGGTACTTGTCCACGTGCCTCTCGCGCGCGGTAGACAATCAGCTCATCCAGGCCAATCCCGTGGCCGCGATCCCCGATGACAAGGCCGCGCGAGACGCCTACAAGACGTCTCGCGTCACTCGGTTGAGGTGGTTCAGCCTTGAGGAACTCAGACATTTGCTTGAGGGCTCGCGGAACACGCCGCTGTACGCCCCCATTCTTATCCAGATCGACCTCGCCGTACGGGCTGCCGAGGCCTGCGGCCTCGGGCTCTGGGACGTGGACCTGGAGACGGGGCGCACGAACATCGTTCGACAACTCGCCAGAAAACCGACTGAGGTCGGTGGGCCCGCTACCCTCGCTCTGTGCCCTCCAAAGGGAATGTCGAGGCCCTTCCGCGCAAGTGAGGAGCTTCAGGAGATCGTTCGCGCGCGTCGTATTCAGAACAGCCTTCTGCCCGAAGCCGATAGGCATCCGTACATCGCGCTCAATCCCGACGGTAAGCCGATGGACCCTAGTTGGTATTCGAAGAGATTCAGGGTGCTGTGCGAGATCTTAGGCCTCTCCCTTCCGCGAGGTAACAGCACGCACGTGGTACGCAGGAGCGTGCTCAACGCGCTGAAGGAAGCGCCTGGCCTGTCATCAAGCCTCCTTTCCCTCATCGCAGGCCATGAGCGGGAGCAGACCACACATGCGTATCTCGAGGATACGCTCACCGAGTCCCAGCGGACTCAGCTAGCCTCGGCAGCCGACTGGTTTCAAGATCGCCTTCGGTCGCGACCTTAGTTTGCGGTCCAACTGCTTAGGGCGGGAAGACTAGACCCTGATCGTCTTCCCGTTCTCGGGCAACACGACTTTCGTTCCAAACGGCGCGAGTTCCTTGAACATGTCGGGGCATTCTGTGTGAACGGGGATGAGGAGTTCGGGTTTGACGCGATCTACCAACTCGCCGAGTTCTTCTCCCGTCATATGGCCACTGGGGTTGAGGAGCGGTTCGTATTCGCATCCCCTCTTCGTGAACTCGATGCCCGCCGTCCGCATGCCGAAGAGCCTCACCCACTCGCCGAGCGAGCTATGGATCCCGCGCGACTCGTCGCTGTACGCCGCCGAGGCCGCGAAGATGAAATGCGCGCCATGGGGCTTAATGTCCAGCCATTCGGTGGTGCGACCGATGGAGTGGGCCACGACGAAGCGCTGAGGCGACTTCTCGATCTCCTTCGGGGAAACCAGGCGACGGGCGTTGCGCTCTCTTAGCTCGCGGTGCCAGGCGCGCCTCGAGCCCATTGGCGGATCGTACACCGCAAGCTCGTCCACGCGGGAGAGGTTGATCGAAGGGTTCGCCGCCCGCACTGCCTCAAGAGCCAGCATCGTCTGCGGGGACACCACGAGCCTTCGCCGCGCGTCTATCGCTGCCTGGAGGAACGCGGCGAGCCGCTCCACGTGGCGGGGGTTGACGGAGGCGATCACCAGGCGCCGTCCCGCGCCCTTCACTAGCTCTCGGATCCGATCCTCGCACTGCGCCTCCGTCACGCGAGGATCGGCCTTCCTGCCGAGACGCGTGCCCTCGAGGATGAGGGCCCTTGCGCTGGTCCGCTCGAGGTGGGAGACGAACGCGTCTGTGAGGTGGCCGAAGCGCCCGTGACGGCGCAGGTCGCCCGCGTGGGCCACGGGGCCTGCCGAGGTGTCCAAGACGAATCCGCACGCCCCAACAATCGAGTGGTCGAGGGGCCACGACTCGAAGGGAACGCCCGCCGCCTCCATCGCTGATCGTTCCAGCCCCTCGTCGGAGCCGCCCGCGCGCCACAGATCGCGAACGGCTCGGGAGGGCCCCCGTCCACGAGGTGGAACGGACGGGTGGATCTCTCCGCCCTTCGGGGCCTGTGGAGAATCCCGTCCTCCTGGGGATGCGGGGCACGCTCCACAAGATGGATGGCCTCGGCGGCGAGGCCGCTGGCGCAACTCGCCTGCGCCCAGAGTATCGCGGCGGTGACACCCGTCGAATGCACGCGGATGCTCGGGTCTAGGGCGAAGAGGGAGGCTGCGTGGTCCGCGTGGGCGTGCGTGACGAGGACTTCGCGGACATCCAGTTCGTCGGCGTCCTCCATGAGCCCTTCGTCCAGCAGCAGATCCTCGCGATATAGGCCCTCATATCGAGGAAGCAGATCGAGTCCCAGGAGATCGTCGATGCCTCTACTATCTCGTGGGCGCAACCTCCCCATCAGGAGCTTGCCCTGGCGCTGGAGGTCGGCGCCGAAGTCGATCAGGAATCCCTTTCTGCCCTGCTGGACGTGCCAGATGGAGCCGCCCACCTGGCCGATGCCACCGATTGGGGTGAGTCGAACGCGAGGGGTGGGCATGTATCCCCGTTCGCGCTCGTCCTACCCCTCTCCTGCGCGCTCTTTATCGCGGCAAACCGAAGACGATGGGCGTGTGCGTGTTGCGCCAGTCGAGGAACCTGCGCGCGATCCTGTCGCCAAACGCGGATCGCACCATCGCCTCCCGGTAGATGGCCTGGATCACGGGGTCTACCCTTTGCGCCCCCAGGTCGCGGTAGAGGGGCTTGCTCTCCTCGTACCAAGCGTGAGCCACGCGTCCAGCGCGCCTCGCCTTCTTACGCGCGGGGTTCGCGGGCTCCAGGTGCGCCTCGATGGCGAGCAAGGCGTAGTTCCATCCGAAGAAGCGTTCGTGGAGCTCCTGAGCGTAGACGAGGGCGAGCGTCGGATCGCCCGAGAGGGGCTGCGGCATGGGCGCCTGGGGAACCGAGATGCCGACGGTCTTCGCCTCGGCCTCGGCGCGGTCGAGGCTCTGGCAGAGCTTGGTCATGAGGGCGAGTCGAGATGCGTCGTTCAATGCGGTCTCCGTTTGGGCGCTCCAGGGCGCCTTCACCGTCAGTGATGTCGCCGAAAGCCGCGAACCGATCGGCCTTTTGGATTTTTTCGAGCCACGAACCGTAACGGCAATGATCCCTATTGGTCTCCGTGTTCTTGGGCGCCGATCTCTCCGCCTTCCCAGAACCTGCGGTGGACGTGCGTGCCGTACGTCGCGGGACCAGGCAGGAACAGGCTCCTTTCGCCTTCGGCTCTGCACTGGGTCACTCTGACGAACACGGGCATGAGCGGATTCGCCTTGGGCTCTTGCTGCCTCGACGGCAAGGACGCGAGCGGCGCGGGCCCTGCGCACACCTTGCCGAGCGCCTCGTGGACGCGGGTCGCGTTCGTCCAGCCCTTCGGGCTTGAGTCGCCGCGGCATCGAGGTCCTCGAACGTCGGAGTGATCTCCCCCGTTCCAACGCGGCGAGACTCAAGCCCAAGCTGGCGCAATTCGGACGCGTGGAGCTTTCCGTTCGGTCGGCGCACCACGAACGCGAGGAGGCGCTCCGCCGACCAGAACGAGCCTTCCTCACCGAGATCATCCAAGCTCGTTCGGACGCACTGGGCCAGCCAAGCGTCCTCTCCTCCTGCGGATACCAGGCATTCCAAGGCCACGGCTCCCCTGCGCCTCTCGCCATAGGGCTCGCTCAGGGATTCGGGAGTATCTTCGCCATCGCTCTCGTCGTTGTCGTATAGCAGCTCCTTTTCAGGCTCGCTCTCGGAGAGGGCTCTTTGCATCTCGGTGGCGATCGAGACGGCCATGATCGGAAACTCGTGGACGTGAGTGGCCCAGAAGCCCTGCGATGCATCGTCTACCGCGCCAAGCCGACGCAGAGTGCTGCGCATGGCTGGCGTCAGGACCGCTCGAGAGGTGAAGACGTGGACCTCGCCAAACTGAGGACCCGCAACGAAATGCAGGAGGAAGTAAGGGTCATCGTCCAAACCTGGAACCTGGTGGATCAGGTTGTCCCTTATTGACTCGAGGCGCTTCCTTTCGGCGGTAGTCAACGGCGATGGATCGTACCGAATCTGAAGCGCGAGTACTCATGCCCACGTCGGGCGAGGTAAGCACTTAGCCGTTCACGCCGCGAATTACGACGAGTCCCCGCGCCACCCCTGGGCTCCTCATGATGTAGCCCTTGGCCTCAAGCGAATTGAGGTAGCCGTAGGACGCCATCTTGTTCGAGAGCCCCATCTCCTTGCTCGCCTCGACGATCGTGGGCGGTACGCCGTGACGCTCGATGTGGTCGAGCCGACGCGCAGGGCGTCCTGCTGGCGGGAGGTGAGGGCGGCGTGGCGGATGGGTATCGGAGCTCTTCTTCGTACGTCCGCGAGGAGAGTGCCACCTCAGTTCGGTTCTTTTCGCCCTATCTCCATGTGTAGAGCTCTGGATGGCTCATCTTGAACAGCCTGGCCGAAGCCACCTGTCCCCGCGACGCGACAAAGGCTCGTAGATCGCCTTCGGTCTGGCGCGGGGAGCTCACGTCCCCCCGCCTCCCGCTGGGCGGCGGATAGTGACAAGAGAATCGCCCCCTTGAAAGCCGCCGCGCCGCCAGAGTTCATGAGCGTCGTGAAGCGCTAGACGCGCGCCTTCGGGTCTCGAGGGCGGGGGGCGGCGCGGGATGGCCAGGGTGCTGGAACTCGTCCGCCGCTCGGACGTGGACACGTTGCTCGTCGCGTCGTTCGACGCGCTGTTCTCCGACCGACTCAGAGCCGACGGCTGGCGGCGCGAGATGATGGCGAAGTACGGGATGAGGGCACTGGAGGTGGGGTGAGGGGGTGTTTTCGGTCGCATCGTTCGCTCTCGGGGATCGACTCGCCGTCTATCCCCTTGAGTGTTCAGTGACGTCAGACGCCCTTGGCTACGAACGCGCGCAGAATCGGGAGCTGCTCGCCTACGATCCGCCTGAGCCCCGCCTCGTCAACCCAGAACTCTTCCTCGCCGTCCCACTCGGGCTCGTAGTCGTCTGCGGCACTGCGGACGACCGAGAGCGAGTCGAAGATGGGCTCGGGCCACATCACCTCGCTATAGTGGAAGAGTTGGAGGTATGCGACCTTAAAGTCTTTTGGCGAGAGGGTCTCGCTTTCGAGACCCTCCGCCAGTTCGACGTAGGGCTTGAGTGCCTCCGCGAACTTGCCTCTCATCTTAGTTCAGGGTACCCCTGGTGAGCAAGTACTTGAGTTGGGCGGCACTCAGTTTCCAAGCGGCGATCACCTCGCCCGTCACCTGATCCACCACCACCATGAGGTTGGATCCAGGCTGGATGTAGATCTTGGCGGGCTTGCCTCGGAACAGGATGTTCCTCGTGAGCGACTTAGGACTACGCACGATCGCTTCAAGGATCCTTTCGAGCTGCTCGCCTATGGCCTTGTTCCAGTTGCCACCTAGCCCGAACTCTCCCGCGTGTCCCGAGAAGATGTGCTGCAGCTTCTTGGTTGTAGCACTGAACAGACGCGCCGCCGCCCGCGCGGCCAGCCTCTCGCCGATAACCGCTCCTGCCTTCAGGATCAGCTTGCCGCCAACGTAGGTGAGCACGCCATCGATCGTGCCGTTCACGATCGCAGTGCCTAGGTCGTCGCCGTCACCCCAGTAAGAGCCTGCGGCTCCGCCCAACCCCGCACCTAGCGCGGCCCCAGGGGGGCCGCCCAAGATGCCGCCGATGATACCACCACCGATCGCGCCCCAGGTACGCCAGTCCTCGCCTGCGGGATCCACGTACTTGAGCGGGTTGTTGCCCGCGTACTCGTACAGGTTGCTCCCGATCATCTCGGGATCGCGCGTCAGGAACCTACCGAACTGAGGAGCGTAGTATCTGCGACCTAGGAGCTTGAGACCCGCATCAGGGTCCTCCTGATAACCGTATTGGCCCGCGAATCCGAAAGGGGAAGCTTTCGAGCCACTGAGAGCCACACCGAAAGCGTCGTAGGCGATCTGGCTGAGTTTGACCTGCGTAGCAGAGGTTTCGAGCGAGAGCGTGCCAAGCCTGTCGGCATGACCGAAGGAACTTACACCATTCCTACGCTCCGACACGCCTGGCGTGTAGGTCGCCTTCCCGTCGCCGAGCACAGTGTCCGTGGGCAAGGCGCCGTCGCGCCTGAAGGCATAGCTGCCCGTCGAGTCGGTCTTGGATACGCGTGCGTCCAACCCGTTGTAGGCAAACGAGTCGACCTGCCCGTTGGGTAGTACGATTCGGGTGAGACGCCCATCGGCGTCATAGCTGAGCGCGGTGGATCCCCCAGCGTCCCTGATGCTCGTGGTGCGACCCGCCGCGTCGTAGCCGAACGACTTCGTCGCGCTTCCTAGCGCGATGGAAAGGAGTTTGTCCCCATCATCGTATGTGTAGGTCTCTGTAGAGCCGTTGACCGCCTTGGACAGACGGTTACCGTTCCCGTCGTAGGTGTAGGAGGCGGCGTAGCCAGTGCGCGTCTCGGAAATGAGCTGATCGAGCGCGTCGTAGCCGAAGCTCGTGACTACACCATTGGCGGTACGCGAGGTCAGGTTGCCCTGGCCGTCGTAGACGTAGCTCTCCTGAGCAAGAGTCGTGCCGCCCGAGTTCTTGTGGACGATGCTGTTGGCACGCGATCTGCCGTCGTATCCAAAAGTCGACACGACACCGTTCGCCGCAGTTTGGGACAAGGGTCGCCCAGCCGCGTCATAGGAGAATCGTGTCGTCTCCGACTGAGCATTCTGGAGCGTGGCGAGCCGCCCAGCCAGATCGTACGTGTAGGTCGTTGTGCCGCTCGCGTCGACCATGCCCGAGCGTCGAGCTCCCGCATCGTACGAATAAGTCGTCGCACCCTGGGGCGAGGCGAATCTGGTCAGTTGATTAGCTGCGTCGAAGCTCCATGTGGTAGTTCCCGTCGCGTCTACCAGCGACGTCTGCCTGTCAGCGGCATCGAAGGAAAAGACGGTATCCGTTCCAGAAGGATAGTCAACGAGCACCTTCCGCTCGGCATCGTCGTACCCGTAGTACACCGTCTCGTTCTGCGCGTTGGTGTGTGCGGTAACGTTCCCTTCGCCATCGTAGGACCACTGGTCGGTGGCACCATCGGGCAAGGTAACGCTTCTCCTCTCTCCCCGCGGCGTGTAGGTCCAGCTGGTCGTCTTGCCGCGGCCATTCACGAGGGAGGTCTTGTTGCCCGCCGCGTCGTAGCCGTACGTCTCGACGTAGCCTTTGGCGTCCGTGATCGTCAGCGGTCGACCTGCGGCGTCGAACGTATATCGAGAGGTGTGGTTCAGGGAATCCGTCGCGACAACTGGGTGGTCTTCCGCGTCGTAGGTGGTGACCCAAGCACTCCCTCCAGGCTCCGTCTTGGAAAGCAGGCGTCCCCAGGCATCGTAAACGTAGGTGGTATCGGCTCCCATGCCGTCCCTCGACGACAAGGGATTGCCCAAAGCGTCGTAGGAGGCCGTGACGCGAACGCCCGTGGGATCCGTCACGGCGCCCACATTGCCGTTCAAGTCGTACTCCAACGACCATGTCGCGTTGCTGCCGTTCGTGTAGGACGTCAGCTGTCCGTATGAGTCGAAGGAGTTCGTCGCACGAACGCGACCTAGGCCGTCAGTCACCGTCACGGCGTTGCCTTGGCCGTCGTAGGCGATCTGTACCTCGTGCCCGAGGGCGTCCCTCGTCAGAGTAGTGTGCCCGTAAGCGTCGTAAACGAACGAACGGACTCCGTTGAGCGGGTCGGTAACAGAAAGCTGGTTGCCCTTGGAGTCGAAGGTGTAGCGCCAAGTCTTGCCGCGCTTGTCCACAACGGTCGTTGGATTCTTGTTCGCGTCGCGGGTGGTGTAGCTCGTACTGAAGCCAGCTTCGTCCACTACACTCGCGAGAACGCCACTTGAATAGTTGTGCCGTTCAATCCCGTTGAGAGGGTTCTTTACCTCGGTGTAAGAGCTCCCGTATGTGTATGTCGTCGTGTTGTTTAGCGGATCGGACTCGGTGCTGATCGAGCCGTCCGTGAAGTAAGAGAAGTTCCACACCTTTCCGCGCTTGTCGGTATGGGTGAGGATGTCGTGCCCTGTGTTGTACGTGTAAGAGTCGCCGTAAGCCTGACCGTCCAGCGAAGGAAAGTTCACCTGAACCAGGTCGTCGGAGGTGTTGCGAACGAAAGTCCAGGTGCGTCCCGTGTGGTCGGTCGCCGACTGGAAATCACCACTGGCGTCTACATTTATATTTATGTAACGTCCTGTGGGGTCGGTGATCCGCGTGACGTAGTTGCCCGAGTTGAGCGTCAACGAGATAGCGTTGCCCTTACGGTCTTGGATGCGGTAGCAGAAGCCTGCCGCGTTGAAGTAGTACTTGGTACCGTCCTTCTTCGTAACCGTCCAAGTGGAGTCGGCGTTCTTGACGAGCGAGTCGTAAATGCCAGTGGGCGCAGTGTACGTGGAGGAGGTCGTGCCTCCTGCGGTTCCGCCGCCGATTGGGGTTGGTCCCGAGGTCGTGCCGCCTGACCCGCCCGACGCGGAGTATGGAACCGAAGTGCCGTCGCCCCAATGGACAATAGGATTCGCACTAAGGTTGTTGACGTAGATGTCGTACGACCAGCTCCAGCCGTTGCCAAGCTCGTCGTTGTAGTTAGTCTGGCTGTTGTGATACAGCGTGAGGTCGAGGGCCATGCCCCCCCGAACCCTCCAGGACGTCAAGGGGAGCTTCGTGACCTTATTGCCGTTGCCCGTGTTCACCGACCCATCGGAGGTGGGAGAGCTTCCCTCCCATGGCTCGGACGAACCAGGTTCTGCGGCCACGGCAAGGGTATGGGCGATTGCGTAAGAGGACCCAACGGACGCCTGGAGCCCTGAAGAAGAGGCGTCCCAACGGCTCGCGTCAGCCTGCTTTCGAGTGGTAGCCGTCCAGACACCGCCTCGATTCTGAGAGTTGCGGCTCGGCTTGTCGCCCAGGAAAGGCGCACGGGGCACATGGGTGTACATGGGGGCGCGACCTCGGAACTGGCCAGCCACGAGCCCGACGACGCCGACAACGCCCTCTGCTGAAGCGGAGAGAGACATGGTGGCTGCAACGGCGAACGCGGCAACCCTCATGGGGAGTAGAGATTGATGAAAGGATCGCATTAGAAGTTGTCCACGCTATCGTGGCCACATAGAATCTGGCATTTCTAACAGCTGATAAGTCTAATATTGTTACGGTTTTCGCATTAAATTACATACAAAACCAAATTATTCGATGGTGGATCAACTGCATACAAGAATTCATGCTCCACCCATGGACAGCTCTATATCCAAGCTTATAATATAACAAAAAGTAATACCATCATTAATAATGGAGCGAGGAGCATCATGCGTGGCTGGACGCGCCCTTAAGGCTTTCCTCTCCGCCACTACGAAGTGTCCTAGAGTCAGTCCAGAATGACCAACAAGTACGGCTCGGAGCGGGAGATAGCGGCGGCCCTTTCTAAAGATAGAGAGAGGACTTGGCAGGATCTTCTGACCTCGGATTGAAAATCGAACCAGGGATTAGCCACCTCTGCTTTCTCGATGCGATCTGTCTCCGCTACTACCTTCTCACAGTGATGATAAGGTCCGATCATCAAGGCTACGAAGCGGTCGTCCTCTTTCACGTGACCGCCTTCTTGTAGAACCGAGAATGGCTCTTGGATAAGTGATCCCCGCTCGACGTCCGCCAACTCCGCTACGTCGAGCACTGCTTGGAGTGCCTAAACGCCGTTTCGCTTTCCCGAAGCCCTTCGCATACGCGCGATGACGAGCGGGGAGATCGCTGCCATGGAGGCCTTGCCTGGATGTTCGGCGTCGAAGTGCCTTTGAGCGCGATGGTAACGTTCCCACGACGTCGTCGGGCTTCCAGCAGCCGCGGCTCGAACTGGGCCTCGATGCCTGAGGCACCCGAAGACGAAGAGAACGCCAAGTCGTCCTCGCTGCGGGTGTACGATGCCCTTCGTGACCGAGGACTCCCCCGCCGTGCGCCTGGAGGCGCAGATCGAGCGCGCCTTCGGGCCGCTCCCCGTCCCGCCGTCCGAGACCATCCTGGGGTGGATGCTCGACGGCAAGGGGGAGGAGGAGTGGACGACCTGGGCCTTCGGGGGCAAGCGGTACGACGAGGTGGATCCTAAGGCGCTCGACGCGATCTTCCTTACGCACACGCTGAGCCCGAGCGCGTTCGCCTACTACGTGGGGAGCGCGGCGCTCGCGGCGGCTCGCGCGCCGACCCAAAAGCAGGACACCCTGGTGAACGACTTCGTCTTCGAGGACGTGCCCGTGGAAACGCTGCCCGAGGACTACGCCTTCCTGGACCTTCCGCGAGTCCAGGCGATCCGCGCGGCGCTCGCCCACGTGCGGGCCGAATTGGTCCGCGAGGAGCGCGAAAGCTGGGAAGGCGACGACGGGTTCTTCGACCCGTGGATGGAGGACTCGTTCGTGTCGCGGATCGCGGCGGCGGAGAAGGTTGTGGAGGGGATCGAGCGCCTCCTAGTGGGTGGCTGAGATCGACGCGCCGCACGTCCGTGCCATAACCTCGGAGTGACCTACGCCGAGGCCAGGGCCGAGCTTGAGCGCATCGACGCCGCGGAGGACGCGGAGCTCGAGGCTCTGCGGGCGTAGCGCGAAGCAGGAGCGAATCCCGACGAAGAGCCCGAGCTGAGCGATCCCGACATCTTTCATGGAATCCGCAAGCATAGCCGCGGGCGGCAGGTTCTCGACTCCCACCATCCCGACGGCCGCCCGCGCTGGGTGGACGGGATCCCGATGGAAGGCAGGCCCAAGGACGCCTATTGGCAGGCGCAGATCGCGGCGGCCGATCTGCTCACCGAGGCGGAGACGGCCGAGGACGACTGGTGGGTGGAAGCGTACGACGCCACCGAGTTCTGAGGAATCCGCCTAAGTTCAGCGTAGGCCGCTGGCGGCGCGGGTTAACGGCGAAGTACGGCGCCAAGTGTCAGAGACACTTGGCGCCGTACGAGGTTTCAGGCGCGGAGTCTAAGGCGTCCGCGCCCGAAATCCATACGCGCTAACCCTTCTTCGTGCCCTTGACGGGGGAGGCGTCGACGACGGTCTTGAAGCGAGCTTGGAGCCTGGTCCGTTGCTCCTTCACCAGCGCGCGGCTGACGCCGCCCGCCGCTTCGACCTTGGCCATCTCGGCATCTGCGTCCTTGAATCGACCGAGCCTCCTCAGGGCGTCTCCCAGATGGTAGCGGACGCCGTCGTTGCGAGAGTCCGCAGGCAAGTTTGTCAAAGCCCACTTCGTCGTAGCGTGGGTCGTGGGCGATGTCGCCGAGGACGAGAGCTCGCCTTGGTTCGCGGCGGACGTGAGCCCTAGGGGGGCGCGCGGATGGTGGACGAGACGCTAGGAGAGCAAGCGTGAAGCTCTCTCCCACGGAGGTCCTGACGGCGGAGCTCGCGCTGAGCGAGCTCGTGGGCCTGCCGCTGACGGACATGTGGCGCTACATCGGCTTCCAGAGGTTCGAATTCGGGGAGCAGAAGCCCCACCTGAACAGGAAGGGAGAGGAGACCAGCTCGGCCGACTACGTGCTCGTGGCGCGGGGGGTCTGGCGCATCGTCGGTCCCGACGGCTTCGAGCTGTCCTCGGACCACTTCGGCGATCCCCGCACCGACGAGCACGCGCTACCCTTCTACGAGTCGCTCGGGGAGGAGGGCCCGCCGAGGGTGGAAGGAATCGTCGTTCGGGTAGACGGCGAGATCTCGATCGCGATGTCCAAGGGCTATTCGTTGACGGTTCGGCCCTGGGACGAGGAGCCGCCCGAGGGCGCGAGCTGGAGCGAGCGCGAGGTGTGGCGGTACATGCCGCCCGAAGGCGACCCTCGCGGACACCTCGTCCTAGACGACGAGGAACTCGGCTGGAGCGGCGGGAGGGATTAGGTCGTCGCGGCCTCGTAGCGGAGTCGCCCGGCCTCCGCGCCACACTCGTACGGCTCCGATTCGACCAACTCCGCGCGTCGGCAGCTCAGGCTTCCGCCCACCCCGGACAGCGGCGAGAACTCCACGCGCACGGGCCGGTCGGGAAGGGAGTCGGCGGCGAAGGTGATCCACAGCCCGCCGATCACGTTCTGCCGGTGAAAGCCGTTGACGTCGATGGCGATCTCGTCGCAGTCGTGGAAACGAAGGGTGGCGCGGGTGTGCTTCACAAGTCTGAAGTAGCCCCGCTCGTCCACCTCCGAGGTCGATTCCCACAGGTGAGCGACGAAAAGGAGGGAAACCCCTTCGCGGACGCTCTCGTAGCCAAGCGCCAAAATCTCGGCGTCGTGGAACGAGGGCCAGCGCCCGAAGACGGACGTGAGCCGCTCGTGACCCTCGACGAATTCCATCGCGTCCTTCACTCCACTGAGCTTAGCCGACGATCCGACTTCGCTTCGAGAACGGCTTCCGATCCACGGCCCATCCCGCGAGCAGGGCCAGGGCGTTGAACGTGAGCAATACGGCGGTGATCTGCGCGGTGGCGATCGCCCACAGACGGAGCCTGACGCCTAGGGGTTGGAGCGGAAGGACGGACCCTTCCTCCGCAGCGGCGAGCCACCTTGCCGCCTCCTCGCCTTCCTTCGTTACGGCCCTCGCCAGGGCCTCCCCGTGCTTCGACCACGCCGCTCGGGCGAACGGCTGCGGATCTTGGAAACGCTCAAGATCGTATAAGATCTCCCCATCCGTGGGGACCGGGACGGGAAGTCCGGCTACCTCGCGCATTGCGTGGGGCTTCCACGCGTACGGCACGCGGTCGAGGGGCGGACGGCCCGCGCGCCAAGCGGCGACGTCTCTCGCGCTCCGCTCGAACCTCTCAGCTAGGATCCTCGCATCCTTCATCCGTTGCGACGCTTGGCCCGGCGACAGCCTCGCGGGAAAGAACGCCGAAACGAGGAAGATCGCCGCGATCCCCGTCGCCGCCCACAAGGAGGTCGGTAGGACGAGCCAGCGGCGCGTCTGCAGGCACCGAGCCGCGAAGAGGAGCGCCGTTAGGAACGGGAGCCAGAGCCCGAGCTGCGACTGGAGTCCTGTTATCGAGTCCCCGCGATCCATCCAGACGTAGGGGATCGCGAACGCCAGGGCAAGGGTGAGCCCCACGCCCCAGGACAGCGCGCCGACGCTTCGCTCGTCGTACCTCCTCTCTTGACGCAGGATGGCGCGGGCGGTGGAACTCGGTGTACCGAAGCGGCACAGGGCCTCTGCCTCGCCCACCTCCTCGGTCGACATCCTGAGGTGGGCCCGCGTCTCACGGAGCCGCGACTCGAGCGTCTCCTTAGGCAGTCGCCCGTGGAGTAGGCGGGCGAGCTCTTGGACGTAGCTCTCGACGGAATTCACGCCGCTCTCCTCGGCCTGCGAAGGCTCAGCAGGCGAACCGTGCCGAGCGCGAGGGCGTTCAGCAGGAGCCAGCCCGCCGACACGATCAGCAGGTTGAGCAGCAGGAACGTCGCCAGCCTCTCGGACCAGAACGCGGAACCCCCGTGCGCGAGCCTCGTGAGGAGTAGGAGCGCCGCGCCCGCGACGTGCGCCGCGATCATCGGCCCTGCCAGCCAGCGATCCGTCTGGGCCGTCCGCAGCGCGAACCCGAGCGCCACGAGGACGAAGACGCACCTCTGGACCATCGCCGCCGTCGCGGCGTGGTCGCCCGCGAGCCCGAAGACGATCAGGACGCTCGTGAGCATGCCCGATGCGACGAGCGCCGAGACGAGCGGCGACGCGAGGGACCAGGCGCTCCGCCCCTCGTAGCCGCGGTGTGCCCGGACGAGACCGTTCGCGACCGTGCGAGCCCGTCCGTACCGCCGCACCGCTTGGACCTCGTCGACCTCCTTGGCCGACTCAAGCAGATGCGCGCGGGCCTCGCGCATGCGGATCTCGTGCACGGCGGGTGGGAGGCGATCGCCTAGCGCGGTCCTCAGATCCGCGAGGTAGCTCTCCACGGGGCTCACGCCGTGCCCTCCGCCTTTGGAAGCACCAGGGCGACCGCGCCCGCGAACTCGTGCCACTTGACCGCGCGCCGAGCCAACTCCGCCCGCCCTTCGTCGGTAAGGCGGTAGACGCGGCGGTCGGGCGCCTCCGCGTCCCACTCGCCCGTCGCCCAACCCTCCGCCTCCAGCGCGTAGAGCGCGGGGTAGAGCTGCCCCTCCCCGATCTTCAAGGTTCCGCCCGAGGCCTCGCGCACCGCCTTCGCCACCGCGTAGCCGTGCTTGGGACCCTCTGCCAAAGCCGCCATCACCAGGGCCTTCGTGTCCGTCCTGAATGCCATACCTCATTATAGATTGCATTCCGAAAAGATGCAATCATCTTTTTCGCGCGGCGGAGTTCGAACGCTCGCAACCGTCGGGCGCTCACGTCCGCCCTCCCTCGATGGATCGACGCGGCTTCACCCTGGTCGAACTATTGACCGTCGTCGGCATCGTCGCCCTGATCGCGGGCGTCGCCTTCCCGACGTTCGACGCCGTTCGCAACCGCGCCCGTCACGCCTCTTGCGCCGAGAACCTGCGCCGACTCGGAACGGGACTCACCCTGTACGCGAACGACCACGAGGGCTGGCTGCCGCCCGCCACCACGGAGGAGTTCATGGGGTCGCACGTCCCCGGCGCGACCTTCCGGTTCACCCTCGCCCTGAATCAGGCGTGCCGCTCGCTTGGTTTGGCCTCCCCGAGTGGACTCGAACCACCACCCTCCGGCTTCGCAGACCGGCGCTCGTCCATTGAGCTTCGGGGAGAAAGAGGAACGTCAGGCCGCGGCGTCGAAGGCCTGGACGCCCGCTTTCGTCTCGGTCGCCGTCGCGGGCCTCGTCGGCGTCGTCGCGCGCTTGCCCCAGGCGTCGCGCCGCGCGGGGCGCTCGTGGGCGGGTTTCCGGTCCGACCATTCGGCCGCCCCGCGATCGTCGCAAACCCAAAGGGGCTCTCGAACGCTTCGGCGATGGGTGGGATAGAGAATGTTTTTCATGGTTCTGTCTTGAGATTCCTCCCGCTTCGGGAAGGCAGGGTGATGCGGTGTGTGCACCTGGATCGACGAAAGGGCGCCCCCGGAGAGACTCGAACTCCCGACCTTCTGGTTCGAAGCCAGGCGCTCTGTCCGCTGAGCTACAGGGGCCGAGGGGTGCGAAGGCGATCCCCGCGCGTCCGGCACGGACTGGGGTAGGGATCAGGAAGGCGAAAGGCGGACGCTAGGCGCGTCGACGCGATCGCCGAAGACGACGACGCTCTCGCCCGGCATCCTGGGCTACGAGAGCCTGGCTTGCGGGACGTCCCCACCGGACGGTGTTGGAGAGAGCGATCATGGGTTTGCCTTCGAGGAGCCGGAAACGGTTCGGAAAGGGATTGTGCACGATCCGCAGGGGCTTCTTGGCCGAATGGGGCAAAGGACCCACAGGATATCGGTTTAGGGCGGTGCGGACCTGAAACCCGAACCTCGAAGCCGGGCACATCGCTTGGGAGCCGATAAAAGGATCGTTCGCGCTGGTCCGAGGCCAAGCTTCCACGGCGCGAACGGACTCCCGGAATTCCGTCGCCGGGGCAGGGAGGCAGGGCCGACTAGGCCAGCTTCCGATCGCCGACGAGAGCCGCCAGCCAAGCGTCGTCCTTCCAGGGAGCTCGATCCAGACCGCCTTCGTCCGGCGCGCCGCCATCGGAAGTACCGTCGTCCGGAGCCTGGGGAAGATCGTAGCAAAGTCGGCCTTGCCAATCCACCTGGATCGAGGCGCCGACGGCTTTCGCGGTGGCGAGCGCCGCCTGGGCCTCGCCGAGTTCGTCCACGAACGCGGCGACGTCCTCGACCCCGTAACGGTCGCAATGGCGGGCGCAGGCCTCGGGGTCTTGAAGGGAAAGACCCAGGCCGCGGGTCAACGCGGCCTTCAGGTCGTCGGACAGACCTTCGCGCGGAAGAACGAAGTAACGCATCTGGCTATCTATAATCGCCCGATCTCCGGCTCTGAGCAGGTAGACAGGACCCGGCATTCGTGCCGGGTTTACGCGAATCGATCGGTAATCCTGGCATAAAACATGGAGGGTAAGGGCGCCGACAGCCTGTTTCGGAGCGTTTACGGAACGACGAACCTTAGAGACGAGTCGGTAACCTGTACCGCCCAGGCACGATCCGCGTGCCCCGAACCCGATCCCTAGCCCGATGAGTTCCGATCCCCTCGGTTCCCCCCTGGCCCGTGCCGCCTTCGAGGCCGCCGCCGAAGGACTTCTCGTGCTCGAGCCCGATGGCTTGGTCGTCGCGATGAACGCCGCCTTCGGGACCCTCTACGGGATCGATCCGCCGGGCTACGTCGGCTGCCACTACTCCCAGTTCGCGAAGGGCATCGAGGTGAGGCGGTTCGACGTCACGGTCGACGAAGAATCCTGGGTGACCCTTCGCGCGTTGCGCGGCGAGCGCGTCCAAGGTGTGATCCAGTCCATCCACGACCGGAAGAGCGGGCGTGAGTTCGTGGCTCGGTGTGGCGCTTCCCCCTTCTTCCAGGAGGGGCGCCTCGCCGCCACGACGATCACCGTCGAGGACGTGACCCAGACGACCCGGGCGCAACAGAGCGTCCAAGGCGCGCTCTCCGCCGCCGAGGTCGCCACCTACCGGATCGATCTCGTCAAGGGCCTCGTCTGGGGCGACGACAATTTCTCGCGGGTTTACGGCCTCCCCGAGAGAGACGCCCAGGGAGGACCCCGCTCGAACCTCTACAAGCAGGTCCATGCGGACGACCTCGAACGCGTGAGTCGCGCGTTCGAGGAGGCGACCCGCACGGGTGAGCCTCACGAGATCGAGTACCGGGTCGTCGGGCCGGGCGGCGAGGTCCGGTGGCTCCTCTCGCGCGGTCGGGCGGAACTCGACGCCAACGGCCTCGCCGTCCAGCGGTTGGGCTCGGTGATGGACGTCACCCGGCAGAAACGGGCGGAGGAGGCGCTTCGCCAAAGCGGCGAGACCTTCGAGAGCCTCGTCCGAAACTCCCCGCTGGGTACCTACGCGGTCGACGCCGACTTTCGGCTCGCCCTCGTGAGCCAAGGGGCGCAACGGGTGTTCGAGAACGTACGCCCTCTGATCGGTCGGGACTTCGCCGAGGTCCTGCGCACCGTCTGGGAGGAGCCGTTCGCGAGCGAGGCGATCGCCCTGTTCCGACGCACCCTGGAGACGGGGGAACCCTACCACGCTCCCCGCATGGTGGAGACGCGTCACGATCTAGGGAAGACCGAGTCGTACGACTGGAAGATCGAGCGCGCGGCTCTTCCCGACGGCCACCTCGGGGTCGTATGCCACTTCTACGACCTTTCCGAGCGTCAACGCCAGGAAGCCGAGCTTCAGCGCCGGATCGACGAGAGCACCCAGGAGCTTCGCCGCGCCAACCAGGACTTGGACCAGTTCGCCTCCAGCGTCGCCCACGATCTCCGCTCGCCCTTGCGCGGCATCGTCCTGACGAGCCGCCTCCTGACCGAGAGCGCGGGGGAGCGGCTGACGGAGGAGGAGCGGACGATGCTCGAGCGGCAGGCGAAAGGGGCGATCCGCCTCTCAGGCATCGTCGACGACATGCTCAAGTTCGCCCGCCTCGCGCACGCCGAGTTCCGTAGCGCGCCGCTCGACCTTACGAGGGTGATCGAGCGCGCGGCGCGCGAGGTGGCCGACCGGGGATGGGCGTCTCCCCCCGTCGTCGTGGTGCAGGAAGGGATGAGGGCACAGGGCGACCCGAACCTTCTAGGCTACGCGCTCACGAACCTTCTCGACAACGCCTGCAAGTTCTCGCCCGAGGGCGGGACGGTGACGGTGGGCGAGGAGGACGGCGCCTACTTCGTGCGCGACGAGGGGGTGGGCTTCGACATGCGGTACGCGGGCAAGCTGTTCGCCCCCTTCGAGCGCCTGGTCGACCAGAGAACGTTCCAGGGCACCGGTCTTGGCCTTGCGAACGTCCGCCGCATCGTCGAGCGGCACGGCGGACGCGTGTGGGCCGAGTCGGCGCCCGGCGCGGGCGCGACGTTCCGGTTCACCCTGGCGCCGGACGTCCCCGCGTAAGGCGCCTTGAGGCCGGACCGGCGCTCAGCGGAGGCGCTGGAAGTAGTAGTTCTTCTTGCCCTTGACCGTCTTGGCCTTGCGGACGTAATGGTGGCCGTTGTGGTCGAACGACTTTCGGCGGAAAAGGTCGTAGCGGTCGTGCTCGAGCTTGTTCTGGCTCTTGCGGTCCGACTCGTACCGGCTCGCGGAGTAGAGTCCGCCGCCGATGCCCAGCGCCGCGAGGGTCTTGTTGCCGGTGAGCAGGCCGAGAACGCCCGCCGCGCCGCCCGCGATGCCCAGGTTGCGCCAGTCGTTCTTCGTCTTCTGACGGCGCTCGACCGATTGCCGGCGACCCTGCGCCTGGGCGTCGGCGGGGAGCAGCGCCGGAACCGCCAGCGTGAGGCTCAGGGTCAGCGCGGCGACGATCTTGGAGGGGTTGAAGCGTTCCATAAAGGGTTGGACATCTCTCAATCGATAGAGTTTTGTACGCTATCGATCTTCATTGGATCTTCATGCCTGTCCTCCCGTGCCGCCCGGCAGGGACCCGCGCCGCACGGGCCGCCGGGACGCGAAACGTTGGATTTCTCGGTTTTTCCCGTACGGATCGCTCCCCGACCGACCGATCTTAGGTCTCGATGGGCAAGCCCTTTTATCAGACCCTGCTCCCGGCCGCGGCGCTTCTCGCCACGTTGGTCGGCTGCGGCGGCAACGGCTCCGGCGGTTCGAGCGCCGTCTCGCGCGGCGCCTCGATGGACTACAGTCTGGAATGGCCGGAGCGAACCCGGGCGATGCCCCTGGCGGCGAACAGCGCCGTCGTGACCGTGATGCACCAAGGGAACGTCGTCGACTCCTTCGTCTTCAACCGTCCGGCGAGCGCCGCGCTCTCGACGGACCATCACCTCTTCGCGCACCTTCCGGCGGGCGCGGTGACGCTGATCGTCAGCGCCTACCCCGAGCCGCAAGGCGGGGGCGTCGCTCTGGCGAAGGGGGTCGTTCCGGTGATCCTCAAGAAGGGCGAGACGATGCCGCAGGCCGCGACCCTCGCGTCGACCGCGACCCAACTCGAACTGACGTCGGTGGCGTCCGAGGTTCTGGTGGACGGACTCCTCCCGCTCACCCTCACCGCGAAGGACGCGAAGGGACAGGTCGTTCTCCTCAAGACGGGCGAGGGCGAGGCCCTCGGCGAGGATAAGGTCGTCTGGAGCTCGTCCGACGAGACGGTCGCCACCGCCGTCGGCGGCAGCGTCTACGGCAAGCTGCGCGGCGTCGGCGCGGGTTCTGCGACCGTCACCGCCAGCTTCAACGGCCTCAAGGGCAACCTGCCGATCACGGTCAAGGGCATCCCGAAGACCTCGGTCACGTTCGAGATCCCGTGGACCGTCGGCGAGCGTCCGTACGTCGAGGAGTACCGGTACGCCAAGGTCGGCGCGTACCTGGACGGCGCGCTCGTCGGCGAGGAGCAGACGGTCGAGCGGACCGTCGATGGCACGCCCGGCAAGGCGACTCTGAACGGTCTCATCGTCGGTAAGAGCTACGATCTTCGCTACCGGTTCTATGTGAGCTTCAACGGGCAGGTCGGCCCCGCCGGCGGCTCCCAGGCGACGATCGAGGTGCCGGCCGACGCCGCCGGCCACTACGACATGAGCCAGGCTCCGTTCACGCCCGTTCCCGTCGCGTTCAAGTTCGCCTCCAACTTCCCGATCGTGAACGGCGAGATGACCATCCACGAGGTCGATAGGGCGTTTCTGAAGCCGGTCGTCATTGGCTCGGACGGCGTGCCCTTCCCGCCGTCCGTCGTCGGCGTCGGCAGTTGGAAGAGTTCGGACGAGAACGTCGCGACGATCGTCGACGGAGAGATCCAAGGTCTCAACGTCGGAACCGCGACCCTCACCTGGGGAGGAAACGGCTTCACCCGGTCGATCACGGTCCGGGTCGTCGGAGGCTAGAGACCCGCCTCCGACGCTCGGTCTCGCGAAGGCCCGCCCGAAAGGCGGGCCTTCGCGCGGCTTCGTCCCCACTTGGGCGTCGGGGCGCTATCCGCCCGGCCGGAACGTGCAGGGCCAGGTGTCCGCCGCGAAGACGAACCCGAGCCGGAGCAGGATCGGCAGGCTCGTCGGAAGGGCGTCCACCGTGAGGTAGCGCGCCCCGAACGCCGCGGCGTCCCGCGCCCGCGCCGCCACGACCGCCCGGTAAAGCCCCCGACTTCGGAACTCGGGCCGGGTTCCGCCGCCGTACAGTCCGGCGAACGCGCTTCGCGGGTCGGTGTAGAGCCGCCCCACCGACGCGGGCTCGCCGTCCACGGAGGCCACGTACGCGTCGTGCCCCCGACGACCCTCTCGGATCCCCGCCGCCAACCGTTCGGCCGTCGACGCGTAGTCCTTGCCGAACGCGGCTTCGGCGGCGAGCCGGAAACCGTCGAGGTCCTCTAGGCGGACGATGCGGCGCACCTCGGGGTCGTCCGTCGTCTCAAAGGCACCGAGACCATCGGCGAGGTCGTACACGACCAAGGCCTCGCACGGGCCTACCTCGAATCCTGCCCGGCGGAGGCGCGGCACGAGGTCGGGCGGCGAGTCGAAGGAGAACGCCTTCCACTCCAGTTCGATCCCGAGCCGTTCGGCCCGCGCCCGCTCCTCGTGGATCGCTCCGTCCGCGTTCGACGCGTCGAGATCGAACGCGTAGACCATGGAGGACCTGCCGTCCGCGCCCGAGAGGCGCGTGACGCGGGGCGTCCGCTCCGCCGTCTCGTCCGGGCGGACGAGTTCGCGCAGCGCGCGGCGGTACTCCGCTAGAACTTGATCCAAGTTCACGCTCGGGACTCCGCGCGGCGCCACCACGTCAGACCCATCTGCCGCTCGACCGGCGCGAACCCCACGCTCTCGTAGATGCGGGCCGCGTGGTAGTGCGCGTCCGCCACCATCACGAGCCTCTTCGCTCCCATCCGCTCGAAGGCGTACGCCGCCGCTTGGTGGACGAGCGCGCCGCACACGCCCCGGCGCCGGAAATCGGGATGGGTCCCTACGCTCTGGAAACGGCCCAGTCCCTCGAACGCGAACACGCCCAGGTCGCCCGCCAGCCGCCCATCGAGGAAGGCCCCGAACCACAGGCCGAGCCCCGCGTCCACCATCGCGCGGCGACGCGCCATCTGCCGAAGGGCGAACGTGCGGTATCCCGCCTCGCCGTACTCCGGGTCGCGACCCGCAACCTGGGCTTCGACGACCGCCTCCCATTCCCATGCCTCGCGTAGGGGCCGCACCTCCGCCTCCTCGCAGTACTTCGGCGGGCGGCGAACCGAGGCGGCGGCGAGCACGACCGCGTCGTCGAGACGGAACCCCGCGTCGAGAAAGGGTCCAACCTCGCCCACCGCTCCGTCGACGCCGTCCCACCCGAACGCGACGTGCTCGACGTCCGGCGGCTTTCCGATTTCCTCGGCGAAGAGGCCGCGCCACCGCTCGAAGTCGTCTTTGCCGGGCGGCCCGTCGAACAGCAGGAAATTGCCCCAGTGGAACGTCGGGTTGGTGGGCGTCCGCACCGCGAGGTGGTCGCCTCGATCGGTCACCTCCCCGTCGAAGCGGAGGAAGAGAAGGTCGGTGCGGTACCCGAGGGAGCGGACGGTCATGGGGCAACGAGGCTACCTTCGCGACGCCGGGAGACAGCCCGCCTTGGGAACTTCGCCCTAGAAAGCGACGCTTATCCGCCGGGAAACGCCTTCCCCCCAAGCTTTCGGCGTTCGCCGCGTGAGCTCCCGGAGTTTCCGGCGCGGCGCCTTCGTAGAGTGATCCTTCGATCTCTAAGCCGGGTCGGAAACCCCATCGACCATCGCTCCCAGCCGCGCCAACTCGGTGCGGATCACGCTCGGTTCGTTCCGCCAATCGAAGATCGGACCGATGCCCCCATATTCCAGGGCCACCATTCTCGGCGAGGGCCAAACGCTGTGCTCCACCTTCCCGACCGTCCACTCGGCGAGTGTCCAGTCCCGTTCCGTCATCGGCATGCTGTCCCGGGGACGCCCGCCCTCGTCCGGTCCGACCCCGGTGACGTGAAGCTCCGCGAGAAGGTGGACGGGCAGCGCCTCGATGTATCCGCGTGGGTCGACGATCCCCAGCGCGTCGCACGAGAGCGTCGCGTGCGCCAGATCGAGGAGAAGGCGGCAGCCCGACGCCTCCACCACCGCCTTGATCGTCTCGGGTTCCACCGACGCTCGCAGGAAAGCCCCGCCCTCTCCCCGGTAGACGACGTTCTCCGCCACCACCCGCTCCGGGCCGAACCGCGCCACCATCGCCTCCAGCGCGCGCAGGAAACGACCCCTCACCGCCTCCGTCCGATCCGCCTCCGCCACCCCCTCGAACTGCTTCCGGTGGGCGTTCAGGTGGACGTTGACGTGCGGGGTGCCCGTGACGTCGAGCAATCGTTCGACCGCGTCCCAGTCGGTCCCGAGCAGTTCCGGCCGTCCGGCGTCGAAAGGGAAGTGGACGTACGCGGGATGGCCGTTCCCGAGCACGTTCTCGACGCCGCCCAACTCGCCCGGCGGCGTGCACTTCCAAAGATCGAACGCGATCTCGTTGGCGGCGAACAGCGCCCGCGCCTCGCAAGAGAAGTTGACGGCGATCGGCAAGGCGTGGGACATCAGTCCGTCGTACAAACGCCGAGGTTACGGAGTTCCGGGTTGGACCTTTGGTCCCGCGCCGGGGCCAGCACGAGGGCCGTCCGGCTCGGCAGGTAGACCTGGACGCTCTGCTCGCGATCCTGCCAAGGCACGTCTTGGATCGGATGCTCGGTTCCCCCGACCGCCCGGCCGTGGCCCGAGAAGGCGATCTCGTCCGAAGAGAGGAGGGTGCGATACTCCGCACGGTCCGGCGCGGGCACGCGGAATCCCTCGTACGACGCGCTCGGGTGCAGGTTGAGGACGAACACGAGCGGCCCGCGCCGGAAGGCGAGCGTCCGCGCCGACTCGTCGAGCAGAAGCCGCTCGATAAACGGGTCCGCGAGCAGGCCGAACTCCCGGTCGAGGTTCATCAGGGCCGCGTCGAACGCCTCCAGGCTCCCGTAGTGCAGGAACGGATTGTCGGCGAGCGACCACTGGCGACGGGCGTAGTGGCCGCTCCAGCCGTTCCCCTCGCGGGGGAAGTCGACCCACTCGGGATGGCCGAACTCGTTGCCCATAAACGAGAGCCAAGCGTCGCCCGCGAGGGCGAACGTGACGAGCCGCACGAGCTTGTGGAGCGCGAGCCCCCGGCCGATCGTCGGCGGAAAGCGGTCGCGCGCCATCTCGTCGTACATCGCCGCCCCCATCAGCCGAAAGGCGATCGTCTGGTCGCCGACGAGCGATTGGTCGTGCGACTCGGCATAGCCCACGTGGCGCTCGTCGTGGCGGCGGTCGAGAAGCGCGTGCCAAAGCCCGCCCAGATCCCACTCCTCGTCCCGCCGCTCTTTCATGAGCTTGATCCAGAGATCGGGGACGCCCATCGCGAGCCGGTAGTCGAAGCCTAGCCCCCCTTCCGAGGTGGGGCGCGCTGTCCCCGGCATCCCCGAGACGTCCTCCGCGATCGTCGTCGCGTCCGGGCGCAGGGCGTGGGCGAGATCGTTCGCGAACTGGAGGTAGAGCAGGGCGTCGTCGTCCACCCCCGGCCCGAAGTAGTCGTCGTCCGACCCGAACGTGCGGCCCAGGCCGTGGTCCCGGTAGAGCATGCTCGTCACCCCGTCCAGCCGCAGGCCGTCGAACCCGACGTCCTCCAGCCAGAACCGCACGTTCGAGAGCAGGTAGGCCCGCACCTCGGGCCGCGCGTAGTTCCAGAGCAGGGAGTCCCACGCCGGATGCAGGCCCCGGAAGTAGAGCCCCTCCGTCCCGTCGAAGCGGTCCAGCCCCTCGTTCAGGTTGCGCACCGCGTGGCTGTGGACCAGATCGAGGAACACCCGCAGCCCCAGGCCGTGCGCCGCGTCGATCAAAGCCCGCAGGTCGTCGGGCGTGCCGAAGCGCGAGGAGACCGCGAACGGCGAGCTCACGTGGTAGCCGAACGAGCCGTAGTACGGATGCTCCTGCACCGCCATGAGTTGCACCGCGTTGTAGCCGAGTCGGGCGACGCGCGGCAGGACGTCCCGTGCGAACGCCGCGAACGTGCCCACCTGCCCGTCCTCCCGCGCCATGCCGACGTGCGCCTCGTAGATCCGCAATCCTTTCTCGCGCGGCGGGACGGGGTTCTGCCACCGGTAGGACTCCGGAAGCCAGACCTCGGCGGCGAAGTCGCCGTCTGCCCCCTGGACGACCCGCTGCGCGTACGCGGGGATGCGGTCCCGCACGCTCCCGTCGGCTCCGACCACGTGCGCCTTGACCCGCCCGCCGGACGGCAGGCCGTCTCCGGCTAGGAATATCGCCCAGACGCCGTCTTCGCCCCGCGACAGCGGATGGCGACCCGGGTCCCAGAAGTTGAAGTCGCCCACGAGCGAGAGCGCTCGCGCGCCGGGCGCCCACTCGCGGTACCACACTCCCCGTTGGCCGTCCTGCTCCCCCCGCGTAAAGCCGAAATAGCGATGGCCCTGGCTGACCGTTCCCGTCAGGCCACTCGGTCCCAGTCCCTTGAGGAGGTGCCGGTAACGCGCCGCCCGCACCCGCATCGCAGAGGTTTCGTCGTGGACCATGGAGCTCGTCTGTATTCTACGAGAGGAATCCACAGGCCGAACGGCCCCACGCCCGAATCCCAGCGGCGCTACCCTGGAGACGAATGTCAAAGGAGAAAAGCGAGGTCCTGCGGGGCCACGACGCCTACAAGGCGAGGCTCGCCGCCAGCGAGAACGTGACGCGGCGCGAGACGGGGAACAGCATGGCCCCGAAGATCCACTCGCGCGAACCGATCGAGTACGTTCCCGTCACCGGACCCGACGATGTGAAGGAGGGCGACGTGGTCTGGTGCAAGGTGAAGGGAAACCACTTCACCCACCTCGTCAAGGCCAAGCGCGCCGAAGGCGATGGCTGGCGCTTCCAGATCGGCAACAACCGGGGCGGCGTCAACGGCTGGATCGGCATCGAGAACATCTTCGGCCGCGCGATCTCCGCGGGCGGACGCCCCCTGTAAACCGACCTTTTGGGGCTGCGGAAGCTCGCTCCCGCCCTCGCCTCGCGAGCTTGCTCGCGATCGCGCTCCACACGCTCGGTCGATCGACAGGCGTCGTACAATGCGTCATGCCCCTGCTCGTCCTTGCCGTCCTCGCGGCTTCGCAGGTCCCGTATCAGTCGCCGCTGGTCGGTGTTTGGAACCAACCCGCCGCCCTCGCTTCGGTCTGGGCGCTTCGGGTGACGTGGCGAGGTCCCGAAGGCGTCGCCGACGCTTTTCCCGTCGCTCGGCGCACGTTGCCCCGGTATAAGGTTCGCGTCCTTACCGACGTTGAGGCGGGAACCCAATCCTATAAAGGGAACAAACTCGTCTTCGACGGCTTCCGAGCGGACACGCTCGACCTCGCCGTGGTTCCTGTGCCCGGATCCGAAGAGGGCTTGATTCTTTGCAGCGTCGCCGTCTCTAGGAACGCCTCGTATCAAGGAGCCCCCCGACACTTCGAGTTCCCGTTGCTGCTGTACCAGACGATCGGCTACGCGCACGGCGGGAAGAACGTCGAGGCCGAGATGCGTCGCCAATTGGTAGAACTCGGTAAGGCGTTCGTCGAGGGCCGCAAATGGGCGACGGAAGATGCCGCGAAACATCCACCTAAACGACCTTAGGCGCCGCGTGGACGTTAGGACGGTAGCCTTCGTCTCGTGTCCAAACCGCGCGACCTGAAGCTGGAGCCCTTCTCCCTCGCGCTCGCGCGCAGGATATTGGAAACGTTTCCCGCATGGGAGCCCCATCTGGGACGGGCGCAGGAGGAAGAGGACGGGCTGATGGCCTACGTTCTCCGGGTCGAGGTTCCCTCGGCCAACCCCCGCGTCAGCCAGCCTCTGACGATCGCGGCCGAGCTTAACCGGATCGTGACCGTCTCCTGGTTTCCGATGTCGGAAAGAATCGTGTGGAACATCGATTGGGTGGGTTACGCCTTCGGCAAACCGCCCCCCTCCTGGCGGGACGACCCATCGGGGTTCGACCGGTTCGTCACATGGCTCTGCCGGTTCGTCTCCGAGGAACTCGTCGCCGCCGTCTGGAAGGATGAAGGAGGCGGCGGGAGCTTCGGCGCCTTCACGCCAGACGTCCTTGCGGCGGAGGAAAATCGAAAGGGTCGGGCTTCCCTCGTTCGGTCGTGGCACGGAACCTGCGATAGGCCGTAAAGCTCCTTTGGGAGTGCGCGGACCTGTCCGCGCTTTGACTCGCGGCGGAGCCGCGCTCCTACTCCCGCGTCAGGATCTCGGGACCGGCCTTCGTGATCAGGACCGTGTGCTCGAAGTGCGCCGAAGGGCGGCCGTCGAGCGTCTTGACCGTCCAGCCGTCCTCGAGCGTCACGATCTTCGCCGTCCCCTGGTTGATCATCGGCTCGATGCAGAGCGTCATGCCCTCCCGCAGCCGCTCGCCCGTGCCGGGCTTGCCGTAGTTCGGCACGTCGGGCTCCTCGTGCATCGAGCGCCCGATCCCGTGCCCCAGCATCTCGCGCACCACCCCGTAGCCGTTGCCTTCGCAGTATCGCTGGATCGTCGCCGAGACGTCGCCGATCCGGTTCCCGACCCGGGCCTTGGCGATCCCCTGCGCCAAGGCCTCCTTCGTCACCGACAGCAGCCGCTCCACATCTTTCGAGACCTTGCCGACGGGGAACGTCCACGCCCCGTCGGCGTGCCAGCCGTCCTTCTCGACGACCAGATCGACGTCCACGATGTCGCCTTCCTGGAGCGGGGTCGCGTTCGGGATGCCGTGGATCACCACGTCGTTGACCGAGATGCAGCTCGCGGCGGGGTAGCCCCGGTAGCCGAGGGTGGCCGGCGTCGCCCCCGCCGCCCGCATGATGCCCTCCGCAAGGTCGTTCAGGTCCTGGGGCGTGGTCTGGCCCGGCACGATCGACTCGCCGCACCGGCGCAGCGCCTCGGCGAGGATTCGCCCCGAGGCGCGCATCTTGTCGATCTCACCGGCCGTCTTCGTTTGGATCATCGTTCGCCTTAGAGTATGGAGCCTCAGGCTAGAACCGGGCGCCGGTCGGGCACGAACTCCCCGACGAGCGCGCCCGCGATCACCAGGCCGCCCCCGATCGCTCCGCCCACGCCCAGCCGCTCCCCTGCGAGCGCGCCGAAGAGGGCCGCCCACACCGGCTCCAGGGCGTAGATCAGCGTCGCGCGGGCGGGCGAGACCGTCCGCTGCGCCCAGTTCATCGCGAACACCGCCCCGGCGGTGCCTACGACCCCCAGGCCCGCCGCCAGCGCGAGCCCCGTCGGCGTGGCCCGCATCCCTTCCGCCCCCGCCCCGCTCAGCGCGAGGAGCGCGACCCCCGCGAGTTGGAGGGTCGTCGTGGCCGGAACGTTGCCCGCCGACGCGAACCGCCCGACGAGCACGATCTGCAGCGCGCTCGCCAGGGAACCCACCAGGATCAGGGCGTCGCCTAGGCTTAGCCCCGGCCTCAGCCCGTCGCCCGCCGAGAGGACGACCAACCCCACGAACGCGAGGATCGCCCCCGCCACCACGCCCGCCGAAGGCCGCCGTCCCGTCAGCGGTCCCTGGAGCAGCGGCACCAGCGGCACGTAGAACGCGGTGAGGAACGCCGCCCGCGCGCTCCCTACCGTCCGCAGGCCGACCGTCTGCGCGCCGTAGGCGACCATCATCACGAGGGCCACCAGAAGCGCGCCCTGCGCCTCCCGTGCCGTCGGTCGACGGCGCACGAACGCTCCGACGAGGACCGCCCCGAGGGTGAACCGCAGGAAGAGCAGGGTGAACGGGCCCGTCCCGTGGAGGGCGGTGCGGGTGGCGAGGAACGTGCCGCCCCACACGACCGTGACCAGGGCCAGGACGAGCTCGGGAAGCCGCCCCTTCACGCGGGCTCCTTCACCACCGCGAGCGCGATGTTCGTGACCGTCCGGACGACCGTGGTATGGCCCCGCACCGCGAGCAGCAACTCCCGCAGATCCTTGGGGTCGCGGCAGCGCACCGTCAGCACGAAGCTGTCCTCGCCGTCCACGTCGTAGCA
Source organism: uncultured Fimbriimonas sp. (assembly GCA_964516175.1). Taxonomy (GTDB): domain Bacteria; phylum Armatimonadota; class Fimbriimonadia; order Fimbriimonadales; family Fimbriimonadaceae; genus Fimbriimonas. Next base: position 1,274 of record CAZEWR010000049.1, on the reverse strand, counting down.
GCCCTCGATCCGGGGTTCGTCCAGCACGAACCGCTCGAACGCCTGCTCCCCGCTCAGCGACGGCCGCGTCGAGACGCGCACCACCGCGAAAAGCTCGGGCCGCTCGACCATCGCCCGGTAGCCCCGGATCGTCCCCGTCTCCTCCATCCGCCGCACCCGGGCGAGCACCGCCGGACCGGTGAGTCCCACTTCGCGCCCGATCGCCGCGTGGGGCGTACGGGCGTCCAGGCGGAGCGCGTCGAGGATCGCCTGGTCGATGGCGTCGAGAGACATGGGCCAGAAGGTACCGAGACGACCGATCGAAAGGAAAGATCCGCGAACGATCCTGAAGTCGAAAGAAGTCTAAACTTCGGGTTCGTTAGAATCGGCGCTGAGAATTCCCGCTTTATCGCTGGGGAGCCGTCCGTCGAGAGCGTCGCGGATCTCGCCCGCCAAGCTCCCGAGATTCCTGGTAACGTCTTTCGCCATGAAGCTTCTTCTCACGTCCGGAGGCGTCAGGAACGCGAGCATCCACGCCGCGCTCGTCGAGCTGCTGGGCAAGCCGATCTCGGAGTCGAGCGCCCTCCTCATCCCGACCGCCGGCTACGGCCACCCGATGGCCGGTCCGGGCCCCGCATGGAGCTTCGTCAGCGGAAAGGACGAGTGCCCCATGGCCCAGTTGGGCTGGAAGTCCTTGGGCGTGCTGGAACTCACCGCCCTCCCGAGCCTCGGCGACGATCGCTGGATCGCCTGGGTCCAGAAGGCCGACGTCCTGCTCGTCAACGGCGGCGACGCCCTCTACCTGGCCCACTGGATGCGCGAGTCCGGCCTGGCGGACCTCCTACCCTCGCTGGGGGACAAGGTCTGGGTGGGCCTGAGCGCCGGAAGCATGGTCATGACCCCGCACATCGGCGACGACTTCGTCGGCTGGAAGCCCCCCGCCGGCGGCGACGGGGCGCTCGGCGTGGTCGACTTCTCGATCTTCCCCCACCTGGACTACCCCGCCTTCCCGGAGAACGCCATGTCCTACGCCGAAAGGTGGGCCGCGCGGCTCTCGACGCCGTCCTACGCGATCGACGACGAGACCGCCCTCAAGGTCGTCGACGGAACCGTCGAGGTCGTCTCCGAAGGAAACTGGCGGCGGTTCGACCCGTAGCGAGCGACTTCCGAGGGGGAAGGGATCGGATGATGCCGGCCCCCTGATCCCTTCGCCTCGGAGGTAAGGTCTCTTCCAGCCATGTGGATCTCCGCGCGCACCGCCACGACCGTCCTGGCCGTGGTCTCGGTTCTCGCCG
>CAZEWR010000048.1:0-39304 GCA_964516175.1 uncultured Fimbriimonas sp. | reverse complement strand
AATGGATCGCGGGGGACATGATCCTGTTCCGCGCCCGCCTCATGTTCAACCATTGCGGGTTCTACACGCCCGAAGGCGGCCTGATCCACGCCTATTCCAGCCCGTCCGTCATGGCCGTCGCGGAACACCCTATGGACGAATCCTGGCGGTCGCGCGTGTTCGAGGTCTACCGCTACCGGGGGCTGGCGCTCTAATGGCGACCCTGGTCCTGGGCGGCGCGGGCGCCCTGATCGGTTCGTCCTTCGGCGGCCCGGCGGGCGCGAAGCTGGGCCTTCAGATCGGTATGGCCGTGGGTTCCGTCGTGGACTCCGTTCTGGCGATGCCGAAGACGGAGACGGGGAAGGTTTCGGACCTTCGGATCGGCGGTTCGGCCTACGGAACGGCGATCACGCGCGGCTGGGGAGAGTTCAGGACCCCTGGCCTGATCATCTACGCGGCCGAAGACTCCAAGGGCGACCACCTGAAGAAGCATAAGGGCAAGTCGAGCGGCGGCGGATCGGGCGGCGCGGTCGGCGGCGGCGGGAGCGCGCCGTACTACACGGCCACGATCGGCGTGGCGTTCGCCCAGGGGAGCTTCTACGCCCGCGACCCCCTGAACCCGCTGGGCGGCGCGATCCTGTACCGGGCGATCCAGCCCCTAAAACTCTGGGCCGACGATCAACTGGTCTTCGACGCGACGACGGGGAAGGGAACCCTGAAACTGGGCCAGAACTTCTTCTGGTACCCCGGTTCCGAAACCCAGGCGCCGGACCCGACCATCGTGGCGAAGTCCGGCGGCGTGTCGTCGCGGACGAACGCCTTCCGGGGGCTGGCCTACGGGGTCATGGTGGATATGAACCTCCAGCCCTTCGGGAACCGCGTCCCGAACTGGTCGGCCATCGTCGCGACTTCGCCCGTGACCCTGGGCGACGTGTTCAGCGACTATTGCCGCCAGGTCGGCCTCCAGCCTTCGCAGATCGACGCGACGGCGGCCACGACCCCGATCCTGGGCTTCATGGAGCCGAACCGCGCGGCGCCCCAGAACGCGCTGGCGCCCGTCTGTGAGTTCTTCGCCCACGACGTTCTGGAGATCGACGGACGGCTGTCCCTGAAGCCGCGCGGCGGCGACGTGGTGGCGACGATCCCGGCGGGCGACCTGGGCGCCTCCAGCGGCGGGTCGGGCGCGGCGAAGATGCGGCGTAAGCGCGTGGACCCCATGACCCTTCCGGGGAAGGTCGAGGTCACGTACTTCGACCGCGCCCTGAACCACCAGTCGGGGAACCAGTCGGAAACGAACCAGTCGGCCGACGTGTACAGCGTCGAAACGGTAAGCCTCCCCCTGACGATGGAGGCGGCCGACGCCCAGGCGGGCGCGGGTCGGCGGCTGGATTCCCGGTGGGCTGAAATCGCCTCCCTGGAGTTCTCCCTTCCGCTTCGCTGGCTGAGGCTGGCGCCGGGCGACCCCGTGGTCATGCCCATCGGATCGACCCCGACGCGCGTTCGGCTGACGGAAGTGAACCACGGCCCCATTTCCGAAATCCGATGCGCGGGCGTCCCGGAAGAGAAGCTGGCGAGCGTCCAGACCGGCGTCGGTTCGGCGGGCGGCGGAACCCAGGCGGGACCCACCGAGGTCGTCCCGTCCGCGTTCGTGGCCTGGTCGGGCCTGGAGGTCCGCAACGAGGACCAGGCGGCGCCCGGCCTCTACGTGGCGGCCAGCGGCGGCGGGAACGCGGCGTGGGGCGGCGGCCAGGCCTGGTACACGTCCAACGGGTCGGACTGGATCGCGGGGCCGTTCCTGACGGACGCGGCCACCTTCGGCGTTACGACTTCGACCCTGGGCGACGGTTCGGCGGCGAACGCCTGGGACGACTCGCGGACCTTCGGCGTGGACGTGTCGGCGTCCGGCGGGGACCTGGAGAGCGCTTCCGATTCGGCCATCCTGGACGGCGGCGACAATCACGCCCTGGTCGGCGGGGAGGTCCTGGCGTTCGGGGCGGTGGACATGACCGGCGCCGAGCGGTTCACCCTGTCCCACCTTCGTCGCGGGGAGCGCTCCAGCCCCATGACGGGACACGCGACCGGAGAGCGGTTCGTAGCCCTGGCGACGGCCGTGGCGCGGATCACGGTCCCGGAGGCCCTGGTGGGCCAGACGGTCCAGGTCAAGGTCGTGAGCCCCGGTCAGACGCTGGCCGACGTGTCCCACGTCGAAACCGTCACCATCGCGCCCCGGACCCTGACGGAAGAGGAACAGGTCCTGGCGACCATCGCCCGCCCCCGGTTCGTGTCTCCGGTGGTCCTGGCGTCCGGCGGCCCTGCGGCGATGGACTGGCAGACGGTGGACCTGTCGGCCTACGTCCCTGTCGGCGCGCAAGCGGTCATGCTACAGGTCGCCTACAATATGCACGTCCCCGGCGATACCCTGACCGTCGAGACGCGCCCGAACGAGGCGGGCCTGACGCTGGTGGCGGTCGGCGTCCCGGCGATCGACAGTTCCGAGGACGGCGCGGCGGGGACGGTTGACGTGAACCGGCCGCTTTCGTCCACGGCGTCGGCGCGCAAGATCGACGTTCGACGCACGGGGAACGGCGGTATCTTCTGGGAGGTTCGCCTGATCGGCTACTGGGGCTAGGGTGTCCCTCTAGGGTGTCCCATAGAACCTATGGGTACCCTAAAGTTCGTCTTTCAGGGAGAAATGTTCTGGAAATAAGAACAAGGGGATGCCCCTGAAATTGCGCTGAAGAGTTCAGTTTTCCAGAACAAAAGGGCGGATTTGGCGCATATGAGGGGAAAACTGTTAATCAGCGGGTCATAGGTTCGAGTCCTATTGCGGCAGCCACCTTTAGTACAGACAAGCAGGTAGAAACCTACTCGTAAGGGCCGTTCGGAGAATTCTCCGAACGGCCCTCTTTCTCTTTGGTGGCTTTGGTGGTGGCTTTTAGACTTTGGGCTTATGGTAGCCCGCGAGTGAGATAAAGCTTTCCGAGGTTCTAGTGAAGAGATCGTATGTCTCTTTCCCGCGATTCGCCCGCTGGTAATGAGAACGTTCTTTGGCCGTATCGGCTATTCCCGCGAGACCGGGGTAGATCGCTCCTCCGTGGTATCCGTACTTGTCGAGATACTCTAGAAGTTTAGGGGCTTCATCAGACGGTAAGGATATCTTTTTGTAAAGCGGGCTTACAAGAGGCCAAGCGCGCTTTCGACTATCAATACTCAGTGTGGTTAGCTCCACGACATCGCTGGGAAAAAGGTCGTAAGTTCTCTCGAACGGGTCGCTACTCCCTCCAGCTTCATAGAGCAGCTTGTTGAATCTGAGGGTTGGCTTCATCAGGTCCCCAGACTGGGCGCGTAGATTCGGGTTGCCGTGTCCACTGATATTGATGAAAGGCATCGAGCAGTCGTACACCAGCCAGACCGTCTCGCCAGCGATCTCGTATGGAATCTCGGCTTCGATGATCTGTTTTTGAACGTCGCGGGGATCCACGGCCCAGACGGACAGGTGAGTAGGTTTGTCTTCGAGGCGAACGTTGTCACGCGCGGCGAAGTAGAGGGCGACGAGCGATGAGCGCGTCCAATCAAGAAGTCGAGTTGGGATTCCGCTGTGTTGCGCCAGCGCGATCGCAGGCAGAAGCCCAAGAGTCTCCATCCAATGCGTGTCTGCGGGGCAACCTTCCTCGTATCAGGGTTTTGAAAGAACCGACGACATGATCCCCTCCTCGCGGAATGTCGAAGCCCCTCGAATCGGCTTCGAGGAAGAAGTTGAACAGAAGATCGATCTCGAACGAGCTACGGCGCTCTGTGACCTTCTCGTTGTAGACCCGAGCGGCGTGTCCAAGTCTCCTGGCTTCTCGGAAAAGCGAGGCTTCGAGTTTCCAATCACTGCTCCCGTGGCCCCTAAAGCGAGATCCATGGGTGAGCGCGCCTTTAAGTGGATCGAGAAGATCCATCATCTCAAGTGCCGAAGGAACCTCGTGTTCCTCCACCATCGGCGGATTCACTTCTGGGTTCATTCGCTATTTCTACCGTATCGTCAAGCCTGCCTTCGGTTTTTCATGTTGTCGACCGCTCGGAACAGATCCTCGTCTTCCGCCACTACGTAGATCTTCGCTGTCGTTGCCTCGTTTTCATTGGGACGGAAGTTCGGCACCGACGTTAGGAATGTCAGGCCGGGAGTGGAAGTCGCGTCAGGGCAGTCTCATCTCGAAGGCCACGCAGAAGTTCGGTTGGGGCGTGTGGGTGGTCGAACCGACGAACGGGTCGGAGTCGCGGAGCAGACCCCAGTGTGGGCTGGCGTTGAAGGGCGGCTTCTTGAGGGTCGGCTCCCCGACCAGGGCGTAGCTCACCCGGGCGCCGGGACCGGGGGCCTTCGTCAGCTTCAGCACGACGGAATCACGGCCTTTGATCGTCGCCGAATCGATGCCGATGCGTCCGCCGGCGGCGTCCGCGACCTCGAAGCCCTTGCCGTTCGCCCACTCGGGCGACGAGGGATGGGGCGAGCCGAGCGCCGCGTCCCAGACCAACGGCCCTTTGGGAACGTGGAACCGGATCGTAATCTCGGTTCCTCGCCGCGCGATCCTATCGGGCTCGAGCGGACGCCACTTCCGGCCCATGACGACGCGCTCGAAGTAGACCTGACCGTACTTCTCCCCGAGCATCCGGTAACCCACGTTCGTGAGGTGGAGCGCGTCGGGACTGTACGGGTACGGGTACTTAGGACCGGAGCAGACGATGGCGTCCGGGTGGTCGGCGCCCGCCCGCCACTGAGCGATCGTGGAAGGCGAGTAGTCTCCCAGCCGGTTGTGCTGGGAGACGATCATCAGCACGTCCCGCGACTGGCCGGTGATCGCCTTAAGGTCGGCGTCGTAGTCCGACCGCAGCCGAACGAGCTCCGCCTCGTAGTTCGCGTTGCCGGTGTCGGTCTCTCCGTGGGTCAGGAACACCGCGCCGACGCCGCAGCTCTTGCCCGCCGCCCGCGCGAGACGGACGATCGCCTTCGTCGCGACGAGCGACGCTTCGTAGGCGCGGCCCGTCACCCCCTCTCGCACGGGCTCCTTGCGGATGCGGACCAGGCCTTGGCCCGCCTCGCCGACCTCGAAGTGGACGGTAACGTGGTCGCGTTTCGTCGCCGACCTGGCGAGCGTGGTGATCTCGCTCGCGGCGCTCGTGTGGTACGTCTCGCCGTCGATGTTCTGCGGCCAGGAGCTGGGATAGCCCACCGAGCGGCGTCCGACCGGCTCGACGAGCGGGACCAGCGTGAGCCTCGGGTCGTCGGCGTCGATCGGCCACCTCAGGTCGCCGGTATCGAGTTTCAGATTCCCGAACGACGGCCCCGCCGACGGGATCGGGAGCGCCGTCCCGCCGACCGAGAGGCTCTGGCCCGCGCCGACGACGATGTTCCAGTCCCAGGGCGGGGGCGCGCTCGTCGCCGCCAAGGCCAGCAGGATCGAGGTCACCGGCCCGCTCCGCTCTGGGACGAACGCCCCGGCTTGGTGATCCAGGCGACGAAGCCGCCGCGCGAGGAAAGATGGATGCGAAGCGAGGAGCGCGCCGTCACCCTCTCCTCGTTCCGGTCCCAGGCGGCGGGCTGTCCCGGCACGTCGCCGAAGCGAGACGCCGTCCAAGACCCGCGGCCCAGGAAAGCGAGCGCGACGTCGATCTTGGTTTCCTCCGCGCCGTTCATCAGGGCGACGAACCACTGAGAGCCGCGCCGACGGGCCATGCCCACGAGCTTTCCGGGGTCGCTTCCCGGCAGCACGACCGTCTCGTCCCAGGTGGCGGGCAGGGCGGCGAGAACGTCCCGCGAGGGATTGGCGAGATAGTCCCGAGGATTGCCCCCCGTGCAGAGGAAGGGCGAGGTGAAGGCCACCGCCTGCGCCAGTTCGTGCGCCCAGGTGTTCCCCTGGAGTTCCCGAGGATCGAACACCGTCGGCGTGTAGTCGCCGTGGCCGACCACGTACCGCGTGAACGGCAGAATGGTGTCGTGCTGCGGCTCCAGAACGCGGCGATAGCGGGTGATGTGCCACTCGTGGCCCCGCACCCCCTCGCGGCTCAGCTCGTTGGGCCAGGTTCGCTCCATGCCCGTCGGCGCGGTCGCCCCGTGGAAGTCGATCAGGAGTCGGCTCGCCGCCGCGTCCCGCGCCGTGTCGGGGTACCAGTTCGACCACCAGCGGTTCGTCGGTTCCGGAAAGTCGACCTTCACCCCCACCACCCCGACCTCGGCCGCCCTCTTGAAATAGGCTCGCCGCGCCTCGGGCTCGCGAACCTCCTGGCTATGGACCCACAGCCAGACCTTCACGCCTTGGCTTTTCGCGTAGTCGCACACGGAGCGGAGGGAAGTCCAGGGTTCCTTCCAAGCGGACCAGCCTTCGTCCACGAGGTAGTACTCGTATCCGAGCATCCGCGTCCAATCGACCCACGCGCGCTGGTCGTCGAACCGGGGGGCGCCCACCGCCATCCACTGCCAGGTGGACCGTCCGGGGCGAATCCAGTCGGCTTTCGCGAGGGCGGGATCGGGCGGCGGGTTGAGGTTCTGCACCAGCGTCGTGTTCACGAGGCCGTTCAGGTCGCGCGCCACGATGGTCACGCGCCAGGGCTGGACGACCTCGCGGTCGGTGGTCCAGCCCTTCGGATCGTTCGGAAGGTAACCCGCCAACGTTCCATCGGCGCCCACCTTGATCGCAAGGTCCCCGTAGTCCTTCAGGGCGGCCTGCCCGAGCGTGACGTACGTGTCGCCTATCCGCGCGGTGACGGGGAAGCCGCAGCTTTTTCCGTCGAGTTCCTTCAGCGTCGCCGTGCGGTAGGTCTGCTCGTAGCTGGCGTCGTACGGCCCCGTCGCCCACACCGTCGGATCGCCCGGAAGGCGCCATGCGGAGAGATCCGCCTCGACCTTGCGCCCCGCCTTCGCGGGAAGTCGCAACCGGACCCCCACGCCGTCGTCGGCGACGTGGAGGTCGAGGGTGTACGCCTCCCCCTGCGTCACCAAAGGAACGGCGACGATGCGGGCACGGTTGACCGCCTTGGCCTTCGCGCCGAAGAACGGATAGGTCTCGTCCACCCCACCGATCCTCGGGTCGCCGAGACGGACGTCCCGCCCGAAATCGATCCCGTCGCTCCGAACGCCGACTTCGGAGGGGGAGAGCGCCGGGCGTCCGTCGAGCGTCACGGCGTACCGCAGGACGCCGCCCTCCGTCGAGACCCGGACCACGACGTGCCCGTCCGGGCTGGCGAACGTGAGCGGCGCCTGAACGACGAGAAAGGGGACAAGCGGAATCATCGGCCCACGACCTGGAGCGGAAGCCTCAGCCGCACGTCGTCCGAAGCCGCCCCGACCAGGATCTCGTAGCGACCCGGGTCCACCCCGTAGCGCTTCTTCGCCACGTCCCACCGGCGAAGACGCGCCGTCGGGATCTCGATGGCGACCCGCGACGACCTCCCGGCCTTCACGCCCACGCGACGGAAGCCGCAGAGCGCGAGCTTGGGATCGCCGTCCGTCACGCCCAGACGGCGGTAGTAGACCTGCGCCACCTCGTCGCCGTCCCGCCCGCCCGCGTTCTCCAGGGTGAACGAGAGCTTCGCCGTGCCGTTCGGACTGAGTTTGGAAGCCAGACGACCGTCTTTGAAGCGGAAGGTGGTGTAGCTCAGGCCGTGGCCGAAAGCGTAGAGGGGCTTGCCTTCGAAATAGCGGTAGGTCCGGTTTTTCATCGAATAGTCGGTGAAACTCGGCAGATCCGCCGTGGCCCGGTAGAAGGTCACCGGCAGATGGCCCGAGGGGTTGATATGGCCGAACAGCGCCTCGGCGACCGCGCGCCCCCCTTCCTCGCCGGGATACCAGGCCTGGAGGATGGCAGGGAGGCGCTCGGCCTCCCAGGGCAGGGCCATCGCGGAGCCGCTGCAGTTGACCATGACCATCGGCTTGCCCGTGGCGTGCAGCGCCCGTACGAGACTTTCCTGCACCTCGGGAAGCTCGATGGCGTCGCGGTCGAAGCTCTCGCCTTCCTGACCGGCGGTGATGCCACCGACGTAGACGATCACGTCCGCGTCCTTCGCGAGGGCGACGGCCTCGGCGGCGAGCTCCGCGACGGGGCGTTTCGTCTCGTTGTCCTGCCCGCTGTAGGGCGCGGTTCCGGGCTTCGTCGTAATGGGCGAGCCCTGGGCCGTCACGATCTCGACGCCCGGTCCGGCGAGTTCCCGGATGCCGCCGAGGATCGAGACCGAGCGCGAGGCCGAGCCGTGGTAGTTGCCCTCCAGCATGGACCGGGAGTTCGCGTTCGGTCCGATGACGGCGATCCGCTTGAGCTTGGCGCGGTCGAGGGGAAGGATGCCGTCGTTCTTCAGCAGCACGAGCGACTGGCGCGCGACGTCCAGGGCGAGCTTGCGGCTCTCCGGCGTGTCGTTGTCCGCGAGGGTGAGCTTCGAGTACGCGACCCCTTCCGCCGGATCGAACAGGCCGAGCCGGAATCGGGTCCAGAGGGTGCGGTAGAGCGCCCCGTCGATCTCCTTTTCGGTGATCAGACCCTGTTGGACCGCGCGGGCCAGCGCGTCGTAGTCGCCGCCGCAGCAAAGGTCGCACCCGGCCTTCACCGCCGCCGCCGCGGCCTCTTCCGGCGTTTTCACGTACCGGTGCTGGCGCTCTCCCCAGATGTCCCCGATCGCGCCGCAATCCGACACGACGTACCCCTCGAATCCCCAGCGCTTGCGCAGGAGGTCGGTGAGCAGGAACGGGCTCGCGCTGGCGGGCACCCCGTCCACCGCGTTGTACGCGCTCATCACGCCTCCGACCTTGCCCTCGCGCACCACGCGCTCGAACTGCGGCAGGTACGTGTCGTAGAGGTCGCGCTCCGAGACCACCGCGTCGAAGCGATGCCGATCCCGTTCCGGTCCGCTGTGCACCGCGTAGTGCTTGGCGCAGGCCATCGCCAGCATGTGCTTCGGATCGTTCCCCTGCATGCCCTTGACGAACTCGACGCCCATCTCGCCCGTCAGGTAGGGATCCTCTCCGAACGTCTCCTGTCCCCGCCCCCAACGAGGGTCGCGGAAGACGTTGACGTTGGGCGTCCAGAAGGTGAGGCCGGTCCACCACTTCGAGTCGCCGTTGTGCTTCGTGGCGTAGTCGTTGAACTTCGCGCGGCCCTCGATGCCGACGACCCGGCCCTCCCGTCGGAGCAGCTCCGGGTTCCAGGAGGCGGCGCCCCCGACCGGCTCGGGGAAGACGGTAGCGACCCCGTTGTTGGCGACCCCATGCAGCGCCTCGTTCCAGTAGTTGTAGGCCGGAAGGCCGAGCCGGGGAATGCCCGGCGCGTCGTTCCGCAGCTGCGACACCTTTTCCGCCAGCGACATGCGCCGGATCAGGTCGTCCGCGCGCGCCTTGACGGGCTTCGAGGGATCTCGCCAGATCGCCGGTCCCTGCGTCTCCGGCGCCTTCGTCTGAACGGCGCTGAAGGCGTCCGCCAGCTCCGACGCGGCCAGCGACGCCACGACGTTCCCCGCCGCGTTCCTCACCTCGAGCGTGTTGAACTTCGCGTTCCCCTTGCTCGCCGAGAACACGATCGTCAGGGGGCCGCGCAGCGCGTCGTCCTCGTGCGCGACCGTGCCGGAGATCGTAGCGACCCGGTACGCGCCTCCCGCGGCGGCAAAGATGTCGAACGCTCTCGCCAGCGTGGTCTCGCCGGACGTCACGTCGAAAACCCGCTCGCCGGGTCCCTTCGCCTCCGTCTCGACCACGCCGATCCGGACGGCGTACCGACCCGCTGGGAGACGGGGGATCGTGAGAGTGAAACGAGGCCCGTTGACGTCTTCCCGGTAGTCCTTCGCGTCCTCCGCCCCCTGGATGGCGACCGAGGCGGGGTCTTTGTGGTGCGTGACGCGGCCCGCGACCGCGACCTGGAGCGCGCAGGTCGGACAGTACGCCTCCTCGGTCGTGCCTTCGGGCGAGGGCGCGAAGGCGGCCGACGCGGAGAGCGCGACCCCCGCGAGAAGGATGGCGACGAGCGGAAAGCCGAGTCTGGAAAAAGGCCGTTTGTTCATCTTGGAAAGCTTGCGGTTGAGTAAAGGAGCTTTGGCGTCAATCCTTCGGGCGAATCAGGCGCACGAGCACGACGCCGTGGGGGGCGACTTTCGTCGAGAACCGACCGTTGAACTCGCCGAGGTCCTTCTGCCGCCAGAGGTCGCGGACGATGTATTTTCCGCCGTACGCGCTGGCGAGCGATCCCCAAGGTCCCCAGTTCACGGAGACCGTCGCCTCGGCGTCGCCGCGATTGAAAAGGCCGACGGCGGTCGAGCCGTCCTCCAGGGTCTTGGCGTAGACGATCCGCCCGTCGTCGTCGCCGATCTGCGTCGCCTGCTTGCCGAGCGGATCCTGGTCGATGGCGAGCACCTCGTCGTTCGTCAGGAGGCCGACCGTAAAGTCGTCCATCTGCGCGATGTCGCAACCCAGGAGGAGCGGGGACGAAAGGAGGCACCACAGCGAGATGTGGGTGTACTGCTCGTCGGGGGTAAGACGGGACGGGTGGAGCTGCGGCCCCCAGCCGACCTTGCCCACCACCAGCATATCGGGGTCGTTCCAGTGGCCGGGCCCGTTGAAGCTCGCCCAGCGGTCTTGCGAGAAGCCGTGGCCCGCCATGCTGCCCCACGAGTCGTTGATGTCGCCCGTCGTGCGCCAGACCTGCGCGGTGCGCGCGTAAAGCTCCGCCGAATCGTAGAGGCCGGTGTTCGAAAGGCTGTAGACGACGTCGCGACCGCCTTTGCGGAGCGCGCGGGCCATCGACTCGACGTGGGGGCCGTCGTTGGGGAACCAGTCGTACTTGAGGTAGTCGACGCCCCATGCCGCCCATTGGGCGGCGTCGCGGTCGTCGAACGCGACCTTGCCGAAGGTCCAGTTGCCCCACTTTTTCGGGTCGGCGCCCTTCGGGTCCTTGCCGATCTGGTAGTCGTCGGTGTGGTCGCCGGCGTCGATCCAGTCGTAGCCCCCGTCCTTCCGGTCGCCGGAGCCCCCGACGAAGCCCGCGTAGCTGCCCCGCCAGGGCGTCGAATAGATCCCGAACTTCAGGCCGAGTCCGTGGACGTCGTCGGCCAGCGCCTTCATGTCGGGAAACTTCGAGTTGGGCTGGATCGCGAGCCGGGGGCCGCCGCGCCTGCTCTGCCAGCCGTCGTCGACGTTGACGTAGCTCCAGCCATGGTCGCGCAAACCCTTCTCGACCATGGCGCGGGCGGAGGCCAGGACCTTATCCTGGCTGACGGCGGCGCCCCAGCAGTTCCAACTGCTCCAGCCCATCGGCGGGGTCAGCGCGATGCGGTCGCCGACGACGATGCGGAAAGGCCTCTCCGCGAGACCGCGCGCGTTCTTCGCCTTGAGGATCACGGTGTACTCGCCCTTCCGCCTGAGCTTGCCGGAAAGGACGCCCGTGGTGGGGTCGACCCGCAGGCCGGAAGGGAGGCGGTCGACGGAGAACGCCATCGGTCGCTGTCCCGACGCCGGGATCGTGTAGAGGACGGGCGAGCCGGGGCGCACGCCGAAGACGGAAGGGCCGTTGATGCGGGGCGTGGCCGGGGCGGGCGGGGTCAGGATCGCGGGCTCCTGCGGCGGCGCGACGAGGAAGGCGGCGAGGGAGAGCGTGAGCAGAGGCATGGGCGCGGAGGTCGTTTCGAATCTAAAGGTGGGCTACTTGCGAAGCGTGGCCTCGACGGCGGCGTAGGCGGGCTTGGGCCGGTACTCCTTGTCGAACAGCAGGGCCGCGCCGTTGCGTCCCCGACTGAAGTCCGGAATCCACGAGTAGCGGTCGGTAAAGCCCCAGGTCTGGACGCCGTGACAGTTCTTCGAGGCGAGCGCCATGCGGAAGACCGAGGCGTAGACCTCGGCCTGCCGATCGAGGTCCGCCGAATCCGAGGGCACGAGGCCCCGTTCGGCGTCGCCGGGGGGAGTCGGCTTCACCGGGATCGCGACGTCGAGCTCCGTGATCTGGTAGGCGAGGCCGAGCTTGCGGATCGCCTCCACGTACCCGTAGTAGGCGTCCCCCGGCGCGATCGTCGTCCGCCCGTCGATGTGATACTGGAGACCGAAGCCGGTGATCGGCGCCCCTTGCGCCTTGAGCCACTTGCCGAGAGCCAGCATCGATCTGCCCTTCTCGCTCCCGTTCTCGACCGAGTACTCGTTGTAGTACAGCTCGGCCTTCGGGTCGGCCTCGTGCGCCCACTTGAAGGCCAGGACGAGAAACTCCGGTCCGAGCTTGCGGAACCAGTAGGTGTTGCGCAGGTTGAAGGGGTTGCCGTTGTTCGGTCGGTCGTCGATCGCCTCGTTCACCACGTCCCACATCGCGATCTTCCCTTTGTAGCGGCCCACGACCGCCCGGATGTAGTCGTGCAGCATCGCCGCCGCCTGTTCCTTCGGAACGTCGCCTTGCGGTCCCTTGAGCCACTGGGGCAGGGTGTAGCCCTCGTCCTTCGCGTAGATCAGGACGTGGCCCCGGACCTTGAGCTTGCGCTTCTGGGCCCAGCCCTTCGCGCCCGGCGCGCCCACGACGAAATCGCCGGCGGCGAAGTCGTAGTCGCGGGGACCCTTCCACACCGCCGGAGGCTTGAACTCGTTCTCCAGCTCGATCATGTCGAAGTTCGCCGCGACCGTCGCCGCGAAGCGGCCCCCGTCCACGTCGTTCTGGAGGTTCCGCAACGGAACCTCCGTTCCGAGCGTCAGGTGGCGCCGCTTGGCGAGCTCGCGCAGGCCGGGCGTGGGGGAGGAGAGCGTGGACTGAGGGGTGGCGAGGGCCAGCAGGGCGGGGAAGAGGATCATCGTCGAGTCTCGTTCGGAGCGGAAGGCGTAAGGGGCGCGAGGCCGGGGAGAGGGAGGATCGAGCTTGTCTTCTAGGGTTTCGCCTCCAACAGACGCACGTCGTAGAGACCGCCCGCGAGGGTGCCCTTTCCGACGAACCGGACCGTCACCTTGCCGTCCTGCGCGGCGGCGAGCGCCGCCGGGGAGAGCGGGTAGCGGACCTCGAAGAAGCGTCCGGGCCGCTCTCCCTTGAGTTCCTGGGTGGCAAGGAGAACGCCGTTGGCGTACACGTCGAAGGTGCGCCCCGCGTCGCCGCCGGAGTAGGTGGCTTCGAGGTCGGCGGCCTTCTTCCCGCGTAGGTCGAGGACGTACTGGATCGTCTTCCCGTGCCGCCAGCGGCGGCCGTTGTAGAATCCCGTCTCCAGGCCGTCGCCGCTCATCGCGTGGTCGACCTCGGGCTGCTGTTCACCCACCGCGACGCGGTCGATCGTCGCCGCGTCGCGGGCGAGCTTGGCCCGTTCCTCTTCGGCGAGCCGCGCCCGCTCGGCGGCGACCCTCTCCTTCGTGGTGACCTTCCAGACCATCTGGTAGCGCGACTCCTGAAGGCGGAAGAACGGCTCCAGCGGCAGTCCCGCCTCGCCGCCGGACGTCGCCACCCCGACGAGCCGAAACCGCATCGGTCCCCTCGCCGGGTCCGGAACGACGTGCCCGGGGATCGCCTCCGGGCTCGCGAGCAGCGCGGGCATCCGGTCGAGCGGCTCGAGCGGCCCGTTCGCGACGTGGTCGCCCCGGCCCGGCCCGGCGAAGAGGCCCGTCTGGTCCCCGGTCCCCGTGGGCGTGGCGAGGACGATCGGGCCGCGCAGGATCGAAACCCAGTCCGACCCGTCCGGCAGCCGCTCGACCGTGGTCCGCATCGGCAGCGCCACCTCCACGCGGTCGCCGGTCTTCCAAAGGCGCGTGATCGCGGCGTAGGAGGCGGGAGCCGTCTCCACCGGGAAGGGCTTGCCGTTGACCCGCACTCCGAAGGCGCCCGCCGCGACCCAGCCGGGGTGACGAACGTAGAGCGTCATCCGCGACGGCTTCGCCAGCCGGAGCGTGAGGGCGGTTCGCGTCTCGTCGGGGAACCGCGTCTCCTGCCGTAGCGTGAGGCCGCGCGCCTTGTCCTTCAGCTCGGAGGGGACGAAAAGGTTGACGTAGAGGCCGTCCTTCGCCTGGGCGTAGACGAACTGCCCGTAGCGGCCGGGGTTCTCCATGCCGGTGCCGACGCAGCACCAGAAGCCCTCGCCGGGCTGGGAGTAGACGCGGTAATGGCCGGGGCGGATGGGCGTGAAGTAGACATAGCCGGGGTGGCGGGGGTCGATCGAGGAGAGGATGTGGTTGTAGAGCGCCCGCTCGTAGAAGTCGGCGTACTTGGCCTCGGGCTCCCTCGGGAACAGGCTCTCCGTCAGCCGGAGCATGTTGTAGGTGTTGCAGGTCTCCGGCCCCTCGCGGTGCTCCAGCATCCCGCCGAAATCCTTGGGATCGTTGAAATGCTCGGAGACGCTGTTGCCCCCGAACGCGACGCTGCGCTTGCCCGTGACGTCGTCCCAGAAGAAGCGGGCGGCGCGATCTTCCTTCGCGTCGCCCGTCAGGGCGGCGATCCGCTCGAACCCGATCACCTTAGGAATCTGCGTGTTCGCGTGGAGACCGGTTAGCCGGTCCTCTCCCCGCTCCAGCGGGGAGAGGATGGCGCGGTGGTTGAACCGCTCGGCGAGGACGAGATACTTCCGCTCGCCGGTGATCGCGGAGACGTCGGCCAGGACCTCGTTCATCCCGCCCTGCTCCTGGCCGAGCATCCGTTGCATCCGCTCGTCCGAGAGCCCCTTGGTCACCCCCTCCGTCCAGTCGGCGAGGCGGACGAGGACGGGACGCGCCTGCGCGACGCCCGCGACCTCGTAGGCGTCGCGCAGGCCGGCGAAGGTTTTGTGCAGGTTGTACCAGGGCACCCACCGACCGTTGACCGCGTCGGCGTCGCCTCCGGCGACCGCCTTCCAGAGCGCGGCGCTGCCGGGTACGCCGCCCACGTAGCCGTCCGGGGAGGCTTTCTGGCACGCCGCCAGTTCGTCGACCATATGGTCGAGGCGGCGCCTCAACTCGCCGTCGGGATCGTGGCCCGCCGCGACCATGCCCGCAAGGGCCGAGAGGTAGTGGCCCGCCGTGTGGCCGTCCAGTCCCATGCTCTCCCAATTCCCGTAGGGCGGCTTGCGCGGCGTCAGCCCCGCCTCGCGCCGGAACGGCGCGAGCAGGCGGTCGGGGTCGAGCGCGAGCATGTACGTCCGGTTCGCAGCCACCGCCTCCGTGAAGGGGCTCGGAAGCAGGCGCACCGCGCTCAACGGATAGAGGGCGGCGGGAGCCTTGGGCGCCGACGGGAGCCCCGCGACGCAGGCTGGGACGAGAAGGAGAAGGGGCATCATGGCTTGGAGAGGGCGGCGACGCCCTGGTCGGTCTGCTCGATCGGCTCCATCGTGCCGTCCCGATGGTATTCGAGACGCTCGACGCACACGCTCCGTCGCCCCGTGGCTCCGCTCTGCCCGTCGAGCGTCAGGTTCGCGTTGTGGTAGAAGAGGTACCAGTTCCGCTTGAACTCCACGATCGCGGGATGGATCGTGTAGCTGTTCTTCGCGAAGCCGGTCAGGATGCCGCGGTACGTCCAGGGCCCCGTGACCTTCGGGGCCGTCGCGTAGCAGATCTTCTCGGCGGTCCCCTGGTGGGCGAAGGCGGCGTAGGTCAGGTAGTAGAGGTCGCCGCGCCGGTGGAGCCACGGCCCCTCCGTGTAGTTCGGCAGCTCGATCCGCTGGATCGGCCCGTCGAACTCGATCATGTTGGGCTTGAGCTTCGCGAAGTAGAGGTTCGGATTGCCCCAACAGAGGTAGCTCGCGCCGTCCCGGTCCGTGAAGACGGTCGGATCGATGTCGTCCCAGGGGTTCTTGCTCGGGGTCGCGTCGTCGGTGACGAGCGCCGAGCCGCGCGCGTCCCGGAAGGGGCCGAGCGGGCTGTCCGCGACCGCGACCCCGATCGCCATGCCCGGATGCGTCGCGTCGTGCTGGGTGGCGACGTACCAGTAGAACCGTCCCTTGCGCTCGATTACCTGGCTCGCCCAGGCGTCCTGCTTGGCCCACTTGAAGTCCTTGACCGAGAGGAGCGGACCGTGCGGGGTCCAGTGGCGCATGTCCTTCGAGGTATAGCAGAGCCAGTCCCGCATCGTGAACAGCTCCTTGCCCTTCGCCTCGTCGTGGCCGGTGTAGAGGTAGACGGTCCCCTTGTAGACCATCGCCGCCGGGTCGGCGGTGAAGGCGTCGCGCAGGATGGGGTTCTCGCCCGGCTGGAGGACGTGGTCCGGACGGTCCGTCCGGACGCCGACCGCCTGGGCGGCGAACGGGGCGAGACCGAGCAGGGCCGCGAGCGCGATCATGGCTTTACGGAGGTCGGGCCTTCACCGACGTGGCCCTCGGCGATGTGGAAGGCATCGAAGTCGACGTGGCCGCCGGGGGCCGCCGTCGCGTAGTTGAACAGGCCGAAGCGGCAGCCCATAAAGTGGACCAGGTCGTAGCGGAGACGGAACGGCTTGCCGAGGGGCGTCCACGCCTTTCCGTCGAGGCTGTAGGCGAACGTCGCGAGGTCGGCCTGGTCGCGAAAGTCGCACGCCGCCCGCAGGAAGACGCGGTTCTGGCCCAAGGGGGCACTCGCTCCGTCCGTGGGCTCCGCGCTCTCCTTCGTCACCATGACGATCGACTTCGCGCCGTTCTCCATCCTCACTTCCACCGTGGCGTAGCGGTTCATGAGCGCGACCACGCCCGCGCGGTCGCCGTCCCGCATTCCGCTCACGTCGAGGGCCGCCGTGCCGGAGCATTCGGGGCCGAAGGTGCGCTGGGTGAGCGTGTTGCGGGCCTGGGTCACCTCCGCGTCCACGCGGCCCGTCGTGAGACGGAGCCAGCCGGGGCGCGCCGCGAGCGACCAGAGCCGGTCGTCCGGGTTGTGGTTCCACTGCCACGCGAGACCGAGCTTCCGGCCCCGGAACTCGTCGGAGGCGACGATGCCGGAGACCGTGCTCCCGCCGGCCGGGATGTCGAGCGTCGCCGGGAGCTTGCCGCCTTCGCCGACCACGGGCCAGCCGTCCTCCCACCGCATTGGCACGAGGTAGGGGATCCGCCCGACCGCGCCGTGGTCCTGGAAAAGGTAGGCGTACCACCGGCCGTCGGGCGTGTCGACGAGGCCGCCCTGGGCGACGCCCTGATCCTGGAACAGGATGCGCCCCTCGTAGGGACCGGTGATCCGGTCCGCGCGGTGGACGATCTCCGTCCGCATCCCACCCTGCGGCCAGGTGATGTTGCACAGGTAGTACTTGCCGTTCACTTTGAAAAGCTGGGAACCCTCGGCGCGCAGGCCGACCTTCGGTCCGGCCACCTTGCTCGCGTCGCGGACGATCACGTCGTCGTAGCCGCCCGGCTTCGGCCCCGAAAGGTCGGCCTTGAGCTCGACGAGACGGATATCGCCCGCCCCGTAGGCCATGTAGACTCGTCCGTCGTCGTCGAAGAACAGGGAGTGGTCGTGCAGGGACGGGGAGAACGAGACCGCCTTCCAAGCCTCCCGCTCCGGGTTTCGGGTCGAGAAGACGTACGTCTTGCCCGTGGTGGAGGAGAACGTCGAGACGTAGAAGACGCCGTCGTGGTAGCGAAGGCTGCTAGCCCACGATCCTTTGCCGTAGGCGTTCTTCCCGTTCTGGAGCGTCAGCGCGTCGTCCTCGCCCAGCGTCCGGTACGCGTAGCTCACCAGCTTCCAGTGCACCAGATCCTTGGACTTCATGATCGGAAGTCCCGGACTCAGGTGCATCGTGGTGCTGCTCATGTAGTAGCGGTCCCCGACTCGAACGATCGACGTGTCCGGCACGTCGGCCCACGGGACCGGGTTCTTCGCCTTCTCTCCGGAACTCATCAGCAGGCACGCCGCGAGGGCGATCATCTCGCCCCTTTGAGCGTCAGCACGACCACCGAGTAGCCCGGCAATGTCTGGCGGAACGAGGCTCCCAGGCCGCCGACCTTCGTCGTCTTCGGCGCGATCTTCGTCGGCTCCGCGATGGAGTTCATCGCCTTGAGGTCGCCGCCGCTCAGGACCGTCATCGTGCCCTCGGAGCGCACCGCGCCGCCCTGCAGGTCGAAGGCGACCGTCTGCGGCGTCGGCAGCGCGTTCACCAGCTTCACGTACAGCGCGCCCGTGCGCGTGTCGCGCGTCGCGGACGCGAACAGCGAGGGAAGCGTGCGCTCCCCTTTGCTCTGGGTGGGAACGCCGGAGAGGGCCAGGGGCACCGTGCGGTCGCCCAGGTTCTGGGCGAACATCCGTTGCGCGTAGTACGAGGGCGAGCCGAAGCTGCTCAGCGCGTCGTAGCCGATCAGGTTGAGCGACCACTGGCGCCCGCCCGGATTGACGTTGACGAGAAGCGGGGCGTAGCACGCCATCTCCACCACGTCCGAGTTGCGCTCCAGGCCCGTCATGAAGGCGGCGTCGCCGAGGGTGCACTTGAGGTTGGGCGTCGGCCCCGCCTCCGGCCCCGCCTGCCAGGGCGCGACGGCGTCGTGGGCCGCCCACTCGCCGACGAACACCTTCGGGCCGCTCCGGCTGTAGGCGTCGTACTTCGTCGCCATCGCCATCATGTCCCACGCCTCGCCGTAGTAGTGCTCGTCCCATAGGTCGGGCCGCCGCTGGACGATGGGGAACTTCGCCCCGAGCGAGTCCGTGCCGCCCGTGCTGGAGATCACCTTGATCGCGGGGTACTTCGCCCGGATCGCGTCGTAGAACTGCACGAACCGCGCCTCGTACGAGCCGGACTTGTCGAACCCGTCCTCGTTGCCGACCTCCACCCACTCCAGGGAGAACGGCTTCGGATGACCGTCCCGGGCCCGCTGCGCGCCCCAGCGCGTCGTCTTCGGGTCGCCGACCACGTACTCGATCTCCTCCAGGGCCTCCTGCACGAACGGCTGCAGCTCCGGGCCCGGCTTCGCGTACTGCCCGTTGAGCGCGTAGCCCGCGTAGACGCCGAGCAGGGGCTTGGCCTTCGTCTCCTCGCACCAGAGCAGGAACTCCAGCAGCCCCATCCCGTCCGTCGAGCGGTAGCCCCACGGCGACCGGTGGCCGGGCCGCCCCTCGACCGGACCGAGCGTCTCCTTCCACGGGAATCGCTCGGCGGGGGCGTTGCCCTCCAGGTAGTTGCCGCCGGGGAAGCGCAGGAACTTGGGCCGCATGTCGGCCAGCATCCGCATCAGGTCGGGCCGATTGCCGTTGGGCCGACCCTTGTAGGTGGGTGGGAAAAGCGAGACCTGGGCGAGCCAGACCGTCCGCCCCGTGGCCGGACGGAGGACGAGACGAGCCTCCTTCGTCGGCGCGACGCCGCTCGACGTCCTCAGCGTCGTCTTGAGCGGGCGCCACGCGCCGTCGATCCCCTTGACGTCCGCCTTGGCGTACACCGTCGATCCGTCGGGCGACTCAAGGCTCGCGGTCAGGAGGCCGGCGCCGTCCGTCTTGGCCCACACCGAGAGGGCGTACGACGTCGCGGGGCGCACCGGCACCCCCCAGTAGCCCTCGTTCGCCGCGCCGCCGCGAACCTGGAGCGCCATGGGCCGCGCCGCGCTCGGCCCGACCTTCTGCAGCTCGACCGAGGCGCCTTCGCCGACGGGGCTCCAGTGCGCGGGCCGTTGGGCGTCGTCGAGGAAGGCGCGGTTGCGCACCAGCTCCCCGTAGAGGCCGCCGTCGTAGGAGTAGTTGATCTCTTCCGTCATGTGGCCGTAGAGGTTCGGGCTGACCGCCACGCCGGGCTTGGAAAGATCGAGGGCCAGACGCGCGGGCTCTTGCAGGAAGAAGGGGAGGAGGAGCATGGTCGCCTTTGGCGGCGCTTCTCGCATCGGTGCGATGAGGCGCCGGTTCCTATTTACCCATAAATAGCGCCGTTTTGGCTCCTTCCAATCTCGTTGGCTCCCGATCCGAGCCTTATCTCGCCTGAAAAAGAGGCGCCGGAACATAAAAAACTCTCAGACAGGGCGAAAAACCTCCTGGGAAAAGAAATCCGATGCATAATGCCGGAGTCGGGTTATTTACCCGTAAATAAGAAGATGAGGGTGACGATTCGCGACGTGGCGGAGAGGGCGGGGGTCTCCGCGATGGCGGTCAGCGCGGTGCTCAACGGCGCGGGCAACCGAAAGGTGACGGTCGCGCCCGAGAAGGCCGAGCGCATCCGCCAGGCGGCGCGCGACCTGCGTTACCAGCCGAACCACATGGCGCGCACCTTCCGAAAGGGGCGCACGGGCCAGGTGGCGGTCGTCTTCCAGAACTTCGGCCACTTCCGCTCGCACAGCTCCTACCGGGGCGATGTGATGAACGGGGTCATGGACGCCCTCTTCCCGCACGACTACACCCTCTCGCTCTGCCCCCGGCTGATCCGCGAGGGCGATCCCGGCTTCGTCTCGGACGGCCGCTTCGACGGCGTCCTCTGGTGCCGCCCCGACCTTACGGAGGCCTCCGTCCTCGCCCTCCAGGAGGCGTCCGTCCCCGTCGTCATGATGCACGCGCCCCCGGGGACCGTCCTGGGCGTCCCGACCTTCTGCGCCGACAACGACGGCGCGATGCGGCGCGTCGTCGGCCACCTCGTCGCCCTGGGCCACGAGCGCCTCGCCTTCGCGATCGACCCCGTGAGCGAACGCAGCGTCGAGGGCGTCGCCCGCGCCGAGGCCCTGCGCTCCGCCGCGCGCCGCGCCGGCCTCCCCGAGCCCGACGTGCTCGTCCTCGACCGCGACCACGGCGTCCTCGCCCGCTACGCCGCGCCGGACGCGCCCCACTCCGCCCTCGTCTGCTTCAGCGACGAGCTGGCGGGCTTCGTGCTGGCCTCGTGCGAGCGGCTCGGCGTCTCCGTCCCGGGCGACGTGTCGGTCGTCGGCTTCGACTCCTCGCCTCTGTGCGAGACGACGCGGCCCCGCCTGACCTCCGTAAGTCAGCCCGTCGAGCGCATGGCCTTCGAGGCCACCTCGCATCTTCTCGCCCTCGTTCGCGCCGCCGAGGAGGGTTCGTCCCCTTCGGCGGCGACCTCGACCCTCTACGACTGTGGCCTCGACGTCCGAGAGTCCACCGGCCCGATCCGCGCTCACTGAAGAGTCCCTAGCCATGAAAGCAACGAAAGCCTTCACCCTCATCGAACTGCTCGTCGTCATCGCCATCATCGCGATCCTCGCCGCCATCCTCTTCCCCGTGTTCGCCCAGGCCAAGGCCGCCGCGAAGCGGACCGCCTCCCTCTCGAACGAGAAGCAGCTCTCGCTCGGCGTCATCATCTACCAGGGCGACGCCGACGACACCTTCCCGTCCGGCACCTCCGCCTGGATGTGCTTCACCGCGCCGGGCTGCGGCGACCAGTATTGGGGCCAGCTCCAGTGGGGGCCCGCCATCGCGCCCTACCTCAAGGCCAACGGCCTCTACGGATCGCCGGAGGACTCGATGGGCGGCAAGGTCGCCACGCCCGACGCCTGGAAGGGCCTGACCACCTCTTACTCCCCCAACGGCCTCACGAGCGGCGGCGGCTGTAAGGGCGTCATGTGCATGCTGTTCCCGGGAGAGTCCGTCGTCAGCGCCACCTCCGTCAACAAGCCTGCCGACGTGGTCATGTTCGCCGAGTCGCACTCCGACGAGCTGAAGGCCGGCGGCCTCGACCCCAACTACTCGGCCTTCTTCAACGGGATCTTCACCGGTTGGTACTACTACATCAACCGCCAGCTCCCCAACCAGTGCGGCACCACGCAGCTGGGCACCTCCGCCTGCGGCAAGTTCCCCTACGGGATCAACGGCGCCGTCTCCGTCCGTAGCGGCAAGACCTCGAACTTCGTGTTCTGCGACGGCCACGCCAAGGCCATGAACCCCGTCGCGACCGTGCCCAACGCCAACAGCCCGGTGAACGGCAAGAACTGGTGGGAGTTCGGCGAGTACGACGACGGCAAGACGAGCGGCAAGCCCAGCCTCTGGATGGCGAGCCACGAGTAGAGGACGAAAGGAAAGGGTCCACCGCCCGGCCCGCCCCCATCGGGCGGGCCGGGCACGTCGCATCGATTGACGGAGCTAACATGAAGAAGATTAGGATGATGGTGATGGTCGCGGTTCCGTTGATGGTCGCGGGATGTGGGAACGACGCGAACAGCCCTGCGAGCGTCGAGGAACAGGCGAAGGCGGTCCGGGGAAGCAAGCCCACGCCGGAGCAGCTCGCGGCGGCGATGAAGGACTACAAAGGTCTCGCCGGCGGCCCCCCCGCGGGCGGCGCGCCCGCCGGTCCCCCCGGAAAGTAGGCCCGTCACGCCCCCCGCGCGTGACGGGCCTCCCCGTTCGACGATGCCCCAAGCCCGAAGATGGACCAAGCCCGCCCGTTTCGGATCGCCGTCGCCTCCCGCTTCCTTCGCGCCTCGTCGTCGGAAGAGGTGGTGGGCTTCGCCTCGACGTCGCGCCTCGACGGCATCGTCTGGTCCGAGGGCCACGTTCCCGCCGGCGACGCCGGGCGCGCGACGGCGGCGCGCGACGAGACCCGCGGCCATGGGCTGGAGATCGTCGGCTACGCCTCGGCCTGGCACGCGGGACGCGGGCCGTTCGCCGAGGTCGTGAACGTCGCGCTGCTCCTCGGCGCTCCCCGGATCGTCCTCGGCGCGACCGCCCTCGCGGGCGGAGCCGACCGCGCCCTCGCCCTCGCCGAACTGGGGCGCGCCCTGGACCTCGCCCGCTCGAAAGGGATCGTTGTCTCCCTCTCCTACCTTCCGGGCGCGCTCAACGCGACCCTCGGCCTGGTTCGCGAGGCCGAGCATCCGAGCCTGCGGATCGCTTGGCGCGCCGCCGTGGATCGGGGCGACGAGAGGCTGCCCCGCCCGCTGCGCCGCCTCCGCTTCTACGTGCCCGACGTCCGGGCCGCCGAGCTGACGACGGCCGGCGGGCGGCGCCTGCCCGAGGCGGACACCCGGAACCGGGCCCTGGGCGGCTCGCCCGAACGCCTTCGCTTCGCCGTCTTCGACCCCGTGCCCGCCACGGGCTCCGCGAAGCCCGAACGAGGCGCGACCGTCTCCCCGTGGCCCCGGAACGACCGGGACCGTTCCCTCCGGGCGCCCGAGCCCCCGGCCCTCCTCTCCCCAAAGAAGCCCGAGCCACGATAGAAGCCGCGCCATGAAGATCGCAACGACGCTCCTCCTCGCCCTCGCCCTCGCGGCCCCCGCCGCCCTCGCCCAGCGCGCGCCGGGACCGATCCTTCTCGGCCCCGACGACAAGGCGGCGTTCCCGCCCGCCCCGGAAGGCTTCGACCGGTCCCGCGACGGCGTCCCGCACGGAAGGATCGAGACGGTGGAGTACGACTCGAAGTCCGTCGGGACGAGACGCAGGCTGCTCGTCTACACGCCGCCCGACTACGACCCCGCGAAGCGCTACCCCGTCCTTTACCTTCTGCACGGCATCGGCGGCACCGAGCGCGAGTGGGCGGACAACGGCGCCCCCGGCGCCATCCTCGACAACCTCTACGCCGAGAAGAGACTCGTCCCCATGATCGTGGTGATGCCCAACGGCCGGGCGCAGAAGGACGACCGCGCGACGGGGAACGTCTTCGCGACCGCCCCCGCCTTCGGCGAGTTCGACAAGGACCTGCTCGGCAGCGTGATCCCCTGGGTCGACGCGCGCTACCCCACCCTCGCCGACCGCGACCACCGCGCCCTCGCGGGACTCTCCATGGGCGGCGGCCAGTCCCTCGACTTCGGTCTCGCCCACCCCGAGACCTTCGCCTGGGTCGGCGGCTTCTCCTCCGCCCCCAACACCTTTCCGCCCGAACGGCTCGTGCCCGACCCCGAGAAGGCCAAGACCCTCAAGCTCCTCTGGGTCTCGTGCGGCGACCAGGACGGCCTGATGGACATAGGTCAGGGCGTCCACCGCTACCTGAAGGCCAAGGGCGTCCCCCACGTCTGGCACGTCGACTCCGGCGCCCATGCCTGGCCCGTCTGGAAAAACGACCTCTACCTCTTCGCCCAGCGCGTCTTCCGGTAGCCCGCCGTCACCGCCCATGCCGCTCGGACTCTCTCTCCTCGCCGCGCTCGTCCTCCCGCCTCAGGCCGGACAGGCCCCGCCGCCTCCGCGGACCTCGCCCCGGCCGGGCCCAACGCCGCTCCCGATCCTGCCCGCCCTGCCTCGCATGGAGGACGCCTCCTTTTACGCCCCGACGGACGGGCCGCACGGCCGCGTCGTGCAGGCCACGTACCGGAACTTCGCGGGCCGGGAGAAGCGGATGCACGTCTACCTGCCGCCGGACTACGACAAGGACCCGAACGCCCGCTATCCCGTGCTCTACCTGAACCACGGGGGCGGGGAAGACGACGCCGTCTGGACCGCCCTCCCGCCCCAGGGCGGCGGCCGCGCGCAGAACGTCCTCGACGGCCTCATCGCCGCGAAGAAGGCGAAGCCCATGATCGTCGTCATGCCGAACACCCGGGAACTCGCCTCACGCCTTCCCCCGACGCCCGGCGTGCTGGACGACTGCTCGCGAGAGTACGTCCAGAACATCGTCCCCTACGTGGACGACCACTACCGGACGCGGGCGAACCGCGAATCCCGCGCCCTGGCCGGGCTCTCTATGGGGGGCTTCGTCGTGATGAACACCGGCCTCGCGCACCTCGACGTCTTCAGCGAGCTCTACGTCTACAGCTCGGGCTACTTCCCGGAACAGCTGGCCGCCGTCGAGGAGAGCTTCAAATCCGTCCTCGACGACCCCAAGACCAACGAGACTCTCCTACGCGTCCCGTTCTACATGGCGGAAGGCGAGACGGACATCGCCCTGAAGAACGGACAGGCGACGATGGCGATCCTCAACCGGCACGGCGTCCGCGACTTCTGGGTTCTAAGCTCCGGCGGGCACGAGTGGGGAAACTGGCGCCGCTACCTGTGGCAGACGGCGCAGATCATGTTTCCCGACGACCGGCCCTAGGCTTCCCGGTCGCCTGCGACCAGCCGAACCCCGCTCAGGCCTCGGCCCGGAAGGTCGAGCTTCCAGCCGCCGTCCGGCGTTCGGGGGAGCGGGGTGCGCGGCGTTCCGTCGAGCCCGGCGAGCCACGCCTCGTCCCAGGCGAGCGCGTCCGGTCTCAGGACGACGGCGTTCGGCTCCTCGCGCAGGTTGAGGAGGGCGAGCACGGTGTCCGAACCGTCCTTCGCCACCGATTCGAGCGAGACTCCGTCGCCCTCGATCCCCAGCAATGAGCCGCCGGTCCGCTGGACCGGACCCATCTCGCGGTACGCGTGCAGGCGCGGCGGCGCCATCGACGGCAGCGCCCTGTCGTACGAGACGTCGACCGACTCCGGGCCATGGGGGATCAGATGGAAGCGGAAGCGGGTCTGCCCCTGCTGGTTCGCGAGGAAGTTGACCTCCCAGTAGTTGTTCGCGAGCCAGGCCAGCATCGCCGGGCGCCGCTCCGCCGCCTGTAACTGGTCGGTCGGCGCGAAGGCCGTGCCGCCGAACTTCCACAGCGGAAGGTCCGGCGTGGCGATCGAGAGGCCTGCCGCCTCCGTCTGCATCCTGACGAAGCGCCGCGCGGTGACGAAGTGCCGGGCCGCGTCGGGAAGCTGCTCCCGGTCGAACTCGACCACCGCCCCCGCCGTGTCGAAGTGCCACGTCGTCGCCCCCCGCTCGGGAAGCGTGAACGGAAGCGTGAGCGAATACGGGCTCGTGTCGCCCGCGCTGTCCAGGACGACGTCGACCTCCACCTTCGTAGCGCCCGCGAAGAGCCGGTACTTGACCTCGACCCGGTCGCCGTTGTCCATCTCGAAGAGTTGGATCTGCTCGGCGGCCCCCTCGACGGGCCCGTTGCGCTGGCTCAGGAGCCTGCCCTTCGTCTGGACGCGGGGCCAGTCGCGAACCCAGCCTTCGGCGGGCTCGAAGAGGCTGAAGTCGAGCTTCATGATCTCCGACCGGGACCCGCCCGCCGGCCTTTCCAGGATAGGAACCCCGAACCCTAGGCCTTCCACCTCTCCGACGTATTCGACGCCGTCCACCGTCAGGGACTCGACGCCCCCCTGGGGCGGAAAGACCAGGCGCACCCGTTCGGACTCGATAAACTCGCGGGTGCTCGTCATGCCGATTAGCCCCGACTCCAGTCCTTCGGAAGCGGCGAAGGGAAGCGCTGTCACCGGGTAGGTCCGGTAGCCCAGGGCGGGCAGTTCGACGTCGCACCAGCGGGTCGCCGCCTCCGGCAGGTTGCCCAGCGCACCGTCGAGCCGCTGGCGGTGGTGGACGCCCGGCGTCAGGGGCCAGTCGAGACCGTCGACCGGAAGGCGCATGGGGACGCGCACCGGAACCGGTAGGGGGTTGTAGAGGAGGAGCGTCGGCTCCTCGCCTCCCGCCTCCTGTGCGAGCCGATGCAGGGCGTCCCGCAGCACGATCCGGGCGTGCCCGAGCCCCTGGTACGCGTAGGCCGACTTCGTCGCCCACTGCATCCGCGTCTCGATCGACTCGGGCCGGGTGATCGAGCAGTCGGCCCCCCAGGTGTGCTCGGCGTAGAGGGCGAGATGGTCGTGGGCGGCGTCGAGGTGCGCCTGCTCGCGCCGTTCGGGCGCGCCGGACCACGCGGCGACCTCGTGGGCGGCGTCCAAGACCCGTAACCCCTCCATCAGGACCGTCGTCTCGCGGGCGGAGCTGCCCGCCCCGAAGTTCCAGTAGTCCGTCCAGTCGCCCGTCACGAGGGGCAGAGCCTCCTGGCGGAGCCGGTCGAAGACCTCGGTGAGCAGGACCGTACGGATCCGGACCGCCGGGTCGCGGTCGTTCCACTCCCGCACGAACGCCGCGAGCGTGGCGTCCGGCGGGGCGTTGTCCGGATGGTGCGGGTTCGTGATCTGCAAGGGTAGGTAGGGAAGGGCGTAGCCGCGCCGCTCGGCCTCCGCGAGGATGGGCGGCATGGCCCGCGCCACCTCGTCCACCGACGACGGCATCCGCATCAGCACGTTGGCCGCGTGCCAGTACTGGAACCCGTTCCAGACGAGCAGCTCGCGCCCGTCCGCAGAACCCCACCGGAACGCGCCCGGTCGCGGCGACACCGGGCCGCCGAAGTGCGAGTTGGCCGCCATCGAGAAGCCGTCGACGCCGTGGTCGAGCAGCACGTCGACGAGGCCCCACGGCGCCCCGTTCACGTCGGTGTTCATGCCCGAGCGCACGGGAACCCCCAGCTCCCGGAAGAAGCGGACGTTCGCCAGGCTGCGGACCAGCATCCGCAGGTCCGCCAAGGGCGTCAGGTGCCACTCGAGCGCCGCGACCTCGAACTGCCCCCGCCGCACGGCGGCTAGAAACCGGTCGCGGTCGTCGTTCGAGGCGCGGTCCCACCAGGCGCGCGTGACGCCGGTCACCTCGCAGGTCCACCGGAAGCGCGCGTCGTCCCGCTCGTCCGCCGTCGCGTCCGCCAGGTCGAGCGCGCGCTCGATAAAGCGGTCGTGCAGCTCGAACACCACCGGCTGGGGATGGGTGTATCCGATGTCGGTGTGCGTGTGGTGGACGAGGAGGACTTCGTTGATCATCGTGGGCTTCCCCCGCTATTTCACCCGATTCTTTTCGCGATTTGTCCAAACATTTAAATGTTTGGCGTAGAATGGACCACTGGACGGCGAACGATCGCCGTCGTGGGCCCTCAATGAAGAAACCAACCGCCCTGCGCAAAGCCTTCACCCTCATCGAGCTTCTCGTCGTGATCGCCATCATCGCGATTCTCGCCGCCATCCTCTTCCCCGTCTTCGCCCAGGCCAAGCAGGCCGCGAAGAAGACGCAGGACCTGTCCAACATCAAGCAGCTCGCCACGAGCAACGCGATGTACACCGCCGACAGCGACGACGTCCAACCGCTCTCGCGCATCGTCGACAAACCGGGTGACTGGTGGACCGCGCGGATGCACTCCTGGAAGGACGGCACCGCCCCGTACGTGAAGAACGGCGGCCGCGACTACAACGACGGGACCCCCTACAAGACGCCCGGGCAGGGCGGCATCTACCAGTCCGTGATGAACGACGCCGCCTGGTCCGACCTCTCGCCCATCTACTGGAACTGGCCGGCCGCCGAGGGGCCGGGCGACGAGACCACCCGCTTCCCAAGGGGCTACGCGATGAACGCGAGCGCGGGCGTCAACGAACTCAACAACAAGGACATGGACCCTCGGGACTACGTCAGCATGATCGGGCAGTGGCAGGTCGACAAGGTCACGGGAAGGCCGGGCTCGGTCACCCAACTCAGCGCTCCCGCGAACACGATCCTGATCGCGAACTCGCGCATCTACTTCACCGAGACGAGCGCCGACCACATCCGCTACCGATGCACCGCGAACGGCATCCCGGCGGGTGGCACGCCGACCTCGTGCGTCGCTGGCACCAAAAACCGGGCCACCAACGTGTCGTTCTACGACGGCCACGCGAAGAACGTCCAGGCGTCCCAGACCGTGGCGCAGGACATGTGGGGCAGCATCGCCGTGAACGAGGCCCACGCGCCGGGCTACACGGCGCAGTTCCTCAAGGACGTCCAGGACATCCCCGAGTGGGGCAAGGGGCTTTGACCGTTCGTCCTTGGGCCCTTCTGGCCGTCGCGCTCCTCGCTGCCCCCCTCCTCGGGGGGTGCGGCAACAACCCGGACGCCGTGCCGGCGCACACCGCGCAGGAGCAGAAACTCATCGACGAGATGAAGAGCCTAACCCCCCAGCAGCAGATCGAGCGGATACAGAAGGGGCCGATGCCGGAATCCGCCAAGGCGGCCACGATCCAGAAGATCAAGGACGCGAACGGGATCAAGTAGGGTTTGCGCTAGCATCCGGTACAACCATGACCATCGAGCCCCCCCTAGACGCGCCGCTCCGAATCGATCGGCGCAGCGGACTGCCGCTGCACGCCCAGATCGACGCGCTCCTTCGCGACCTCATCCGGCAGCCTCGCTACGCCGACGGCTCGCTCCTGCCGGACGAGGTCAGCCTCGCGCGCCAGCTCGGCGTCAGCCGCAGCACCCTGCGCGCGGGGATGCAGAAGCTGATCTACGAGGGGCTCGTCGAACGTCGGCAGGGCCACGGCACGCGCGTCGCGAAGCCCCCGCTCCAGTCGGGGGTCGCCGAGTGGCACAGCCTGACCGGCGAGATGAAGGCCCACGGCGTCCAGGTGCGCAACTACGAGCTGTCAGTCGACCTCGTCGATCCCGACGAGGAGGTGCGCAACGCCCTCCAACTCAAGGGCGTGCGAAAGACCCTGCGGATCCGGAGGGTGCGGGGATGGCTCGACGAGCGCGTCGTCCTCACCGTCTCCTGGGTGCACCCGCGCCTCGGGATGAGGGACGACGAGGACTTCGACCGGCCCCTCTACGACGCGATCGAAGAGGCGTCGGGCGTGGTCCCGGTGCGCTCGCTCGAGGACATCACCGCCTGCCTGGCCGACGAGGCCTTGGCGACGGCCCTCGATGTCGCGCCGGGCTCGGCCCTGCTGCTGCGCAAGCGGACGACCCTCGACGCGAACGACGAGCCCGTCGAGTTCAACGTCAACTGGTACCGGTCCGACATCCACTCGCTACGGATGGACCTCAAACGCGGCTGATGGCGATCTTCGCGGTGGACGCGGGCGGGACGCGCATCAAGCTCGGGCTCGTCCAAGGCGGCGAGGTCCTCGCGCGAACGTCGATCGACGCCCGCTCGGACGAAGGCCTCGCCCCCGCCCTCCCCCGGATCGCCGCCGCCCTCCAGGGGCTGACGGACCGCCCGGTCGAAGGCGTGGGCTTGGCGTTCCCCAGCTTGGTCGACGGCGACCGGATCGTCGGCGACGTGGGCAAGTACCGCGACGCCCCGGGGATCGACCTCGTCGCCTGGGCGAGGGACGAGTTCCGCGCTCCCTTCGCCGTGGACAACGACGCGCGTCTGGCGACGGTCGGCGAATGGCGATACGGCGCCGCCCAAGGAGCCTCCGACGTGGTGATGGTCACCCTCGGCACCGGCATCGGTACCGGCGTGGTCTCGGGAGGACGCGTCCTGCGCGGACGCCAAGGCGCGGCGGGCATCCTCGGCGGCCACATGACCGCTCACGTCGAAGGTCGCCCCTGCCCCTGCGGCAACCTCGGTTGCTGGGAGACGGAGGCCTCGACCGCCGCCCTGCCCGTCGTGGGCGAGGGGTTCCGCGATTACGCCGCCGTCTTCGCGGCGGCCCGCGCGGGCGACGCGAAGGCCGTCCGGGTCCGCGACCGGAGCCTCGCGGTCTGGGGCGCCCTCGCCGTCAGCCTCGTCCACGCCTACGATCCCGAGATCCTGGTGTTCGGCGGCGGCGTGATGGCGAGCGGCGAGGCCGTGCTCGCACCGATCCGCGACCACGTTCGTCGCCACGCCTGGACCCCCGGCGGAGCGCCCCGCGTGGTGGCCTCGGAACGGGGAGACGACGCCGCGCTCGTCGCGTGCGAATGGCTGCTGAAAAGAGACAGATGAGAAGCCCGAACTACGACAAGACGCCCTTCGTCCCCGTGCCCGACCCTGAGGGAAGGTGCGTCGAAGGCTGGGACGCCGTCGCCGCGCGGCTCGCCGAGACGCGCGGCGTGCTGGCCGTGGAGTGCTATCCCGGCGTCGACGAGGCCGCCGTGCGCCGCGAGCTCGCCGCCCGCTTGGCCCCCGTCCTGACGATCGACCCCCGCGAACTGATGCGCCCCGAGGCCGAGATCGAGGCTCTCGTCGCCCCCTTCCTGGGCGGTGACGATCCGGTGTTCGGCTTCCTGTCCGGCCTGGACCTCCCGGCGTTCTTCGACCCCGCGCGGATCGAGGCGGCGCGGCGGCGGATCGCGGAGGCCGACGGGCGGGTCCTCGTCGTCGGGGTGGGCGCGACCCTCCTGCACGACCCCGACCCGGCCCGCGGCGACCGTCTCGTCTACGCCGATCTCGCCCGCTGGGAGGCCCAGATGCGCTTCCGCCGCGACGAGGCCGACAACCTCGGGACCGACAACCGCGACGAGAGGTGGAGCCTCCAGTACAAGCGCGCCTTCTTCGTCGACTGGCGCGTCGCCGACCGCTGGAAGCGGCCCCTCATCGACCGTTGGGACTTCGTCCTGGACACGAACGACCCCGCCCGCCCGAAGCTGGCGGAGGGCGTCGCCGTGCGCGAGGGGCTGGAGGCCTGCCTGCGCCGCCCCTTCCGCGTCGTGCCGTTCTTCGACCCCGCCCCCTGGGGCGGGCAGTGGATGAGAACGGTCTGCGACCTCGACCCCGCGCCGCCCAACTACGGCTGGTGCTTCGACTGCGTCCCTGAGGAGAACAGCCTCCTTCTCGGCTTCGGCGACCTTCGCCTGGAGCTGCCGTCGATCGACCTCGTGTTCCACCGCCCCCGCGCCCTCCTGGGCGAAGGGGTCTACGCCCGGTTCGGCGACGAGTTCCCCATCCGCTTCGACTTCCTCGACACCGTCGGCGGCGGGAACCTCTCCTTCCAGGTCCACCCGACGACGGCGTACATCCAACGCGCCTTCGGGATGCCCTACACCCAGGACGAGAGCTACTACCTGCTCGACGCGGGACCCGGCGCGAGCGTGTACCTCGGGACGAAGGACGGGGTCGAGCCGGAGGGGATGATCGCCGCCCTCGAAGCGGCCCAGAAGGGCGAAGCGCCCTTCGACGCCGACCGCTTCGCGAACCGCTGGCCCGCGAAGCCCCACGACCACTTCCTCATCCCGGCGGGCACCGTCCACTGCTCCGGCGCCGAGGCGATGGTGCTCGAGATCTCCGCGACCCCCTACATCTTCACCTTCAAGCTCTGGGACTGGGGCCGCCTCGGCCTCGACGGCAAGCCCCGGCCCATCTACCTGGAGCACGGCGGGCGGGTGATCGACTGGACGCGTGGGACCGAATGGACGCGCGAGAACCTCGTCAACCGGTTCGAGCCGATCGCCGAGGGCCCGGGCTGGCGCGAGGAGCGCACCGGCCTCCACGAGACGGAGTTCATCGAGACGCGCCGCCACTGGTTCACCGGACCCGTGCCGCACGACACGGGGGGCGGCGTGAACGTGCTGAACCTCGTCCAGGGCGAGGCCGCCGTCGTCGAGGGCGACTTCGAGCCGTTCGTCGTCCACTACGCCGAGACCTTCATCGTCCCCGCATCGGTCGGTCGCTACACGGTCCGGCCCCTTGGCCCCGAGGAGTGCGCCACCCTCAAGGCGTTCGTCCGAACGTGAGACCCCTCCTCGTCGGCCTCGC
Organism: uncultured Fimbriimonas sp.; assembly: GCA_964516175.1. Taxonomy (GTDB): domain Bacteria; phylum Armatimonadota; class Fimbriimonadia; order Fimbriimonadales; family Fimbriimonadaceae; genus Fimbriimonas. The sequence continues at coordinate 7,324 of CAZEWR010000048.1, read as the reverse complement.
CGCCCTGCTCGCCGCCCTTCCCGCGCAAGCCTTCTCCGCCGAGACGACGCTCTCCGTCTGGGGCGCCCAGCTGGATCCCGACACCGCGATCGCGGGCACCCTCGCCGTGGCCCAGGCCTTCGAGGCCCGCCACCCGGGCGTCCACATCCGGATGCTCGGGCTCGGCGCGGGCGGCATGAACCCCCAGAAGCTGCTCACCGCCATCGTGGGCGGCTCCGCGCCGGACCTCGTCTACCAGGCGCGCTTCAACATCAGCGACTGGGCGAGCCGGGGCGCCTTCCTCCCGCTCGACGGCTACCTGGCGAAGACTCCCGACGGCCCCCGCCGGAAGGACTACTACGCGGCGGCCTGGGACGAGGCGACCTACCAGGGCGGCGTCTACGGTATCCCCACCGGGGCCGACGATCGCGCCCTCTACTGGAACCGCGGCCTCTTCCGGCGGAAGCGCGACGCCCTCGCCGCCGCCGGGCTCGACTGGCGCCGCCCGCCGCGCACCTGGTCCGAGATGCGCCGCTACGCCGCGGCCCTCACCGAGAAGGGCAGGCGCGCGGGCTTCATCCCGAACTTCGGCAACGCCTGGCTCACCCTCTACGCCTTCCAGAACGGCGCCCGGTTCCTCTCCGCGGACGGGACGCGGTGCACCCTCGCCTCCGACGAGGCGGCGGGCGCGCTCGCCTTCATGAAGGAGGGCTACGACCTCCTCGGAGGCTACGCCCAGGCCGACGTCTTCCAGTCCGGCTTCCAAGGCGGCGAGAACGACCCCTTCGTCTCGGGGAAGGTCGCCATGAAGATCGACGGCGACTGGTCCCTCCCCGGCCTGGCCCGCTTCGGCCCCGCTCTCGACTTCGGCGTGGCCCCGCCGCCCGTCCCCGACGATCGCTACGCGGGCGTCGGAAGGTTCAAGAACGAGAAGGACCGCTTCATCACCTGGATCGGCGGCTTCAGCTACGCCATGCCGCGCGGCTGCCCCCATCCCGACCTCGCCTGGGAGTTCATCCGGTTCGCGACGAGTCTCGAAGGGCGCCTCGTCGAGAACCGCGCCCAGGCCTCCGCCGACCGGGCGAAAGGCCGCGTCTACCTGCCGCGCATCCAGGCCCTGAAGGCCGCGAACGCCGCCCTCTACCGCCTCTACAAGCCCGCCGACCCGAAGTTCGCCGAAGGGCTGCGCGTTCACATGGAACTCATGGACCACGCCCGGGTGCGCCCCCCGACGATCGTCGGCCAGCTCCTTTGGGACGAGCACGTCCGCGCCACCGAGGCCGCCATGCTCGGGAAGCTCGCGCCCCGCGCCGCCCTCGAGGCGGGCCAGGCCACCGTCCAGCGCGAGCTCGACCGGCTCGCCGCGAAGCGGGGCTATCCCGTCGTCTCCTTCGGGCTCGCCGCCGCGGTCGCCGGCGGCCTCCTCCTCTTGGGCGGCGCCGCGCTCGCGACGGTGCGGCGGAGCGCGCGTCTCGGTCGCCTGGCGCGGGGCGAGGCGCGCTGGGGACTCCTCTGCGTCGCCCCCTGGATCGTGGGCTTTCTCGCTCTCACCGCCGGGCCGATGCTCGCCTCCCTGTTCTTTAGTTTCACCGACTACGACGTCCTCTCGCCCCCGCGCTGGGTCGGCCTGCGGAACTACGCGGACATGGCCGGGCCCGACCGGGCGAACGTCCTCAAGGCCTTCGGCAACGCCGCCTACCTGGCGGGCGTCGGCGTGCCCCTGGGCCTCGTCACCGGGCTCGCGGTCGCCCTCCTGCTCAACGCGGGCGTGCCCGGCATCCGCTTCTTCCGGACCGTCTTCTACCTTCCCGCCATCGTTCCCGTCGCCGCCAGCTCCGTGCTCTGGATCTGGCTCCTGCGCCCCGACGCGGGCTCGGGACTGGTCAACGCCGCCTGGAGCGCCACCCTCGGCCCCTGGATGAACCTCCCCGCCCCCGGCTGGCTGACCGCCGAGGCGTGGGCCAAGCCCGCCCTCATCCTCATGGGCGTGTGGGGCGCGGGCAGCGGCATGATCCTGTGGCTCGCGGGCCTCAAAGGCGTACCCGCCTCCCTCTACGAAGCCGCCGACCTCGACGGCGCGAGCCCGTCGCGCGCCTTCTTCAGCGTCACCCTGCCGATGCTGAGCCCGATCCTGTTCTTCAACGCGGTGATGGGCTTTATCGGGGCGATCCAGGAGTTCGACCGCGTCTACATCATGGCCGGCGACGGCGGCAACGGGCCGAGCGACGCGCTCCTCGTACCCGCCAAGTACCTGTTCACCAACGCCTTCGCCTACTTCAAGATGGGCTACGCGAGCGCCCTCGCCTGGACCCTCTTCGCCGTCGTCCTCCTCATCACCCTCGTCCAGTTCCGCGTCGCGCCGTTCTGGGTCCACGACGAGGCGAAGCCTTGACCTCGAACCTCCTCTTCGCCCTGGGCACGCTCGCCTCCTGGCTCGGCGCCGCCGCCCTGGTCGTCGCCCTTGCCTCCAAAACCGCCCGCGCCTCGAAAGCCGCCCGGGGCGCGTGGCTCGGCACGGGCGGGCTCCTGCTCCTCCTCGCGGCGCTCACCCCCGCCGCGCGGGGCGGCCTCGGAATCCCCCTCGTCTGGTTCGTGATGCCGTTCCCGGCGTGGGCCGCCGCCGTCTGCGCGGCGCTCGCCCTGGTCCGGATCGCCGGAACGCTCCTCGACCCCTCGAAGGCCCGGCGGATCGAGGCCGCCGTCTGGGCCGCCCTCGCCGTCGGCTTCGGGCTGCTCGTCCGCCTCGACCCCGAGGCGCGGATCGAGATCCTCCGGGGAAGGATCGCCCTGGGCGGCGGGGCCGCCCTCGGCCTCGCCGCCCTCGCCGTCGCCGCCGTCCTCGCCATGGCCGCGGTCGGGAAGCGGGGAAGGGGACTCGCCAAGGCCTTCGCCCTCGCCGTCGGCTGCGTCGTGTTCGGACTGCCGTTCGCCTGGCTGCTCGTGACGAGCTTCAAGGAGGATCGCGACCTCGCGGGCACGCGCGGCCTCGTCTGGATCCCCCGGGTGCAACGCACCGTCCCCTACCTCGATCCCCAGAATCCCCTGCTCGAAGGGCGCTACCGGGAGAGCTGGGTTCAGGCGACCCTCGCGGGAAGGACCTCCGACGGCTCCTACCTCGTCGAGGTGCAGCGTCCGTCGAGCCTGCGCGGCGTCTCCTTCGCCGCCCCCGCGAACGCCTTCCGGATCGTGCCCAAGGACGCGCCCGTCGTGGCCGGAAAGGGCTTCACCGGCTTCGTCGCGCGCGAGCTGGACGACGGACGGCGCCTCGTGCGCTACCTCACCCCCGCGTCGCTCAAAGGGCGCGAAGGCACGTTCCTCCCCGCCGAGCTGGAGCCCGTCCGCGACGTCGGCCTGCGCACCCTGAACTACACCGAGGCCCTGGAGGCGATGCCCCCGGAAACCGACCACGGCCTCGTCTACCTGCGCAACACCCTCGTCCTCGTCGTCATGAGCGTCGTCGGAACCCTTCTCAGCTCCTCCCTGGTGGCCTACGGCTTCGCGCGGCTGCGCTTTCCCGGGCGCGAACTTCTCTTCCGGCTCCTGCTCGCCACGATGATGCTGCCCGGCGCGGTGACCCTCCTCCCCCGGTTCCTCCTGTTCCGCTCCCTGGGCTGGGTCGGCACCCTCTATCCCCTCTGGGTGCCCGCCTTCTTCGCGAGCGCGTTCAACGTGTTCCTCCTGCGCCAGTTCTTCTCGCAGATCCCCGGCGAGCTGGAGGACGCGGGCAAGATCGACGGCGCGGGCGTGCTCCGCTCGTTCTGGACGATCATGCTGCCCCAGGTCCGCCCCGCCCTCGCGGTCGTCGCCATCTGGACCTTCATGGGCGCCTGGAACGACTTCATGGGCCCGCTCATCTACGTGAACGCGCCCGAGAACATGCCCCTCGCCTACGCCCTCCAGCTTTTCCAGAGCGAGCGCGGCGGCTCGCCCGGACTGATGATGGCCTTCGCCACCCTCACCCTCCTCCCCGTCCTCGCCCTCTTCTTCTTCGCCCAGCGCTACTTCGTCGAGGGCGTCGCCCTCAGCGGCCTCGGCGGAAGGTAGCGCCGAGGGCCCCTAGTGGGCCAAAAGCCAGAACATCCGCGCCGCCCCCGCGTTCGCGAGGACCGTCTTCGCCATCGGCCGCTCCGCGACGGGCTTCGCGAGCGCCGACGGCTCCATCGAGCGCTCCGAGGCGTCCGCCGCGAGCGCCGGGCCTGTCTGCCCGGAGAGCTTCCAGAAGGCCTCCGTCCGCCGCGCGTCGATCGTCCAGGGCCGCAGGTTGCGCCAGTAGAGACCGTCCTCGTCCCGCAGCGTCGCCTTGCAGTAGTCCGCCTCCCGCCGCGCCTCCCGCACGTACTTGCCGTCGCCCGTCAGCCGCCCGAGCTCGCGCAGCCCGTCCACGAGGTAGTGCGCGAAGTAGACGCCGTCCCACCAGTAGCGCTTCGAGGGCTCTTTCACCGCGCCGTCGTACAGGGGCGAGAGGCTCCGGTCCAGGCAGGCGTCGCCCATCCGCACCGCCCACTTCCGGGTCGCGGCGTCCTTCGTCTGCCGGGAATACTCCACCGCCGCGCGGATCGGAACCCCCGTGTTGTAGGTCCAGACCGTCGTCATCACCGTCCCGTCGTCCTTGACCCCGTCCTGGATCAGACCGCTCGGCAAGCTCAGTCGCGTGTCGATCCAATCGAGCGCCCGCTTCGCCCATTTCCGGTTCGCCGCCCCGTCCTGGTGCCTCGCGATCAGCAGCGCGGCGAGCGCTCCGGCGGCGGTGGCCGACACCGTCCGGTCCTTGCGGTCCTCGATCCCCGCCTTCGTGCCCCACCGCAGGCCGCCCCGCCCGGGCCGCTCGTCCCAGCCGCCCTTCACGAAGCCGTCGAAGATCTCGACCGCCCGCTTCCGGTACCGCGGCTCGCGCGTGATCTCGTACGCCTCCATGCACGCGACCGCCGCCCAGGTGTTGTCGTCGTAGAACTTGTCGTCGTTGCCCTCGAACCACTTCCAGGCGCAGTACGCGTGCCCCGCCCGGTCGAAATACTGCTCCAGCGCGTCGTAGAACGGCGCGATCCGCGGCTTCCACGCCTTCGGGTCCACCTTCGCCCCCTCGATCACCGCCTGCCACGCCAGGAGGGAAGGCCAGAACGTGTAGCCCTGGTCGCCGACGCTCTCCGCCGACACGACGGGCGGTCGCCAGATCCCCGCCTTCCGGTCGTAGAAGCGCTCGATCGTCTGAAGGGTCAGCCGCGCCCCCTCCGCCGCGTAGGGGTTCGGAACGGGGGCCACGACCGCGGCCGACGACAAGGCGAGCAGGGGAAAGATCATCGGTGAGCTCCGACCTTTAATTATGTCCTAATGTTTAGACATATTTGGCTAAAGCGTTTGAGCATGGACGAATAGAGTACGATGGGCCAAACCCCCGGTGGCGAAGCCGCCCCCAAAGCCATGATCCTCCCCCTCCTCGCCTCCATCGTCGTCGCCGGAGCCCCCAAGCCGATCAGCCCCGACCTGTTCGGCATCTTCTTCGAGGACCTGAACGCCGCCGCCGACGGCGGCCTCTACGCCGAGCTCGTCCAGAACCGCTCCTTCGAGTACTCCCCCCTCGACCGCAAGGAGTGGAACGGCCTCACCGCCTGGACCCTCGTCAAGGAGCGCGGCGGCGAGGGAAGAGCCAGCCTGCGCACCGGCGCCCCCCTCAACCCCGACAACCCTCACTACGTCTCCCTCGTCGTCGAGAAGGGCGCCGTCGGCCTGCGCAACGAGGGCTTCGACGGTATCGTCCTGCGCAAGGGCGAAACCTACGACCTCGCCCTCTTCGCCTGCGCCTTCGCCGGCCAGCCCGGAACGATCACCGTAAGGCTCGAGAACGAGGCGGGCGCCGTCCTCGCGAGCGCCGTCCTCGGCGCCCCCTCCGACGACTGGCGGAAGCAGACCGCCACCCTCGTGTCGAGCGGCGACACGGAAGGGGGCCGCCTCGTCGTCCTCGCCTCCGGCAAGGGCGCGACCGGCCTCGACATGGTCTCCCTCTTCCCCCGCAAGACCTTCCGGGGAAGGGCCAACGGCCTGCGCCCCGACCTCGCCCAAGCCATCGCCGACCTCCAGCCCAAGTTCGTCCGCTTCCCCGGCGGCTGCGTCGTCCACGGCGGCTGGCTCGGCCTGAGCGGGATGTACGACTGGAAGAAGACCGTCGGCCCCGTCGAAGGGCGCCGCGCCCAGCCCAACCAGTGGGGCTACCACCAGACCACCGGCCTGGGCTACTTCGAGTACTTCCAGTTCTGCGAGGACATCGGCGCCAAGCCCCTCCCCGTCGTCCCCGCCGCCGTCTCCTGCCAGAACACGGACTCCAACTGGGGCAAGGGCCAGGAGGCCCTCCCCCTCGCCGCCATGAAGGGCTACATCCAGGACGTGCTCGACCTCGTCGAGTACGCCAACGGCCCCGCGACCTCGAAGTGGGGCCGCGTGCGCGCCGCCGCCGGACACCCCAAGCCGTTCGGTCTCGAATACCTCGCCATCGGCAACGAGGAGGCCATCACCCCCGTCTTCGAGTCGCGCTTCAAGATGGTCCACGACGCCGTCCGCGCCCGCTATCCCAAGCTGAAGCTCATCGGCACCGTCGGCCCCTTCCCGAGCGGCGAGGACTTCGACGCGGGATGGAGGTTCGCCCGCCAGGAGCGGCTCGGCCTCGTGGACGAGCACTACTACATGCCGCCCGACTGGTTCTGGGACAACCTGGCCCGCTACGACGGCTACGACCGGGGCGCCGCCAAGGTCTACGCGGGCGAGTACGCCGCCCACGAGAAGGGACGTGAGAACACCCTGCGCGCCGCCCTCGCCGAGGCCGCCTACCTCACCGGCCTGGAGCGCGACGGCGACGTCGTGCGCCTCGCCTCCTACGCCCCCCTCCTCGCCAAGCAGGGCCACACCCAGTGGCGCCCCGACCTCATCTACTTCGACAACCGCACCGTCTGCCCGAGCGTGAACTACGAGGTCCAGCGCCTCTTCATGCGCAACGCGGGCGACTTCCACCTCCCCGCCGCCGTCGAGACCGCCGGCGGAACCCTCGCCAGTTCCGTGGTGCGCGAGTCCAAGTCCGGCGACGTGATCGTCAAGATCGTCAGCCGCGCCGAAACCCCCATCCGGGCGACCGTCGACCTCTCCTCGATCAAGGGCCTCGCCCCCCGGGCCGCCCGCACCGTCCTCACCGGCGACCCCCTCGCCGAGAACCGCTTCGGCGAACCCGCCCGCGTCCTCCCCAAACTCGATACCCTCCCCTTCGCCCCCAAGACCACCCTCGAGATCCCCCCCTCCTCCCTCACCGTCCTCCGCCTAAAAACCCGCTGACCCCAACCCCCCCCACCGACGCACAGAACCG